>CAYQQU010000038.1:12670-53745 GCA_964419545.1 uncultured Saprospiraceae bacterium | reverse complement strand
ACTCGAAGGGAGAATATGACCAGGCGATCGGGTATTATGAGCAAGCCTTAGCGATCGATCTGTCGATCTATGGAGAAACCCATCCGGAAGTCGCTTCCATAAAAAACAACCTCGGCAGCGCCTATGACTCGAAGGGAGAATATGACCAGGCGATCGGGTATTATGAGCAAGCCTTAGCGATGCTGCAACAATTCTTGCCGGCTCGACACCCTCACCTACGCATTGTGCGGGGCAATCTGAGTCGAACTTGCAATAATGCCGGTATGGCGCTGTATCAGGCGGCGCAATACGAGCCTGCTCTCGTATATTTTCGGGAAGGGCTAATTTGGAGTACCGCCATCGCGGATTCTTCTTTCGCCGTCACCTGCCTCAACAATATCGGATCTTCCCTGAAACACCTCGGCCAAGCGGATTC
The DNA here is from genome assembly GCA_964419545.1 of uncultured Saprospiraceae bacterium. GTDB lineage: Bacteria > Bacteroidota > Bacteroidia > Chitinophagales > Saprospiraceae > CAYQQU01. The sequence goes on along the minus strand of CAYQQU010000038.1, from coordinate 53,330 downwards.
GGCATTGGTCTACCTGGAGCAAGGCATTGTTATCGGGGAGACATTGGATGAGCAGTTGACGGCCGCCGCCGCCCAACTGCCGGATACCATACGGCAGCACCCCAACTTCCCCGCCTGGCTGGAGCAGCGGTCCCACGCCGCTGTCCTGCGCCGCCTCTACTTTCACCAAGCGGGGGCGCTGCACCGCCTGGGCCGCACCGAAGAAGCCGCCGCGCTTTTCACCCGCCTGAAACGGGAGGCTATCCGGCGGGAAGACGAGCGGACGGTGAGGGAGATCGAGGCGGAGGGGTATTGATGCGGATGGAGGCCTTCTCCCTATCTAGCAAAAAACCAAACCATGCCATTCCTCAACTTCAACCCATCCTACACCCAGGCCGACTACCTCACCTGGCGATTCCGGAAAGCCGTCGAGCTGATCATAGGAAAGACGGCAAGAATGCAGCGTATATTCCGTACCTCGGCACGGAAGACCCTTGTGGTGTGTAACTCCTGTTTTGTATTGAAGATCAATTGCTTAAATGTGATTTTCAGCAGAAATTTTTATGAGGAACTCGTGTTACACACCAATCTTTCGAAACCATCTACCAATATCTTGCGCCTCCGGCGCTGCGCATTAAGAAATGCGTACTGCCAAACCGAGAATTGCTGAGCCGATACCATTCGTCCGGTGCTTTTTCCGGAGATAGACCGGGCGGAGGAGTCCGGTGGGGAGGATTATGTGCGGTTGTGAGATCGGAGTTCCGGGGGGTGAGCGCCGCCATGCCGCAAGCAAAAAAAAACTCCGGGCGCAACGCGAAGTTGCACCCGGAGTAACGCTTAACATGAGAACAGACTAGGAGCTTGTTTGGAGGTAGTCATTTTGGCTGCAAAACCCAGCTTTTGGAACCTCCCTGTGGCATTTTTCCGGCCCGTAGCGCTGCTATGAGCCGGAAAAATCCCTTCGGGAGAACCCAAAATCTGAGTTTTTCGCTTCAAAAGCACTACCTCCAAACAAGCTCTAAAAAGCCACTATTTGATCATCACGCGACGCACCGCCGCCAGGCGGTCGCCGATGCGCAGTTGCAGGAAGTACAGGCCGGCCGACAGTTCGTTGACGTTGAGCTGCTGGCGGTTGTCGCCGGCGGTCAGGTCGATCTGGCGCAGGGCCATGATCTGGCCAAGGCCGTTAGTCAGGTTGAGCGTCGCTTCCGCATTTTCTTCCGAACGGATGTCTACCTGCAGCAGTTCCGTTGCGGGGTTGGGGAAAGTGCTGACCGAGAAGCGTTCGGCCACTTGCTCGTCGATGCCGGTTACGGTGCCCAGCGTCAGGTCGACCGTGGCTGCCGGGCCGGCGGTGAAGAGGCTGCCGTCGCTCGACAGTACGCGGTGGTAAACGGTGATCGACTGGCCTACTTCCAGGCCGGCGCCTTCCAGTATGGAGGCGACCGTCGCGAAATCCGTCAGGAAGTTGGTGGCGTCTGCCTGGTTGCTGACTACCAGCGGCGCCGTGAAGTCCGGATCGGCGGCCAGTTGCCAGATGTACGACAGGGTGTTGCCGTCGGGATCTTCGGCCGTATCCCAGGTGGCTTCGAAGGGCGTTTCGGGGTCGCCTTCGATGGTCAGAGCGGCGCCGTCGGCCGGTCCGGTGATTTCGGTCGCGTCGGGGTACTGATTGGTTTCTGGCAGCACCTGGCCGCGCAGCTCGCCGCCGGGGAAATCCGTGGTATGAATATTGAAGTACAGGCGGCCTTCTTTCAGCGCGGTCATCTGCGCTTCGTCCAGAGAGAAGGTATTGTCGCGGACTTGGTAGACTCCGGACAGGTTATCGTCGCCCAGTTCCGGGACCAATTCGAAGATGATGGCGCCGTTAGCGCCGGTCGGGGCCTCGTGCAGGTGTGAGCCGCCGGCAACCGCGGGGTCGAACTCGGCGGTCAGGTCGCTGAAGCTGCCCGAGAGGCTGAGCTGGTCGCCGTTCAGTTCCAGCTTAAAGGCGCCCTGGCCGGTGCTGCTGATGGGTTGTACTTCGTTCGTTCCGTCGAGCGTGGCGGTGTAGTAGTTGTTGGCGTAGGGCAGGACCTGGCCGCGCAACTCACCCGAAGGAATGTCGACCGTGTGGATATTTACATATACCTGGCGGTTGACGATGGTATCCGGGAACTCCGGCGAAACGGGGAGGGTATTATCCGCTACCCGGAAAATACCCGAGCGGTTGTCTGCGCCGATTTCGGTGGTCAGCGGTACGATGATGCCGCCGTTCTGGCCGGCCAGCCCGAAGTGCAGGTGGGCGCCGCCGGCAATATCGGTATTGAAGTCGCTCTGCAGGTCGGCGAACGAACCGGTGGCGTAGACGCGGCCGGCGTTCCACTCGGCGATCAGCGAACCGAAAGCCGGGCTGTTGACGGGCGGCGCTTCGCTCGTTCCCGAGAAGGGGGCGTAGAAGAAGGCGGTCGATTCGTGCATCAGCTGGCCGCGCAGCTCGCCGCTCGGCGCGTCGAGCGAGTGGATGTTGACGTAAATTTCGCGGGCCCGCAAGGTGTCGATCAGGCCTTCGGTCAGTTCGAAAACGTTGTCTGCCGCCTGGTAGACGCCGCTGCGCTGGTCTGCCGACAGCTGGGGCGTCAATAGAAACTGTACCGGGCCGTTGCTGCCGGCCGGCGCCAGGTGCAGGTGCGAGCCGCCGGCGATGTCGGTATTCAGGTCGCTGTCCAGATCGTTGAAAGTGCCGGACAGGGTAAGGCGGCTGCCGCTGATCTCAGCGATCACCGCACCGGCGCCGTTCGACGCTACCGGATCGGGTTCCTGCATGCCGGTGAGGAAGCCGGTGAAGAAGTACTGGCTTTCCGGTACGACCTGCCCGCGCAGCTCGCCCATCGGGAAGACGGTCGAGTGGATGTTGACGTAATACTCGCGGGCCAGCAGGGCGGCGATCTGATCTGCTTCCAGGGTAAACTGGTTATCGGCCGGCAGGAAGCGGCCGGCGGTCAGGTCGTCGTCCTGCGTAGCCGTCAGCGGAAAGATGACGCCGCCGTTCTGGCCGGCAAAGCCGAGGTGGATGTGGGCGCCGCCGCCGATATCGGTATTCAGGTCGCCGGCCATACCCTGAAAAGCACCGGTGACGGTGAGGGTGTTGCCGTCGAGTTCGAGCAGCACCTCGCCGGTGGCCGCCGTCGTGACGGGCGGTACTTCGTTGCTGCCGCTGAGGTGGGCCCGGAATACGGCGTCGGCTGCGCCGCGCACTTGGCCGCGCAGTTCACCCGATGGGACCAGGGTAGAGTGGAAGTTGGCGTAGATCATGCGGTTGGCGAGCATCATCTTTTGCATTTCCGTTATTTCGAAGGCGTTGTTGACGATGCCGCCGCGGCTGTCAGGGTCTTGTTCGACCGTGAGGGGGAATTCGATGCCGCCGTTCTGGCCGGCCAGCCCGACGTGCAGGTGGGCGCCGCCGGCAATCTCGGTATTGAGGTCGCCTTCCAGGTTGTTGTAAGCGCCGGTGACGAAAAGCGAGTCGCCCGTCACTTCGAGCAGGAGCGCGCCGCTGCCGCCGGAGATGACGGAAGGCACTTCGTTGCTGCCGAAGAGGTTCAGCGCGTAAGTCAGGTCAGCAACCGGGTGCAGCTGGCCGCGCAGCTCACCGCCCGGATAGGTGGTGGTGTGGATATTGACATAAAGTTGACGATTGCGGAGCAGTCCGATCTGGTCTTCGGTCAGTTCGAAGGTGTTGTTCAGCACTTCAAAGGTACCGCCGCGCAGGTCGTTATCCAGGGTCGCGTTCAGGGGGATCTCGACGCCGCCGTTGCGCCCGGCGTAGCCGACGTGCAGGTGGGCGCCGCCGCCGATATTGGCGTCGAAGTCGCCCGTCAGGCCGGAGAAGGAACCCATGACGGTGAGCGTATTGCCGTCGAGGTTGGCCGATACGGCGCCGCTGGCGCCGCTGAGCACCGGCAGGGCTTCATTGCTGCCGCTCAGGTCGGCGACGAACAGGTCGCCGGCCGGCTGTGGCTCGCTGGCGACGATGATGCCGATCATTGCCAGTGAGGCGTGCGGCTGACAAACGTAGTAGTAGGTTTTGGCTTCGTCGATGACGATGGTTCCGCCGCCGAAGCCGACCTCGAAGCCGCCGTTGGACATGGTGCCCTGGGCATTGTACGTGTCTTCGCTTACTTCTACGGCATTGTGTGAGCCGCCGATGTCAAAAACGACCGTGTCGCCGACAGTGACGTTGAGCACCATGGGGACGAAGTCGAATCCATTGTTGGTGATAGTGTGCGTGGTCGCCCATAGGCTGGACCCCGCCAGTAGCAAAAGCATGGGGAGGAGTAGAGAACGAAGTCTCATAAGTCGTGGTGATTTTAATTGGATGATAAAATGATTCTCGGGTGTTTCTTGCTTGTTGTTTTGTAGTGCTAAAACTGCACATTCCCACAAATGTTTAGCGGGATATTTGTACACAGTTACGTAACGAGCGGGTAGATTGGATTTTAAAAATGTAAGTAATTATTTAGGTCCCTCCTTTTAAAGGCATTTTCGCCCCTTGTTTGCCCCGACCCTAAATGGGAGCAAAGGGCGAAAATGCCTGGGCTCCCATTCAGGGCCGGGGCAAAACCAGGCATTTTCGCCTCCCAATCGGAGGGACCTAAGTAGTTTAAAATTAAGAGCTTGTTTGGAGGTAGTCATTTTGGCTGCAAAACCCAGCTTTTGGAACCTCCCTGTGGCATTTTTCCGACCCGTAGCGCTGCTATGAGCCGGAAAAATCCCTTCGGGAGAACCCAAAATCTGAGTTTTTCGCTTCAAAAGCACTACCTCCAAACAAGCTCTAAAAAAATCCGGATGTTCCGATCGTAGTAGCAAAGGTAGGCGCAGCGCCGGCGGGTGGCGTCCTCCCAAGAGGGGGTTTGGAAAAAATCCTCAGAAATGAGGAGTCGGAATGGAAAAGTGGAAGGGAAAGTAGCTCATATGGGCAAAATAAAAAGGCCGCCCGTCTCATCAACGGGCGGCGGACTACCATAAAGATTCCCCTTACGAGTTAGCGCGGATGATTCATGGATTGATCTATTGCCGGCCGCCATTCTGCGCTGCTCACTCACCGTATCCGGGGAATACCTGCCTGCAGCAGGCGTGTCGCCCGCCTGCGCGAACGCAAGCCTGACAGTCGTCATAACGAAGAAGCCATGAATAATCCGGATCAGATTTTGAAAGGCTATTGTCTCGTCGTCGAGGTCATTGAAAATTGGTAACTGTTTAGCATGTTTGGGGCGGGATCGTTATGAAAATCAACAGGTTAACTAAAAGGTAAAATGTGAGTTCACGAAAATGTACATCTTGCCCTCCACGGTTCGGCCCCCAACCCCCAATCGAGTATGAGTTTGAGTTTGAGTTTGAGTTTGAGTTTGAGGCGCCAAAGATTTACCCGGATGAGAAGCAGACGGGCCAAAGACCAAAGACCAAAGACCAAAGACCAAAGACCAACCCCCTAACGCCTCCCATAAAGTTGCAGGACCGCCTTGTTGTTCAGCAACCCTTTGGTGTCGTACCAGAACACTACTTTTTGGATCACGCGTTTGTTGCCGGGCAGGTCGATCACGCGGGAGGCGCCGCCGGCGGGGATATTCTGCCGCAGTTTCACTTCTTTGGTGTCGCCGTTGCGGAAGTGGATGACGAAGCGGTGCATGTTGATGGCCGAACGCCTGACGCTGAGCTTGATGGCGGAGAAGACGCCATCTTTGGCCGTTACGAAAATTTCATCGCGGTCGAGCTTGCGGTCGATTTTGCGCTGTCCCAGCAGTTGCCAGCGGGCGGCTCCGGCGGCTTGTTCCACGGAAATGGTAAAAGCGCTGCCGGTCAAAAAGAGTACGGTGAGCAGGAGTGTGCCTGCCAGTTGCAAAGTTTTCATCAGAAGTTGAATTTTCGGTTATCGAATGCGTTTCTGAGCGACGCTCGATGGTTCTGACCGGGAAAAGCGGAGCGGGTTTAAAGCAAAATTTTCCGGAAGGGGCCGGTTTTCTGTTAAAAAATTCCTAAATTAATTCGTAGAAACAAACGGAAAGCAGTATGAGCGCGATGGATATCCGGCCCCGCTTTCAGCGAGAAGTGGACCTGCCGGTAGAAGAACTGCTCCGCCGCCTGGGGCGGCGCCTGGCGGCGCCGGGCGAAGGGGTTTACGGCTACGTTGCCGAGCATCACGTAGTTTTGAAGGTTCCGCAAGCGGATCAGCACTTCTGGTCGCCCCAGTTGTCGCTGGAGGTGGAACCGAACGGCGAAGGCGCCCGGTTGCGGGGCTTGTACGGGCCCAATCCCACCGTATGGCTCATGTTTATTTTCTTTTACGCCATTTTGGGGTTCATCTCTACCATCGTCCTCATCATGGGCTTATCGGAGTGGAACCTCGGGCTGCCGGGGCGCATTTTGTGGTTGTTGCCGGCGGCGGCCTTCATCTTTCTGATGGTGTGGCTGAGCGCCCGGGCCGGCCAGCGCCTCGGGCGCGAACAAATTCATCTCCTGCAGGGTTTCCTTGACGATACGATCAACCAAGATACGACCGCAAACGCATGAAAGAACTGTACGACAGCCTCCCGCAAACCGGCAAAGTGGAGTGGATCGGCATCCGGCCCGCCAAAAAGGCTGACCTCATGCCGGTAACCTCCGTAGAGGTAAATCTGGAAAACGGCCTCACCGGCGATCACTACCACGGCCAAAGCGGCAAGCGGCAGGTGACGCTCATCCAGGCCGAACACCTCGCGGCAGTGGCCGGCATCCTGGGCCGCGAGTCCGTCGATCCCGCTTTGCTGCGACGCAACATCGTCGTGTCGGGGATCAACCTCCTGGCCCTGAAAGACCGGCGCTTCCGCATCGGCGAAGTGGTGCTGGAAATGACGGGCTACTGCCACCCCTGCTCGCGAATGGAAGAAAACCTGGGCCCGGGCGGCTTCAACGCCATGCGCGGCCACGGCGGCATCACCGCGCAGGTGGTGGAAGCAGGGACCATCCGGCAGGGCGATGCGGTTGCACTGGTCAAAACGACCGCCACGGCATGAAAAAAACCAACGCCGCCCGCATCCTGGAACGGCTGGAGATCACTTATGAACTGACGCCCTACCATTACGAGGCGGACGACCTCAGCGTTCCGCAGATCGCCGAAACCAACGGCCTGGCCGTCGAGCAGATCTTCAAGACGCTGGTGGCCAAAGGCGATAAGACGGGCGTGCTGGTCGCCGTCGTTCGCGGCGACCACGACCTGGAATTCAAAAGCCTGGCCCGGGCGAGCGGCAATAAAAAGATAACCCTGGTTCCGGTAAAAGAACTGCCCGCACTGACGGGCTACATCCGGGGCGGCTGCTGCCCGCTGGGCATGAAGAAAGCGTACCCGGTATACATCGACGAGGCGGCCCGCGAACAGGACGTCGTCTACGTCAATGCCGGACAGCGGGGTTTATTCCTGAAATTACATCCGAAAGACCTGGTCCGCGCAGCCTCGGCAAAAATGGTCGCCATCGCGCAGCAGCAGGTCCATTAGCCGAGGCGCTGGGAAAAGGTCAGCCCCACAATGGGGCAATGAAAAAATCCAATCCACCAAACCATGGCAGAAGTAAAAATCGAATGCCCCAAATGCGGCTGGGAGCCCGACGGGCGCGCCCACTGGTACTGCACCTGCGGCCACAACTGGAACACCTTCGACACCGCCGGGCGATGCCCCAATTGCAACAAACAATGGGAGGAGACCCAATGCATCCCCGTCGCCGGCGGGTGCCCCGACTGGTCGCCCCACCTCGACTGGTACAAGGGGCTGGACGATTGGCTGCGAGAAGAGATCAGTAAGATCAAACAACCTATTCTCGTCACGGCGCCCGTTCCCGCCGGCCTGCCGGCGCCGGGCGGCTAAGCCGGATCATTCTCCATCAATCTTCTGTATGCATGGAATGATAGAAGCTCCCCGGGCAATTGCTCCCGTTCCGCATAACGGCAGCAATGGCCTGTTTTGCGGGTATTGATTGCCGCGCCGAGGTAGGGAAACATCCCTGCGCGACTATCCTGCCGCCCGCTGTTCTTTCTCTGCCAGCTGTTCTTCCAATCGCACCGGGAGGTGTTTTTTTATCCACCCTTCGTAGTTCCCGTCGTAGCCGATCCGGGCCTGCAGTTCTCTGACGCGTTGCCGGATCCGTTCGTGCGCAGCTGCGTCCGCCGGCGGCAGGCCGTGGATATGGGAAGCGATGTTGTTGAGTCTTTTGCCGATATGGTGTTCGACGCTGCGGTAGCCGAACTCGTGGTGCGACTCGAAGTCGAGGTATTGTTCCGCCATTTCCCGGGCGATGGCTTTGCCGTGTTCTGCCGATTCGCGGATATTGCCCCGGCCGGTCACCGCATTGCCCAGTGCAAAGACATGGTCGAAGCCGTCGACGCGGCAGCAATCTTTGGCGATCAGCTTAAAAACTTCCCCGTTCATGGGGATGCCGTCGATCTTTTCGGGCAGGCTGCCGATGGAGGAGACCACCATGGGAGTACGGACATCGGTAAACGCGCCGGGAACGGGGCGCACCCTTTTTTCCCGGACCTCGGTATGTTGGAAGCGCAGGCCCGCGAATTGGTCGTCCTCGACGATCAGCTCGGCGGGCGTACGCAGGGGCTGTACGTGGAAGAGGTACTTGCGCTGGTAGTTGCCGAGGATCTTCAGGCGCACCTTTTCGGCTTTCGCCAACCGCTCGGGGGTGTCGGCGGGCATGGGGCTCAACGGCATATCCTGGGGGCGGCGCCGGTAGTAGATGGTGCAGCCCTGCAGGCCGAGGTCGGCCAGGGTGAGCCGGTGTTTTTCCAGTACTTTGGCAATGCTCCGGTCGAGTTCGAAGAGGTTCGTTTTGATTCCCCTTTGGGCGAGGGCGCGCTCTACGTTTTCAAACATAAAGACCTTGGCGACGTCGAGCGAGGCCAGGCCGCCGCCGACGATAGCCGCGCCGTCGGGCGTATCGTAAACCGGACCGCGGTATCCCGGTTCGTGTTTGTGGTTGTACCAGTAGATAAAGGGATTTTGGTAGACCACCCCGCGGTCGACGAAAGCTTCGGCGCCGGGCACGGGCAGCGGGCGGTCGCGCCAGGCGCCCACGGCCAGCAAGATAGCGCTGAAGCCCCATTCGCCGGCAACTTCCCGGAAGGAGAGGTCGCTGCCGAGGCGCAGGCCGGGTACGAAGTCGACGAGCGGGTGGGAGAGCTTCTCGTCGATTTTGGCTTCTTCGCGGTCGCGCAGTTTGGCGTGCCACTTGGGCAGGCCATCCTCGATCTTGCCGTAAGGCAGGTAGTTCTGGTCAAAAACCACGGTGCGAATGCCCCGCGTGGTGAGCTGTTCCGCCGCCTCGGCGCCCGATACTGCGCCGCCGAAAATAGCGACAATGTGCTGGTTTGCCGGCATGGTGTCTTGGTTTTATTTGGCACTATAAGGTAAAGCTTTTGAAGCAACTTTACCGCAATAAGTTCATCCTACGACGCCGACACCCGCCAAAGCGGGATTATTTGATCTCCCAGGTGACGTTCCCGGCCAGCAGCTGATCGAGGTCGCCTTCGCCTTTTTGCGCTGCGGCCGTTTCGAGTTGCCGGTACAGCAGGCGCTCGTAAGTCGGCCGCTCGCTCACATAAAAGACGCCGAAGGGGCGCGGCAGGGCGCCGGGCTGGTTGGGGTCTTCGAAAAAGCGGGTGAGCAATTGTGCTTTGACCGGGTCGGTCTCGTCGTGTATCCACAGGTCATCGGGCGAAAAGCCGTCGGCTTCCAGGTCGACCACTACCGGCCGGAAGCCGTCGAGGCGGATGCCTTTTTCCTGGTTCGGACCGAAGCGCAGCGGCTGGTCGTGTTCGAGGAAAAGGGTCGTCTCGGGCTTGGTCTTTTTATCGGTGAAGGTCGCGAAGGCGCCGTCGTTGAAAATATTGCAGTTCTGGTAGATCTCCAGGAAGGACGCGCCGGCGTGGGCGTGCGACCGCCGGATCATCTCCTGCAGGTGCTTGGGATCGCGGTCCATGCTGCGGGCAATGAAGGTGCCTTCGGCTCCCATAGCGAAAGCGAGCGGGTTGACCGGGTGGTCGATGGAGCCCATCGGGGTCGATTTGGTGTGCTTATCCAACTCCGAGGTAGGGGAGTACTGGCCCTTGGTCAGCCCGTAGATCTGGTTGTTGAACAGCAGGATGTTCAGGTCGAAATTGCGGCGCAGCACGTGAAAGAGGTGGTTGCCGCCGATCGAAAGCCCGTCGCCGTCGCCGGTGATCACCCAAACGCTGAGTTCGGGATTGGCCATCTTCAGGCCGCTGGCGATGGCCGGCGCCCGCCCGTGGATGCCGTGCATGCCGTAGGTGTTCAGATAGTACGGAAAGCGCGATGAGCAGCCGATGCCGGAGACGATGGCGACCTCGTCTTTGTCGAAATGCAGCTCGGCGAATACGCTTTGCACCTGCTTGAGGATGGAATAGTCGCCACAGCCGGGGCACCAGCGCACTTCCTGGTCGGAGGCGAAATCTTTGGCTTTGAGCTGGCCGTTGCTACGGATATTGGTTGTCATTATTGGCTTTGCTTTACTGTTCAATCAATGTTTTGACGAAATCTTTCAGCTCCAGGCGGGTAATGGGTACGCCCTGGATCTTGTTGTATTGGTGTACGGGCAACAGGAATTTATCCCGGATCACTTTGGACAACTGCCCGTTATTGAGTTCGGGGATCACGATTTTCCGGAAGCGGCCCAGTATGTCGCCCAGGTTGCGCGGCAGCGGCCGCAGGTGCCGCAGGTGCGCGTGCCCGACGCGATAGCCTTCGGCTAGGAGCTCACGGGCGACGGTGCGCGTTACGCCGTAGGTCGACCCCCAGGCCAGGAGCAGCACGTCGCCTGCTTCGGCGCCGAAATCGATCTGTTGTTCGGGAATAAAATCGGCGATCTTTTCCACTTTCGCTTCCCGGATCTTGACCATGTATTCGTGGTTGGCCGGGTCGTAGGAGACGTTTCCCGTTTCGGCTTCTTTTTCCAGGCCGCCGATGCGGTGGGCCCTGCCTTTGGTGCCGGGTACGGCCCATTCGCGCACGTAGCTTTCATCGCGGGCGTAGGGCAGGAACGGCGCTTCGTCCTCGGCGGGCGGCGTGAAGTGCACCGGTATGGGACCGATGTCGGCGGCTTTGGGAAAGCGCCAGGGTTCCGAGCCGTTGGCGATGTAGCCGTCGCTGAGCAGGATCACCGGCGTCATATGCTGCAGTGCGATGCGGGCGGCTTCCAGAGCCGTATCGAAACAATCGGCGGGGGAGTGGGCCGCCAGCACGGGCATGGGGCATTCGCCGTTGCGCCCGTAGAGGGCCTGCAGCAGGTCCGACTGCTCGGTTTTGGTCGGCAGGCCGGTAGAAGGACCGCCGCGCTGCACGTTGCAGATCACCATGGGCAGTTCCAGAATGACCGCCAGCCCCATGGCTTCGGCCTTCAGGGCCATGCCCGGGCCGGAGGTGCCCGTTACGGCGAGGTTGCCGCCGTAAGCAGCGCCGATCACCGAGGTCATGGCGGCGATCTCGTCTTCGGCCTGGAAGGTGCGCACGTCGAAGTGCTTGAAGCGCGACAATTCGTGCAGGATATCGGAAGCGGGAGTGATCGGATAACTGCCGTAGAACAAGGGCAGGCCGGCCTTCTGAGCCGCGGTCACCAGGCCGATGACCAGCGCCTGGTTGCCCATCACGTTGCGATAGACGCCCTTGGGGAGGGGCGCCGGCTTGACCTGGTAAGTGGTGGTGAAGGTCTCCGTGGTCTCACCGTAATGATAACCGGCTTTCAGGACATTCACGTTGGCTTCCAGTATCTCCGGCTTACTCCGGAACTTCTGCTCCAGGAAGCCGGTTGCCGATTCCATTTTCCGGTTGTAGCGCCAGAAGAGAAAGCCGAGAACGAACATGTTCTTGCAGCGGTCTTTTTCCTTGGTGCTCAGCGGCGAGTCGGCCAGCGTCTCCCGGGTGAGCCGGGTGATGTCGATCTTGTAGAGTTCGAAATCGTCCAGGCTGCCGTCTTCGATCGGGTTTTCCCCTTCTTCGTAGTGCGCCAGCCGCAGGTTTTTGCTATCGAAGCCTGCGGTATTGGCGATGATGGCGCCGCCCGGCCGCAGTAGGGGCAGGTTGGTTTTCAGCGCTGCGGCGTTCATGGCGACCAGCACGTCGAAGTGGTCGCCCGGGGTATAGATTTCCGTGCTCCCGAATTTCAGCTGAAAACCCGAAACGCCGCCGAGGGTGCCCTGCGGCGCCCGTATCTCGGCCGGAAAGTCGGGAAAAGTCGCCAGGTCGGCCCCGATCAGAGCGGTGTTATTGGTGAAGAGCGATCCCGTAAGCTGCATGCCGTCGCCGGAATCGCCGGCAAATTTTATGGTAATGGCTTCTCTTTCCTTTACTTCGGTTAGTTTACTCATTTTGGCTATTTCCATTTTATCCGGCCTGCGAGCCGGTACCGGTCACAAAGGTATTCCTTATTTAGATCAATACTAAGTAACTGTTTGAATAACAACGCAGCTTTCCCAACAGTTGACTGTGCGGGGGCGCTGTCCGGAAGCGGTGGAAAAACCACCGCTCCGGTGCGGGAGCAGGCCTCCACCGCTCCAAAGTTATCGGCCCCTGCTGGGCAATGAGATGATTTTTATCACTGCCGGGGCATGCTTTTTCGCAGGTTGTCAGCTGGTCACGTTTCCGGGGCGATCAGGGTGAGGTAATCGTCGAAGGGGTCGTCTTCCGAGCGCATTTCGAGCAGGTCCAGCAGTTCGTCGCCGTAGTGTTCGTCCAGTTCATCGCAGGTATGCCGGCAGCGGATCTCCACTTCGCCGCGCCGGAGCTGTTCGCTGCGCCACGCCAGGGTGGCTTCCATGCGTTGCAGGATACGGGCGTTGGCTTCCTGGTGGGGTACGTCGGGCGCCACGGCCGTCACTTCGCGGAAGGCTTCGTTATTGCGGGCCACCAGGCGTCCGTTCTCGAGGATAAAGAAGGCGGTATGGGCGAAGCGGCCGTTTTCGCCGAGCAGCTTTCCGTAGAGCACCAGTTGCAGGTCTTCTTCGTTGCGGATGAGGTTTTCGCGGCGGCGCGCGCCGCGCCATTTGAGGTCGATCACGGCGCGGCGGCCGTCTTTTTCGAGCACCAGGTCGGCCCGGGCGCGCAGGGGCAGGCCGGCGAAGTCGCCTTCGATGGGCTGTTCGGCGCCGGCCACCCGCCAGCCGTTGTTGCGGATGAGGTTGATCAGGCTCCAGGCCGAGAATTTCAGGCGCTTGATAAAGTCGGCCCGTTCCGGCTCGCGGCCGTAGAGCAGCAGCACTGCGCCTTCGCGCCGCAGCAGGTCTTTGGCGGCCTCGTCGATCCAGCGGGCGAGTCGGTCGCTATCCCAGCCGTCGATGTCCTGCCGGAAGAGTTTTTCGAAGATGCGGTGGGCGAGGTTGCCCATGAGGGTGCGGTCTTTGACCACGCTGAGGATCGACGATCGCCGCAATTGTATCTTGTGGCGGAATACCCACTGGTGCGGATAATACAGCAGGGTCTCCAGGCTGGTGAAGCTCTCGTATTCCCTTGGCGCGAGCAACCCCGCCCGGCGCAGGCGCAGGAATGGGGCCGTGCGCCCGGGTCGCCGCACCGGCAGGTCGGTCGTGGCGGGGCGTTCGAAAATGCGGGATAGGAAAGCGGCTTCGCCGGGATGGTCGAGGTCATAGGTGATATCCTCCAGATTGGTAAAGGCTGCCTTGAGGTTGCCGAAGAGGGGGTGCGGGGTGGTTTCCTCGCCTTCCACGGTTTGCGGAATGACCAGCACCAGGCGCTGACCGGCGCAGCGCACCGGCCTTTTGCGCGTCCAGACCAGCAGGGCGTTTTCGGCTTCGGGAGCGGGCGGAAAGACGTTGCGTTCCGCCAGCCAGCGCAGCTCTTCCCGGTACCAGGGGGAAAAGAAGTGTTCAGTGTCGTTTTGCACGAAGTTCCACCACACCAGCGCTTCGGCGGGCCGGATGATGGCGTTGGGATGGTGCACGTAGGGCAGGTGGTCGCGTTCTTCGGCAAACTGCACGGGGGCCGGTTCGTAGATGGTGCGCACGATGCGCTCCAGTTCGAGGCTGCTGAGTTCCGTTTCGGGAAGCACTTCCAGCAGCTCGGTGATGCGCCGGGCTTGTTCGGCCAGGACGAGCAGCGAGGTGTTGCGTTCGCCGCTCTGTTCGAAAGCATCGGCCGCCCAGCGGAAGAGGCGCCGGAAAATGCTGACGACCTCGGATTTCGGGGCGCTGCGCGCGCCGGAGTAGCGGCGCCGTTCGAACCAAAATTCGTACTGCGAGCGGATCTGCGCTTTTTGTTTGGCGCTGCCGGGATGTTGATCGAAAAACTGCCGGATCATAAAGTGCCAGCTCTCGCTGCCGAGGCCGGGCGTCTGGGCGATGTGTTCGGCGATGCGGTGGGCCAGTTCGTCATCGAGCGGTTTGACGGCCAGAGAGACGAACTCCATGACTTTGAAGGGGTTGATCGGTTCCCAGAGAAAAACCGTGATCAGTTTCAGCACCTGCAGGGTAGGTCGGGCCGGCGAGGCGGAGGGGATGCCGAGGCTGGGCAGGCCCGCCCGCGCGATGGCGAGGTCGAGCGTCCGGTTCTTTTCGGGCGCCAGGCAAAGGGGGCGAAAGCCGGGGTTGCGCCGCAGCAGCTCGGCGAGGAAAGCCGCCGCGTCGGTATCCCGCTGGGCGCGCAGTACGATCAGGCTGCCGTCGGCGCGCAGGGGAAGGGGGGCCTGCCCTTCCCGGGAAATGGCGCGCCGGAATCGGCCGAGGTCGTCGTCGCCCGGCGCCGGCGGCTCGTCGGTCTGCCGGACCTCGACGCCCGTTTTTTCCAGGGCCGTCAGCAGCCGGTCGAGATGCGGCGGCAGCAGGTGGCGAGGCTCCACCAGCGTGAGGCGGCGAACGGGATGGCGCCGGCGGGGGAGGTGATCGATGATCATCAGCAAGCGATCGGCAAAGCCGGGGGGTAGGTCGTTCGCCGCCGTACATGCCCGCGCGATCTCGGCCAGCTGCCGGAGGCGGGGCGGCGTCGCGGCGTCGGTGATGAAATCCCATCCTCCCATGAGCAGCTCGTCGCGCCGGGCAAGCAGGGCCGCAGCGGTGGCGAACTGATCGGAATGAAAGGAGGCGGCGAAAAAAGCGTCGGGCGCCTCGCTGAGGTAACGGGCCAGTTCCTGACGAAACCGCTCGATACGCAGGTAGTCGTTGTCGTTGGGATGCCCGCCCAGGCCGAGGTGCGATTCGAGTAAGCCCAGCAGCCCGGCGGGGCCGAGGTGTCGCACCCCCCCGCGGGCCCGGTCCGGCGGAGGATAAGCGATGTCGTCGAGCGCAAGTCCGAAGTAAATGGTCATTCGTCACCGTTGAGGTCAGGAAATTTCACCCATTGCAAAAGTATTATACCGGTCCGAAGCGTACAAGGGCCGGGCATGGCGGACTTAGTATTTCGTCAACTAAATTTTACAGCTTTTTGTCGGCGCCTTTTAGCCATATCCTTCGTTGCTCAATCCTTCCGTAGCTATGGCTATGGTCGTCTTTCGCGCCCGTCTGTGCAGCCGGGTAAACCTCGTCTATGACTAAAATGCACTCGACAAAAAGGCGCAAAACTTAATTGACAAAGTACTTAGTGGTGTGTAACACAAGTTCCTTGTAAAAATTTTTGCTGAGTGCTCAATTTAAAAAGTTGATTTTCAGTAATTAAAAGCGTTTCCTTTCAAGAAAGGATCAGCAAAAATTTTTGTTACACACCACTTAGTTAACTTGAAACATCGCTTTGTTCCCGTCCCGCCGGTACGGGATATTGGCGGCGGGGGGCATCCGGGCGACCTGGCCGGCTCATCGCACCGGCAATCAGCCGCCGGTCGCTTTTTGCAGGCGGGCCACCTGGTTTTCCCAGAGCTGCTTCTGATCGTCGATCTCGTCGGCGTCGCAGAAGTCGGTGATTTCCAGGATAGTCTGTTCGGTGATGGGCGAGCGGGAGATCTTGAATTCGAGGTATTCTTCCTCGTCTTCGGCTTCGTCCCAACGGAAGCGCAGAAGTTCGTCTTCGACGTCGGTGATCACTTCGGCGATCTCGTCGGCGCCGCTCCAGGTGAAGGTGAACACATCGCCCTGAATGTCGACTTCGTCACAGAACCAGCGGATGAGGCAAGACGGTGTCGTGAGAAATTTGTAAAGAATAGTAGGAGAAGCTTTAAACAAGAACTCCATAGAAAATTGCACACGCTCCATACCTGTAGTTCTATTGGTTGAGAATAGGAGTTTACTGAGACGCGATCTGAAGCGATAGGAGCCTGATTGTCAGTTCAGGAGCGGCAATTCAATAAACTCGCTACGTGCAATAAAGTACAAAAAATCGATTTTTCCAAATTTTCCCGCGCCCGCCGCTTCCGCACGCCTACTTGACACGCTGGGCGAATTGCTGTACTTTTGTACGCTGTAACTATTGAACAGAACGGATTAGGGCTTGAAAAAATTACTACACCAACTACTGTCGAGCTTTTTTTACGATCCGACGCAGCCAGCTAGGCGACATCCCATTTTCGTATCCTGCCTTTATTTCTACACCTCCGGGTTTCTCCCATTTAAACATCAAAAACTTTTAAGTGCATGAGACAGCTTAAAATCACCAAATCTATTACTAATCGTGAGAGCCAGTCACTTGAGAAGTACCTGCAGGAAATCGGTAAAGTGGACCTGCTCACGCCGGAAGAGGAAGTGGAGCTGGCCAAACGAATCAAACAAGGTGATCAGGCCGCACTGGAAAAACTGACCAAAGCTAACCTCCGGTTTGTGGTTTCGGTAGCCAAGCAGTACCAAAACCAGGGATTATCGCTGAGCGACCTTATCAACGAGGGCAACCTGGGGCTGATCAAAGCCGCCCAACGGTTTGACGAAACGCGCGGTTTCAAATTCATCTCTTACGCCGTCTGGTGGATCCGCCAGTCGATCCTGCAGGCCCTGGCCGAACAATCGCGCATCGTCCGCCTCCCGCTCAATAAAGTGGGCTCGCTCAATAAGATCAATAAAGCTTTCTCGGAACTGGAACAAGAATACGAACGGGAACCCTCGGCCGACGAGCTGGCCGACATGCTGGAGATCCCGACCGAAGAGGTGGAAACGACCCTCGGCGTCGCCGCCCGCCACGTCTCCATGGATGCGCCTTTCGTGGAAGGGGAGGACAACTCCCTGCTGGACGTGCTGGAAAACAGCAGTACGCCGAATACCGACTCCGAGCTCGACTACAACCAGTCGCTGCGTCAGGAAATCGAACGCTCGCTGAGCACCCTCACCGAACGCCAGTGCGACGTCATCAAGCTCTATTTCGGCATCGGAGTGGAACACCCCATGTCGCTGGAAGATATCGGCGAAAAGTTCGGCCTGACCCGCGAACGCGTGCGCCAGATCAAAGACAAAGCCATCAACAAGCTGCGCTCCGCCAACCGCAGCAAGCTGCTCAAGCACTACCTGGGGGCCTGATCCTCAAACATCGATCGCAAGCACCCACTCGAAAGAAATTTATGCAACATGGAACGGGGCTCCGTCAAGCGACGGGAGCTCCGTTCGCTTTTGGTAGAGCAGGGGAGGACAAAAACGGCAGTCTGCTTACTAAATCCGGGTAAAACCGGATTGTTCAGGAATTATCGACGATATCGATCGGCCGGTCGATGCTCTCTTCCAGGGAGATGAACGTCTCGGTGCGCTGAATGCCTTCAATGTTCTGGATCTTGTCGTGCAGCACATCGCGCAGGTGCTTGGTGTCGCGGCATACGATCTTGGCGAAGATGTTGTAAAGCCCCGTAGTGTAATGGGCGGCGACGATTTCCGGGATCTTCTTCAGCTCGGCGGCGACAGCGTCGTACAAGGAACTCTTGTCGAGGTAAATGCCGAGAAAGGCCACCACGTCGTACCCCAGCTTGTGGGGGTCAATGGCGAGATTGTACCCCTTGACGACGCCTGCCTCCTCGAGTTTCTTCATCCGCACGTGAATGGTGCCGCCGGAGACGTAGAGTTCCTTGGCGATCTCGGTATAAGGCCGTTTGGCGTTTTCCATCAAAGCCGATAAGATCTGCTTGTCCAGCTTGTCGATTTCATGTTCTTTGCTCATATCGATCCGTTTTCAGCCCTCTTGTTTAATTTCGTGTTTTTTTGAATTATTTCAAAGAAATTCGTGTTTTTTTAAAGTTTGTATAAGAGCTTGTTTGAAGAGCTTGTTTGGAGGTAGTGCTTTTGAAGCGAAAAACTCAGATTTTGGGTTCTCCCGAAGGGATTTTTCCGGCTCATAGCAGCGCTACGGGTCGGAAAAATGCCACAGGGAGGTTCCAAAAGCTGGGTTTTGCAGCCAAAATGACTACCTCCAAACAAGCTCTGAAGCGGGATAAATTTTTTGGTCGACGCAGCGGGGTCCGATACCCGGAAGCGCTGAAGCCAAAGCGGCCGCCAATTGTCTGTCGCCCGGCAAAAAAATACCGTTTTTAACAACCTTTGCGTAGCTTCCTTTGTAGTAACTTTATATTTCGCCAATGCATCATTTGTAATCGGGATCGCGCCCAAGCACGGTCCTCGTGCTGTAAAAGGGTAAACAACAGAACAGCGACAGCGTTACCGCCCATTTCCGTAGCCAACGCCACCATTTGCGCCTGCCTGCCCAATGAGTTGGAACCCGTCCGCGGGGCGGTTGATCAAAAAGGAAGCTAATGAATCAGGAAAATAACAACATCAGAAAAAACCTCACCATCTGGATGCCGCTGCTGCTGGCCCTGACCCTCGTGGCCGGCATGATGATCGGCATGCGCATGCAATCGGCAGCTCCTACCGTGGTGGTCGACAAGGCCGGGATGGACGATATCCACAACTTCGGACAGGGGAAGGTGGAGGAACTACTGCGCTATATCGAGGCCAAATACGTCGATGAGGTCGATCGCGATAAGCTCATCGACGAGGCGATCGCTACTATCCTCCGCCAGCTCGACCCACATTCCAACTACATAACGGCGGAACAACTGCGCGAGGTGAACGAACAACTGGAAGGCAGCTTCGACGGTATCGGCGTGGAATTCATGATCCTCGAAGACACCATCGTGGTCGTTTCCCCGCTTTCGGGCGGGCCCTCCGAAGCCGCCGGCATCCTGGCGGGCGACAAGATCGTAGCCGTGGAGGATTCGGTCATCGCCGGCGAGCCGATGTCCAACCGCGACGTCATGAACCTGCTGCGGGGCGAGAAGGGCTCGGAAGTCCAGGTCGGCATCCTGCGCGGGAACGAACGACAGGTGCGCTACTTCACGATCACGCGCGACGAGATCCCCATGAATAGCGTCGACGTCGCCTATATGCTCAACGACAGAACCGGCTACATCAAGATCAACCGGTTTAGCGCCACCACTTACGAAGAGTTTATGAAAAACCTCGAAGACCTGGTCGAGAAGAACGATATGAAAGATCTGGTCATCGACCTGCGGCACAACCCGGGCGGCTACCTGCAGCAAGCGACGAATATCCTCAGCCAGCTTTTCCAAGATAAGGATCAGTTGCTGGTATACACCGAAGGAAGGGCCGTGCATCGCAACGAATACGAATCGACGGGCCGCGCCTTTTTCAGCGTTGACGACATCGTGGTGCTGATCGACGAGGGGTCGGCCTCGGCCAGCGAGATCCTCGCGGGCGCCCTCCAGGATCACGACCGCGCCTACATCGTCGGGCGTCGCTCCTTCGGCAAAGGGCTCGTCCAGGAGCAATATCAGCTGCGCGACGGCTCGGCCCTGCGCCTTACCGTGGCCCGCTATTATACTCCTTCGGGACGCTCGATCCAGAAGCCGTACGAAGACCGCGAAGACTACGAAAAAGATATGGCCGAACGCATGGCTTCGGGGGAGCTCTCTTCGAGCAACCGCGTTTCCATCATCGATTCGACAAAATATTTCACCGACGCCGGCCGCGTGGTCTACGGCGGCGGCGGCATCATTCCCGATGTTTTCGTTCCTTTTGACACGACCTTGCTCAACGATTATTACCTCGAGCTCCGGCAGCACGTGCCGCAATTCGTCTTCCGCTACCTAGCCGACCACAAGGGGCGCTTCGCCGGGATGACCCTCGACGCGTTTGCGAAAAGTTACCGGCTCCCCGATGAACTGCTGGCGCAGTTTCTCGATTTCGCGACTGAAAAAGGCGTCGTTTATGACGCTGCAGCGTGGCAAGAGGTGGAGGAGGAAGTGGGCTTGTTCCTCAAAGCCCGGATGGCGCGCCACCTTTATGACGACGTCGGGTTTTTTGAAGTGTGGAATGCCGAAGACGATATGGTGCAACGCGCCCTTCAGGTGCTCAACAGCTCCAATCCGATTACCGAATACAACCATCTGGGAGAAAAGTAACCGGCTCAAGGGGCGCTTTTCTCGGAAATGGTCAGGAACAGCTCGTTCGTTTCCCGCGAAGGATCGATACCCAGTTCTTCCCGCAGGGCTTTCGCGCAGCGTTGGTACTGGCGGATGGCCCGGTCGCGCTGCGCCAGCCGGTCGTAACAGATGATAAGCCTCCGGTGAGCGTTCTCCAGGCAGTTGTCCTGCTCCAGTATCCGCTTGCAGATATTGGCGGCCACCGTGTAATTCCCCTCCTCGAAAAAGTGCAGACTCAGGCGTTCCAGCAGCATCAGGTACCGGTCTTTGAGGTTCTCCCGCTCCGATTCGCACCACTCCTCGTAGGGCAGGTCTTGTAGTAAATCGCCCCGGTAGAGGCTTACGGCCTTCTGGTAGGCGCCCAGCGCCGCTTCCGGCCCCTGGCGTTTTTCGATCAGCTGGCCTTTTTGCCACAGGTAGTTGAATTGATCGACATCGCTGTAGACCTCCAGTTGCGGATTGACCACGTAGCACTCGTTCTCGAAAAGGATGATGTCCTGGCCGGAACAAATTCCCTGAAACAGCTTTCGCAATTGGTGGATGGCGACGTTGAGCGAATTGCGCGCGCTGGCGGGGGCGTGGTCCGCCCAGAATCGTTCCATCAGGATCTCCCGGTGAACGGGTTTGTCGTGGTGGTACAACAGGAAGGAAAGCAGAGAAAGGATTTTTTTGCCGGGTCGCTTTTTGAGCAGTCTGCCCTTATATCTGACTTCCAGGGGCCCCAACAAACGCAGATGGAGGTCGGTATTGCCCGGTAAGGCGGCCTCGGCAATGTCGGGAGCCGGGGTGGCGATGATGCCGAAAGCCTCGGCCGGCCGGTCGTAAGCCGGTTGCCGGCGCTGTGCCGGGATGCGGCGGCGGAAAAGCCGGCGGATCACTGCGGAAGCCCTGCGAAGGAGGCCGCCTGAGCGATGATAGTGCTCGAGATGGTCGCGGAAGGTATGGCGCAGGACCTCGATCTCCGTCGGTTCAAGTAAGAGATCGGCGACGCCGAGACGGAAAAGTCGGATAATCTCCTGCCGGGTAGCTTTGCCGGTTATCACGATGCAGGGTCGGCCGGGATAATATACCTGGAGCGCCCGGAGCAGGTCGAGCAGGCGGTCGTTGACCGCGGCGCCCAGCAGCAGGAAACCATCGGGAAGCGGCGCCGACGGAGGCAGAGGAAGCTCCGTCTCTGCCGGTAAAAGGATTAAGCGGTTTTCGGGGTCTACGGCTTGTTTGGTTCGTCTCAACTGCGCCGCAGTGCCGCCAAAAGCTATGATAGTAGAGGGACGCATAGCTGGTGGGGTTTGGTTTTGGGTTTGTGTGGTTCCGGATGAATTAACTGACGTGTTTCAGCGGAAATTATTAAGCGACGAGGGAAACAAATAAATAAAAAAAACGTAAAACAAAATACTTGGCAAGGAGGTTAGACATGAGTTCTCAACTATTATAACGGTTATATACCGAAATAAATTCCATGTTTTTAAAGTAAATATGCCTTCACCCACCAGTTTTGCACAGACTAAACCTCAGTAATTTTTGATTTATTTTCCCTTTTGCGGGAAGCCGGGCATCACGCCCTATCCAGCCTATTCCCCAGAACGCGGCCAAATCTGAGCCCGTCACTCCAAAGGACCGATTTTATTAAGTCCGCTGCTTCTATCGGCGGGTAAAATCGAATTGATCATGATGAAGCCTATCGAATTGCCGAAAAAACACGAATGCGAAGGCGAAAGGCGCGGTTCCTGGATCATCTTCCGCTGCGCCGACTGCCATTACGAACGCCGGGTGAACTGGGAGACCGGCGAGATGAAAGTAACCCGCGCCGGCGACCCTGAGGCCGCGCACCGCGGGTTTTTCTATCCGCCGGCTTTGCAGCCGGAGCATTACCAGCCTAATTAGGTTGAACCCTGATCCTTAATCAATACACCAGGAACAACTGACTGGTTTCTGCTAGGCGTTCCGCATCTGGCGATTGGACCGAATGGGAGTGCGTCTGAAAAATGAAGCGGTAGGAGCCGGGCAGCAGCCCTTTCATCATCAGCGGTACGTCGATGACGGTGGAGTTGCTCACTTCGCGCGTCATCTTACCTACCAGGGAGGGCTGGCTTTCGGCCAGCGGTCTGGCGATGACGTCGACCACCACTCGTTGCGGAAAATCGGTCTGTTCGGGATAGCTCAGCACCAGGGGGAGGCTGTCGGTCTCCTCCCGGTTCAGGCAGGCGTTGCGTCGCTGCAGGCTTTCCGGGAGCTTGATCGCCATGCCGTTCCGGGGCTTAGCCTGGACAGCGGGCTGACCCCTGCGTTTGGGGAGGTGGCGGTTCAGGAAATTTTCGATTTTTGCCAGGTCGACGCCGTCGAAACTTTCGCGCTGATCGCCGCGGGGATATTCGATCCGGCCCCGCAGGGCGTCGCCGCCCTCGCGCGGGTAAAACTCCAGCAGGAAGGTGTATTTCGAATTGGCGCCGGGCGACTTGGCGCTTTTCACCGCTTTGGGGTCGGCGCCGTAGTCGGCCATCAATTTTTCCCGGACGAAGCTCATGGCCTGCCGGGTATCGAGTTCGGACTGGAAGGAGCGGCTGCATCCGATCTCGACGTTATTGCCGGCCCGGACGATGAAGTAGTACTGTTCGTCCGCTTCTTTTATTTCGAAGCGTTTGGGTATCCGTCCGTTTTTGATCAGGGATTTCAGTCCGTTATCGCGGGAATTTTTGTCTTTATAGGGCTGGCTGTAGAGCAGAGGCCGGCCCTGGTTGTCGTTGAATACGAAATAATATTGGCCGTCATCTGCGTCGCGGAAAGCGACGGCGCCCGGCTGGTCGGAGGGCGCGACCAGGTCGAACCGGTAGTTTTGCTGTGTCGCGTTCATTATGGTCTGGTTTTGGGGCGGGGACGCCGCGGGTTAATAAAAAAGATCAAGGGGAAGCACCTTGCCCGGATTATTCATGGATTCATCTGTTGCCGCCCGCCCATCTGCCCCGCTCACTCGCCGTATTCGGGGATACCTGCCTGCAGCAGGCGTGTCGTCCTCCTGCGCGAGCGCAAGCCTGCCAACCGTCATGACGAAGAACCCATGAATAAACCGGGTATGCAGCGCTTCCCCGTGAAATACGGCCGCGCCGGCCCGCTATACCGCGAGGCCGGCCGGGCGTGTTCGTTTACTTCTCGTGGTAGACCTGAACGACGTGGCTGTCTTCAAACCCAACGATCGGCATCGGCCGGTCGTCGCCGTCGTAGTACTGCAGGCGTGCGACGACGCGGTAGACGCCGTCCTGGAGCTGGCCGTTGCGCACATCGACGTCGGCGGTGTAGTCGTACGGCTTTCCTTCGGCCGGGACCATCACGTGCGGGTTCAGCTTGGTTTCCGGTTCTCCCATTGCTTCGAAGAGCAGGTCACATTTCCAGTTTCCGCCCTTCAGCAGTCGGGTGAGCGGGCCTTTTACCGACCAGTAGAACCGGGCGAACCACGGCTGGTCGTACTGGATGATCATATTCGACGGGCCTTCGTTGGGCGGCGGCGCGATATCCGGCACTTCTTCGTAATCGCTCGTGGAAGCACGCTCGAAAATGTCTACTTTACCTTTGATACAAAGGTCATTTGGCCGCAATGCAATTTCAAACTTTGCCATCAGATGGGGTTTTGTCGCACCCGTCGCGCCCGATGTTGTATTGGGGCCGGTGCGGGTTAATGAAATTTGATTTCACTGACAAAGTAAAGCCATGCCGATTAAAGCACGCTTAATTACGCGCCTGGCGGAATTAAATTGCGATTAAAAAACGATGATATTTGAAAGTTTTTGCGGGTCAGTCGCGCAAAAAAACCAATTCCGCGCGTTCGGATAACAGGACCATCACCGAAGGCTCGCCCGGCCTTTTTTCAAGCTGTCCGCGGCGCACCACGTGATCGACGCCCTGGATGATGTCCGAGCGGATCTCGCCGAAAGTAGCGGGCGGCGGCGCTTCGCCGGCGGTGGCGAAAGCGGTGGCGAGGGGCGAACAGTAAGCGTGCAGCAGTTGACGGCTGTATTCGTCTTGTGCGATCCGGAAAGCCGTCAGGCCGTCGGGGCGCTGTACTTCGGGAGGCAGGTTGACGGCCCCGGGGAGCAGCACCGTCAGGGGGCGAACGTGGTAGAGGAGGAGGGTTTCCAGGCGAGGATGCAGGCGCCGGACGTATTTTTTGAGCATGGGGATGGAATCGACGAGAATTTCGATCCGGCTGCCGTCGGAAGCGGCGATGAGGCGGAAGAGCCGGCGCAGAGACAAGCGGTTAGTAGCGTCACAACCAATGCTCCAGAGCGTATCGGTAGGCATGAGCACGAGTCCGTCGTCCGCCAGGGTGCGCAGCGTACCTTCGAGATCGTGAGGAGTAGCCATACGGGCGTTTGCATTTGTAGAGGTCGTCATAAACTTGAGGTTTAATGTTCATTGGATTTAACGCTTTTGGGATACAGACGTATGTGTCGGAATGTTTACGAATCTTAAGAAATTTCCGGAGGAGGCGGCAATGTTGAAAAACTATCGCTAATTTTTAGCTTTACTTTGGCGATCGTAGTTTTGCCTTGTTCGCCGTTCACCGAATTTTCCGGGCGTCGGTCGGCCCGGTCTGGATTTCGATCGGGGAGTATGGGCTGATGGCGCTGCCTCGAAAAACAGTTCCTTTTTATCAACTATTTTTCGGCTTTCGTATTGCTTCGGCGGCGAAATTAAATCAAAAAACGAAACACTTGGCACGATTATTACTCTTGGGCTTTTTTTTCTGCTCGGGCGCGCTGGCCCTGCAGGGGGCGCACATCATCGGTGGTGAGATCACTTACGAATGCCTGGGCTATACCGACGGCGATTCTACTACCAACTCGCGGCGCTACCAGTTTGTGATGAAAATTTACCGCGACTGCCTGGGCGGCGGCGCCGATTTCGACTCCGCGCCCCTGGGCGCCTTTCAGGCTACGGTGACGATTTACGCCGGCGACATGGAAGTGACCACTTTGCAGCTGGGCGCCCCGACGGTGGTCAGCGTCGATCCCGACCCGGGCAATCCATGCGTCATCGTGCCTTCCAACATTTGTGTCGAATCGGGGACTTATGTCTTTCCCGAGATCGATCTGCCGATCATCGACGAAAGTTATTACATCGTTTACCAGCGATGCTGCCGCAATAACACGATTTCCAATATCCTGGAACCCGGCGCTTCCGGCGCTACCTATTTTATCGAACTGACGGCGGCGGCTCAGGAGACTTGCAACAACAGCCCGACATTCAACAATTTTCCGCCGGTCGTGCTCTGCGCCAACCAGCCGTTCAATTTCGACAGTTCGGCTTCCGATGCGGAAGGCGACCAGCTCGTTTACGAGTTTTGCTCGCCGGTGCTCGGCGGCGGGCTCAACTTCGATATGCCTAGTGCGGCCGACGGCATTGCGCCCGATCCCGACCTGCCGCCGCCCTACCTGCCGGTGGAATTCTTGGCCCCAAACTACGGGCCCTCCAATCCGCTGGGCGATGACGCCATCGAATTGAATACCCAAACGGGGCTGCTTTCCGGGTTTCCGCCCTTTATCGGACAGTTTGTCGTCGGTGTCTGTGTCTCCGAATACCGCAACGGGGAATTGCTCAGTACGGTGCGCCGCGATTTTCAGTTTAACGTAACGAATTGCGAAGTGCCGGTGGCGGCCGCCGTCAGAGACGCCCAGGTGTTGCCCGACGGTACTTTCCTCTTCGAATCGTGCGGCGATCCCGTTTTCGATTTTGTCAACGAAAGCGGCCAGGTCGCCTTCATCAATGATTATCAGTGGAATTTTTATCTGCCCGATTCAACGGTGCAATGGAATACCCGCGACGCATCGGTTACGTTTCCGGGGCCGGGCAACTATTCCGGCCTGCTGGCCCTGAACCCGGGCACTACCTGCGGTGATTCCGCCGATTTGCTCATCAATGTTTTTCCTGAAGTGGAGGCCGATTTCACCTACGAGTACGATACCTGCATCGCCGGGCCGGTCATTTTCGACGGCGAAATATATTCGGATGAAGGGGTGATCGACCAGTGGGTCTGGGATTTCGGCGACGGTTCGCAATCGGCGGAGCGCGACCCCATCCATCGCTATCTGGAGCCCGGAGAGCGGGAAGTACGGCTGGTGGTGACCGACACCAACGGCTGTCAGGATCTGGTGGCCCGCAATATCACCTTTTTCCCCGTTCCGGCGCTGATCGTCCTGGCGCCCAGCAGCTACGAAGGCTGTGCGCCGGCATCCCTGTTCTTCGACAACCTATCCACCCCCATCGACGATACCTACGAGGTGAACTGGGATTTCGGCGACGGCGGCGTCGCTACCGGCATCGACGCTGAACACGTCTTCACCCAGACCGGCCTTTTTGATATTTCCCTGGAAATCATCTCGCCGATCGGCTGCCGAACGGATACCGTTTTTGAAGAGCTGATCGAGATATTCCCCCGTCCTACGGCCGATTTCGTTTACGCCCCCGAGCAGGTCGACAATTTCGATCCTACCGTTCGCTTCACCAACCTTTCCGACAATGCCGCCTACTGGCTCTGGGATTTCAATGCCGGGCAGTACGCCACGGCCGTTCGCGATCCGGTCTACACTTTTCCCGATACCGGCCTGCAGGTGATCCGGCTGCTCGCTACCCACCCGCTGGGCTGCCGGGACACTGCCGAGGCGATCATCGACGTGGAACCTCGCATCACCTATCACCTGCCGAATGCGTTCTCGCCCAACGGCGATTCGGTGAACGACCGGTTTTACGGCAGCGGTTTTCTGGTGGGGCTTCGCCAGTTTGAGCTGCAGATCTGGAACCGCTGGGGAGAATTGTTGTTTCAAACTACAGACCCTGCAGCCGCCTGGGACGGCAACTTCGGGGGGCAGGCGGCGCCGGCGGGCGTCTACGTTTGCCTGGTGCGCTATACCGGGCCGCGGGGAGAAAAAGTAGAGCAAAAAAGTATGGTGACGTTAATTCGCTGACACAAAGCGGATAACTTTATGAAGAAGCGGCGCGTTTAATTAGGAAAATGGCAGGAACAGGTCGATGAAAATTACACTTCGCTACTTTTTGGTTCTGGGCGCAATAATAGTGACGAGTGTTGCGCCGCTCCGGGCCCGTCATATCATCGGGGGAGAGATCACTTACGAATGCCTGGGCGGCGGATTGTACGATTTCACTCTGCAGATCTACCGCGATTGCAATTGTACGATGTGCGCCGATTTTGACCCGCTCGCATTCATCGCCGTCTACCGGTGCGGCAACGGCGTCAATTGCGGCAGCCTCGACCAGAACGACTTTTTTCGCCGCATCGACGCGCCGCTGCTGGAACGCGCGCAGGTGGCGGCCCCCGATTACCCCTGCCTGATCCCACCCGACGTTTGCGTGGAAGAGGGCCTTTACCAATTCCAGCTGCAACTGCCGCCTTCCAACGAGAGCTACCACATTTCTTATCAGCGTTGTTGCCGCAACGTGACGATCAACAATATTTTCGATCCGGAAAATTCGGGCGCCACCTACACCGTGGAGATCACGCCCGAAGCGCAGGCCGCCTGCAACAACAGCCCCGTATTTAACCAGTTTCCGCCGACCGTGATCTGCGCGGGCGCTCCCCTGAATTTTGACCACTCGGCTACTGATCCCGACGGCGACTCGCTGGCCTATTCCTTCTGCAGCCCGCTGCTGGGCGGCGGCCCCATTCTGGAAGCCGGAGGGTATGAGACCTGCGAAGGGGCCCATCCCAACCCCGCCTGCCCGCCGCCTTATGATTTCGTGACCTTCATTCCGCCCAATTTCAGCGCCGGGCAACCCATGGCGGGCAATCCGGTGGTTTCCATCAATCCGATCACGGGGCTGATCACCGGCACGCCTGCTCTGCAGGGGCAGTTCGTGGTGGGTGTTTGCGTGCGGGAATACCGCGACGGCGAATTGCTCGGGGTGGTGCGCCGCGATTTTCAGTTCAACGTCGCCAGCTGCGACCCTACGGTGGTAGCCGACGTACGCGAAGATGAGATCCTGAACGATCAGGAGTTCGTCATCAATTCGTGCGGAGAAAATACGGTCACTTTTGTCAATGAAAGCTTTCAGGAGCAATTCATCGAACAGTTTTTCTGGTCTTTTCCGGAAGGGGAGCCCGGCAGCCCGACCGAGTGGAGTCCCTCCGTTACCTTCCCGGATACCGGGCAGTACCGGGGCGTGCTGATCCTGAACCCGGATACGGCCTGCGGCGATACAGCCGAGATACGGGTAAATGTATTCCCGGAGATCGAGGCTGACTTTTCCTTTGCCTACGACACCTGCATTGCCGGGCCGGTGACGTTCACCGATCTTTCATTTTCGGGCAGCGCTTTCCTGACCGACTGGGCCTGGCAGTTTGGCGAAGGGGGCGCCGCTGAGGTTCCCGACCCGGTTTACGTATACGCGGAGCCGGGCGTCTACGATGTGACGCTTACGGTGCGGGACACCAACCAGTGCGAAGACGACATCACTCGTCCCTTGTCGTATTTTCCCGTCCCGGAATTGCTGCTCGTCGCCCCCAGCACCTTCGACGGATGCGTGCCCGCCGAGATTTTTTTCGATAACCTGTCGACGCCGATCAACGATCAATATACCATTTCCTGGGATTTTGGCGACGGTGGGACCGATACCACCATCAGTCCGGTCTACACCTACGAAGCGCCCGGTCTGTACACCGTCAGCCTGGAAGTCGTCTCCCCGCTGGGGTGCGAAACGGATACGATTTTTCCCAACTGGATCAGGGTGGAGCCTTCCCCCACGGCGGGTTTCCGTTTTGAACCCGTCCGGCCGACCAACCTCGACCCGGAAGTGACCTTTACCGACGAGTCGGCCGATGCCGTGCAGTGGCTGTACGATTTTGGCACCGGCGCCGTCTCTCTCCAGCCCGATCCGGTATACGTTTTCCCGGATACCGGGCAGTTTGCGGTTACCCAGGTGGTTACCCATCCCAGTGGCTGCACGGATACCCTGGTGCGCCTGATCGACGTCATTCCCGAGGTGCGGTACTTCTTACCCAATGCCTTTACGCCCAACGGCGACGGCCGGAACGACACTTTCCGGGGTACCGGCTTCATGCTGGGCGCCACGGCTTTTCGGATGACGATCTGGAACCGGTGGGGGGAATTGATCTTCGAAACCGGCGATCCCGAAGAAGCCTGGAACGGCCGTAAATTCAACTCGGGCGACGAGGCGCCGCCCGGCGTTTACGTCGTGCTGGTCAGCTTTCGCGGCCCCCGCGGAGAGCCCTGGGAACTGAAAGGACTGGTGACGCTATTACAATAATTTAATTCCCGTTTTTTATGGTCGTTACCGTAAAAATGTCTTACCTTTGCACGGCTGTTTGAAAAAGTAAAATTGACCAATCATGGAAGCTATTCAATACGTACACGAGCAGCTCACGCCGGAAAAGAATTATCCGGAGTTTCGCCCGGGCGATAATATCGTTGTGAGCTATAAGATCGTCGAGGGCAACAAAGAACGTATCCAGGATTTTCGGGGTAATGTTATCCAGATGCGGGGCGAGGGTTCCACCCGCACGTTCACTGTCCGCAAAGTGTCCAACGGCGTCGGCGTCGAGCGTATTTTCCCTTTCGTTTCGCCGAATATCACCGAGATCAAGGTGCTCAAGCGAGGCAAGGTTCGTCGCGCCAAGCTCTATTACCTGCGCGACCTGGTCGGCAAGAAAGCACGCATCAAAGAAAAGAAGCACTTCAAATAAGTCTTGTTTACAGTACTGCTCGTGGCGAAGCCGGGTATCCCGATCGGGGTACCCGGCTTTGTTGTTGGTGCAAGGTCGTCCGACCAATTTTTTAATAAAAAGGCTGATCCTGATGCTTTTGGGCGAGCAAAACCGGGATAATGTCTACCGATAACGAGACAGCTGTAAAACCTGGCCAAATACCAAACCGGCAATGGGTTTAATAATCCGGGCCATCTTCCGGCAATTCCCGGTTTGCAACATTGTTGTGCGCTCGTCCCAGCGTGACGAGCTATCGGTAGTACGCAGTGATTACCGTGCCGAGGTACGGAATAATAGGAAAGATGGCCGGCATGCGGCGAATATTCCGTACCTCGGCACGGAAGCTCCTGTTTTGTATTGAAGATCAATTGCTTAAATGTGATTTTCAGCAGAAATTTTTATGAGGAACTCGTGTTACACACCAATCTTTCGAAACCATCTACCAATATCTTGCGCCTCCGGCGCTGCGAATTAAGAAATGTTTACGGCCAAACCGAGAATCGCCGGCCATCTTCCCGTACTATTATTCCGGTAAAAAAAAAGCCCCGGCTCGAAAAAGCCGGGGCGTACCCTTTTGAATTTGAAATCTTAAGTGTTGCTATTATTCACAGGTTTATTCCTGTTTCAGTATCCGCTCCTGCTGAGCAGCCTGGCCGTTTTGCAGGCGCAGGATGTACAGGCCGGCGGGTAGTGCGGAAAGGTCCAGTTCAAGGTGGTTGTTGCCGATCACGGTCGGGATGCGCTGTTGCAGCACCCGGTTGCCGGTGGCGTCGAACAGCAGCAGCTGCGTGGCGCCTTCCTGCGGTTCATCTTGCAGGGTGACGTTGACGTTCACCCAGTCTTTGGCGGGATTGGGCGCTACGGTCAGCAGCATGGCCGGGGCGTGCTCGTCGGTCGGCGAGGCAGTCATATTCAGCACCTGGCCGCCGGCGGGCGTTGACGCGCCGAGGACTACCAGCACGGCATTGTCGGACAGGTCGAAGCAGTCGTCGCTCAGCATGCCGCTGAGGTTGTCGCCGATGCCGACCATGAGATCACCGGTAAACGACAGGCCCCACACCTGGAGGCTGTCGCTGGCGAAGTCGGAGAAGTCCGAGAAGTCGAAGGCCGCATTCTCATCCGCCAGCCCGACGATATCGCCGTTGAGGTTGGTTACCAGATAAGTATACTGAGCGATGGAGGCGCCCTGGCTGGCGAAAGTCACCAGCCCGGAGCCCGGTCCGTCGTCGACCAGCGTGGTGTCGAGCGCGCCTTCCTGGGTGGTCACCATGCCGCCTTCCGGCGTGGCGACGTTCACCGTGATGAAGTTGCTCGACAGGGCGAAGCAGCTGTCCGACAGGGCTTCCACGTCGGCGTCGAGGCCGTTGAAGGGCGAGGCGAGGGCGCCGGTGTACGAGAGGCCCCAGATGCGGTAGGTGCGTTCGGCGGCGCCTTCGAAGTCGACCAGGTTGTTGCCCAGCGGTGCGATCAGCGTAGTATTCGCGGTGTCGGTGATGATGTAAACGTAGTTGGTATCCAGGCTGGTAGTGCTGAGCACTACGAGGTCGGGGTTGTCGTTGTTCGGGCAGGCGTAGAAGACCTCTTCGTTGAAGAGCGTGGAGATCTCGCCGCCGTCGACGTCGGCCGAGCGGAATACTTCCACGAAGTTGGCGGAGATCTCAAAGCAGCTGCTGGCCGGTTCCAGGGTGAACAGGTTTTCGCCCGGTGCGAGCAGCAGGTCGCCGGTATAGGAGATCCCCCAGACCCGGTAGAGGCCCTGCGGCAGGGCGCCGAAGTCGATCGCATTGCTTTCCGGCAGGGCGATGACATCGTTGAATTCGTCGGTCAGCACGAATTGATACCCGGCCAGCGAGGTGCTGCTGGTCGTAAAGGTCAGGGTGCTGTCGGTGGGCGTGCCGCAGAACAGGACTTCCGTGGCGCCGTCCGCGGTGCTCACTTCGCCGCCGGCGGGCGTATCGCGGTTCACTTCGATGAAGTTCTCGGAGATGGTGAAACAGCCGTCGGAGAGCACCGCTTCGGTGATGTCGTCGCCGAAGCCTGCGGTGAGTTCGCCGGTATAGGAAACGCCCCAGATGCGGGTCACCCCGACGCCGGAGGTCTCGAAATCAAAGCTCTCCCCGTCGACGATCCCGACGATTTCGTTGTCGGCGTCGGTGAGGAAATACAGGTAGGCGGCGTTTTCCGCGATGCTGGTATTAAAGAACTCGATGAGGTCTGCTTCGCCGTCGCCGGGGCAGGTGAAGAATGTCGTCTCACCGTTGGGCGTGAACAGCAGGCCGCCGTCGACCTGCGTAGCGTTGATGGCCAGGAAGTTATCACTGAGTTCAAAGCAGCCGGAGGAAAGCGGTACGCTTCCGTCGAGGATATTGTCGCCGGGGAATAACTGGAGGGCCCCGGTATAGGACAGGGCATAGATGCGGTACGCCCCGCCGGCCGTGAGGTTGTCGAAGTCGAATACCGGATCGGCAAGCGTGCCCGTCAGGAAGCCGTCCGGGTCCGTAAGCAGGAAGATCAGGGGCGCGTCGGAGGCGCCGGTCACCACGAACTCCAGCGAATCGGCAATGCCGTCGCCGATGCAGAGGTCCACCTCGGTCAGGCCGTCGGCGGTGCTGATGCTGTCGATCGCCGGAGCGCCGCGTACGACCAGCACGAAATTGTCGGACAGGTCGAAGCAGCCGTCGGACAGGGAGATAGCAGCGGCGTTGTCGCCCACCTGGGCCGTTATGAGGCCGGTGTAGGCCAGCCCCCATACCCGCAGCGAATCGAGGTCGCCGCCTTCAAAATCATAAGTATTGCCGTCGACAAAGTCGACGATGTTGTTTTCGGTATCGGTCACGACGAACGCGTAGGGCGAGTTGGTCGGCGTATCGGCCACGAAGGTAACCGGGTCGGGTTCGCCGTCGCCGTCGCAGGTTACGACTTCCGTGGCGCCGGAACTGGTTGCTACGGCGCCGCCATCCGGTTCGGCGCGTTCGATGGTGATGAAGTTATCGGAGAGGTCCCAGCAGTCGTCAGTAATATTTACGACCGTTGCCGAGTCACCCGGCGCCGCCAGCAGTTCACCGGTGTAGGCCAGTCCCCAGATGCGGTACACCCCGTCGGCCAGCGCTCCGATGTCGTAGCTGCCGGCGAAGGTAACGTCCAGGATGACGTTAGCCGGGTCCGTCAGTACGTAGGCATAGAGCCCGGCGGAGGCGCCGGTGCTGTCCAGCTCAATTACCGTTGCGGTGGTATCACTGGGGCAGGAGAAAAGGAAGTCACCGCCGCCGGCGAGGGCAACGCTGCCGCCTTCCGGTACTTCGCGCACGACGGTGAGGAAGTTGTCGGACAGGTCGAAGCAGCCGTCGGTCAGCGTAACATTGGTAGCGGTATCGCCGGGCATGGCCAGGACGTTGCCCGAGAAAGCCAGCCCCCAGACGCGGCAGTTGCCTGCCGGGGCGCCGTCGAAGTCGTTGCTGTCGCCATTGGCGATGGCCAGGATGACGTTGGCTTCGTCGGTGATGACGTAGGCGTAGTTGCCGGTAGCGCCGATGCTGTCAAAAGTGATGACGTCCGGGTTGCCGTCGCCCGGGCAGGTATAAAAGATGTCCTGCATGCCGTCGCCGGTGATCGTGCCGCCTTCCACTTCGTCGACGGTAACCGTCACAAAGTTGTCCGAAAGGTTGAAGCAGCCTTCGCTGAGCGGCACCTGTGCGGCGTTGTCGCCGATCTGGGCGATCACCATGCCGGTGAAGGAGAGGCCCCAGACGCGGTACGCGCCGGCGGGTACGGCCCCGAAGTCGACGCTGCTGCCGTCGAGGACGACAAAAATCTCGTTTTCCTCATCAGTAACCACAAAAGCGTAGTCGGCTTCCGTGGCGTCGGTCTCGGCCACGAAATTGAGGACACTGCTTTGGTTGTCGGTAACGCATACAAAGACTTCGGTTTCACCGTCTTCCGTGGTCACGACCCCGCCGTTGACGTAGGTGCGGTTTACGGTGACGAAGTTATCCGAAAATTCGAAGCATCCGTCGGTAAAGGCTACTTCGTCGATGTTATCGCCGATGCCCGCCAGGAAGTTGCCCGTATAGGAAACGCCCCACAGGCGGCAGATGCCGTTGCCGGCGAACTCAAAGTCGATCAGCGAGCTGAACGACAGGTTGAGGATGTTGTTCTCTTCGTCGGTCACCACGAAGACGTAGCTGGCGCCGGCCATCGAGGTGGTCGAAAAGTCGAGCTGGTCGGATTCGCCGTCGCCCACGCAGATGTCGATGCTCGTATCGCCGTTGCTCAGGCTGACGGTACCGCCGTCGACGGCGATGCGGTTGACGGTAATGAAGTTGTCCGACAGATCGAAGCACTCGTCAGATAAGTCAACTGCGGCGGCGTTATCGCCGATCATGGCCGTGAGGTTGCCGCTGTACGCCAGTCCCCAGATGCGGCAGACGCCGGGCGGCACGCCTTCGAAATCGACCAGGCCGTCATCGGAGAAGTCGAGAATATTGTTCTCGTCGTCGGTGATGACGAATATGTAGTTGTCTCCCAGCACCTGTGTGCTGTCGATGACGGTGGTGACCACGTCCGGTTCACCGTCATTGACGCAAAGCGATACTTCGGTGCTGCCGTCTTCGGTCGCTACCGGGCCGCCGTTCACCAGCTTTTTGGTGACGGTGACGAATACCGACGACAGTTCGAAGCATTCGTCGGACAGGGGGACGGCGGCGGCGTCATCTCCGATCCCGGCGGTGAGGTTGCCGGTAAAGGAGAGGCCCCAGATCCGCGTCACGTTCGAGAAGTCGTCGCTGATGCTTACATCCGGCGTCAGAGAAACGCTGAGGATGGTGTTGGTGGTGTCGGTCAGTACGTAGAGGTAGGAGCCCGTCGCACCGGAAGTAGTCACCACGGTTACGGTATCCGCGATGCCGTCGTTGCCGCAGATATTGGTCTCGACGGCGCCGCCCGGAAGCGTCACTTCACCGCCGTCGACCTCGACGCGGGTAACGGTGATGAAGTTATCGGAGAGGTCGAAGCATTCGTCGGAGAGGGCTACGGCGGCGGCGTTATCGCCGGCGGCGGCCGTCAGGTTGCCGGAGTAGGAGAGGCCCCAGACGCGGCAGACGCCGGGCGGCGCTTCGTTGAAGTCGAACGCATCGCCGGGCGGGATCGTCAGGATATTATTGTCTTCGTCGGTCACCAGGTAGACGTAGTCCAGGTCGGCGTCCGAAGTATTTTCGAAAGTCAGTATGTCGGCTTCGTCGTCACCGGCGCAGATCGTGGCTTCCGTAGCTCCTCCGGGCAGGGATACCGAACCGCCCTCGGCTTCTTTGCGGTTGACGGTGATGAAGTTGTCGGAGAGGTCGAAGCACTCGGTGGAGAGGTCCACCGCGCCGGCGTCGTCGCCCAGCGTAGCCGAGAGGCCTCCCGTCAGGGAAAGCCCCCAGATGCGGCAGATACCGGGCAGGGCGTTGGAAAAGTCGAATGTATCGGCATCCGTCACGGCCAGGATCAGGTTGTCTTCGTCGGTGATGACGTAGAGGTAGTCGGCCGTGGCGTCAGAGGTATTTTCGAAGCTGAGCACATCGGCTGTTCCGTCGTTGACGCAGGCGACCGTTTCGGTGCTGCCGTCACTCAGGTTGACCGTTCCGCCGTCGACGGCCACGCGGTCGACGGTAATGAAGTTGGACGACAGTTCGAAGCACTCATCGGAGAGGGCTACGGCGGCGGCGTTATCGCCGACTTCGGCGATGAGGTCACCGGTAAAGGAGAGGCCCCAGACGCGGCAGATGCCGGCCGGCGCGTCGCTGAAATCGAAGGTGTCGCCGTCGGCTACGGCCAGAATGTTGTTGTCTTCGTCGGTGATGACGTATACGTAGTTTTCGGTAGAAGCGGAGGTATTGGTAAAGGAGAGCGTGGCGTCGGCTTCGTTGAGGCAGACCACCGTTTCAGTGCTGCCGTCGCTCAGATTGAGCTCCCCGCCGTCGACATCGCGTCGGTCTACGGTGATGAAGTTCTCGGATAGTTCGAAACAATCGTCGGCCAGCGGCGCTGCGGCGGCGTCATCGCCGGGTTGCGCCAGGAGGTTGCCGGTATAAGACAGGCCCCACACCCGGCAGACGCCGGCGCCGGCCCCGTCGAAATCGAAGGTGTTGCCGTCGGCCAGGGCCAGGATGACGTTGTTTTCGTCAGTGATGACGTAGACGTAGGGCGTGGCGGCGGTCGAGGTATTCTGGAAAGAAAGCACGTCCGGTTCGCCGTCACCTACGCAGACGGTGGCGGTCGTTTCCCCGTTGGTCAGGCTGACCGTTCCGCCGTCGGGTTGCAGGCGATCGACTTCGATGAAGTTGTCCGACAGGTCGGCGCATTCTTCCGCCAGCGGGCCGTCGAAGATGCTGTCGCCTATTTCGGCGATGATCGCACCGGCGTGCGAGATGCCGTAAACGCGGCAGACGCCGACGCCGGCTCCGTCAAAGTCAAAGCTGTCGCCGTCCGCGAAAGCCAGGATGATCCCGTCTTCGTCGGTGATGGCGTAGGTGTAGGAACTGCTGGTGCTGGTAGTGGTGAAATTGACGATGTCGGGCACGCCGTCGCCGACACAGACCACCACGGAGCTGAGGCCCTCATCGGTGGCCACCGTTCCTCCTTCGGGGATGACGCTGGAGATCGTGATGAAGTTGGTCGTCAGCGCCGAGCAGATGCTTCCGAGCTGATCCGTGGCGGCGTTCATGCCGGGCTCGGCGAGCAATTCGCCGATAAACGAAAAGGCCCATACCCGCAGGTTGCCCTGGGGCAGCCCTTCCAGGTCGATGACCGAGCTCAGGGTCACCAGTAAGATGTTGTTGTTTTCGTCGGTAACCACGTACCCGAACGGCGTAGCGAGGGTGCTGGTCCGAAACCGAACGACGTCGGGGAGGTCGTCTCCCTGGCAGATAGAGATCTCATCCACATTGCCCTGCGCGCTGATGGTAGCGTCGCTAATGCATTCCACATTGGTCTGGGCTTGTGGGAAAACCCATACTGCGAACAAAAGGAGAATAACTTGAAGTAATCGTGGCATTCGCATAGGAGATATCGGTTTTTACTATAGTTATTTTGTCTGTTTCTGTCGTATATCGGGGGAATACGCTATCCGTCGCAAAGAACCCGCCGGGTCCTGAAGGGGAGGCAGCGCCTGCTTACTTTTGGAATGGGGCTCTCGTCAGATGGCAATGCGGATGAACGCGCAAAACGGCCGGCCACAAGTAAAATATCCGGTCCGGAAAGGTTGGTGACGCCTCTCAAAGCGGTTGCAAGTAGGGGATGCCGGCCGCCTCGGCAACCGACCGCCGTCGGCGACGCTTGTCGGTGAAACAAGGGCGGCGTTTGATCGATCGGGGGAAATTCCGGCGTAAACGAATGGTACAGCGCTCCCCCAAAGATAATGGTACTGGTGCGATAATTCGAGAAGTGAGGGGGTGGTTTCAAACCCTTTTAAGCCTCGTGACGGCCGATTTTTCCGGCCTCTCTATCACTTTCTGGCAAGGCGAAGTTATTATAATTTTTTTTATAATAAAAGAGGCGTCGCCAATTTTCAGGAAAATAGGTAGATCGCAGAAACAGATTAAGAAAAAATGCGATCGAATAGGGCGAGAACCAGAAAAGTGCTATTTTTGCTTCAACACCCTTACCGCTTGGATGCGGCCTTTCGGCGCCGTCGGAAAGCGACCTTGCAACAAAATCGATGCCTACTGCTATTCCCCTCGGTAGCATCCTCTTCTACCCCTTGCGGACCTGATTTTGCACGATTTATTCTGCTTGTCTCTAATTGAATAAAGGTTATGCGAATTGCCCTGGTTCATACGTTTGCGCTGACCCTCCTGCTCACCGCGGGTGTGGGGGCGCATTGGAACCGGGTATTCCGGCAGCCTCCCCACAGCCCGCCTCCTGCCGAAGGGCTGAAAACCGACGACGACTACGCGGTCGAAGACCTGGTGCGCAACATCTTCGTGAAAGGAGTATGTGACAACATCAGCAATATCGAAGCGATCGGCGATGAAGCGGGGATCGGCTTTTTCGAGAACGGACAGGACGTCATCGGTCTCGATCGCGGCATCATCCTCTCCACCGGCCCGGTACAGAACGCCGAGGGGCCCAATGACGTCACCGACGATAGCGGCGACTTTTCAGATGCTTCCGGCGACGGCGACCTCGGCCTGCTGGCCACCGGTCCGGTGCGGGACGCCGTCGGCATCGAGTTCGATTTTGTGCCGCTGGACTCCTTCGTCACTTTCCGCTATGTTTTCGCTTCCGAGGAATACTGTGAATTCGTCGGCAGCATCTATAACGATGTGTTCGGCTTTTTCATCAGCGGCCCCGGCATCGAGGGCAATTTCGGACAAGGGGCCGAGAACGTGGCGCTGATCCCGGGCACCGACGACTACGTCGCCATCAACGACGTCAATTACCTCAACAATAGCGAATACTTTATCCGCAACGAATTGCCCGCCGACGCCGAACAGTGCAACCTCCAACCCGTCAACTGGCCCAATCAGGCGCTCATTCAGTACGACGGCTTCACGCGCAAGCTCACCGCCAGCCTCCGGTTGATCCCGTGTGAGACCTATCATATCCGCTTGCTGGTCGGTGATGTCGGCGACGCTTTCTACGACTCGGCGGTCTTCCTCGAAGCCGGCAGTTTCAACATCGGAGGCGCCGTGTCGGTGACCACTATTCCCGGCGGCGCTACGGAAGGATGCGGCGACGGCGGTTTCCGTTTTACCCGTTCGGATCAGGAAGCGTTGGACAATCCGCTGACCGTCGGCTACGCCATCTCCGCTAACAGCACGGCTACGGAGGGCGAGGATTTTGAACCCCTGCCCGGGCAGATCACGATCCCCGCCGGTTCACCTTCGGTCGACCTGCTGCTCAATACGATCAACGACCAGGTTGCGGAACTGCCCGAAAAGCTGGTGCTCGTTCTCGATATTCCCTGCGCCTGTTACGCCGACTCAGCGACGACCATCATCCGCGACGGGCCGCCGCTGCTGGTTGCTTTGCCGGACGCCGCCTTTTGCGGCGTCAACCCCACGGAACTCACTCCCGAAGTGACGGGGGGCAGACCCGGCTACACCTACCAGTGGAGCACCGGTGCTACCGGGCCCGCCGTATGGGTGGCTCCGGTAGCACCGCATGCCTATTCGGTTACCGTCAGCGACGCCTGCGGCAACGTAGCCGCTGACACCGGCTGGGTGCACATCAAGGATCCGCCGGAGGCGGAGCTGACCGGCTTCGCCGAGGTGTGCGAAGGCGATACCGCCTGGTTGCCGGTCACTTTTTCCGGCGCTCCTCCCTGGATGCTCGAATACGCGGTGGACGGACAGATACAGCCGGCGATCACCGGCATCACCGACAGCAGTTTTCTGCTCCCGGCTACGCTCGGCGGCAGCTATACGATCGAACGCTTCCGGGATGCTGACTGCTGGGGCGACGGCTACAGCAACGCGCAGGTCGCCCTCCTGCAACTCGACATCCAGGCCGCCGTCGACAGCACCAGCTGCGCCGATACGGCCGACGGCGGCATCCGCATCGAGATCACGGAAGGCGCTCCACCCTATACGTTTGACTGGAGCGCCGGCCTGGCCCCGGAAGCCGAGATCGACAATCTGCCCCCGGGGGAATATACGTTGCACCTGACGGACGGCCGGGGGTGCGAAAAAGAGCAGACCTTCGCCGTTTTTGCGCCGACGCCCCTGGAAGAAGTGCTATTCGACTGCGAAGACCTCGCCGGGTCGGCCCTGCACCTGACGGCTCGCGGCGGGACCCCGCCTTATTATTATTCTACGGACGGGGAGCAGTTTTACGACGAACAGC
The DNA here is from genome assembly GCA_964419545.1 of uncultured Saprospiraceae bacterium. Classification (GTDB taxonomy): domain Bacteria; phylum Bacteroidota; class Bacteroidia; order Chitinophagales; family Saprospiraceae; genus CAYQQU01. The sequence continues at coordinate 13,418 of CAYQQU010000038.1, read as the reverse complement.
TGTTCGATCAGCTGATCCCGGGCGAGTCTTATGATCTGATCATCCAGGACGCCAACGAGTGCCGGTACGAACAGCCGTTCACTATGCCGGCCCTTTACCAACACATGGCGGAACTGCCCGCCGAGCTGGAGTTCAACCTCGGCGAAACCGGCACGATCCAACCCGTTTTGAATATCCCGCCGACATTGCTGGCCAGCATCCGCTGGATTCCCGGCGACGGGCTCAGCTGCAGCGATTGCCTCGAACCGGCTCTTACCGCGCTGCAGGAACAGGTGTATACCGTTCGGTTTATCGACCGGTTCGGCTGTACCGACGAGGCTTCCGTACGCATCCGCATCAACCCGCGGGTGGACGTTTTTATCCCCACTGCTTTTTCTCCGGACGGCGATCAGATCAACGACCGGCTCACCGTATTCGCCAATCCGGTGCAAGTGCAGCGGGTCCTCTCTTTTCAGGTCTTCGATCGCTGGGGCGGCCGGATCTTTGCGGCGGAAAATTTCCGGCCCAATGACGAGAACGCCGGCTGGGATGGCCGGTTTAAAGGCCTTCCGCTGGACCCGGGCGTCTACGTATACTCGGCCCGCCTGCTGCTCATCGACGGCAGCGAAGAGGTGGTGCGCGGTGACGTGCTCCTGGCGCGGTAGGGGAAATCGGGAGGATTGCTTCGACGCCCCGCCTTTAGGCGGGTCCGTGCCAAGTATTTTACCCCGGAGCCCCGCCTTTAGGCGGGCCCGGACCTGCCGCTTTA
>CAYQQU010000038.1:0-12570 GCA_964419545.1 uncultured Saprospiraceae bacterium | reverse complement strand
GCGGCACTGGAGCGGCGCCGACGAGGAACCCCGCCTTTAGGCGGGCCCGGACCTGCCGCTTTAGCGGCGCTGGAGCAGCGCCGACGAGGAACCCCGCCTTTAGGCGGGCCCGGACCTGCCGCTTTAGCGGCACTGGAGCGGCGCCGACGAGGAACCCCGCCTTTAGGCGGGCCCGGACCTGTCGCTTTAGCGGCGCCGACGAGGAAAAAAAGACTGATCGATTTTGGGGTGGTAGGTTAAATGGTGTGTAACAAAAATTTTTGCTGATCCTTTCTTGAAAGGAAACGCTTTTAATTACTGAAAATCAACTTTTTAAATTGAGCACTCAGCAAAAATTTTTACAAGGAACTTGTGTTACACACCATTAAACCTGTGTTTATAAAGTTCTAAAAGCCTTCTTTCTTTTGTTCGTGAACAGCCAGCCAATAATTTAGCTCACCACCGATTTTGGAACCGAAGATATTTTACGAACCGGCGGGAGGGGAAAAGGAGAATCCCCACCGGGCTGTCGCCGTTTGGCGGGGTGCGAGGGTGATCAGCCCTTCTCCGTTATTAAAGGCGTTGACATTGCAGGACATGGGTTCGATGGCCAGTGAGGTGCGGTAGGGCGGTGTAAAGACCTGGATGAAGTTGAATTTGCCCGGGCCTGTTTCCTGCCAGTAGTTCATTTTTCCTTTAGCGCCGGCGAGGATGGCGGAAAGGCGATCGCCTGTTTCGGTAGGAGCGAAACAATTGTCGAGCACCGTGCTGCGCAGCGGACGGATGGATGCGAAATCGTCGAAGGCGTAGCGTTTACCGGTGGGCAGCATGCGATTGTCCAGGCCGATCATTTCGCTGGGCGGCAGCTGCAGTTCGTAATGATCCGTCTGATCGCCGAGGCGGAAATAGGGGTGAAAGCCGAAGCCCACCGGCATGGGGCCGGCGCCGTTATTGGTGCAGGCCAGCGCCATGGTGAACTGGCCGTTGGCGGTAAGCGTCATCTCGTTGGTGAAGGTGCAGGGGAAGGGATAGGCCTCCCGGCTGCCGTCGCACACCAGGCGGTACTGTACCCGGGCGGCGGTTACCCGCAGGTCGCTCACCACCAGTTCGAAAGCCTGATCGGAGGCAAAGCCGTGGATGGCGTTGCCGGTCATCTCGTCCGAGAGGTCGAACTGGTAGGTTTCGCCCTGCCATTCGTAGCGGCCGCCGTCCAGCCGGTTGGGAAACGGAAAAAGCGGCATATTTTTGGCCCACCGGTCGAAGTCGAGTTCCTGGTGGGTGGTGTAGGCGTCGAGCAGTTCGGTTTCGCCTACGGTCAGGGAAAGCAGGCAGGCGCCGCGGTCGGGAGCGACCACCAGTTGACTGCCGGAGGCTTCGTCGCGGAAAATATGTTTGCGAAAGGGCCCGAAGGTCGTTTCTTGTTTTCTGAACATGCCGTTTGTTTTATTATCCTTCCTCATTCAGCAATCGCAGCAAAACGCCGTTGGTCCAGCCAAACCCGTCCTGGACGGGATATTCGCCGCCGCCGGCGTCGAGCGACATATCTTCGACATTGTACTTTTCGACCATTTTTCCCGTATTGCGGTACACCCGGAGGTTGAGGTCGATCCAGCGGGTTTTGATCTGCTCAGCGAGCTTGTCTTCGCCGTAGTGGCGCAGCCCCTGGATGGTGATCCACTGCAGGGGCGCCCAGCCGTTGGGGGCGTCCCACTGTTGTCCGGTAGGGTTGAGCGTGGTGACCACGCCGCCGGGTTTCAGGAAGAAGCGTTCGATGACGCGGGCCGCCTGTTCGGCTTGTTCGGGTTCGGCCATCTTAAAGAAGAGGGGGAACATGCCGGCCAGCGAAAGCACTCCGGTGGGTCGCTCGGCGACGAAATCGTAGTCGGTAAAAAATCCGGTCACCGGGTCCCAGCAGTATTCCAGCAGGGCGATGCGACGGGCTTCGGCGCGGTCTGCGAACTGCGCTTGGTTTTGGGTGTCGCCCTGGAGTTCGTAGGCATGGGCGATGGTCATTTCCAGCTGGTAGAGCAGGGCGTTGAGGTCTACCGGAATGATATCGGCCGTGTGGATGGTCGCCAGGGTCTTTTCGTCAGCCAGCCAGCGGCTGCTGAAGTCCCATCCCGATTCGCAGGCGGCGCGCAGGTGGCGGAACAGCTCGGTCGGTTCGGTGGTGCTGTGCTCCGCTGTTTTCACGTCATCGTGGTACATCTCCGCGCGGGGGACGTTGCGGTCGTCCCAGTACCGGTTGAGCACCTGCCCGTCGGCGAGCGCGACCACGCGCCGGTGAGCATCTCCTTTTTCTCCGAGCTGATCGGCGCCGGCCATCCAGAAGGTATATTCCGTTTCCAGGAAGGGCAGGTAGCGGCGGTAGACGTCATCGCCCCGTTCTTCGGCGAGCAGCCCGACCATCAGGGCGTAGAAAGGCGGTTGGGAGCGGCTCAGGAAGTAGGTGCGGTTGCCGTTGGGAATAAAACCGATGGTGTCGAGGAGGAAGGAAAAATTGTCGACCATATTTTCGATCATCCCGACCTTGCCGGCCGTCTGCAGGCCGAGCATGGTGAAGTAGCTGTCCCAGTAATAGATCTCTCCGAAGCGCCCGCCGGGTACGACGTAGGGGTGGGGCAGGGGCAGGATGCTGCCGGGATCGTCGGGCTGGGGCCGGCGGGTAAGCACCGGCCAGAGGGCGTTGATGTGCTCGGCGGCGCTCCGGCTGGTATCGCTGGTGAAACCGGAAGCGGGCTTTTCGGGTAATTCAAAATGGGCCTCGACGAAGCTTTCGAGATCGAAGGCCGGATCGTCCTTGCGGGCTTCGTACCGCGCCAGAATGGTGTCGGTAATGAATTTAGGCGTGCAGTCGACGAAGGTTTTTCCGTCGGGAAATACCTTACTCGTTTGTACGGCGACGAAAAGCTCGCCGAAGCGCTGGTCAGGCGGAAGCTCCGCTTTGGGATCGGCCGAAGCCGGCGGCGCTTCCGACACGGGCGCCGTCTGGCAGGCGATGAAGAAAAAAGCGCCGAACAGCACTGCCAGATAATTCAGGTCACGCAAGGCCATGGTCGTTCTAATTTGGTGGTAGGGGGCTAATTTAACCTCAATTCGGGAATTAACAGATTTTTAAGAAAAAAATGTAAATTGGAACTTACCCAAAACACCGCCCGCCATGCCTAAATTGTATCTCATCATCGCTATTGCTCCTCATTACAGCCATCCGGCGCGACAATTGCGCGAGCTGGGTGCGGAAGTGGACGCCATCGGCGAAGCGCTGCGGCCGGCGGTGGAGCAGGGCGTCTGCGAACCGGTCGTGCTGCACAACGCCACGGCTGCTAAAATCCGGGAGGCTTTTGCACGGGCCGAGGGGCCGGTCGTCGGCTTTCACTTCGGCGGCCATGCGGGCGGCTACGAACTGATGCTCAGCGAAGCGGAGAAGATACCCGGCGAAGGGCTGGCGGCTTTTCTGGGCGAACAGCCGCAGTTGCGTTTCGTCTTCCTCAACGGCTGCGCTACCGCCGATCAGGTGGAAGGCCTGCACCAGGCGGGCGTGCCGGTCGTCATCGCTACTGCGATGGATATTTTCGACGAGGTGGCGCGCGACGTGGCGGCCAGCTTTTACACCCAGCTGGGGCAGGGCAAAAGCCTGGAATCGTCGTTTCGCTATTACGAGTCGATCCAGGACCTGCGCGGCGGCGCCCGGCGCGGCCTCAAGCTGCGGGAGGGCGAAGGCGATTCGCTGCAGGTTTACCCGTGGGCCATATATTACCGTCCCGGCGCCCAGGCGGCCATGGCCGAGTGGAGCCTGGGCGCGGCCGCTGAGGATCCGCTTTTCGGACTTCCGGCTCCGGCGACGGAGGGCGCATTGCCGCAGCGTCCTTACCTGCCGCTGCAGCGCTACGAAGCGAAGCACGCCGCGCTCTTTTTCGGGCGCGGCAACGATATCCGCCGGCTCTACGAAATGGTGACGGACCCGGCGATGCCGCCGGTGATCTTATTGTATGGACAGAGCGGCGTCGGGAAGTCTTCCCTCCTGGCGGCGGGATTGCTGCCCCGGCTGGGGGCGTGGGGCGCCGCGCATTACGAGCGCCGCACCAAAGCAGGGCTGCCGGCTGACTGGCAGCGGATACGCGCCCTGACGCCCTCGCCGCGGCTGCTGATCCTCGATCAGGTAGAAGCGGCCTACACCCAGCCCGGCGCAGCCGGCGGGGAGCAGGAAGTGCAACAGCTGGCTTCGATGCTCCGGGCGTTTTTTGAAGACCGGGAAGCAACGGCCGGCCGAAAAGTCATTCTGGCTTACCGCAAAGAATACCATCCCGAGGTCAGCGCTGCGCTGGAATCCGCCATGGCGCCTTTTACCGAGGTATTCCTCCGGCCGCTCGACCGGACAGGCGTAGAGGAAGTGGTGGCCGGCGTGGCCGCGTCGCCGGACCTCCAGCGGCGCTACCAGCTGTCGGTAGCCGAAAAACTGCCGGCGGTCATCGCTGAAGATGTGCTGCAGGACCAGCAATCGGCCGTGGCGCCCGTCCTTCAGATCCTGCTGGCGCGCATGTGGGAGGCCGCCAAAGCCCGGCATCCCGATCAACCGCAGTTCTCGCTCGACCTGTACCGCCGGCTCCGCCGGGAAGGCATCTTGTTGTCCGATTTTATCGAACGCGAACTGCGGGCGGTCCGGGACTGGCGACCCGCCTATTCTGAGTCCGGGCTCGTGCTGGATCTCCTGTATTTTTTTACGACCCCCGAAGGCGCCGCCGCCGGCCATCCGCAGGAAGCTGTCCCGGCGCGCTACGACGATCGCCGCGATGCGATCAACGAACTGTGCGGTTATTTGATCGACCGCTATTTGCTGCAGGTCGAAGGCGGGGAGGAAGCACCTCAGCTCCGGCTGGCCCACGACACCCTCGCGCCGGTGATACGCCGCCGCTACCAATCGTCGACTTTGCCCGGCCCCGTCGCCGACCGGATCATCGAAAACGGGCGGCCCGACGGCGATCTGCTTGATCCCGAGACCTATCTCAACGCCGAGCAGGTCCGGCAAGTGGAAAAAGGGCGATACGGCATGCGCCGATGGACTACCCGCGAAGAAAACTGGATCGCGGCCAGCCGCCGGCACTGGGCCCGCCAGCGGCGGCAGCGAAGGCTCTTTCTCGGCGCTCTGGTCGGAGCCGGCCTGATCACTCTGGTTACCCTCTTTTTGCTGTACCGCAGCACGGTGCGCGCCAATCAGCGCAACAAGGCCAGCCTGATCGAGCTGCGCGCCCGCGCACTGGAATCTGCCGACCCGACGGCCGCCCTGGAGCAGTACCGCGCCAGCCTGGCGGCTTTTTATTCGCCGGCGGTGGAAGCGCGCCTCTACCGATTGTACCGGGAAAATAATTTTTACCGCTTGCTGCACCGCGATACCGTGCTTCCCTTCAACGCAGCGGCGATAACTCCCGACGGCAAGCGCCTGGTGCTGGCCCAGTCGGATGCGGGGCTGTCGGTAAAAACTACGCTTTGGGACCGGAAAGACGCAGCGCTGGTGCTCCGGTCGGAGCTGCCCGGCGCCTCGCTGACCCTCGAACGGGTGGCGATCACCAATGACGGACGGATCATCGCCGGCGGCGGGCTCAACCACAAACTCTACCTGTGGAACGACAAAGGAACGCTGCTGTCGGTAGATAGCGGCCTGGTGATCCGGCAACTGGCATTGCATCCGGCCGGCCGAAGCGTGGCCCTCTGCACCAACGACCGGGTGCTGGAAAAGGACCTGAACAAGGACGCCTGGGACACCCTGCCGCTGCCCGGCGACCTCCGCGCGCTGCAGTATGCGCCGGACGGGCAGCTGATCGGGCTGCAGAAGGACAGCCTCTTCTGGCGACTGGGCGCTGAGAACAATCCGGCGACCTTGCCCTTTCCGGTGACCGCCATGGCTGCCGGCGCCGGCGCGGGCGAACTGGTTTTGGTGGAAAAAGAAGCAGGGCGGCTGTATCGATACGACTGGCGGACCGGCGATTGGGAGGGCCTGCCTGTTTCTAATCCCCTGGAGGTTCCTCAATTGCTGGGTAGCGGGCCGCATGGAAAATCGCTATTGCTGGGCGAGCCGGGAGGAAGGCTGTACCTGCGCTACCAGGACGTGACCACGGGGGAAGAACTTCTGATCGGCCACCGCGATGCCGTCCTGGCGGCGCAGGCGCTTCCGGACGGCGGCGTAATTTCGGTAGGCCGCGATCGGACGGTGCGCCACTGGCCCCTGCGCCGGCGGCGGGCCGTAGATACCCTGCCGACCATCCCCACTCTTGCTCCGCTGAGCGCCATAGCGGTTGGGAAGGACCTGGTAGCAGCCGGGGCGGCCGACCGGCGAGCCTATGTCTGGGAGCGGTCGTCCGGAACCCTGATCGCTGCTTATGAGGAGCATACCGCCCGTCTTACGCAGGTATTGCTCGATCCGCAACACAATTGGGCCGTCAGCAGCGATCGCAGCGGCGCCGTGCACCGGTGGGCGGTCCGCACCGCAAGCCGCGAACAACTGCTGGCGCCCGGGGAGGGAATACCGGTAGAAGTACTGGCCCTGCATCCGGACGGCCGCCACCTGGCTGCCGCCGACCGGATCGTGCGCTATTTGTCGGTGGGGGAAGGATTGCAGGATACCCTGGCGCTGCCGGAAGAGACCATAGTGACCGCCATGGCGTTTTCCGCCGACGGGCGCTACCTCGCTGCGGCCGCCACTGACAGTACGGTCAGGGTCTGGGAGCCGGGTACAGGCGATAGCGCGCCGCAAGTGTACCGGCATCCGGAAGCGCTGGTAGCCGGTCTGGTCTTTTTACCGGAAAGCGGGCGCCTGGTGACGGCTCTGGCGGGTGGTCGCTTTTTCGTTTGGGATGAAAAAGGAGCGGTGCAGCAGACTTTTGATCTGGAAGAGGAGGTCTTTGACCTGGTCGCGCACCCTGCCAGAGACGAGCTGGCGGTGCTCACCGGGCCGGCGGTATATTTTGTGGACGGGCAGGGGCGGCAGTACGCAAATTATGCTCCCCGTCTCGCCAGGGGCGGGGAAGCCGGCATTGCCGATCTGGCTTTTTCGCCGGACGGAGCGTTCGTTTTTCTGGCCCTGCAAAACGGGCAGGTCCTGCAAATTGCCACGCCCCGCCCTCCGGAATGGTGAGGCGCCGTTTTTTTGAAGGAGAGCGGAACGATCCGGGCTAATACCGCTGATACAAGCGGCGGAAATTCCCCCCGTCGCTGCCGTCGTAATCGCCGTCGAGCACTTGCCCGGGCGGGTCCATGCTGCGCAATTGTTGCAAGGGCGCCCCTTTTTCGCCCAGGATATTGATGTAGATGAAGCAGCTTTCCTGGGCGTTGACAAAGGAATCGCAGGGTACCGAAAGATAATCGAAGAAAACGCGTGAAAAGTCATCCGACCAGTTCATGCTTTCATAAACGATCTCCTCCTGGGGCCCGTCGCCGAAAAAGATCGTCCTGCCTATTTCAAAAGTAGCCGTATCGACGGGTTTGCTGAAGCGCAATTCATAAAAGTCAAAATCGATGTCGATGCCTACCACGTAGAAAGGGTCGGACGATTCGACGGGTAGTTCTTCCTGCTCCGGGCAGCTGCAGGCGGCCCCGAAAAGCAAGCCGGTGAGGAGGATGAGGTGAAACCGCTTCATATTTTTTGTTTTGGTTTGATGGTATTGAGTTTCAGTCGAAAATGGGCGCCGAGGGCGCCGAGGTTGGCGCAGTTGCCGTTGTAGAAAGTTGGAAAATACCGGTACTGGTAGTGGACCCCGATGCTGAAGTCGTTGAGCAGTCCGATCTCTGCGCCGATGATGCTGCTGGTTCCGATGAAAGTGCGGGCGCGCAGCGATTGGTTGAACAAGAAGCCGTCGACATTGCGGCGCAGCAGCCCGAAGGCGGCTTCCGTTTCCGCGTTGAACATGGTGCTGGAGAACCCCTCGCTGACTAATTGCCAGCCTTCGATCTCCGCCCGCCCGGTGAGGGAAACACAGAGGCCCGTGCCGGCGAAAAAGCGCAGGAATCGCCCGGCCTGCCAGGTTCCCATGATGCGCAGGTCCAGGAGATCGATATTGAGGTTTTCGTTGTAGAATAAGCCGGGTATGGTGTCAATGAAGTTGTTGATGATCGTAATGGAATCCCCGGCTTGCTGTTTTTCGAAGGCAAACCGGTTGTAATCCAGGGTGACGCCCCAGCCGAGCCCACTGACGGGCGGCGTGCTCAGGTAGTAAAAACCGGCGCCGATCTGGTCGGCGAAGGAGGCGTCGGTTGCTGTTTCGTAACCCACCAGGTCGGGAGCAAAGCCGTAGGTCCCCCAGAGGCCGATGGTGCGTTCCCGCCAGCGCGTGCGGGCGCGCTTGGTTTTCAGCGGTTCGCCGCCTTCGAAGTCGATGATGACCTGCAGGGCGGTTCGGTCGCTGCGCCGGTTGTTGGTGGGAACGGTAAAAACGAGGGTGCCTTTGGTGTACTTCTTGCGGGTGACGCCTTCCTCTTTCACGCCGTGCACCATGATGTTGTGCAGGGTCATCACGACGGTATCGGGATGTTCGCGGAAGGTCGTGTCCAGTTCGAGGCAGGATTCGAGGTCGTTTTCGGGATCGAAGTCCTCGGGGCAAAACAGGGTTTTTCCCCGGGGGCGCCAGCTGACGATATCGATCGAATCGGCCCGCAGGTTTTTGGGCCAGGGAATTTTGATGTCGACGCGTTGAACGGCGCGTGCGCCTTTGTTCTGAAAGTCGATGGTGTATTCCAGCCGCACCGGTTCTCCTTTTTTGAAGTGCGCGAGGCGGGGCGCCACTTTGAGCCGGTTGGGATCGTGGACGTTGGCGAGCTTCAGGTTGTAGGTGTGGCTTTGAAAATCGGCATTGAACCCCCAGGCGGGGTCTTCGGGTATCCATACTGCTTTGAGGGTGACGTCGATCGATTTGTCTTTATTGTCTTTGGGTACAAAACTGCGCAGCTTGCGCTGGGAGGTGATGGTCATGAAGAAGCGCCGCTCGCGGGCGCCGGTGCGCAGGGGCGGGGTTTTGACGATGAGCAGATCGTGCTGGTACGACAATTGCCGGATGTGGGCTTTGGCGTCGGGGTGGACGTTGCTGCTGAGGAAGGTGCTGAGGGGCAGGCAGCAATCTTCATCGTAATAGCTGCTGAATGATTTGGGCGGATAGAACGGCGCGTACCGCAGTCCGGATTCTTTTTCCTTGTTGTACAGGAAAACGAGGTAGCCCGAGACGCCGTCGGGCAGCTGGTCCGGAAGGTAGTAGTGGGTCACCACCCGGATGTCGTGGCCCGGCACCAGCCGGTGTTTGGCGTTGGTAAACAGATGCACCAGCTGCTTTCCCTGCAGCCGGTTGTAGGTGCGGGGCGAGGGGCGGCCCCGGGAGCCGGAAAAAGCCTGTCGTTCTTCGTGCGGCAGGTTGTTGGCGTAGTAGGGCAGGAGGTAGGCCGTCACCTGGTATTCCCGCCGGTCGCCGGACAGGGTATATTCCGGTTCGGTGGCGGTGCTGTAGTGGCCGTCGCCGAACTCCCAGAAGATCTCTCCCCACTGGGCTTCATTCTGAGCGCCTTCCGCCTTGATGAGCTTCGGCGGGCACTCCACCCGGAATTTGTTGCCTTCCCGGACAATACGGGTTTCACAAAATGAAACCGGTGTCTGAGCCGTACCGGCAAGGTGGAAAAAGAGAACGAAGAGCAAACTGAGGGACGCTTTCATTTCGGGGAGGTTTGTTTTTGTTTTGTTTCAGCGAATTGGCGAAAGTTATATATTAAGATATGCGAATTTACCCAAATAAAAAAGGTTATGGATCGTGTCCGATCGGTTTTTTAGTATTGTTGCAATTAGAGAGCAAAAGGTAAACATGCTCTCAGTAGCGCCGCCAGGTGCGCAGCAGGTGGTAGGCAGTTTGTTCGAGGTCTTCGGCGGTACGGCCGAGGGCTGCGGAGAGCGCGATGGGTTGGCGCAGAATGGAAAAAGCCGCTCGCAATCCAAGGGCTTCCGTTTGATCGGGAGTCAGGTCAAGGGCGCCGCACAGGGCGATGACGGGAATTTTCCGCGTCTTTGCCCGCCCCGTTACGCCCTGGATGAGCTTGCCGCTCAGCGTCTGGGCGTCGATCTTACCTTCGCCGGTGACGATCAGGTCTGCGCCGCGAAGTTTTTCGTTGAAACTGGCCATATCCATGATCGCGTCGATGCCCGGCCGGAGTTTTGCCCCCAGGAAAGCCATGGCGCCGGCCCCCAGCCCGCCGGCGGCGCCGGCGCCGGGGATGTGGTCGAAAGGTTTTCCGAATTTTTCTTCCAGGAGGACGGCGAGGTGGTGCAACCCGGCGTCCAGTTCTTCCACCGCTTCCGGGGAAGCGCCTTTTTGCGGGGCGTACACCCGGGCGGCCCCTTTCGGGCCGTACAGCGGATTATCGACGTCGCACCATACTTCAAACTGGTATTTCTCGGGATCGAATTGCCGGCCGTCGTCATCGATCTGCGCGATGGATGTCAGGTTGCCGCCGGTAGGAGAGACGGGCTGTCCTCCCTTGTCGGGGAAAGTATAACCCAGGGCGGTAGCCATGCCCACGCCGCCGTCGTTGGTAGCGCTGCCGCCGATGCCCAGGATGATCCGGCGGACGCCGCGCCGGATGGCGTCACCGATCAATTCTCCGGCGCCGAGGGTGGTCGTTCGCCGCGGATCGCGCTCTTCGGGTCGCAGCAGCGGCAGCCCCGAGGCGGAGGCCATAGCAATAAAAGCCGTGGAGCCGTCAGCGCTCAGCCCGTAGCGCGCCTCGATAAGGCGAAATAAGGGATCGTGCACCCGGGCAGTGACGAGCTGCCCGCCGGTATGATAGGTGAGGATCTCGTCCATGCCCTCGCCGCCGTCGGCCAGTGGAAAAAGGACGGTCTCCACATCCGGCCTGGCCCGCCGCAATCCCCGCTCGATGGCGCGGCAGACGTCAATAGCCGACAAAGCGTCTTTAAAAGAATCGGTAGCGATCAGGATGCGCATCAGCGTGCCGGATTAAACTTCAGCAGATGCGGAAAGATAGCCCTTTTGGGAAAACCAGGCAACAGGAGTGCGGGGCGGATCGCGCCTCAGGCGGTAGAGTCGGCGTTTTCCGGATGGCCGCCCGGCGTAACGTTAAAGTCGACGAGGCGGGTGAGAATATAGGAACCGATCAGACCGATGGCGATGCCTTCGGTGGTGATGAAAAGAGTAGTGGTAAAGGGCGTGAGGTATTTGCCGATGGGAAAATCCTGCTTGATGTTTTGCATGAAGGTCGTATCGTAGCCGAGGTAGAAACCCATAAAGATGGTAAATAAAAATACGCCGATCACTGATGTGAACATGCCGAGCGCCACGCCGGAAAGGTAATTGCCGGCGCTGGCTTCTCTGCGGCGGCGGTATTCGCGAATCGCCAGGAAGATCAGTCCCAGGTGAATGATCCCGTTAAATCCGCGCAGTTCGTAAACTTCTTTGAGGCCTATTCCCCGCATGGTGAGAAAGAAAATAAGAAAACCGGCAAACATTAGCAGACCGTACTTGATCGCTATATTTTTCATTGCTTGCATTTGAAATTGTTTGTTATTGAACAGCGGCTTCGCGGCTCGTGTTTGGTGGCCACGGAAAGGGAAGCGACTATTTTACAAGAGGCGGTTAACTTCCAGTATCTTAACCCGGGTTATTCATGGGTTCCCCTATTGCCGCCTGCTATTCCGTCCCGCTCACTCAGAGCTTGTTTGGAGGTAGTGCTTTTGAAGCGAAAAACTCAGATTTTGGGTTCTCCCGAAGGGATTTTTCCGGCTCATAGCAGCGCTACGGGTCGGAAAAATGCCACAGGGAGGTTCCAAAAGCTGGGTTTTGCAGCCAAAATGACTACCTCCAAACAAGCTCTCACTGTATCTGGGGATATCTGTCTGCAGCTCCGCAGCGCACAGGCGCCTCCGTGTCGCCCGCCTGCGCGTGCGCGGACGCAGGTCTGCAAGCAGGCCGGTCAACCGTTAGGACGCAGAAACCATGAATAATTCGGGGAGCGTAATTTTCTATTTTCTGACGATGATCAGTTGTTGAAGGTTGGTCGTTTTATTGGGTGGCGTGACGGAATGTAAACGCTTGTAAACGTTTTCAAGCGTTTGTAAGCGTTTGCAAATGGGATGAAAGGAGAAAGACTGGAGTCGGCAGGTCATCGAGTGCAAACGCCTGTTAATGGGTGGTTTATGAATTGCTGCTTGGTGGAATTAGTGCAGCGGTTTGTGCTGAAGTTTTGTAATTTTGTGGGGGATAAGAGGGGGGTATTGCGGATATAACCGAGTTCTTGCGCAAGCCTCGCTTCGCTCGGCCTGCGCAAGAACGGCCACGGCTCGGCGCGCTATGCGACTGCTGGAGACCGTGCCCTGCTCCGGACCTCGCTCCCTCTAGGGAGCGCTCGGCCCGGAGCAGAACACAGTCTCCAGCGCCAACCAGAGGACTGCGATTTTCAAAAAAATTTTCGCCTTCGGCGAAAACCTTTCCGAAAACCTCCGCCTCTGGCTGCGCCGAGCCGTGGCCGTTATGGGCAACCAAGCACAAAAGAATTGAGTAATGACAGAATTTAAAATATTTAAGGATTGGCTGACAAATATGTCTTTTC
>CAYQQU010000037.1:0-57675 GCA_964419545.1 uncultured Saprospiraceae bacterium | reverse complement strand
GGCAGGGGATAGATTAGCTTCGGCCAAAAGCTTTTTCAACAGTGCATCGAGCAGCAGCGAAAGATAAAAAGACCGGCCTTTTAGACTGCGATAGGCTTTGCTGGAGGCGACGTCGTAGATAAATTTCTGGATGCCGCTGATGTCGAGGCAACAAAGAAGGAGCGGCATGAGTTCCGGCCTATTTGCAAGGACTTCGCCGGGGCCGGAATGGCGGGGTAGTTGTTCTTCCGCCCAGAAGTCGAACAGAGCGGAGGCGATGCCGGCAGTCGTTTTGAGATGCTCATACAAGCTGACGTTAGCCATATTGTTGGTATCCGAAGGGATGCACCAGGTGTATTTTTTGAGCAAGGGAAGCAGACTTTCAAGAAACACGTTAAAGTTGCCGTGCGGCAGCTGTTCGAACTCCCTGCAAAAGCCTTGCCAGCTCGCGGCGTAGTTGGCCTGCCGATCGTCCTTCCCGGCATTTTCTACGCTTATGGGGGTGACAATTTCCGGGGTGGCCAAGCTCAACGGAGTAATAGGATAAACACCGACCGGACCGCCTTTTCCATGCAAGCTGACGTCAGCGAAAAGCGAATGCAAGGGTTTGTTTTTGAAGGCGTACTTGCCCCAGTCGGCAGAAGATGAATCACCGGGGGCAGGCTTTCCTCCTCCGCTGCGTTCCATGCCGGCGCTCCACCAATCAGCCAATTGGACAAGCTGCTGTTCGAAGGTGTCGGGCAGGTGGTGTTTGGCCGAGCATTCGGCGAGACCTGATTCGGGGCGCCTGAAATAGTCCTGAAAAAATTGATACGTCCACAAAGCATGCTGACAACGGAACTTCTCATATTTTTTCTCCCGGGGATCGCGCGGGCAGATCACCCTCGCCAGGTCTTTGGTTTCTTGCGAAAGCGCCGCACTACTTTTATAGGAGTTGCCGCTATCGGCGCGCTGCCAGAATTTTCCGATGTCGTGCAGCAGGGCGGCCAGCAGTATTTTTTCCCGTTCGGATATTCGGTTCATGGCTGGTGGGGTGAGGTTTCCTGCGGTTCAATGAATGCCGGCTGCGGCAGCGATTCTATTTTGCCGAAGCGCTTGATGCTGCCGAAGCCGATGCTTACGCCTTTGCCCAGGCCGAGGTAATCGGGCAGGCTGACGTTGGTCTGGAAATTGAGGGTAAAGGCAAGCACTTTGCGGCCTTTGAACGGCAGGCGGCGCACTCCTTTGAGGCGGGTGATGCCGGCGGTGAGCGGTCCGTCTACCTGCCAGCCGACGCCGTTGGCGAAGGAGAGGAGGTTGGCGCGCAGGATATTTTCCAGAAAGGCCAGCCGCTCCCGTTCCGTTCCGATCTGTTCGTAGCGCCGGAAGTTTTCCTGGTTGAGGGCCTGCCAGTCTTTGAGTGCATAGGAAAAACGGGCCTGCCAGCGCTGAACGTTGAAGTAGTTGAGGTGAATGTCTTCAATCTCAAACTGTTCTTCGCGTTTGCCGATGCGCAGGTTCAGGTAGCGTTTGCCGAAGAGGTGGTGGATGTCGTCCGTTCCTTCATTGAGGCAAACGATGGTGGCTTTTTTTTCGGAAACTTTGTACTGGATGAGCGGGTACCGGTAAATGACGCCGGGGTCCTCGGGCTGGTGGTTGTGGAAAAGGCTCGACCTGCCTTCGGTGGCCTGGATAACCGCTGCGCGGAAATAAGGGATTTCGCCGGCAAAAATATTGTTGGCGAACCGGACTTTCAGATATCGGATTTTCGGCATGAGCGCATCTATTGTTTGGTTCATCGATTCTTAAGGGTGTGGGCATAACAATACCCTGCTTTACCGGCGAGTTTATCCGGGTAAAACGAAAAGGGTCGCTTCGCGCAGCAAACGTCAGAAGCTGGTGACCGGCATCAGTGCGATAGAGATAAAGGCGATGTGGATGAGATTGTAATGCCAATATAAAAAAAACTGTCAGCAAATCCAAATTTTTGGTTCCCGACAAAAGAAGGCGTGGGGCGTGCAAGGAGGATGCACAGGGCAGTCGCATCTAATTTTTGGATCTCGAAAAAGTAGAACAATCCTCGGTTTTACCTCGATCTTAAACGAAGAACGTGGATTTTTCCTTCCGTTGCATGTGAATTTTACGGCAATTGAGAGGTAGCATCTTTTAAATGCGATTGCCTTGTGAGGATTAGCAGTTAGTGACGGTCCCGCAACCAATGATCCGCCACCACCAGCGCCGCCATCGCCTCCACGATGGGTACGGCGCGCGGGACGACGCAGGGGTCGTGCCGGCCTTTTCCTTCTACGGTCACGGGTTCTCCGGCTGCGTTGATCGACGACTGGGCCGGCACGATGGTCGCCACCGGCTTGAAGGCCGCCCGGAAGTAGATGTCCATGCCGTTGGAGATGCCGCCCTGGACGCCGCCCGAGTGGTTGGTGCGGGTGCGGACTTCGCCGGCTTCGGTATAGAACTCGTCGTTGTGCTCGGAGCCGCGCATGGTCACGCCGGCGAAGCCCGAGCCGTATTCGAAGCCTTTGCAGGCGTTGATGCTGAGGATGGCTTTGGCGAGGTCGGCGTGCAGCTTGTCGAAGACGGGCTCGCCGAGGCCGGCGGGGCAGCCGGTGATCACGCAGCTGACCACGCCGCCGATGGTGTCGCCGGCTTTGCGGACGGCCTTGATGCAGGCTTCCATCTCGGCGGCCAGCCCGGGGTCGGGGCAGCGCACGGGGTTGGTTTCCGTCTGGCTGAGGTCGAGCTCGGAATAGGGCAGGGTAGTGGCCAGGTGGCCGACCTGGCTGACGTAGGCGCGGATGTCGACGCCTTGTTGGCGGAGCAGCAGCTTGGCTACTGCGCCGGCTGCGACCCGGGTAGCAGTCTCGCGGGCCGAAGAGCGACCGCCGCCGCGGTAGTCGCGCCGGCCGTACTTGACCTGGTAGGTGTAGTCGGCATGCGAAGGCCGAAACTTATCGGCGATATGGCTGTAATCTTTGGAGCGGGCGTCGGCATTGTAGATGACCATGGCGATGGGCGTGCCCGTACTTTTGCCTTCGAAGACGCCCGACAGCAACTGCACCGTATCGCTCTCCTTGCGCTGGGTGACGATACGGGACTGGCCGGGGCGCCGGCGGTCCAGCTCGCTTTGGATAAAATCGAGGTCGATCGCCAGCCCGGCCGGGCAGCCGTCGATGATCAGGCCGATGGCCTTGCCGTGTGATTCGCCGAAGGTGGAAATGCGAAAACGTTGTCCGAAACTATTGCCTGCCACGTGCTTGTTATTTTTGGTGATGCCGGTTTTTCGTCGAGGCCCGCGGAACATCCGGGCGCTTCTTTTACCATTACTAAGCCTGGCAATGGAACTACCCCAGGTAAATTTTGTTTGTTAATTGGTAAATTTACGCCAAGATAAACACAAGTACTGGCTAATATGCACTTTGAGCCGAAGGACCTGTTTGAAAAACTGGAATTCAACAAGATACTGACTATCCTGGAGAAGGAATGCCTGGGCGAGCTGGGGCGCGCCGCAGTGCGGGCCCTCCGCCCGGTGAATGAGCTCGAAGGGGTGGAACGCCGGTTGCGGGAGACGACCGAATACATGCTCACCCTGTCCAAGAGCGATCCCTTCCCGATCGCAGCTTATTTCCCGCTGGACGAAGACCTGAAACTGCTGGAGGTGCCCGACTACGTGCTCACCGAAGACGCCTTCAAGCGCATTAACATCGTATTGCTTTTTGTGCGCGACATCTTCCGCTTTTTCAACGCTACGCGCCGCGAAGTTTATCCTGCGCTTTACGATATCATTCGGCCGATCACCTTCGACGACGGGCTGATCGCCGCTATCGAGGGGGTGATCGACGAAGAAGGCGAGATCCGGGCCGACGCTTCGCCGGAGCTGCAGCGCATCCGCAAGGCGATCATCTCGCGGCAGCGGGAGCTCGACCGCGTTTTCCGCAACCTGATCAACGAATACCGGCCCCGCGGCTGGCTCTCCGATAACGTGGAAAGCCTGCGCAACGGCCGCCGCGTGCTGAGCGTACCTTCTGAACACAAACGCAAGATCCGCGGCATCATCCACGACGAATCGACGACAGGCAAAACCGCTTTCATCGAACCCGAGGCGATCATCGATATCAATAACGATATTTTTGATCTTGAAACGGAAGAGAAACGGGAGATCTACCGCATCCTCAAGGAGCTGAGCGCCACCCTGCGGCCCTATGCCGCCACCATTCGCGGGTACCAGGATCTGCTGGTGCGCTTCGATGTGGTGCGCACCAAAGCGGTGCTCGCCAACCGCCTCGACGGGGTGATGCCCAAGCTGAAAGACAAGCCGCATTTCGGGATCATCAACGGCTACCACCCCTTGCTGCTCCTCAAGAACAAGGAGGCGGGGAAAAAGACGGTGCCGTTTACCCTCGATCTGCATAAAGGCAACCGGATGCTGCTGCTCAGCGGCCCCAACGCCGGCGGCAAGTCGATCACAATGAAGGCGGTAGGCCTGCTTCAGCTGATGCTGCAGACGGGCATCCCCATCCCGGTGGAAGATCGCTCGGAGATGGGCCTTTTCGATCGCATCTTCGCCGATATCGGCGACCAGCAGTCGATCGAAGACGACCTCAGCACCTATAGCTCGCGCCTGGAAAATATGCGGGTGTTCCTGGAGAAGGCCGATCGCAACACCCTGCTGCTTATCGACGAGTTCGGTTCGGGCACCGACCCCAAGATCGGGGGCGCCATCGCCGAGTCCATCCTGCGCGACCTCAACAATCGCAAGCTGTACGGCGTGGTCACCACCCACTATTCCAACCTCAAGGTCTTTGCATTCAAGACCAAAGGCATCGTCAACGGCGCCATGCATTTCGACAAGGAGAGCTTGTCGCCGACCTACGAATTGAAAGTGGGCCGGCCGGGCAGCTCTTATGCGTTCGAGATCGCGCACAAAAGCGGACTGCCCGAAGCGGTCATCGCTTACGCCCGCCGGCGAACGGGCGAAAGCACCCAGGCCGTCGATCAGCTGCTGGTCGACCTGCAACAGGAAAAACAGGAGGTGGAGGAAAAGCTGGCCATCCTGCGGGAGCGCGAACAGAAGCTGGAAAAGCTGATCCGCAATTACGAGCAGCTGTACCAGGACCTGGAGGTGCGCCGCAAGAAAATGAAGCTGGAGGCCAAGGAGCAGGCGCTGCAACAGACGGCGCAAGACAACAAAGCCTTCGAGCAGGTGATCCGCGAGATCAAAGAAAAACAAAACCTGGAGAAGGCGAAACAACTGGCCGCCAAGGTGAAGGACGAACGCAAGGAACTGGCGACGGAGGTGAGCAACCTGCGCGAACAGATCTACTACCAGCCGCCGAAACGCCAACAGGAAAAACAGGAGATCGAGGTCGGCGATCACGTCCGTATGCGCACCGGCGGCGCCGTGGGCACGGTGGAAGCGATCGAGAAAAACAAAGCCGTGGTGCAGATGGGGCAGATGCGGATGACCATCAAGCTGCGGGATCTGCAGCCCGCCAACGCCCCGCTGGAGATGCAGTCGAACCGAAGCGTCCAGACCGATACGGTCGATCAGAACTCCGATTTTGAATCCAGGATCGACATCCGCGGCATGCGCATGGAAGAAGCCATGCAGGTCATCGAGAACTTTGTCGATCAGGCGCTGATCTCCAGTGTCGCCCACCTGAAGATCATTCACGGCAAGGGCAATGGAACATTGCGCCAAGTAGTGCGTAAAAAGCTGCGGGAATACGACGTGAATATGGAGATCAGCCACCCGGAGGCCGCCCAGGGCGGTGACGGGGTGACGCTGGTGGAAATATTGTAGAAGGAGTCGGAAGGGGCGCCGGCCGGCTGCAGGGAAGGGCGGGGAACAACGGTTTTGCCGTATGATCCCTGCCTTTCGCGAAAATATCAGCTGAACATTTCGGTGGCTGCGAAGTGGAAGCTCGCCTCGCGCCGGGCGTTTTCATCGGAATCCGCGCCGTGTACGGCGTTTTCACCGATGCTGGTGGCGTAGAGCGCGCGAATGGTGCCCGGAGCGGCTTCTGCAGGGTTGGTGGCGCCGATCAGCGTACGGAAGTCCTCGACGGCGTTCTCTTTTTCGAGCACGGCGGCGACGATCGGGCCCGACGACATAAACTCGACCAGTTCCCCATAGAAAGGACGTTCTTTGTGTACTTCGTAAAACTCACCCGCCTTTTCCGGCGACAATTTGGTCATCTTCATAGCGACGATGCGGAAGCCGCCTTCGTTGATTTTGGCGAGGATGGCGCCGATGTGGCCCGCCTTGACGGCGTCGGGCTTGATCATGGTAAAGGTCTTGTTTCCAGCCATTGGCTCGTATCTTTCGGGTTATTAAAAAAACTCGTGTTATCAGGTCGTCTTGCCCTCCCTGTCTGAAAACAGAGCAGCCCCTGAGGAAAAAGCGGAGCAAAGCTAAGTAATCAACCGCACAAGCCCTAAACCCTGATTATGATATTTTGGTTAAGTTCTTAATTTTTGGCAACTTCGCACCCTGATTTTTTACCGCTCATGGAGAATATTCACGAATTGAAGGCCCTGCTGGCCGCTCCCAAGAACATCGTACTGACCACCCACCGCAATCCCGACGGCGACGCGATCGGCTCTACGCTTGCCCTCTATCACTACCTCCGCCGCCACGGGCATTCCGTGCGGATGGTCAGCCCGTCGGAGTATCCAGATACTTTTTCCTGGATGCCCGGCATTACCGAGATGATGGTTTACGACATCGATCCGGAGCGGGTCAGGGAAGTGCTGGAGATCGCCGATATCATTTTTTGCCTGGACTACAACGCACTCGACCGCATCGATAAGGTGGGCGACCTGATCCGGCCGCTCAAATGCAACAAGGTGATGATCGATCACCACCTCTATCCGGAACCTTTCGTCGATTATATGTTGTCGGATACGCTGGCCAGCTCCACCTGCGAGCTCATATACGATTTCCTGGAGCGCCTCGGCGCCCGGCAGGAGATCGACCCGACCATCGGCGATGCGCTCATGACGGGCATTCTGACCGATACCGGTTCTTTTAAGTACAGCACTTCCGCCAAGTTGTTCCGCATCGTAGGGGACCTGCTCGACGCCGGGGTGGACGACTACCGGCTGCAGGACCTGATCTTCAACAGCCTCCGGGAGAAGCACCTGCGGCTGCTCGGGCACTGCCTGGCCAACCGGATGGAGATTTTGGAGGAATTTAATACCGGGATTATTACCCTTACCAAGGAAGATTACGCTAACTTCGACATCAAGCGCGGGGATACAGAGGGCATTGTCAACTACATCCTCAAACTGAAAAATATCAAAATGGCGGCCTTTATCCACGAACAGCCGACAATCGTCAAGCTCTCCCTGCGCTCCAAAGGCGACTTTTCGGTGCAGGAGATCGCCAAAAAGTACTTCAAAGGCGGCGGTCATAAAAATGCCTCCGGAGGATACTCTTTTCAGGGGCTGAACGCTACGGTGCGCCGCTTCAAGCAACTGTTGCCCCAGTACCAGGCCGAACTGCAAAAGTGATCGCGCCGGTCGTCCTGCCTCAACGAATCGTTTAAAATCATTAATAACCAATACTTTATGAGAATCAATGTGTTTTATCTCGCAGCAGGCTTACTGCTCCTGGCCTTCTCCTGGTCCTGCCAGCAGGAAGCGCCTACGCAGCTGACGCCCGGCGGCTACGAGTATCAGCTCCATACCGACGCGGGCGGAGTAAAGCCGGCGGTCGGCGATTACGTCTATTTTCACGCGCAGATCCGCAACGGCGACAGCGTCGTCTACGCCAGCCGCGAGCAAGGGCAATCGCCTTTCCTGCAGCTTCCGGCCGAAAATGCCGAAAGCGCTCGCAAGCCGTCTCCGGTAGAAGATGTGCTGCGGCTGATGGGCGAGGGCGACAGCGCCACCGTCAAAATACGAATCGACACCATGCCTCAGAAAATGCCCGGCTTCGAAGACGCTACCTTCATGATGTACGACGTGGTGCTCACCGAAGTGAAAACCCAGCAGGAGTACCAGGAAGAACGCCAGAAGGTGCGCGAACGCGAAAGCGAAGTGGAAGCCTTCATGAAAGACATCGCCGCGAAATACGTCGCCGGCGATCTCGACGATCAACTGCAAACGACGGATTCCGGCCTCAAATACATCATTCACGAGGAAGGCGACGGCCCCGTACCCGAAACGGGTTCTTCGGTCAGCGTGCATTATTACGGTATGCTGACCAACGGCACCATGTTCGACAATTCCTATCGCCGCGGCGACCCCATCACCTTCCCGGTCGGCGCCGGTCGCGTGATCACCGGCTGGGACGAAGGGATCGGCATGCTCAAAAAAGGCAGCGCCGCTACCTTGTTCATCCCGTCCGAACTGGGCTACGGAGAGACGGGTTCACCGCCCACTATCCCGCCGAATTCCGAACTTATTTTTTACGTGGAATTGCTGGAACAGTAATTCCGCCTTTCCCGGCGAGCCGCCGGCCCGGCCTGTTCGGCGCCGGCGGCCCGCTTCGTTTTCCGGCTCTCGCCAAACGCTTTGCGGCTTTATTTTGTTAATTGATAGGTTGTAACGAAAAAAAGAAACTATGACGAGTGAACAACTGCGCGATCTGCGCGACCGTCTGGTAGCTCTAAGGAGGTATCTTTGACGTCGATAGACGCAATTTGAAAATCGAGGATCTGGAGCAAAAATCGCTCGATCCCAATTTCTGGAACGATCCCAAAGAGGCGGAAAGCACGCTGAAAACGCTCAAAAGCCACAAAAACTGGGTGGGGGCTTTCAAAGAAGTCGAAACGCTCGTCGACGATACGGACGTGATGTACGAATTCCTGCGCGAAGAGGAAGCCACCGAAGAACAGGTCGACAGCAAATACGAGCAGGCGCTGGCCGCTCTGGAAGACCTGGAGTTTCGCTCTACGCTCAACAAGCCTGAGGACGAGCTCGGGGCTATCCTCGAAATCAACGCCGGCGCGGGCGGCACCGAGAGCTGCGACTGGTCGGAGATGCTCCTGCGCATCTACCTGATGTGGGCCGAGAGCAAAGGCTTCAAGGTCAGCGAACTCAACCGGCAGGATGGCGACGTGGCCGGCATCAAATCGGCGGCGCTGGAGATCAGCGGCGATTTCGTCTACGGCTTGCTCAAAGGCGAAAACGGCGTGCACCGGCTCGTGCGGATCAGCCCTTACAACGCCCAGGGCAAACGCATGACTTCTTTTGCTTCCGTATTCGTACACCCCATGGTGGACGAGCGCATCGAAGTGGAGGTCAACCCCGCCGATCTGGAATGGGATACCTTCCGGGCCAGCGGCGCCGGCGGCCAGCACGTCAACAAAACGGAATCCGCCGTCCGCGTCCGCCACCTCCCCACCGGCATCACCGTAGAATGCCAGCAGGAACGCTCCCAACACCAGAACCGCGATAAGGCCATCCAGATGCTCAAATCACGCCTCTACGAACAAGAGCTGGAAAAACAGCTCGCCGAGCGCGATAAGGTGGAAGCCGGAAAGATGAAAAACGAATGGGGCTCCCAGATCCGTTCCTACGTGCTCGACGATCGCCGGGTGAAGGATCACCGGACAGGGTACCAGACCAGCCAGACCGAGGCGGTGCTCGACGGCGACCTGGATGAATTCCTCAAGGCTTTCCTGATGCACCACGACGATGTGGCGAGTTGATGTTTCCGGACTTCAATGGCTGCAACTGGCCGCCTCGGCCGTTTTTCTGGGGCGCGCCTGGCAGCACTTTTTCTGGGACGCGCCTTTTCGCAGTTTTTTCTGGGACGAAGCCTGGCTGCGGCCGCTGGTGGAAGGCGGGTTGGGGTGGGAGTGGTCTGAGTACGTTACTTCACCGGCTACCGAGGCCGCGATCGATCAGTTGACCGTCTTTTGCGGGGTGGTGTACCTGCTTTGCGGCCTCGGCCTCTGGTTGATCGGTCGCTTTTCGCGCATCGTCGTTCCGTTGCTGTACTTCGGCGTCGCCAACCTTATTCTGTTGGCCGGGCTGTACTACAAAGAGCATTTTTATTTCACCGGTCAGTTTTTCGAATACACTTTGCAGTGGGCCAGCCCGCTATTCCTCATTTTCTATTTCCGGCATGGGCGACTCCGCCCGGCGCTCGCATTCGCTATGAAAGTCGCCATTGCGCTCACCTTCACCTGCCACGGCCTTTACGCGATAGGCTGGTATCCCCGTCCCGGCTATTTCATGCAGATGACGATGAGCATTCTCGGTTTGGGTACGGAAGGGGCGGTGCAATTTTTGCGCGCGGCGGCCTGGCTCGATTTTGCGGTTAGCCTGCTGGTCTTTTTACCCGGTCGCTACGCGATACCCGCGCTGGCCTACGCCACGTTTTGGGGGTTCCTGACGACGGCGGCCCGGATCGTCGCTCATTTTCACAGCGAGCTTTGGTGGTCGGCACTGGGGCAATGGACGCACGAGGCCCTCTATCGTTTTCCCCACTTTCTCATTCCGGCCTTTTTGCTGTGGCGCCTGCTCAGACGGCCAGGATCTCCGCGATCTTGAGCAGGTCGTCGTTGACGGGTTTTGATTTTTGTACGGCCTCGGCAAAAGGCGTATAAGTGATCTGATCGTTGATGATGCCGACCATCACGTTCTTTTGCCCCTTGATCAGTCCTTCCACCGAAGCGAAGCCCATGCGGCTGGCGATAACGCGGTCGAGCGCGGTGGGCGAGCCGCCGCGTTGCAGGTGGCCGATGATGGTCACTTTGATATCGTAATGGCCGTATCGCTCCTTGACCAGGTTGGCGATCTCGTTGGCGCCGCCGAACTTGTTGCCTTCCGCGACGATCACCACGCTGAACAGCTTCTTGCGGCGCGCTCCTTTTTTCAGTTTGTCGATCAGCGCTTCGATGGAGATATCCGATTCCGGGATGATGACGCTCTCCGCACCGCTGCCGATGCCGGTGCTCAGGGCGATAAAGCCGGCGTGGCGGCCCATGACTTCGACGAAGAACAGGCGATTGTGCGAATCGGCGGTGTCCCGGATCTTGTCGACCGCCTCGATCGCCGTGTTGACGGCCGTATCGAAGCCCACGGTGAAGTCCGTGCCGTACAGGTCGTTATCGATGGTGCCCGGAATGCCGATAAAAGGGATATCGTATTCTTTGGAAAAGATATCGGCGCCGGTAAAAGTGCCGTTGCCGCCGATGGCGATGCAGGCGTCGATGTCGAAAGCCAGCAGCGATTCGTAGGCCGACTGCCGGCCTTCCGGCGTTTTGAAGCCTTCGCTGCGGGCCGTTTTCAGGATGGTGCCGCCGCGGTGGATGATGTTGCCGACATCGCCGCGTTCGAGGCGCTCGAGGTTGCCCTCGATCATCCCTTCGTAGCCCCGCATAATGCCGTATACGTGCAGGTCGTGAAAAGAAGCGGTACGCACTACAGCCCGCACGGCTGCGTTCATCCCCGGTGCGTCCCCGCCCGAGGTAAAGACCGCGATGCGTTTGATCTCCTGACTCATACGATCGATTTAATTCGTAGAAAGAGAAGGTTCGTGGAAACGAACGAGATTGTCGATCGGTTTTTTGATGAACAGCCCCGGCTGCAATCCCCTCGTCTGCAAAACGACCTTGATGATTTCCTGAAAGTGGAAAGCCACCGAGCCGATAAAACCGATCGGCAGTTCCTGATGTCCGGCATATTTTCGAACGTGCCGGTCGATAAAGGCGCCGAACGCGTTGAAGAGCATCTGGGCTATAAAAACGTGTTCTTTGTGGTCGGACAAGAAGTGGGTGAAAGACGCCAGATAGACATTGGGCGTTCCGCGGTCGTAGAGGTTTTCCAGGATGGCGTTTTCGCCGCCGGGAAATTGCCGGTCGAAAGCGTTGCGCAGATCGGAGGGCAATTCCCGGTAAAAATAAGCCCGCAACAGCATTTTGCCGATCCAGCTGCCGCTGCCTTCGTCGCCCACCAGGTAGCTGAGATTGGTGATGTTGTCGATCACCTCGCTGCCGTCGTACAAACAGGAATTGGAGCCGGTGCCCAGAATGCAGGCTACGCCCGGGTCGGTATAACAGGCGGCGCGCGCTGCGCCCAGCAGGTCGTGTTCCACTTCTACCGCCGCGGCAGGGAAGATCTCGTTCAGAACATCAACGATGCGCTGACTGCGGTGGTGGTCCCAGCAACCTGCGCCATAGAAAAAAACCTGAGCGGCTCCCTTGCGCACGGCTTCGTCCGGAAAGGCCCGGTCGATTTCCTGAAAGATGCTTTCCTGAGATCGGAAAACCGGATTGAGCCCCGGGGTGCTGACGCTCTCCAGTCTGCCTTCCCGGATGATTCTCCAATCCGCCTTTGACGATCCGCTGTCGACAACAATTATCATGGTCTTGGTCCTGATTAATTGGTGTAAATGTAGTGTAATTTTTACACTAACTAAAATGCTTTCTCCGGGACTTGCAAGAGAAAACTTTTTGTTTTAAATTTGTTTTCCCTGTACGAAAATAAAACAAAATGGACAGAAAGACGTACCCTTCCCCGCATGCCGCCCCTCGCCCTTACCGGCGCAGCTGGTGGTCCCGCAATTGGTTTCAACTTTTCGTTTCCGCCCTCTGCCTTTACGTTGTGCTCAATAAAGACGTCAGTATCGCTTTCGATCTGAATTCGGTAGGAGAGATCGCGGCGGCTTCCTCCCTTTCCCTGGACGGCCGGCCCCAAAGCGAACAACGGGATCAGGCGCTGGCGCGTCCGGCCGGCCTGAAACCGGGCGGCCCCTCCGGCGAGCGCAGCGAGGGCGAGCCGGTGGATGAAAAAGGCAATGAATTCCGGAATTTGACCTTTATTCTCAATCCGACCTACGCCCGCCGAAAAAAGATCGCTCCCGCCATCGTCGAGCAAAAGCTGAAAAACTGCCGGGCCTACGTCGACCGCTTTGCGCCCGTCGCCCGCACTGAAATGCAAAAGTACGGGATTCCCGCGAGCATTACACTGGCTCAGGGACTCTTGGAATCGGACGCGGGCGACAGCCGGCTGGCGCGGGAGTCGAACAATCACTTCGGCATTAAATGCCGCGCCAAGTGCCGGGGATGCACCTGCCGGAATTATTCGGATGACGATATCTACGACATGTTCCGCGTTTTCGAGTCGGCCTGGAAGAGCTTCCGCGAGCACAGTATCCTTCTCAACAGTTCGCGGTACCGGCACTTGCTCAGGCTGGACCGCCACGACTACCAAGGGTGGGCCCACGGCCTGAAAAAAGCCGGCTACGCTACCGATAAACGCTACGCCCATAAACTGATCCGGATCATCGATGCCCTGGAGCTTACGCGTTACGATCATTAATAATTTGGCGGACCGCGGCAATTCCTTATCTTTTGGAGAAAATTGCGAATGCGGAGCCTCTACAGATTGGCCGGTGCTATCGATCGCCTCAACGACGGGGTGGGGAAGGGCGTCTCCTGGCTGACCCTGGCCCTGGTGCTGCTGGTTTGTTTTGACGTGGTGGTGCGTTATCTGTTCAGCAGCACGCAAGCCTGGATCATGGAACTGGAATGGCATTTTTTTGCGATGATCTTCCTGCTGGGAGCGGGCTTCGCTTTGCGGCACGATCGCCACGTGCGGGTCGACTTATTCTACTCCCGCTTCAGCGCCCGTGATCAGGCTTTGGTCAACCTGGTGGGCGGACTGTTGTTTTTGCTTCCCTGGTGCCTGGTGATTATGTACGCCGCATTTCATTACGCGCTGGGCTCCTGGAAGATCGGAGAATCCTCTCCTGATCCCGGAGGCTTGCCCATGCGTTACGTGATCAAATTTACGATCGTCCTGGGGCTGGGGTTGCTCTTCCTGCAGGGCGTCGCCAACCTGATCCACGCCCTTCGGCAGTACCTGGAAGGGGGCGTCGGGGCGGTTGAGCGGGAAGGAGAAGACCAACGCAACTGACTGCCGTATGGAGCTATTGGCGATCATTTTATTCTTCAGCATCTTCTTGCTCATCCTGTACGGGTATCCCGTGGCCTTTACGCTGGGAGGGATATCTATCCTTTACGCTCTTTGTTTTCTCGATGCCGCCAGTCTTTCCGCGCTGCCGCCGCGCATCATGGGCATCATGAGCAACTACGTGCTGCTGGCCGTGCCGCTCTTCATTTTTATGGGCATCATGCTGGAACGCTCGGGGATCGCGGAACGCCTCCTGGAGACGATGGCCGTCTTGTTCGGCCGGGTGCGGGGCGGCCTCGCGATTTCTGTGGTGCTGGTGGGCGCCTTGCTGGCCGCTTCCACCGGTATTGTGGGGGCCACCGTCATAACGATGGGGCTCATCAGCCTGCCGACGATGCTGCGGCGAGGGTATACACCGGAGCTGGCTACCGGCGTGGTCGCTGCTTCGGGCACTCTGGGACAGATCATCCCGCCTTCAGTGGTGCTGGTCTTGCTGGGGAGCGTGCTGAACGTCTCCGTAGGTGATCTTTTTGCCGCGGCGCTGCTGCCGGGCTTTGCATTGGTATTGGTGTATATGCTTTATATTTCGGGGCTTGCTTTTTTCCAGCCCGCAAGCGCACCCGCCATTCCTCAAGCCGAGATCGCAGCATTTAAAGAAAAGGGATTTGTTCGCCGGGTGGTTCAGGCTTTCGTTTTACCCATGTTGTTGATCATCGCCGTGCTGGGGTCCATATTTGCAGGATTGGCCTCCCCGACGGAGGCGGCCGCCATCGGGGCGCTGGGCGCGGTATTATTGACCGTCAGCCAAAGACGACTGACTTACCCGGTGCTGAAGAGCGTGATGCTGGAAACGACCCACCTCACCAGCATGGTTTTCGTCATTTTGCTGGGCGCAACCACTTTTTCTTTCGTTTTCCGGGAAATGAACGGCGACGGATTCCTGGTAGAACTGATCCGGGGGGCCGATCTGTCGCCAATGGCTTTCCTGTTCCTGGTGATGGCGGTCGTATTCGTAGCCGGCTTTTTTATCGATTTTATTGAGATCATCTTCATCATCGTGCCGGTGGTGACGCCGATCTTTATCGAACTGGAAATCAACCTCATCTGGATCGGTGTCCTGCTGGGGCTCAATTTACAGACTTCGTTCCTGTCTCCGCCGTTCGGCTTCTCCCTGTTTTACCTCAAAGGGGTGGCGCCGCCTTCGGTCACCACCCGGCATTTGTACCGCGGTATCCTGCCTTTTGTGATCATCCAGTTGATCTTCCTGCTGATCGTTATTCTTTTTCCCGGTTTGGTTCTGTTTTTGGTTGAATAATCCGGGCTAGTGGCAAACCGGGCGTCGCAGCAGCCGTATACTACGTATTTTAATATAATATTTTACTCAGACGAAATTTTCTCTATAAAAAAACATACAAAAATAGATCATACCAGCTCAAACGGTAAAAATTGCCCACGAAAATCCTTGAATGGAATAGGAGGTGTTTCCTTTAGCTTTCCAAAAGTTTTGACCTGAAGCTTCAAAGTATCTAACCATAGCTTAAATGGCAGCTATGTGGCTTGTTTAAAGAATGACGTACATCCTCGGCGCTAAGCTCCAGGAAGACAAAGTGATTTGACCCAGTTGGTAGATTAGGCTGACAGCCTCTTTTTGAGATGCCTAGACGCCGGCATCTTTCAGATTTTGCCGTTACTTACTCTATATCCAGATATTCCCTGCATGTCGCCCATCCGAGAATCACTGGCAAAAATCAGCTATTCTGTATCCGGTTGTAGAATACCCTTTCGGTGATAGCGGCGTAATGCTGGCTTCGTTTCCGGAAAGCGTGGTAGGAATCGTATACCCGCCGGCTGAAGGGGTCGCTTTCCGTAATTTCCCGGATCACATCCTCAGTGTAGGAGCGCAACTGATCGAGTACTTCGGGCGGGTAGGTACGCAGGTCGATTCCTTCGTTGAGTAGGGTAGTGAGGCGTTCGGCATTCTTAGCTTCCATTTGGGAGAAACACCAGCCGTTGATTTGAGCGGCGGCCGAACGGATGATCGCCTGCAGGTCATCGGGCAGTCGGTCAAAGATCGTTTTGTTGATAAAAAACTCGAGGGCGGTTCCCGGTTCGTGCCAGCCGGGAGAGTAATAGTATTTCGCGATCTCGTGAAACCCCATCAGGTAATCGTGAAAAGGCCCCAGCCATTCGGTAGCGTCGATGACGCCGCGTTCCAGGCCGGTATAGATCTCTCCACCGGCGAGGAGCACCGGTGCGCCGCCGGCTTTTTCCAACACTTTTCCGCCGAGGCCCGGAATGCGCATCTTCAGTCCGCGCAGGTCGGCGATGCTGTTGATCTCGCGGTTGAACCATCCGCCCATCTGCACGCCGGTATTGCCGCCCAGCATGGGCGCCAGGTTGTAGTCCCGGTAGAGCGCTTCCCAGAGTTCCTGCCCGCCGCCGGCCTGTATCCAGGCATTGACCTGCTGGGCGTTCATGCCAAATGGCACCGAGGCGAAGAACTGGGCGGCCGGCGCTTTGCCCGCCCAGTAGTAAGCTGCGCCGCTGCCGACTTCCGCAGCTCCGCTACGCACCGCGTCGAAAGCTTCCAGCGGAGGCACCAGTTCTCCGCCGCCGTACACCCGGATCTGAATGCGTCCGGCCGACATGCGCTGAACGAGATCGGCGAATAACTGACACGCTTCTCCGATCACCGGGAAGTTGGGCGGCCAGGTGGTTACCATTTTCCAGCGGTAAGTCTTATCGCTGAGAATGTTCGGGCTCTGGCCATTTTGGGCGATGTTGTAATTCAGGCAGGAACGCAAAATGAACGGCAGAGAAATCGTGCCGAGGGCTACGCCCTTGAAAAATGTCTTGCGGTTGATCTTCATGGCGCGGGTCGTTTAGAGATGTTTGGAGGTAGTGCTTTTGAAGCGAAAAACTCAGATTTTGGGTTCTCCCGAAGGGATTTTTCCGGCTCATAGCAGCGCTACGGGTCGGAAAAATGCCACAGGGAGGTTCCAAAAGCTGGGTTTTGCAGCCAAAATGACTACCTCCAAACAAGCTCTTGCCAACAATTTAGCAAATTCCCGGAAAACGGAAAGCCCGGCCGGAATCGAATTCCAACCGGGCTTTGTCTTCTAGTAGTTCTAATCAAATCAGTTTTTGCTCTCCATTGGCGGTTTAAGCTCAAATCCCATTTGCATCATCATCTCCAGGCCGTTGATCTCCTCCCATTCTTCGATGATCTTGCCATCCTCAAAGTGGTAGATCGTAATGCCGGTGACGCTCACTTTTTTTCCCATCGATGTGCCGGAGCCCTCCCAGCGTACGGCCATTTTGTCGCCGTCGCAGATGTAATCGAGGTTCTTTCCCTGCGGCTCTTCTACCTGGGAGAAAAATTGCCTGGCCGCCTCCTGAATAGCGGGCAACCCTTTGGTGACGCCTTCGGGCGTATGTCGCACGGCTTCTGCGTGGTAGATCTCCGCGTAGCCGTCGACGTCCTGCGCCGTGAAAAGCTGGTCCATCTTATCCAGCACGGCGCGGTTGGCGGCACAGTCTCCCTGTGCGCTCAGCCCGTGCGTCAGGGCGAAAAAGAGCAGCAAGACAGTTAAGGTTTTCAAGGTGGTCGGGAAGTACATATTAATAAGGTTTTGGTGACAAATGAGGATTCAAAAATAAACAAAATATAAATTTTTTGTGTTAATTTTGCTGATAAATTTTAAAATTGCTTGTTTTTAAAACAAAAATAATTCCATGGCCCAAAAGCCGCCGAATTACCGAAAGGGTAGGGGAGCGCAGATCAATCCCGCCAACCCTTATCATTCCCTTATTTACGACCCGGAGCCCTGGGAGGAAACGGTGCGAACGCAACACATCGAGGTGTATCCCAAAACCATTCTCAACAAAGTAGACAGTCCGGATATCGGTATGGCCTGGTCCATGAATCCGTACCAGGGCTGCGAGCATGGCTGCATTTATTGTTACGCCCGCAATACGCATCCTTATTGGGGTTATAGCGCGGGCCTGGATTTCGAAAGCAAAATCCTGGTCAAGCGCAACGCCCCGCAATTGCTGGAACAAGCCCTGCGCAAGCCAAAATGGGAGGCGCTGCCGATCATGTTGTCCGGCAATACCGACTGTTATCAGCCGGCGGAACGAAAGTTCGGGATCACCCGGCAACTGCTGGAAGTCCTCTGGAAGTTTCGCCATCCCGTAGGGGTGATCACCAAAAACAGCCTGGTGTTGCGCGACCTCGATCTGCTGCAGTCGATGGCGGAACTGCGCCTCGCCAAAGTCTCCGTTTCCATTACTACCCTCGACGAAGAGCTGCGCCGGGTGCTGGAGCCGCGCACCGCCGGCGTCGCGGCGCGCCTGCGGGTGGTGAAGGAACTTTCCTCCGCCGGTATCCCCGTAAACGTCATGATGGCGCCCATCATTCCCGGACTTAATGATCACGAAATCCTGGAAATGGCGAAAACGGTCAGCAAACTGGGCGCTTTATCCATCGCCTACACGATGGTGCGCCTCAATGGCGACGTTGCTGAAATTTTTGAAGACTGGATTCGTAAAAACCGGCCGGATCGCGCGGACCGCGTACTCAACCGGATTCGCGACGTGCACGGCGGGAAGCTGAATGACAGTCGCTTCGGAACGCGCATGCGCGGGGAAGGCCCGCTCGCCGCAATGGTCGCCCAGCAATTCCAGATCGCTCGCCGGCGATATTTTGCAGACAAAGTAAAACCGGAGTACGATCTGTCTCATTACGAACGGCTTAAACAGCCTCAGCTCAAGTTGTTTTGAAAAATAAAAGCGCCATCCCCGAAATCAATCGGAGATGGCGCTTTTTTCAAGGCGGTCGAAAGCCCGTTACTGCTTGAGGAAACGGGTCACTTCCACACCTTCCCGGTGTTGACAGCGCACTGCATACCATCCCGGCTGCAGGTTATTTACTTCCAGTTGCAACTGTTGTTGTCCGGCGTCGAGTTCTTAATGTAATGAATTAAAATGAATTATGTCTCATTCTTCTTCAAAAACCCGAGTGGTCGCAAATATTTTATTCCGGCAATGTTGTTGTTAAGCTAAAAATGCTTAACGTAGCAAGGGCAACATGCTTCACAATATGACAACCAACCTCATAACCGAGCAGGCGAGAGACTACGTACAATCTCAAATGCTGGAAAAGCTTTCGCCGAACTTCGTTTTTCACAACTTTGAGCATACGGAAGAACTGACCGAAGTGTGCGCAAGCCTGAGCGAAGCGGCCGGCCTGCCGGAGGAAGAGCGAACGGTTCTGCTGCTGGCGGCCACCTTCCTCGATGCCGGATACACCCGCCAAACCGAAGCTTTCCAGGATGCGAGTGCGGAAATGGCTGCTGAATATCTGAAACAACAGGGTAGGGGAGTTGAAGAAATCCAGGCCGTCACCGCCCTCCTGCAACACTTTGCACGGAAAGAACCAGCATCCACTTTAGCCAAAATGCTGCACGACGCCTACTGGTCTTTTTTAGGAAGAAAGCGATTCTTCAGGCGGGGCGACCTCCTGCGGCTGGAATGGGAAGCGGTGAAAGGAGAAACCTATTCGCTTTACGAATGGAATGAAAAACTGCTGGATATTCAGCTGGAAACCAAATACTACACGCCCTGGGCGCAGGAAGCTTTCACCAAGCGGCGCAACAAAAATATCGCCGACCAGCGGGAAGAGATCGCCAAAGCCCACCGGCAAACGGTGCGCAAAAAAACGGGGAAAGACTTCGGTCGGGGCGTGGATACCATCTACCGCGTTACCCTGCGCAACCACATCAACCTCAGCTCCATCGCCGACGGAAAAGCCAATATGATCATCAGCATCAACACGCTGGTGCTGTCGATCCTGCTTACCGCGGGTAGCGCCAGCTTCTCGCTGGCTACTTTTTCCAATACGGATAATTTGTTTTTTATTATCCCGGTCATCTTGCTGATGCTCAGTTCATTAGCGGCAATCGTCTTTGCGGTGTTTTCAGCTATTCCTCAAACGGCGGGAGTTGAGTTTACCCGGGAGGACGTAAAACAGCACCGCGTCAGCTTGTTGTATTTCGGCAATTTCCTGAAACTGGAAAGAGATGAATTTATCGAATACCTGCGCGACCTGAAAGAAGACCAGGAGGTGCTGTACGACGACTTGTCCCGCGACTTGTATAACCTCGGCGCGGTGCTGAAAAGAAAGTACCGCTTGTTGACCATCGCTTATCGCATCTTCGTGGCCGGACTGGTGATCAGCGTATCGGTCTTCCTGGTGATGTATCTGTTTATCTGAGAAAAGGCGAATTCCGGCAGGACGTGTTGATTATATAATTATGTTAAATAGCCTGTTTGCTATTCGGACCGTTTTGCTGAAGATAGGTGAGTTATTCGGTTGGCGACGATTGGGCCGTTGTTAAGAGGCGCGAGATATTGGTGGATTGTTTTAAAAGATGCGTCTTCGTGCCGAGGTACGAAATATGCGCTGCATGCCGGCCATCTTTTCTAACCTCCGGCACGGCGATCACTGTGTACAAAAAATGCTTTAAACCGAGACGTGTTGATTTTACATACCACATATTACTGATCGTTTCGTATGTTCAAACACTCCTCTTTTTCCTATAATTTATATTATGTTAAGTAGTATTTTTCTGATTTTCGCCCATCTGCCTCTACGCTTGTCTCCTCCCTGAAAAGTAGTCAGCGGGACGGCCAAAACCAGGTGATCTTTTCCACCCAACGGTACACTTATCTGAAAAGCAATTTTATCCACAAAACTTTGACCGTCATGATCTGTGCCAACTGCGGCAACCAAAATGCCGAAGCATCCCGGTTTTGCACTCACTGCGGGGAAAAACTGGCTCCCACTACCCCACCGCCTTCCGCTTCCGGTGGCGCACAGCGGCGCGGCCGGAAAGCCCGGCGCTACCCCATCGAAAGTCATCGCCTGGAAGAGCTGTTAGATAAGTTCTTTCAATGGCTTGGCTACCAACAATTTAGGTATCATCAGTTAAAGACTAAAGATAACGGCCTGCTGGTCCAGATCGCCAAGACCGGCGGCTGGCGCAAGCTGGTGGGCATGAATACTACCCTCAATGTGGTGTTTTATCCGCGCGAGAACAACCTCACCGTCGAAATTGGCGCCGGCAGATGGATAGATAAAGCGCTGGCGGGCGGCGTAGGCTTGTTCCTGCTCTGGCCGCTGGCCGTCACCGCAGGCATCGGCGCTTATGAACAGGTGAAACTGCCTGGTAAGATCTTCGCTTTTATCAACGAATTCGCTAATCGCTAAGTGGTGGAGCAGCAGAAACTACCCGGGCTCGTATCCATGGATTACGAGCACCCGTTCGATCGCAGGGCCCTCGATATGCTGGAAGGCACGCCGGGCTTCGAATTCCTGACCCGCAAATTCTGGGAGCTCGGTATCGAGAAGATGTACACCATACGTTGTACGGGCTCCAACCTAAAGGTGACGAAAGGTAATTTTCCCGAACTCCACGATCAGTTCCACGAAACCTGCGCCGTGCTGGATATGCCGGAGGTCCCGGAGCTCTACCTGGCCTTTGGTCCCGGCGTGAACGCCTACGCCACCGGGGTCAAAAAGACCATCGTGGTGCTCAACTCCGGAGCGGTCGACTTGCTGGAGCCGGGTGAACTTTCATTTGTGCTCGGTCATGAGTTGGGCCACATCAAGAGCAACCACGTCTTGTACCACCACATGGCGCAGGTGCTGCCCTACCTGGGCGGCGTACTTGGACAAGCGACTTTGGGACTGGGTAAGGTGGTGACGGTAGGAATGGAGGTGGCCCTGCTCAACTGGCAGCGCATGTCCGAATTTACCGCCGACCGCGCCGGACTCCTGGCCTGCCAGGACGTGGACAGCGCGGCGACCGCCATGCTGAAGATCGCCGGCCTGCCCAAAAAATACTACGACCGCAACCTCATCAACCAGTTTATTCAGCAGGCCCGCGATTTCGAAGATCTGGATTACGAAAAACTAAGCCGGGCCGCCAAGCTGCTTAGCACCATGAGCATGAGCCATCCCTGGACGGTGATGCGCTGCGCGGAATTTTATAAGTGGATCGAAAAAGGCGAGTACGAATCGATTTTCGGCATGCTGACCGGCAATAGAAAAGCGAGGAAAATCACGACCGATGCCCGCTTCTGTCCGGATTGCGGCGGAAAGATCACCTCCCGCGACCGGTTTTGCGGCAGTTGCGGGACGAAGCTGGAATTTGCAGGAGCCGCCGTCGGATCAAACTGAATTGCAGCGGCGCGACCGGAGTGTGGGCAGCGTACGTATCTTCGACAGCCATTCGGAACGCTTTTCGGTCAGCAAAGGCCGCAGTTCCCGGCGCTTACGCCACGCCAGCGTGATCAAAAGGATGGTCAGCATTGGGATTATTACTTCTTCTGATGATGGATATGTTCGTAAACCAATTCTTACAATGAAGGAAACGAACGAAGGTTGGAAAAGGTTTCGTGGGGATTGGGTTATTGGTCTTTGGTTTTTGGTCTTTCTCAATCGGGGAACTTTCAACAAAACCCGCGGAGCAAACCAAAGACCAAAGACTAAAACCCAAAGACTAAAAAACTACCCCGCCACATACATCACCTCCTTAGCCGCCTTGATGATCTTCTCCGGATTAGGGAGGAACTCCTCCACCAGCGTCGGAGCATAAGAAAGCGAAGTATCGGCCGAGTTGACGCGGATGACCGGCGCGTCGAGGTAATCGAAGGCGAACTTCTGGACGATGTAGGACACCTCCGCAGAGACGCCGGCGTACGGCCAGGATTCGTCGACGACGATGATTCGGTTCGTTTTTTTCACCGAGTTGATGATCGTCTCGTGGTCCATCGGGCGGATGGTGCGCAGGTCGATCACCTCAGCGGAGAAGCCTTCTTTTTCCAGTTCTTCGGCCGCTTTCAGCGTGGGGATCATCATTTTGTTGTAGGAGACAAGCGTGATGTCCGTCCCTTCCCGGCGTACGGCGGCTTTGCCGATGGGCACCAGGTATTCCTCTTCCGGCACTTCTCCTTCAAAGCCGTACATCATTTCCGATTCCATGAAACAAATCGGATCATCGTCGCGGATGGCTGATTTGAGCAGGCCTTTGGTATCGGCCGGATCGATGCAGGAGATAACCTTCAGCCCGGGAGTGTTGCCCAGCCAGCTTTCAAAAGTCTGCGAATGCTGCTGGGCCAGCTGTCCCGCCGAACCGGAAGGACCCCGAAAAACGATCGGGCATTTATATTGTCCGGCGGATTGGGAAAGGGTCTTCGCGGCGTTATTGACGATTTGGTCGAAGGCCAGCACGGCAAAGTTCCAGGTCATAAATTCCACGATGGGTCGCAGGCCGTTCATCGCGGCGCCCACGCCAATGCCCGCAAAACCCAGCTCCGCGATCGGGGTATCGATGACGCGCTTGGCGCCGAATTCGTCGAGCATTCCCTTGCTCACCTTGTAGGCGCCGTTGTATTCGGCAACCTCCTCTCCCATCAGAAATACGTCCGGATCGCGGCGCATCTCTTCCGACATGGCTTCGCGAATGGCGTCCCTCAGTGCAATTTTTCTGGCCATATTTTGGTTATTCTTTTGTTAACGGTGATGCAAAAATAGCAAATCTCAATTCACCAACAACCTGTCCGGAAGGATGTTTGCACTGCTAAAGTGGCGGCGTCCCGTAAATCTCCTTATTTTTGCGACGAATTTGTGGAACCCCGGCAAAATAGACGCCGTCATCCGGTCGTTCATCCATCTGACGGCAACGTTCAAAAAAGCTAAATCCAATCATAATGAAAAACAAAAAAGTCAGAAACTTCGCCTTCACTCTGTTGGTTGTTCTCGCCGCGACGGCGCTCTCTTCCTGCAACCGGGGGTATGGCTGTCCTAATAATTTCTCTTTGAACGATACGTTAGTTGAGTTTGTTGGTTCTGTACTGAACCTAATCTTCTAGCATTGATGATCAATTGGAACGTTCTGGAGCATCCCGACGCTTTGGAACAACTCATCGAGAATTCGCGAACGACGCCCTGTCTGATCTTCAAACATAGCGATCGTTGCTCTATCAGCTATATCGTTCAGCACCGGCTCGAAGGTGACTGGGATATTCCGAACAGCGCCCTGGCGCCCTACCACTTGGACGTCATCGGCCGGCGGGCCTTGTCCAACCAGGTCGCCGAGCGGTTCGGCGTCATTCACGAGTCGCCGCAGGTGCTCCTCATCGAAAACGGCCGCTGCCGGTACCATACTTCTCACCTCGACATCTCCGTTTCCGGCATTCGGGCGTGCCTTCAGGAAGATTTGGCGTAATGGAAACAGCGCCGGGAAAAATATTTGAAACACAGGATGGGTCTCATTCCATCTTTTCGGAGGCTTACGGCGTAAGCTACCATTCGCGCTACGGCGCCATCCAGGAATCCCGGCACGTATTCATTGAAGCGGGCCTCTATCCCCTATTGCTTACTCGCCAGAAGATCAAGGTGCTCGAAATTGGCTTCGGCACCGGCCTCAATGCTTTTCTGACGTTCCTGGAGACGACGCGCCGGGAGGTGGAGATACACTATCGCGGAATAGAAGCTTATCCCATCACCGCCGAACAGGCCCGGCAGTTGAATTACCCTGCGCAGCTGCAGTGGGATGATCTCCGTCCGGTTTTTCTCTCCATGCATGATGATACCTGGGGGGAAACCCAACAACTGGGCGATCGGTTTTACTTTAGAAAAGACCAAATCCGCATCGAAGCGCTCGTGCTCGAGCCTGCTTTCGATCTCATATATTTTGACGCATTTGCCCCCAACGCCCAGCCGGAATTGTGGGAAGAACCCATCCTGAGCGCCATGTATCAGGCCCTCACCGAACAAGGCGTGTTGGTAACCTATTGCGCCAAGGGCGTCGTAAAGCGAATACTGAAGAATCTGGGATTTTCCGTGGAATCCCTGCCCGGGCCGCCGGGGAAAAGAGAAATGACGCGGGCCGTGAAATGACTATTCCATCCCGTTCTCTTCCTCCGCTTTGGTGCGGGGTTTAATGACGTTGATCTTCCCGTCGTCGCCGTACAATTCGCGCGACTTTTTATTATAGGCGAGCGCAGCTTCTTCGGCGGTGGCGAACATGCCGATGTGTACGGATTTCCGGTTGATGGAAATGACTGCCCGGTAGCGGTTGTTTTCCTTGTATACGCCGGTATACCCTACCTTGCTGCTCGACTTGCGTTTGCGGCTGGCCACCGACCGCGAGCGGTAGATCAGGTTGTCCAGCCGGCAATCCAGCTTGTTGCCGTTCTTCGCGCCCACCAGGTTGCGGTCGTTCGACTTGGTGCCCACCAGAAACTTTTCCGCGATCAGCTTGTGCAGGTAGATCGTTT
This sequence comes from uncultured Saprospiraceae bacterium, assembly GCA_964419545.1. GTDB lineage: Bacteria > Bacteroidota > Bacteroidia > Chitinophagales > Saprospiraceae > CAYQQU01. Next base: position 32,484 of record CAYQQU010000037.1, on the reverse strand, counting down.
CGGTTTTGTAACCGCCGTCCGCTTTCTTCCAGGTCTTTTGGAAGACGGCGCAGCCACTGGAGTGTTCGCGCAGGTTATTGATAAAATCGACCTTGACCAAATAAGGGTCGGACGTCAGGTATTCATAAACCTGGTCATCCAACAAAACGTGTTTATCGGCGTTTTTGAGCTTGACTTTGTATAACACGCTCTTTCGTATTTGTTAAATTAAATATATGATTAGATTTTGACTATGGTCTACCAAAACTGAGTCGTTTGTTAGGATGCAGACATGGGAAGTTTGTTTGGGGAAACCTCCATAAAATTAAAAAATAATTTTAGAAAAGTAAAATACGTCGACTTTTTGTCTGGATACCTTCCCTATTCGCGAAGATTAATCTCGTAAAAACGTGGATTACAGCAATATGGCCGAAAGTATTTTGTTACGAGCGCCGACAATCGGTTGTCCAGGGATTTGCGTTCAAATATCGGCAGGTTCTCCCAAAACTGTCCTATTTTTCCACCGAAATAACCACCGACAATGCCTACTGATCAGCAGTATATGCTTCGCTGTTTTGATTTGGCCCGTCTGGGTGCGGGGCTGGTCTCTCCCAACCCGCTGGTCGGCGCGGTGATCGTGCACCAGGGGCGCATCATCGGTGAAGGTTTTCACGGGCGCTACGGTGGCCTGCATGCCGAAGTCCGGGCCATTGAAAGCGTGGCTCCGGAAGACGCATCCCTGCTCTCCCGGGCTACGCTATACGTTTCCCTGGAGCCTTGTTGTGTTTACGGTAAAACCCCGCCCTGCACCAACCTCATCATCGAAAAGCAAATACCCCGGGTGGTCATTTCCTGCCTGGACGCTTCGCCGGAGGTCAACGGTCGGGGCATCGCCCAACTAGAGGCGGCGGGCGTAGCCGTGCGCGTCGGCGTTCTGGAAGACGAAGGGAAACGACTCAGCCGCTTTCGCAGCGCCTTCGTCACCCAAAAGAGGCCCTACATCATCCTGAAGTACGCTCGCACCCGCAACGGCTTTTTCGCTCCGCCCCAGCCCGGGCAGTACTGGATCAGCGGGGAATGGTCCCGTCGGCTGGTGCACAAATGGCGCAGCGAGGTCGACGCGATCCTCGTGGGCAGCGCTACCGCCCGGATCGACAACCCGGAGCTGACCAACCGCTACTACTTCGGGCCCTCCCCTTGCCGGGTGGTGCTCGACCGCAAGCTGACCCTTGCCGGCGACCTGAAATTGTTCGACGGTACGGCCCCGACGCTGGTGGTTACCCACCAATCGCCGCCGGCTGTAAACGGCAAAATAAAATACCTGCAGATGGATTTCGATAGGCCTGCTTTTCTTTCCCGCTTGCTTGCCGCCCTCGCCGAGCGCGGCCGGAGCACCCTGCTCGTAGAAGGCGGCGCGCGCCTGCTGACCAATTTCATCCGGGAAGGGCTGTGGGACGAAGCGCGCGTGCTGATCGGACAGCGAGAGCTGCCCTCCGGAATCCCCGCCCCGGTGCTGCCCGTTCCGCCCAGCAGCCGTCATCCGCTGGGACCGGACGAAGTGCAGGTGTTCTATCCCGCCGCCGGCCAATCGTTAAACTTCATTTAAAATAGGGCGCTCCCCCCATCCCGCCTTTTTATATTTTGTTCTTTAGTTGTTAATTTTACCGGGGTGTAGGTAAATAAAAATGCAAGCATGAGGAGACTTCCTTTTTCCACTATAACGGCTTTCGCTGTCTTTTCTTTTTTCTTCTCCCACCCGGCCGCCGCCCAGGACCGGGCAGGCGTCAATTGGCTGACCTGGGAAGAGGCGCTGGCGCTGAGCGAACGGGAGGAAAAAAAGATTTTTCTCGACGTCTATACCGATTGGTGCGGATGGTGTAAAAGAATGGAACAAACTACCTTTCGCCAGCCGGATATCGCCGAATACCTCAATGAAAACTTCTATCCGGTAAAACTGGACGCCGAGCACCGCGGCGAACTCAAGTTCAAAGGAAAGGTGTACAAATACGTCAAAGACGGAAAACGCGGCTATCACGAACTGGCCGCAGAACTGCTGCGCGGCCGCCTCAGCTTCCCTACTGTCGTCTTTCTGGATGAAAACCAGGAAGTGATCCAGTCTATTGTCGGCTATAAATCCCCGAAAGAATTCGAACAGATCGCTACCTATTTCGCCTCCGATCAGTATAAGGTGACGCCCTGGTCCGTCTACCAACGGGATTACAAGAGTATGCTGGGAAATTGAAGTCTTCAGTTCTACTGCCTCCCCTACCGCCGTCGCCGCGTAGACCGCACCCCCAATACGCCCAGCAGCCCCCGCGTCAGTTCGCGGGCAATGGTGCGGCCGATCTGGCGGGTCGTCGGATTGCTCAAAATCTTTTCGAGAGTGCTTTTGGATGATCCGCGACCGGAAGTCGCCCGGGCTGCTTTTTCGCGTTGGTCCCGTAGCTCGGACTGCCGTTCTTCGCTTTGCGCCCTTTCGATCTTCTTCGCGAGGAGTTCGTGGGCGCTTTCCCGGTCTACTTTCTCGTCGTAGCGGTCGATCAGCCGGGATCGCTTCAATATCCCGTCGATTTCTTTTTCGGTCAAAATGTCCATCCGCGACTGGGGCGCGCGCAGCAGCACGTGCACCAGCGGGGTAGGTATGCCTTTCTCGTTGAGGGCGGTAAACAGGGCCTCGCCGATGCCGAGCTGCGTGAGTAGCTCGGGGACGTCGTAAAAATCGGTGAGGGGATAATTCTGGGAGGCCAGTTTGATCGCTTTGCGGTCCTTGGCGGTGAAGGCGCGCAGCGCGTGCTGTACTTTCATACCCAGTTGCCCCAGAACCGCTTCGGGGATATCGACCGGATTCTGGGTGACGAAAAACAAGCCGACGCCCTTGGAGCGGATCAGCTTGACGATGGCTTCGATCTGGTCGAGCAGGGCGTCGGAGGCTTCTTCAAAAACGAGATGCGCCTCGTCGATGAAGATGACGAGCTTGGGTTTATCCAGGTCGCCCTCTTCCGGAAAAGTCGCGTAGATCTCCGCCAGTATCTGCAGCATAAAAGTGGAAAAGAGCTTGGGCCGGTCCTGAATATCGGTCAGGCGGATAATGGAAACCACGCCTCTCCCCGCCTCGTTGGTCCGGCAGAGATCGTCGACGTCGAACGAGGGTTCGCCGAAAAACACCTCGGCCCCCTGCTGCTCCAGCTCCACCAATCGCCGCATGATCGCCCCCACGGAGGAAGGGTGAATGCGGCCGTACTCTTTTTCTACTTCTTCCTTGCCCTCATCAGAGAGGTACAACAAGGTTTTGCGCAAATCCTCCAGATCGATGAGCGGCAGCTTATGGTCGTCGCAGTATTTGAAAACCACGGACATGATGCCGGCCTGGGTGTCGTTGAGGTCGAGCATTTTGGAAAAGAGCACCGGACCGAATTCGGTTACGGTGGCGCGCAGCCGGGCGCCTTTTTCGTCGGAAAGGCTCAGGAACTCCACGGGGCTGTCGCCTGCCTCAAAGGGCAGGCCGATCCGTTCGTGCCGCTCGTCGATCTTGGGGTGGCCGCCACTTGGTACGGCGATGCCGCTGAGGTCGCCTTTGATATCCATCAACAAGGAGGGTACGCCTTGCCGCGACAGCTGTTCGGCGATGATCTGCAGGGTCTTGGTCTTCCCCGAACCGGTTGCTCCAGCGATCAGGCCGTGCCGGTTGAGGGTCTGGAGAGGTATTTTAACCAAGGTGTTCGTCAGGCTTTGCCGGTCGAGCATAGCGCCGCCCAGCACGATGGAGTCGCCTTCGAATGAATAGCCGTCGGTGACGACCTGTTTGAATTTGGCCTGGTCCGCCATATCGTTTTCGTTTTTATCGCTTATTCCACTTTTGGGTCCGTTCTTCGAATTTCTGCTTACTGAAGTACCAGAGATCCAGGTTGAAGTCGCTTTCCAGCGCCGCTTCCGTTTCCTGGTCCAGCAGGTCTGGGAAAAAGTCGAGCCCGGTACGCGCCTCGACTTCGTCGATGGAGCGTGCAAAGTCGTAGAGCGGCTCGTAGCTCACCTGATTGGGGATGATGAAGCCGACGCCCTTTTGGACGGGCTCATCCAGGTCGAGTAACACTTTAAAGAAGGCAGCGGGTACGGACACCTCGTTATCGCCGATGCGGCCTTTGGGAGGGCTGCTGAGCACCGGGCCGGTAACCACGAAAAGCCGGCCGTCCTTTTTGGCCCAGCTTCGGGTCAGTTCTTCCAGCTCGCGCCAGATGCCGCCGTTGAAATTGCGGGCCTGCGGGCTGATGTTGCTCATGTAAAAAGTCTCTTCCATCGCTGCTTCGCTGAACGACCGGTCGGCCACCGGCGCCAGATGCCCGCGATCGTAACCCGAGTGCCGGTAGTCTTCAGGCGAGGCCGATCCGCTCTCCACCGCGGGGTCCTCCCGGAAGTTGTCTTGCCGGTCGACCCACGGGCTGCGCACCTGTGCTTCGGTGAGCACGTAAGCGACCCATTCCGCCTGTTCGTGGGCTTCGGAATAAGACAGGGTATAGTATTTTTTCCGGATAATATCGCCCGACCCGCCGGTGGGCAGGTAGTAGTCTGTTTCGGCAATACTTTCATCCAGCCGGTTGGCCGGCGCCGGCGCTTCGTTTTCCGAACCGCCGCCGGCAAACTGATTAAAAGCGAAGAACATACCGCCGAGGATGGCCGCAAACAATCCCACCCGTGCGATGGTCCCCGAGCTTCGTCCCGTGCCCGCGCGGTCGTGATTTCTCCTGAATTTAGCCATAGTGCAAGCTTTCTCTTGCCCCAAAAGTAGTAATATTTAGTTGTTTCCCCGCTGTATTTCCTCTATCTCTACCCGCCTTTCCCGGGCGGCGTCGGGGCTGTAAATGGAAGCGCGTTCATTGGCCAGATCGTCGCTTACTGTGGAAGCAGCCTGCGTCTCCCCGAAAGAACGCTCGGTAATGACCAGGCGGCCGTCGGCGAGGAACGGCCGGAATACGCCGTCCCGGTACGCATCGAAATGGTTGCGTACGCTGCTGATGCGCCGGCGGCCCAGCGCCAGGTTGTAGTCGCTTTTGGCGCGTGGGCTGGTGTATCCCCGGATGAAGACCTCTACGGTCTCGCCCTGTTGGAGGCGCTCCAGCAGGATTTCAGAAAATAATAGCAGGTACTCGTGGCCTTTGCGCACTTCCTCCTCGAAAAAGGAATCGATATTGTCCTCCGCGGCGGGGCGGTGCTCATCCGATAAGGGCGCGGTGTACTGGCTCAGGTACGCTTCTTTGCGGTCGTAATACTGACGGAAGGTCTCCCCGTAGGTTTTACGCGTGGTGGTGCGGCGGGTGCGCCGGTCCGGTTCGTCATTATCGAAGTAAAGGGCCAGCGGTAAAAAATCTTCCAGCACTTCGGGCGGGGTTTCCACCACCGGGGGCTGGGGCGGCGGCGCCGGCGGGGTCTCGGCTATCTCTCGGATCGTAGTATCGGCCGTCGGCTCGGGCCGGGGAAAGCTGACCAGGAAGAGGTCATTGCAGCAGGCCTGGTTTTCTTCGTCGAGAAAAAAGGAACCGGGCCGGTTGGAAGAAAGGTACCCGGAGCGGGCGTCCGGCATCAGGAAAAAGTAGATGTCGTTGAAACTGCTGTTGATCGGAGCGCCCAGGTTCTCCACTGCTCCCCATGACGCCCCTGCAGCGCTTTCGGCGCGGAAGATATCGTAAGCCCCAAAACCGGGATAGCCGTCGGAGCTGAAATACAACGTCTGCGAAGGGCCGTGAAAAAAAGGAGTCAGTTCGTCGCGGTCCGTATTCAGGTCGATCAGCGGCCGGGGTTCCTCGAAAGCGTCTTTTTCCTGGTTGAAAGCAGCGTACCACAGGTCCATACCCCCTTTTCCGCCGGGGCGGTCGGAGGCGAAATACAGGACGGTCGATTGCAATGAGGAATCGTAAGCGACATGGGGTTGGGTGGTGGTGCAACCGGGGGCGTTGATCGCATTGGGAAGGCGCTTGGCTTGTCGCGCCCAACGTCCGCGCCCGTCTTTGTCGCGGTAATATATTTCGCAGCGAATAGCGGAGCTGTTCTGGTACCGGCACAAAGTGAAATAGATGCGATTGCCGTCGGGTGCGACGGCGGCGTGCGCAGTGAGTTGATCTTTGGCGTTGAAATTGCGGGTAAGGGCGCGCCCGCGGCCGCTGCCCCGGCTGTACAGCACCTTGCTGATCTTGCGAGGCGGGCGGTGGGTGTCTTCTTCGTAATCGAAGCGATGGGAAGTGTAGTACAAGGTGTCGCCCTGAACAAATGAGCCGAATTCGGAGTACGGGGTGTTGATGCGGCGGCTGAGCTGTTGTACGCTCAGGGTGCTGTCGGGTTCCTGGTCGCGCGCCCACCGGCAGAACTTCACTTCTTCGCGGGCCCGCGCGGCATAAGCTTTGTTGCGAAATCGGCTGAGCAGATAGCGCTCAAAGCCTGCGGCGGCTTCCTCATAGCGCCCCTGGTATTTGCGCACTTCCGCCAAATGGTACAACGCCTGGGGAAATTGACCCGGCGCATCCGTCACCACCTGTTGGTAATACATTGCGGCGGTATCCAGAGAAAAAAAGTGACGGGCCGCCTCGGCGTATTGGTATTTGACGCCCACGGCGTCGCTTTTGCGGAGTAGGGCCGACCGGTAGTGCTGCATGGCGGCGTAGTGGTCGCCTTTCTGCCATGCTTCATCTCCGGCTTTGACGAAAGCACGAAAAGACTGCCCTGCCGCCGGCAATACGAGCGCGCCGGTCAGCAACAAAGTCAGGCAAAAGCGCCATGCATTCAGTAGATGGGACATGCTTTGAAAGTATCAGGAGGTTTAACTTGACGGATGATGTAGCGGACCGCCACCTCGGGGCCGCCCCGGCCGTTGGTGGCCTGATTGAAATCCGAGACATTGATATCGTAGCTGAAGCCGGCAAACCAATCGTTGTAATGCAGCCCGGCCAGTGCGACCAGCGCGTCTCCCAGGCGGTAACCGGCGCCGAGCTCCAGCGCGATCTGCTTTGCAGGCCCCTTGGCGAGGTGATACCGAAGGCCGGCCGAGGTCATCACTTCGCGGTAAGGTTCCTGCCACTGGGTCATTACATTGACCGTAAGGTCGAGCTGCTCCTGTAATTCGATCAGACCGAGGGCGTAGAAGCGGGCGAGCGGCTGCAGCTGGACGTCGCTGCCGGACAAGAACCCTACCGCGGGGTGGTTGAGGTGCTGCCCGGCGATGCCGGCTTCCAGGCGGGTGCGTTTTTCGTCGGCCGTATAAGTCCAGGTGATCCCCGCGCCCAGGTCGAAAAAGCCGACGCCGTCGCGATCGAAAACGTCGGAAGTAACGAGGTTTTCGTCGAAGATGTCGCCGTTAAATTGATCGTCAAAGCGAAGCGCGCCCGGCCGGAACGCCCGCCTGCCGGTTTGTAATTGAAAACCGCCGCCGAGGGTGTGCTGCTCATCGAGGCGATGGTGATAGGCGAGGTTGAGGCCGAGTTGCGACCAGCTGAGTTCGGCGTCGCCGGCCCGGTCGTAGAAGAAGATCAAACCGCCGCCCAGATATCCGTCAGTCAGAAAAGGCAGGTCTACTTTCTGGTCGTAGGCGAAAGAAACCGTAAAAAAAGGCACCGGCACGGCCGACCACTGGTTGCGGTAGAGCCCGACGAGGCGCTGGTCTCCGTCGAAAGCGCCCGCTGCTCCGGGATTGAGGTACTGCCCGCTATGCTGAAACTGCGAAAAGTGTATATCTTGGGCGGGAAGGGAACAAGCTGCGCCCACGACCATCAGCACAAGGCAACTCCAACGTTGAAAAATGGAAAAAGTGTTCAATCCTAACGCGGTTTTGTTCCCAAAGTAATAAAATTGAGGCTGCTTAGAAAGATCGTTACCCAAAATTCACGAATATGCTAAAAGTTGGCGTCACCGGCGGTATCGGAAGCGGTAAAACGACCGTTTGTCGCATCTTCGAAACGCTGGGCATTCCCGTTTACTACGCCGACGATCGCGCCAAATGGCTCATGGCGCACGACCCGGAGCTGAAAGCCGCCATTACCGGATTGTTCGGCGCCGGGGCCTATTCGCCGGAAGGCGCCCTCAACCGGAAATACATCGCGAATATTGTCTTCCGGAACTCCGAAAAGCTCGAAGCGCTCAACGGGCTGGTCCATCCCGCCGTCTTTGCGGACGGCGAAAGGTGGAACGAGGCACAGCAGCAAAAGGGCGCGCCCTATACCATTAAGGAGGCGGCGCTGATTTTCGAGAGCGACAGCCATCAGGCGCTCGACAAGGTCATTACCGTCACCGCTCCGGAGGCACTGCGTATCGAGCGGGTCATGGAACGCGACGGTGCGGACCGGGAGGCCATCCGCGCCCGCATGGCGCGCCAGCTGCCCGAAGTCGAAAAAGCAGCGCGATCCGACTACGTCATCATCAACGACGGCCGCCATTCGTTAATCCAACAGGTCCTGAAAATCCATCGCGAATTAACCCATGCGTAAGTTCAGAAAAAAGCCCGAGCAGCTCATTACCCAGATCAAAACTTTCGAACAGTTTTTGAGCAACGGCCGCAACCTGCGCCACTGCACTTTGCAGGGGCTCGATTTTTCCGGCCGCGATATCGACTGGAGCACCTTTGTGATCGACAATACGACTTTTCTCGGCTGCCGCCTGTCTCTGGCCGATGAGACGGAACTGCGCGGCCGGGGCGCCTATCTCTACCAGGCGCCGGAGGGGCTGCCCTACCAACCTTTTCGCCACCGGCTGTATACCTGGCAGGAGCTGATGGCCGGTTTCGACGAGGCGGAGGACCAGAGCACCGACTACCGGATCTACCGGCACTTTTCCGCTACGAAGTTTAATCCTTCGATCAACGAAGCACTCTGGCAGCGCATCCACGACCACGCTATCGACGATGCTTTGCGGGAACTGCTCGACTACGACGCCGGCGGGATGACCGCGCGCCGCTGTGTCGGTTTTATGGGCGGGCACAGCAAACGGCGCGACGATCCTTTTTTCGCCAAGACGGCGCGCACGGCCCAGCTGCTGGCGGAAAACGGCTATTTCGTCGTCTCCGGCGGCGGTCCCGGAATCATGGAAGCCACCAACCTGGGCGCCTATTTCGCCGGGCGCGAAGCGAGTGATCTGGAGCAGGCGATCCGCATCCTGAGCAAGGCCCCCCTGTACACCAGCCCGGACTATCACCGACAGGCGCTGGAGGTGCTGGAAAAATATCCGGACGGCGCGCCCAACCTGGCCATCCCTACCTGGTTTTACGGGCACGAGCCGAGTAACCTCTTCGCCTCCCACATCGCCAAATACTTTTCCAACAGCATCCGCGAGGATACCCTGCTGGCGGTCAGCCTCTACGGCATCGTCTGCGCGCCGGGCAGCGCGGGCACCACCCAGGAGATCTTCATGGACGCTACGCAGAACCACTACGGCACCTTCAATTATTACAGTCCTATGGTCTTCCTCGGGCGCGAACGCTACGAAATCCAAACCCTGATCTTTCCGCTGCTCCGCCAGCTGGCCTGGGGCCGCGAATACGCCAAGCTGCTGTTCCTGACCGATGAGCCGGAAGAGGTGCTGGATTTTTTACTCAAGCATCCGCCGATTAAGGTGTAGCACAACGGACCGGGGATGATCCCACTGCCATCACCGGCCGCTCACCGGCTCCAGCGAAAAAGAAAAGCGGTAATCTTGGTAAGGCAGCCGGTACGCCTCCAGCGGCAGCGCTCCCCAGCTGTTGATCCCGCCGAGACCCATCTGCCGGTAGTCGATGTCGAGGCTGGTGAGGTTGCGTTCTCGCAATTCTGCGGCGTGGCGTTGCCCTTTTTCGATTCCCGGATCGAGATCTTCGCTCAGGTAATGCATTGCGCTGAAGTCGAAAGGCGTTTGGGAGGTGAACAATAAACCGGTACCGGAGTCGTCGGTGATTTTCACCCAGCGCACATCGGTGCGATTGCCGGTTTCCTGGGGACGGATACAGGGATGAAAGAGCTCGCTGACCGGGCGGGAAAAGCGCCCCAGGCGGGCGCCGCTTTTGCGGTCCCAGTAGGATTCGTGCGGGCCGCGGCCGTACCATTCCACCCGGTCGAAACGGCGGGGCAGGGTAAAATTGAGGCCGAAGCGAGGCAGCATGGGATGGTCGCCGGTGCGGGCTTCCAGGAATAGGTCCACTTCTACCCTGCCCCGGGCGTCTACGCGATAGCTTTGTCGCAAAGCTGCGTCCCCTTTGAGCAATCGCCTTTCGACGGATACAGTTACGGCCTCGGGTGTTTGTTCCGTAATTTTCACGGAAGGAGGAATAAAATCCGCCAGCGCCGTTTTCCAGACGCGAAGCTTTGCCGGCAGTCCGGCGCCGAAGTCGTTATCAGTGGGCGGGCGCCAGAATTCAGGGCGGGGGCCGTCCTGGATCACTTCTTTTCCACGGTAGCGATAGTAGCGTAATTGTCCGGTAGTAGTATCGATGGCCAGCTCGCAATCCTTTCCGGTAAGGACGATCAGTTCCGCCCGGCGTTCTACCTGCAATTCGCCGGTTGACGCTTTCGGGGCCACCGGTTTTTCAGCGAGCACAAACTGTTCCCAGGCTATCTCGTGGTTGGCCGGAAGCAGGGGCTGTTTTTCGCACGTGAAAATGGAAACCTCGAGCACCAATTCGCCGTCCGCCTCGCTAAGATCAGGCAGCGGTAAGGTTAATCGCTTCTCCTGGCCGGGCGGCGTGGTGATATCCTCTTTGCCTCCCGAAACGATCGGCAAGCCGTTGCCCATTACGGACCAGGCTAAGGAATAAGCCGACAAGTCGCTGAAAGAGAAGTCATTGTACAGCGTCACCTCACCTGCCGCCGGATTGTCAGAGGCGATCCTGATGTTCTGGTAGATCTTTTTGACCTCCCAGTAGTGCGGATTGGGCGTCCGGTCCGGTTGGATCAGGCCGTTGCACAGGAAATTGCCGTCGCTGGGCGTACCCGGCGGGCCGTAGTCGCCGCCGTAAGCGAGGATGGTCCCGGCCTCCGTTTCTTTGTACAACGCCTGATCGACCCAGTCCCAGATGAAGCCGCCCTGCATGGTCGGATGTTCGTAAAACAGATCCCAGTATTCTTTCAGGCCGCCTACGCTATTGCCCATGGCGTGGGCGTATTCGCACAAGATCAACGGCCGTTCCGGATATTTTTCGACATAGGCTACCATAGACGCGGAATCGGGGTACATAGGCGCCAAAATATCGGAATTCCAGTCAAAATAAGCACCTTCGCCCCATCCGTGTTGTACGCGCTCATATTGCACCGGCCGGGAAGGGTCCCGCTTTTTTATCCACTGGTAAGTTGCATAGGTACACAGCCCGTTGCCGGCCTCGTTGCCCAGCGACCAGGTGATGATGCAGGGTTGGTTTTTATCCCGTTCCACCATACGGATGGTGCGCTGCAGGTGGGCTTCGCACCATTCCGGTTTGTTGGCCAGCGTTTTATCCAGGTCGTAGCCGATGCCGTGCGATTCGATGTTGGCCTCATCGACGACGTAAAGGCCGTATTCATTACAGAGGTCGTACCACAGGGGGTCGTTGGGATAGTGGGAAGTACGCACGGCGTTGATGTTGGCTTTTTTCATCAGCTCGATATCTTTGATCATACTTTCCCGGGAAACGACATGTCCGGTTCGGGGATCGTGTTCGTGGCGGTTGACGCCTTTGATCCAGATGGCGCGCCCGTTGACCAGCAGCTGTCCGTTGCGGATCTCGACCTCCCGGAAGCCGACCTTCTGGCGAATGACTTCCAGCGTCTCTCCTTTCGGGTCCAGCAGAGCAACCAGGAGGGTATAGAGGGATGGCGTTTCGGCCGACCACAAGCTGGGGGCAGTTATTTTCTGAGAAAAACGCTCAACCGAAGTGGTGCTGAAACCATCGACCGGGCGGGCCGCTTCCATGACCGTAGCGCCGGTAGCGTCCAGTAACTCAACCTTCAGGGCATACCCTGCTGCGGCGGCCGCGTCGTAGTTTTCCAGTTCCAGGGTCAGGTCAAAAACCGCATCCCGGTAGGCTTCATCGAGGTCGGTTTGCACAAAAAAATCGCGCACGTGCACCGCCGGCGCCGACCACAGGAAAACGTCGCGCTGGATGCCGCTGATGCGCCAGAAGTCCTGGCACTCCAGGTAGCTGCCGGTGCTCCAGCGATAGACCTCCAGAGCCAGGAGGTTCTGGCCGGGGCGTACGTATTCCGTGATGTCGAATTCGGCCGGTAGTTTACTGCCTTCGCTGTAGCCTACTTTTTTCCCGTTGATCCACAGGTAACAGGCGGATTTTACGGCGCCGAAATGCACGAAGATCCGGCGGCCTTCCCAGGAATCGTCCAGAACGAAGGTTTTGCGATAAGCGCCGACCGGGTTGTAGTGCTCCGGCAAGGCCGGCGGGTGCGGGTGCCAGGTGAATTCGTAGGGAATATTGACGTAGATGGGAATCCCGTAGCCGTTCAGCTCCCAGTTGCCCGGCGCCGGAATGGTTCCCCAGCGGCTATCGTCGTAACGGACCTGATGAAAATCCGACGGGCGGTCTTCCGGGCGGGGCGCCCAGTGGAACTTCCAGTCGCCGTTCAAAGACTGAAAAAAGGCCGATTGTTGCGGGTCGCCCCGGAGAGCCAGGTCGCGGTTCTCGAAAGGAAAAAGGGTGGCGTGGGGGGCCGCTTTATTTTGTTCCACCACGGTGGGGTCCTGCCATTCCATGAGCATCTGGGCTTTGGAATAAGATAAAGCTAAATGGGTTATAACCCAAAAAAGCAAGAGCTTGCGAAGCATCGGCAATTGGATTTTATTGGATGATGACCAGGAGACTACGTGCGCCCTGAGCGTGTTGACTCCCCAGCTGCGCCGGTTGTAGCCTGGCTTTACCGGGCGGGAAGGCATAAAAATTGCTTGCTTTCGGGGTTGGCTCTAAAATTAGGAAATACGCCACAAGCAGAGCAAATTTTTTAGGATACATTCCCTGAGCATGCCAGCTTTTAGAGCCTACCAAGCTCTAAGTGAAGAGGCAATTCGCTGGTGTCAGCTACTGATATATACATATATTTGCAAGGATGAAGAAGCTGCCCATAAGCATACAGACCTTTGAAGACATCATCTCCGGTGGGATGATCTACGTCGATAAGACAGCTTTTATCTGGGAGTTGATCCAATCAGGTAAATTCTATTTTCTATCCCGCCCCCGGCGCTTCGGCAAGTCTCTTTTACTCACTACCTTAAGGGCTTATTTCCAGGGACGTAAAGATTTGTTTGAAGGGCTGGATATTTACGAAAAGGAAAAGGATTGGAAAAAACATCCGGTCATTCACATCGATTATTCTCTGCTGGAATACCAAAAAAGCCGGGCCATCTTCGAACAGTCCCTGTTGGAGCATTTAAAAGCCCTTGCCTCCGGTTTTGAAGTAAAACTGGAAAGCAGCATCATCGCCAATGCTTTCACCGAGCTGATCAAAGCCCTGTATGATAAATTCGGCCCGGTCGTGGTATTAGTGGATGAGTATGATAAGGCAATGGTGGATGTACTGGCGGACAAGGATAGATTCGAGGAGAATAGAGAAGTAGTGCGGGGTCTTTACGGCGCCATGAAGGGATTGGATCAGTACTTCCGTTTTGTGATGCTTACGGGAGTCAGCCGCTTCGCCAAGGTTAATGTGTTTTCCGGGCTGAACAATCTTCAGGATATTTCGGAAAACCGGTCTTTTGCTACCCTGCTAGGCTTCACGCAGGAGGAGTTGGAGTTCTATTTTGGCGAATGGATAGAAAAGCTCAACAGCCAGACTTTCCGAATGACTCCGGAAAAACTGATGGCGCACATCAAATTCTGGTATAATGGTTTTTCTTTTGACGGCGAACAGAAGCTTTACAACCCTTTTTCCATTCTGAGTCTTTTTTCCAACCTTGACTTCGGAAATTATTGGTTCTCCACGGGTACGCCTACCTTCCTGATCGATTTGATCAAGAGGCAAAAAGTACTGCCGGAAACGTTTGAAAACCTGAAAATTGCTGACCTGGCCGGTAGCTCCGGGCAGGCATCCAACCTTCCGCTATTGCCCCTTTTATACCAAACCGGTTATCTTACCCTAAGCAGAGTCGTCAGAGAAGGGGTCAGGAAGTATTACTACCTGGACTACCCGAACGAAGAAGTGCGCCATTCCTTTCTAACCTTCCTCGCCGCCGGTTTTGTGGAAAAAGACGAGTTCGAGATACAACCGGAGGCCATCGAGCTGCGCCATGCCCTGCGGGATGAACGCACCGACGATTTCCTGACTCGCCTGCAGAGCTTTCTGGCTGATATCCCTGCCCGGCTGCACATTCCTCAGGAAGCATACTACCACTCCTTGGGGTATATGATGCTACGGCTGACCGGCGTACAATTACTTCTGGAAAAAGAAACCGATAAAGGGCGTATTGACGCCGTGCTGGAATTTCCCGATAAGGTCTACATCATAGAGTTTAAATTCGGCAAAAGCGACCGGGTAAAAAATGTAAAAACGCTCTCCCGGCAGGCTCTTCAGCAAATTGAATTGAAAAAATATCACGAAGCCTATCTGTCCGGTGGTAAGAAGATCCTCCTCTACGGAATCGGCTTTTTGGCAAAGCAAATGGATGGCAAAGTAAAAGTGTTGCGGTACACTTAATCTGGCGCCAGACCAGCTTGTGTTACTTCTTAATCCGGGTTAAGTCCTACAGTTCTTCTGTTCCAATCAACTATTTTGGTTCCTCATGACGAAAAAATCCATGCAAACCTGATCAACCGCTCACCACCCATCCGTCCGAAAAGGCGTAGCCGGCAAACCCTCCCGGTTGTATAAATTGGCGTCGGCCGGGTTGTCCGCCCAGGCGTAGCGCACCGCCACGGGCTCCGGCACGGCGGCGCTCCAAACGATTACTTCATTGCCTTCCAGGCGAGCTTGCGCCCAATAGAACTGACGGTCTTTCCCGGCGACGGCAAACCCTTTGACGTAGCCGTACGGGTCTTTTGCCGCCAATCCGCCGCCCTGGTGATCAAAAGTCAAGCGCAGGCGGTCGCCTTCTTTTTTCATGGCTTTGAAAGTAGGCCCGGAAGCTACTACGGCCTGGCCGTACACCATCCGGCGCGCCGCCAATGCAAGTCGCCGGCCCACTTCCTGTTTGTTGCGGGGATGGATATCGTCGGCCTCCCCGATATCGATGGCCAGGACCTGGGCGGTGTGATCTACCTGATCCAGCGTACGGGATTGTGATTCGCGCAGCAAGGCCCAATTGCTGGGGCCGGGCCGATCGGGAGGCGCCAGGTAATTGGCCAACTGAACGAAAAGGAACGGAAAATCTCCGGTTTGCCAGCGCTTCCGCCAATCGTCGATCATTGCCGGAAAGAGCCGGCGATAGGCGATCGCTTCTTCCGGGGTATTGGCGTTCGATTCGCCCTGGTACCATAGCACCCCTCTGACGGGAAAGTCCAGCAAGGGGTGGATCATGGCGTTATACAATAAAGTAGGCGTTTGGTGGCGGGGCGTCGATCCGATAGTGCTGACCGATTCCACCCGGTAGCGCCATTCGCCGGCCAGCGGGAGCGTGAAATCTTTGGAAATCAGCTGCATGACCGGCGCCGGGCTGTGAAACCCCCCATCGCCGCCGGTATCTTCAACGCGTACGGCGATCACGTTTTCCCCGGGTTGCAGATAAGGCGCCGGTACGAAGTAGCGGCGCTCCTCGTCCCAGGATTGCGTCCGCTCCCCTACCAGCCGGCCGTTGATCCAGGTTTGGTCGGAATCGTCGATTTTGCCCAGGTGCAGCATGGCGCCGGCCCGGGCGACCGATTCCGGCAATTCGATGGTTTTGCGGAACCAGACTACCCCGTCGACATCGGGCAGCACCGATGCTTCCCAATTGCCGGGCACTGTAACGGCCGGCCATTCTTTTTCTTCCAGCTCCACGCTTTCCCAGGCGGGCGCTTCCTCAAAAACCGGTAGCGCCTTGAACTTTTCCAGCGCTTCCGATCGCCCGGCGGCTTCTTGTTGCGCCATGTCCTGTGCGATCGCCACGGCGGCGGCCCCGGCGTCCGGATACCCCAGGGTTTCGGCGCTCATCCATGCCTCGATGCGGCTGCCGCCCCAGCTGGCGTTGAGGAGTCCGATGGGAACGTCGACGTGCTTGCGCAACTCGCGGGCGAAGTAATAGCCAACGGCGGAAAACGCGCCTACCGTTTCCGGAGCGGTTACTTCCCAGGCGCCGCCCGAAAGAGCGGCCACCGGGTGCAGACTAGCCTCCAACGGAACTTTGAAGTGGCGAATGGCTTGATCCCGGGCGGCGGCTATCTCTGCTTCGGCATTGCGGGAGTTTTCTACTATCCATTCCATGTTGGACTGGCCGGAGCAAAGCCAGACGTCACCAAAGTAAAGATCTTCCAGGACAGCCTCTCCATTAATGGTCAGGGTAAAAGGGCCGCCGGCCTCGTGCGGGAGCAGAGTGACGCGCCAAGAACTGTCGGGTTGGACCTCGGTGGTGTGGGACTGCCCGGCGATGGTTACCGTCAGGAGCCGGCCGGGCGTACCGGCGCCCCAGACGGGGATGGGTCGATCGCGTTGTAAAACCGCGTGGTCCCGGAACAAAGCGGCGGGATGGGGTTGCGCCGCCGCCCATAGCGAAGCGGTCGCGGCCGCGAAAAAGAGGAGGAGCCTGCGCATAGCTCGGTACTTTTGGTGTAAAATACCAAAAAAGGGCTATTTCGGAAGCGATTTGGCGGGTGGAAACAAAAAAAGGAAGACCAAGTCCTGTTCGGACCTGGTCTTCCTTTCAAACCGCATAGTGACGGAAGGGCCGGATCGCCGATCCAGTACCCCTTGAAATCGTACTTTTTTGCGATGCAGGAAAAGCTTAACTAGAAAAATGTTAGGGTTTGATCGCCTGTAAAAACTGGTTGCGGGTATCCTCATTGAGGAATTTGCCGCTGTATTCGGTGGTAACCGTGCTGCTGTTTTGGTGCTGCACCCCGCGAGCCTGCACGCACATGTGCTTGGCGTCGATGTAAACGGCGACATCTTCGGTCTGCAGTACGGTTTTGAGCTCTTCGGCGATCTGGCGGGTGAGGCGTTCCTGTACCTGGGGACGGCGCGAGTAGTAATCTACGATGCGGTTGATCTTGGAAAGGCCGATCACCTGTCCGTTAGCTATGTAAGCCACGTGCGCCACGCCATAGATCGGCAGGAAGTGATGTTCGCAAAAAGATTGCACCTGGACGCCCTTTTCGACCAGCATTTGCCGGTAGCCGAATTTGTTGTCAAAAAGAGAGACCTGCGGTTTGTTTTCGGGTTTCAATCCGGAGAAAATCTCCTGGACAAACATCTTAGCTACGCGCCGCGGCGTTCCTTGCAACGAATCGTCGCGCAGATCGAGCCCGATGATGTCCATGATTTCTCTGAAGTGTTCTTCGATCAGCGCCATCTTGACTTCGTCGGAGCGATCGAAAGCGCCGGGTCTGAGCGGGGTGTCCAGAGAAGTACCAACGTGCTGTTCTCCGACCTCGTGAATGAGGTCGGCCGCGCGCCCGTTCCGGTCGGCGCCGTTATGGGGATGACCGTTGCGGGCATGGCCGTTAAGCTTACCGTTGGAAGAATACTTTGAATCGACCATAAATAGTTATGTCGTTTAGTTTAATCACTGCATTAATAAAAACCAGTGTCCTAACGTACGTAACCGAAATAATGTTTAATTTTGCAAATTTAGAAGGGCTGAAAAAGATGAAAGAAATGAAGCCTGGAGTAGTCGCTTTCAGTTTTTGTATCCTTTTGGGCGCTCTGTCATTTTCGTGTCAGAATAGCGAAGATTACAACAGTTTTGCCGATTGCCGGTACAGCGCCCCGGAAGCCGTATTCTCTTCACAGCTGCCGCAGGTTGACGATCATCGCTTTTCTCTGGAACAGGGAGGCGCAAGCAAAGAAGTGGTCCAGTTCAGCGACGGCATCACCCTGACCCTGCACCAGCGGGGCTGCGAGTACATCGAACAGGAGTTTGCGTTTCGCCTTTCCAAAGCCGCCGACCAGCCGGATAGCGCCTACTGGGTCGGATTAGGCGCCGCCCTGCTTCGCCGGCTCGCCAACCTCGGTCCTGAATACCTTTCCTTTTCTTCCTGGGCCAAGGCCATTGACCAGCGAGCGCCTCAGATGCAACTGGGCAAACGGCAGGTCCTCCAACCCGGGTACGTCGCTTCGGTCGATCGCATGCATACAGGGCAATATACCATTGTGGTGGTTACACTCGCCCAGGAGCCTTAAATTTTTTCCCGCCGCCCGGGCTCAGGGTATCCTTTTGGTTTTCAGCCGCTTTCCCGACTTATTTTGAACTTCAAATTAACCGAATTCAATTTTTCAATCCTTTGAACATCAGTGCTTTAACCAAAAAAATTAAACCCGGCGCCAAATAAAATTTTGCCGCTTTTTTTTGCCCCTGACCCTCAGATTTACTAAATTTACAGGAGTAAACGGATGCGGCGATGATTAGCAAAGTTCCACGAAGAATCTCTATGCACCTTCTCTGTCCTCTAAGGAAAGATCCTCGCCCCGGTATCCGATTCACGTTAAGTATCTGCTAGACAAGGCTTTTGCGGTTTGGTGTGCTTTTCCTCCCGGAAAACGAACGGCAGCCGTGTGTCAAAATATTAATTAGTATCAGTAAGTTAGGGAAGACTCCGCTGTCGTCAGGCAGCGGGGTTTTTGCTTTACCCCAACTTCACCGCCTTGGCGTCTTCCCCGAGTCTGAGTATATTAGCGCCTTGTAACTAAATCCACGCTATTTATGAACTACGATATTATCGTTATCGGTAGTGGTCCGGGCGGCTACGTCGCCGCCATCCGCGCCTCTCAGCTTGGCATGAAAGTCGCTGTCGTTGAACGCGAATCGCTGGGCGGCATCTGCCTCAACTGGGGTTGTATCCCTACCAAAGCGCTGCTGAAAAGCGCTCAGGTGTTCGAATATATTCAGCACGCCGGCGATTACGGCGTCAAAGTGAGTAAGTCTGAAGTCGATTTTTCCGGTATGGTGGGACGCAGCCGGAAAGTAGCCGACGGGATGAGCAAAGGCATCAACTTCCTCTTTCGGAAAAATAAGATCGATACCCTCAACGGCACCGGCCGGCTGGCCCGGGGCAAAAAGGTAGAAGTGACCGACGCCGAGGGCAACAAAAAAGAATACAGCGCCGAACACATCATCATCGCTACCGGCGGGCGCGCCAAAGAACTGCCGAGCCTCCCGATCGACGGCGAAAAAGTGATCGAGTACCGCAAGGCCATGACCCTTGAAAAACAACCCAAAAAGATGGTCATTGTCGGCGCCGGCGCCATCGGTACGGAATTTGCCTACTTCTACCACTCCATCGGCACCGAGGTGACCATCGTCGAATTCCTGGAGCAGGGACTGGTGCCCCGCGAAGATCCGGATATCTCCAAGGAGCTCGGCAAGATCTACAAGAAGAAAGGCATGCGGATTCTGGCCAATACTTCCGTGGAAGCCGTGGATACGAAAGGCAAAGGCTGCAAGGTGTCGGTCAAGAGCCGCAAAGACGGCAAGACGGAAGAGATCGAATGCGACATCGTCCTCTCGGCGGCCGGCGTCACGCCCAATACCGAAGATATCGGACTGGAAACCCTGGGCATTAAAACTGACCGGGGCGTCATACAGGTCGACGAGTTCTACCGCACCAACGTGCCCGGCATCTACGCCATCGGCGATGTCGTGCCCGGCCCGGCCCTGGCCCACGTCGCCAGCGCCGAGGGTATCCTCTGCGTGGAAAAGATCGCCGGCCAGAACCCCCACCCGCTCGATTACAACAACCTGCCTTCCTGTACCTACTGCTCACCGGAAATCGCCAGCGTGGGCTACACCGAAAAAGCGGCTAAAGAGGCCGGCTACGAAGTTAAAGTCGGCAAGTTCCCCTTCTCCGCTTCCGGAAAAGCCAGCGCCGCCGGCGCCAAGGAAGGATTCGTAAAAGTGGTGTTCGACGCCAAATACGGCGAATGGCTGGGCGCCCACATGATCGGCTACAACGTAACGGAAATGATCGCCGAAGTGGTGGCCGCCCGCAAACTGGAGACCACCGGCCACGAGATCATCAAGTCGGTGCACCCCCACCCCACCATGAGCGAAGCGGTGATGGAAGCCGCTGCAGCTGCCTACGACGAAGTGATTCACTTGTGATGGCGGAGGCGTAAACCCTGACACTGCCGCTCCGGTTATGAGGTCGCTCCGCGGAAGCGTTCGAAGATGCGTTCGATGAAGCGCTTATCGACGGTCACGATCTCCGCAGTGCCGAGCATTTCCTGACTGGGGTCGAGCTGCCGTCCGGTGGTGGTGACCAGCCCCTTTGGGAAGCGCACTTCGATGGGTATGGTGTTGTTGGTGGGAATCTTGCCTTTCCAGGCCACTTCGCCGATGACGGCGCCGAATTCCGGGAAAGGATAACTTTGCAATTTGACGATCACGCGCTGGCCTTCTTTCACTTTACCCGAACCGCTGAGGTCGAGCGATAGCCGGCCGATGATCTCGGTGGCTTTGATAGGCACGACCACCATAAGTTCTGCTTCCCGCGGCACGAATTGTTGTTCGCTGATATTGTCGTTGGTGAAAACCGCTACGCCGTGGATCGGCGACATCAGCAGGTATTTTTTCTTCCAGTCCTCTACCCGCTTGCGAAGGCGCAGGAAGCTGTCTTTCAATTGAATGGACGCGTTGTATTTCTCCTCCACCGATCCCTGGCGCACCCCGCTGATCTGCGCTTTAATGGCGTCGATCTCGAATCGCTTGTTTTTGATGGAGGCCGTGATGCCCTGGCGTTCGCGTTCGAGGGCGAGGATCTCTTCCTGGGTTTCCTGTTCTTTCGATTTGGGCAGTACGCCGTCTTTGATGAGCTTTTGCTCCCGTTCGAAGCGTTCGTTGACGAGCCGGAGCTGTTCCTGCAGCTTGCGCTGGCGGGACCATTCGTCGTTGATGGTGCTTTGTATCTTATCGATCTGGCGGTTCAGCTGGCGAATGCTCAGTTTTTCGTAGCGCCGGGAAACCGTCATGGCCAGCTCGTCCTGCCTTTCGGAAAACTCATACATATCTTCCTGTATCTCGCCGAGCAGCAGGTCGCGCGGCGGATTAAAAGCCAGCAAGGCGGAATCCGTCAGCTCCTGCACCGCCAGCAGGGCGTCGTCGAGCACGAGCACGTCCTCGAATTTGGCTTTGCTTTTGAAGACCACCAGCACTTGGTCGGCTTCTACGGTATCTTCGTTTTGCACCAGGATGTCGGAAATATAGGCCGTCGTTTCGGCGATCAGCTTTTTCGGCGGTTCGGTGGAAGTGACCCGCACGCGGGCGGTGACCAGGTCGGGATACCGCAGCCAGTACCCGGCCCAGCCCAGGGCCAGTACGGTGATGAAAGCCACGATGGTGCCCCAACGGACCAGCCATCCGGGAGGCGTTCCCAGGATCTCTTGTACCTCTTCGCTTCTGATCTCGAACTTTTCCTGTTCTTCCATTGAAAAATTGTAAAATCGGGTTAAGCGCCCAGTTCCAGCTGGTTGCGGATCAGCTGGTAATAGGCGCCGCGCAAATACGTCAGCTCGTCGTGTGTTCCTTGTTCTACGATCTCGCCATCTTCGAGAACGATGATGTTATCGGCGTTCATCACGGTGCTGAGGCGGTGGGCGACGATGACCACGGTGCGTTTGCGGAAAAATTCTTCCAGGTTTTCCATCACGAGCATCTCGTTGTAGGCGTCCAGTGCGGTCGTCGCTTCGTCGAAAAAGATGTATTCCGGATTTTTGTAGACGGCGCGGGCGATGAGCATGCGCTGTTTCTGCCCCTGGCTGAGGCCGAGGCCTTCCTGGCCGATCTTGGTATTGTATCCCAGGGGCAGCGATTCTATAAAATGCTGGATATTGGCGATCTTGACCGCCTTCAGTAGTTTTTGCTTGTCGATGATCTCGTCTCCCAATGCGATGTTGCGGGCAATGGTGTCGTAGAAAATAAAGCCTTCCTGGAGCACTACGCCGCATTTATCGCGCCAGAGGCGGTTTTGAATATTGGAGAGTACGATATCCCCCAGCCGGATGACGCCCTCCGTAGGGACGTAGAAGTTGAGCAAAAGTTTGAGCATAGTCGTTTTGCCGCTGCCGCTGCTGCCGACGATAGCGGTGGTCCGTCCTTTGGGAATGCGGAGGTTGATGTTTTTCAGGACGGTCGGAGAATGGGGGCCGTCGTACTGGAAAGAGACATTCTCCAGGATCAGGTCGCCCGATTCGGGGAGCAGGGTGATCTTTTCTTCGACGTTCTCCTCGTCGTCTTTGCGGTGGATCTCGTTCATGCGTTCCAGGCTGATCTTAGCTTCCTGGAAAGAGCGGATAAATTCGATAAGGTGGTTGAGCGGCGCGTTGAGTTGCCCGATGATGTACTGTACGGCCACGAGCATGCCGAGGGTCATCGAGCCGTCGATCACCGATTTGGCCACTACGAAAGTGATGAGCAGGTTTTTGCTTTCGTTGATAAAATTACCGCCCGAGCGCTGCATCTGGTCGATGCGCAGGGCGTTGAGGCCGGTGCGGAACAGCCGGGCCTGAATGCGTTCCCAGGCCCATCGCTTTTGTTTTTCGGCATTGTGCAGCTTGATCTCCTGCATGCCGTTGATGAGCTCGATGAGGCTGCTTTGGTTTTCCGCCGATTGGTCGAATTGTTTATAGTCCAGCTCGCGGCGCAGGCGCATGAAGAAAAGGATCCAGCCGATGTTGAGCACAGTGCCCACCAGGAAAATGGTGAAGACCAGTTTACTCCAGAACCATAGCACCAGCGCGAAAGCGACGTAGTTGAAGAAAGAAAAGATCGAGATCAGCGAGGTGGAGGTCAGGAAGCGCTGCAGGCGTTCGTGGTCGCCGATGCGCTGCAGCAGGTCGCCCGTCATCTTGGTGTCGAAAAAGCGCAGCGGCAGGCGGGTCAGCTTGATCAGGAAATCCGAGATGAGGCTGATGTTGACGCGTACGCCGACGTGCAGCAGTATCCAGCTCCGGAAGAAGTCGACGGCGATCTGGGTGGTAAACAAGACCAGTTGCGCGACGATGACCAGGTAGATGAACTTGATGTCGATGTTGTTGATCCCCACATCGACGATCGCCCGGATCATGAAGGGGAAGACGAACTGGAGCACGGTGCCCAGGAACAGCCCCAGAATGATCTGTACGAGCAAGCTCTGATACTTTCGGAAATACGACCAGACGTAGCGGAAGCCCGACTTGTTGGTTTGCCCTTCTTCTCGTTCGAAAAATTCCGGGGTCGTTTCCAGGAGCAGGAGCACGCCTACTTCTTCGCCTTCTTCGGCGTCGCTCACCCAGTTTTCCAGGAACTCCTCGCGCGACAATTTGAAGCGGCCGGCCGCCGGATCGGCGATCCAGACGAAGTCTTTATTGGCGCGGTAAATCACCACAAAGTGATCCTGCTTCCAGTGCGCGACGGCGGGCAGGGGAATGTCGCGGGAAAGGCGCTCGTAGGTCGTTTTGACGGCGAGCGACTGGAGGCCGATGTGTTCGGCGGCGTCGCTTATGCCAAGCAAAGAGACCCCCTGCTTACCCATGTAAGTAAGCTCGCGAAGGTACTCGAGCGAGTAATACCGCCCGAAATAGCGCGCTACCATGCGCAGGCAGGTAGCGCCGCAGTCCATCGCGTCGAGTTGTTGGTAAAAAGGAAAACCCCGTGGCATAAGCACCTTACTGTCCTGGTAAAATATTGTGCTTTTCGATCGTTGAGACTTGTAATGACCCTTGGGGGGTACGGGTTGTCAGCGCTTTAACATATTAACAAAACCGAAAGATAGCGCCTTTACCAATAAACCGCCCGCTTTTTAACAGTTTTTTCACAAAAAAGCCGTCAAAATCAGGGTTTTAGCTCAATATTTTGGCTCCGTGGTCCGCATCGCGGTCAGCTTTCGTTTGCGGAAACGACGGGAATCTGGTATTTTCGGCTCCAATATTACAAGCCAAGCCGATGTACAACAGCTTCCTCTCGGTGGTCAGTGTTATTCAATCGCCTGCGGAGTTGCGGCTCCTCCCTACCCTCTTGCGCAATGTCTATGCCCTGCTGCGGGAGCACTTTTCGGATTTCGAGATCGTATTGGTGAACAACCAGCCCGGGATACCGGTCGACGCGGAGATCGAACCGCTCGAACCGGCCCTGAAGCAGAACCTGTATCTGCTGACGCTCTCGGCCAACACCCTGCGCAACCACGCCATACTGGCCGGCCTCGATCGCGCCAACGGCGATTACACCGTTATTTTCGAGACCGGGTTTTACGATCGGCCGGCGCTGATCCTTCGCCTGTTCGAGCGCACGCAGGAACGCTTCGACATCGTTTACGTACGCGCCAGGGAACGGCACGTCAAATGGCGTTTCCGTCCCTTCTATTGGCTGTTTTACGGTATCCTGCGCCATTATTCCGATCTGCGGGTGGACGAAAAAGCCTACGATACCCGTATTATTTCCCGCCGGGCCCTCAATTCGGTGCTGCGCCTGCGCGAGAATCTGCGCTATATGAAAGCCATCTACTCCATCGTCGGGTACAACACCAGCTATATCGAAAGCGAAGCGCCTCCGCTTTTCGAAGGAGAAGAATCCTTTTCCGACCATTTTAAAACTTCGTTGGTCGCTATTGCTTCTTTTACGACTTTTCTTCGCTCTCTGTTACTCTGGATCTTTATCTTTTCTTTCGTTTTCCTGCTCGGCGTCATCGTCAACGCGCTGAAAGTGAAATTTACCGGCGTGGACCTGTTCGGGAACGTCGGCCAGGCGCTTTCGGGCTGGACTTTCCTGGTGATCCTAATTTCGGTATTTTTCGCGATCACCTGCCTGAACCTCTACATCATGTCGATCTACCTGTCCAATATCTACCAGGAGATCAAACACCGGCCGCTTTATCTGATCGAATCGATCAAGCGATTTTAGTTTACGCTACTCCCAGGCGGCTCCTACCCTTGCGAGCGCTGAAGACGTTCTTCCAGCCATTGCAGGACGAAATCGAAAACCTCTTCCGGCTTCGCTTCGTGGTGAAGTTCGTGGTAATAGTCTTCCCAGGCGCGGAAAGTCAAATCGCCGTTGATGCGGTCGGCGAGCGCGCGGGTAGTCTCAAAATCGGTGAGCCGGTCGCCGCTGCCGTGCATGAGTAAGATGGGGACGGGCGCTTCGCCGGAAAACTGCATCAGCCAGGCTCCTGATTCCATGATGCCGAGGGCCGTCGCCGGCGTGATCCGGTCGTGGATCAGGGGGTCGTTGCGATAGGCGGCCACTTCTTCCGGCGCGCGGGAGATGTAGCCGGGGTCGAGCCCGGTGGGTTGCCCCAGGGCGGGAAGGATGGGGCGGATCAGCCGGGCCAGCGTCACCTGCCAGGCCGGCGGCTCGAAAGCCAGCTTGATCCAGGGAGAAGACACTACGAGTCCGGCCAGTTCC
Organism: uncultured Saprospiraceae bacterium; assembly: GCA_964419545.1. Taxonomy (GTDB): domain Bacteria; phylum Bacteroidota; class Bacteroidia; order Chitinophagales; family Saprospiraceae; genus CAYQQU01. The sequence goes on along the minus strand of CAYQQU010000037.1, from coordinate 7,086 downwards.
GGCTCCTGTTGCAGCACGTAGGTCAGCGCCAGGTTGCCCCCCATGCTGTGGCCGTAAAGAAAAAGCGGGATGCCCGGGTACCGGCCGCTCACTTCAGAAACGAATAGCGCGATATCGGCGATCAACGCCTCGGTGGAAGGAGCGTGACCGCGCCGTCCGTCCGAACGGCCGTGCCCCAGCTGATCGAACCCCATGACCGCCCACTGCCGGTCGTTGAAATAATCCGCCAGCCGTTCGTAGCGGCGGCAGTGTTCGCCGAGGCCGTGCACCAGAGCGACAACCCCTTTCGCTTCGGGGGCCGGCCACTCTTCGCCTACCAGGTTTTTTCCGGTGGTGGATCGCAGGTAAAAAGATTTTTCTCCCATTAGATTGCTTTTTACGGGGAAAAGGCCGCATTTTCTAATTCCCCTATTTACATCTACCTTGTGGCTGGAAGTTAACAAAAATTGACCGTTTATGAGTTTGCGAATCGCCTTTATGGGCACGCCGGAATTTGCTGTTCCTTCTTTGGACATCCTCGTGCGGAACGGCTATGAGGTGGTCGGCGTCATTACGGCCACCGATAAACTGGGGGGGCGCGGCGGCCGCAAATTGCTGGAACCGGCCGTAAAAAAATACGCGGTCGAGGCGGATATTCCGGTACTGCAGCCCCGCAGCCTGAAAGATCCGGCTTTTCTGGATGAGCTGTACGCCCTGCGCGCCGACCTGCAGGTGGTGGTCGCGTTCCGGATGTTGCCGGAAGTGGTGTGGAGCATGCCACGCCTGGGCACTTTCAATCTGCACGGCTCCCTGCTGCCGGAATACCGGGGCGCCGCTCCCATCAACTGGGCGGTAATCAACGGAGAGACGGAAACGGGCGTCACTACTTTTTTGATCCAACACGACATCGACACCGGCGATATTCTCCTGCAGGAAAAAATGCCGATCGGTCCCAACGAAACCGCCGGCGAGGTGCATGACCGCATGATGCTGCTCGGCGCCGAAGTGGTGCTCAAGACGGTCAAAGCCATCGAGACAGGTAATTATACCCTGAAAAAACAGGACGACAGCCAGGCGACAAAGGCGCCGAAGATTTTTCGTGAAACCTGCGAGATCGATTTCGATCAGCCGTCCCGAAAAGTGCACGACTTCATTCGCGGCCTCAGCCCCTACCCCGGCGCCTGGACTTTGCTGGACGAGCGTCAGTTCAAAATCCTGAGGGCTTCTTTTGAAGAAACACCGCCCTCCTCCCCTCCCGGCGCTTTTTCTTCCGACAATAAAAACTGGATCAGGATCAGTACGGCGGATGGTTATATTTCCGTGATCGAACTGCAAATGGCCGGAAAGCGCCGGATGTCGGCTGAGGAGTTTTTAAACGGTTTTTCTTTTTAGGAAATTTTGTTTTAATAAGAAAATTTCGTCTGAGTAAAAGCAAGTTATAAGAAACGGCGCTGGAGTGAGAAGGCAGAGCCCGGCTAAAGCCGGGGCTTCGGTTTTAAATCACCCGGTCCCCTTCAGTCCTCCGGAAATGGCGTTTACCAGCAACAGCAATTTGAACAGCAATTGATCGCTTTCTTCCGTATTCACTGCTTTCGAAGCGCGCCATTTTTGAATAGAACTTATCTGCATGCGGTGCAAAATGGATAAGGCGCCGCCTCTCAGTTTTACATTTTCCATCTGGGCGATCCGTCGCTCGGCGGCCGGCGCGCCCAATAAGTGTTCAATTTGCTGCCGTCCTTCTTCGTAATCTTTCAAAATGAGCGTCATCAGATCAGAACGGACGGCCCCATCCGGCACCAGATCGGCAAAAGCCTGCATGATGGACGGATCGGCGTCCAGCAGATTGGTTTCGATTTGAATGAGCTGGTACTTCAGCAGCGGCCATTGATCTGCCGCTTCCTGCAGCCGGGCGTATTCTTCGGGATGCTTTTCTTTCAATTGTTTCAGCGCCGCACCGGTGCCGAACCATCCGGTCAGATTGAAGCGGGACTGGCTCCAACTGAACACCCAGGGAATCGATCGCAGATCGTCTAACGTCCGGCTGCCCGTACGCCGCGCCGGGCGGGAGCCGATCTTACTTTGTTCCAGTACATCGATGGGCGTCGCGTGACTGTAAAATTCGATAAAGTCCGGATGGTCCAGCAGTTCCCGGTACTCTTGCCGGGTAGCGGCCACCAACCGGTCCATGATCGGGTATAGCGATTGGTTTTCCCGCTGACCATTGGCGAACATGGCCTGACGGGCGGTTCCCGAAATAAACATTTCCAGGTTGTAGGTGGCGTTGAGCAGGTTGGCGAATTGATTGGCGATGGTTTCCCCCTGCACCGTCATTTTGATATGCCCGCTGACGGACCCCGGCGGCATGCTCTCCAGGAAGCGATGGAGTTTGCCGCCGCCCCGGCTGATCGTTCCGCCCCTACCGTGGAAAAAACAAAGCGAAACGCCGCATTTATTGCCTATTGCTGTCAATTGTTCTTCCGCTTTGTAGATGCTCCAGCGGCTGGTCAGGATGCCTCCGTCCTTATTGCTGTCGCTATAGCCCAGCATGACTTCCTGAACATCCATGTGGTGGGCTTCTCTTCGCTGGACGGTAACGGGATGCATCAGGAAGGATTCCAGGATCGCCCCGCCGGCTTCGAGATCTTCGATGGTTTCCAGCAAGGGGACTACCGGAAGGGGCGAGTCCAGCAGGTCTACTTCCCTTAAAAACAGATACACCAATAGAAGATCGCTCAAGCTGCGGGTCATGCTGACAATCAGCGAGCCGATACCGTCCGGCCCGTAACGATCGATGTATTTTTTCAGTTCCCGGAAATAGCCCAGCAACTGATCGGCTTCCTGCCCACAGGAGGCCCCGGCGACCACGAACGGGCGTTTGCTCTTCAACTCCTTGTTGAGAAATTCCAGTCGCTTTTCTTCGGTCCAGGCGCCGAAATCAGCATCCGGGTAGCCGGCCGCTTCCAGCATTTGGCTGATCGCCTTTTCGTGGTACACACTGTTCTGCCGGATGTCCAGCTTCGCGAGGTGAAACCCGAAACACTGCACCAGTCGCTCTACCGGAAAAAGGAGGCCCCTGGCGATCCGGTCCGCCCCGACCTGGATCAAACACTGGCGCAGCACTTTCAGATCGGCGGACAGCGCTGAGGCGTGGCGGTACAGCCGGGCGTCTTCTTCTTCAAAATTTTCCCCGATGGTATTTTCCAGGCGGGCCAGCATCAAATTGACAAATTGCCGCCACGGTTCGAGCGGGTTGCGGTTCAGGGCTTGCTGACCGGCAGAGCCCAGTTGTTCCGCCCGCACCTGTATGAGGCTGAGGAAGGTTTCCGGCACCGGGTTCAAGCGGCTTGAAAAACTGAGCTGGGAGACCAGTTGGGTGAGCGCCTGCTTGATCATGGTCAGGGCCGCCCGGCGATGGTGAAGTAAGGTTGAGGCGGTAAACTCGGGCGTAACAAAGGGGTGCCCATCGCGATCGCCCCCGACCCAGCTGCCGAATTCCAACAACGGATAATGTTCGGGCCATTGCAGCAATGCCGGATCATATCCCATTGCCCGCCAGGCGTTCAGCAATCGCTGATCCGTCAGGTGCAACGCTTCCGGAAACACATTGACGAAGTAGTGCATCAGGTTTTTGCGCTCGTTTTCCAGGGTAGGTTTTTGCAGGTAGATCTCGCCGGTGCGCCACCACCGCTCCAGGAGCGTCGTGATCTGTTCCTGTATGACCGCTCTTTCGGAAGTCGACCAGATGGGGTTTTCATTTTTCACCAATAACATGTAAAGCTCCCGGTGAATATCCAGTACGGTCACGCGCTTCGATTCGGTCGGATGGGCCGTCAGGACGGGCATCACCTTGATGTTCGGCAACAAAGCGGCCATCTCTTTTTGATCAATACCGGCTGCTTCCCACTGGCGCAAGGTTTCGCCCCAGGAGCCTCTGATCGCTTCCAGACCAAAGCGCGTCTCCATTTTGCGGCGGAACTGGGTTGCCGTATTTTCCTCCACCAGGTTCAGCAATTCAAAAGACATCCCAATAGCCTGCGCCAGTTTTTCGTCCGACACCTTATGCCGGCCGCCGGGGATGGGGTCCTGGTTAACCCAGGGCAGGCGCGCCGCCAGTTCGGTTTCGCCCAGTGACACCAATACGGATTTGAAACTGGACATAACCATTTCCAGGTCCGCTTTAATTTTTTGCAATCCTTCGATTTGCAGGTTTTCCTTTGTCATCGGTAATTTCCTTCTTTAATTGTCGTAAAATTATCGGCTCTTCAACCGAAAAACGAATCCTAAGCGCTTCCATTTCCCGTTTTTTTGTTTATTTGGAGCAACGCCTTTTAAAATCGCTGAATCTATGCAACGCTCCGCCCTTACGCTTATCCTTATCCTCTTCCCACTGGTCTTCAACTTTGGCCAGGACCGCATCACCGGTAAAAGTTTCGCTACCCGTTCCGAGGTGATCGCCCGCAGCGGCATGGCCTGTACTAGTCAACCGCTCGCCACCCAGGTGGCCATAGATATCCTCCAAGCCGGCGGCAGCGCCGTCGACGCGGCTATTGCGGCTAATGCTACCCTCGGCCTGATGGAACCCACCGGCTGCGGCATCGGCGGCGACCTTTTTGTCATATTGTGGGATGCGAAAAGCGAAAAACTGTACGGGCTCAATGCCAGCGGCCGTTCGCCGAAAGGGCTCACGCTGGAATACTTTAAAGAGCAGGGAATGGAAAAAATCCCTGCCTACGGGCCGCTACCCGTTAGTGTTCCCGGCTGCGTCGACGGCTGGTTTACGCTCCACGACAAATTTGGCAAACTACCGATAGCCCAGGTGCTGGCGCCGGCTATTGGCTATGCCGAAGAAGGTTTTCCCGTTAGCGAACTGATCGCCTATTACATGAATATCGGGGTAAACAACTACCTGCGCCGGGGCTTCCCGAACATCAAAGAGACCTATACCATCGACGGCAAAATTCCGGAAAAGGGAGATATTTTCCGCAATCCGGCCCTTGCCAATACCTACCGCAAGCTGGCCGAAGGCGGTCGCGACGCCTTTTATGAAGGAGCTATCGCCCGCACCATCGCCAATTTTATCCAGGAACAAGGCGGCTTTTTAGCTTATGAAGACCTGGCAAGCCACCGCTCCGAATGGATCGATCCCGTTTCGACCAATTATCGGGGTTACGACGTATGGGAATTGCCGCCCAACGGCCAGGGCATCGCTGCCTTGCAGATGCTCAACATCCTGGAAGGTTACGACATCGCCGGCATGGGCTTCGGCAGCGCCGACTACATCCATTATTTTACCGAAGCTAAGAAGCTGGCTTTTGAGGACCGAGCGAAATACTATGCGGATATGGACTTTGCCGATGTGCCCGTCGAACGTCTCATTTCCAAAGAATACGCAGCGGAACGCCGCAAGCTAATCTCCGACGAGCGGGCCCAGGTTTATTCGGCCGGGGAGATCAGCGCCGGGGAGACCATCTACCTTACAGTAGCCGACGCCGACGGCAATATGGTGTCCTTCATTCAGAGTAATTACCGCGGTATGGGCTCCGGCATGGCGCCGCCCGGGCTCGGCTTTATCCTGCAAGACCGCGGCGAGCTGTTTGCGCTGACCGAAGGTCAGAATAATACCTACGAACCGGGAAAACGTCCTTTTCACACCATCATTCCTGCTTTTGTAACCAAAGACGGGCAACCCTACCTCAGCTTCGGCGTGATGGGCGGCGATTTTCAGCCGCAGGGCCATGTACAGATCATCGTCAACCTGATCGACTTCGGCATGGGCCTGCAGGAAGCCGGCGATGCCCCGCGCATGGCGCACGACGGATCCTCTTCTCCTACCGGCGCCCGGACCACCGAGCGGGGGATGATCGAGCTGGAATCGGGTTTTGATTACGAAGTGATCCGCGAGCTGATGCGCCGCCGGCATAGCGTCGGCTTTTCCAACGGCAGCTACGGCGGCTATCAGGCCATCCTGTACGACGCGGAAAAAGGCGTGTACTACGGCGCTTCGGAATCGCGCAAGGACGGGCAGGCGGCGGGGTATTGACGGCAACAGGCAGAGCCTGTGGGGCGCTCTGCCGGCAGATCAGTCCAAACTCATGAAAGAAAAAATAGCTGAAAACAATGATCAAAATCCTCGATCTCAACTTTTTGGGCGCCAACCACACCATCGCCTCCTATTTGCTGGAGACCAGTGCGGGGCCCGTACTCTTTGAAACGGGGCCGCATTCCACTTTTCCCCAATTGGAGAAAAATCTGGCGGAGCACGGTTACCGGGCCGAGGAAGTGCAACACGTTTTTGTCACCCATATTCACCTCGACCACGCCGGCGCGGCCTGGGCTTTCGCCGAAAAAGGCGCTACGGTGTACGTACATCCGTTCGGGGTCAGACATCTGAGCGACCCCAGCAAACTCATGGCTTCTGCGCGACGGATCTATCAGGAGGAAATGGATCGCCTCTGGGGAGAGATGAACGCCATAGCCGGGGAGCGGCTTCACCCGACCGCCCACGAGGAAAGCATTACGGTAGGCGATCAGACTGTCAAGGCGTGGCATACGCCGGGCCATGCCGTACACCATATTGCCTGGCAGGTAGGCGACCTGCTGTTTACGGGGGATGTAGCCGGCGTAAAGATCGACGACGGCATCGTGGTGCCGCCCTGCCCGCCGCCCGATATCAATATCGAAGACTGGCAGGCTTCTATCGAGCTGATCAAAAAACTGCCGCTATCCCGTTTGTACCTGACCCATTACGGACCCGTGACGGAAATTCGCGACCACCTCGCAACTCTGGAGCGGCGTTTATTGGAATGGGCCAACTGGATGAAGCCTTTTTATGAACAGGGGACCGACCCCAATGCGATCACCCCGCAATTCGAAGCTTTTGTCAGGAAAGAGTTGGAAAACCATGGAATATCAGAGGAAGGATTGGAGCGTTACGAATACGCCAACCCTTCCTGGATGAGTGTGGCGGGGCTGTTGCGCTACTGGAAAAAAAGAGAAGAAAAAAGCTAGAGCTTGTTTGGAGGTAGTGCTTTTGAAGCGAAAAACTCAGATTTGGGGTTCTCCCGAAGGGATTTTTCCGGCTCATAGCAGCGCTACGGGCCGGAAAAA
>CAYQQU010000036.1:20157-58724 GCA_964419545.1 uncultured Saprospiraceae bacterium | reverse complement strand
AATTGAGCACTCAGCAAAAATTTTTACAAGGAACTTGTGTTACACACCATTAAATACGAGTTGGATAAAATATTTTAAACTTCAAAAAAACAAATAGTTTTTCGGAAAGTTGCGGTTGTTTCGATTTTCATACTGATTGCTCAGGCGTCGACAACCGCTATGCCGCCTCCGAAAGCAACGCGGCCTTTGATCCTGGCGGCGGCGGGCTTGGGGTCGGGGTAATACCACGCGGCGTTGGGGTTGCTTGCTCCGTTTACGGTCACGGTATAATAAGCAGCCTCTCCTTTCCAGGGGCACCGGGTCCGATGATCGCTCTTTTGAAAGTAGGATTGATTCAGGGAAGACAGTGGGAAGTACTGGTTGCCTTCAACCTCTACCAGGTCGTCGCTCTCGGCAAGTACTATTTCATTCCAGACAGCTTTCTTGGACATTTTTGTTGTTTTTGGTGTCAGCATAATTACAAAAAGCAGGGGTTTTTGTTTAACCCTGCCGGCGCTTCCTTCCGGAAAAAGGCGAGGTTGCTTTCGAACATGAAAAGGGCTCCTTTCGTTTAGGTAAAAGATATTGCTCTTGTTTGATAATCAAGGGGTTATTAGAAAAAAAACATTGCATTTTATGAATACTGTCAGTAAAATTTTGTTCCTCCTCATTTTTTTGTTTGCCGGGACTGCGGCGATTACGGCGCAATCCGGTTCTGAATCAACGGTCGATACTGAGATCGAAAGCCTGAAAGCAGACCTGCAGGCCGCCATCGATCAGATCGACCTGAAATCTGCGGCCATCGAAGGTCGGCTGAAAAAAATGGCCAAATCGACCCGCAAGGAATTGAAAGAACGGATCGAATGGCTGGAAGCCTGGGACGAAAACCTCACCTACCGTAGAAATACCCTCGACAAGCCCCAGGCTGACGAGTGGGACGCCTTTCAGAAAAAAAGCCGGAAGGCGCTGAATGAGTTCAAAAAAGAATGGAACGAGGTTTTTGGCGAAACCAAATGATCCGGGTTAGGACTCCAGCAGCCGGATCAATTCGTCGCGCACCAGATCGTACTGCGTCCAGGGGATGAAATGGCTGGCTTCCGGGAGAACGATCATGCGCAGGTGTTGCGCCGGGATATGTTCCCGGCTGAAAGCAATATTGTCGGGCGGAGCCAGGAAGTCTTTCTCTCCATGAATATGCACGACCGGCAAGCCAATATCCTTCCAACCGTCAGCCAGCTGCTGTAATTCGGCGATATGCGCGCCTTTTTCTTCTCCGGCCACACGCCAGGCCCGGGAAAACAACCAGCGGGTAGCGGCCCAGCGGGTTACTATCGATAGCCGGTGGAAAGGTTCGCTCTCGGGATTGTTGACCGGAGCGAGCATTAATATGGCGCTGAGCTTCTCGGGAAAGTCGAGGGCGCTGCGCCCCAGGATCGGCCCTCCGTAGGAATGCCCGACGAGAATGGCCGGTTGGCCGGGAAATTGATCCAGCACGGCGGCTACTGCGGCGGCCTGCGTCCTAAAGTCAGGCGCCGAACGGCCGTAGCTGCTGTATCCGTAGCCGGGGCGATCCATTGTCACCAGGTGTGCGCGCGACAACAGGGTGGAGTCGCTCAGATATTTGTAATAGTTGTTGGCCGAGCCAGGCGCCCCGTGGACGAAAAGAACAACGGGTATTTTTTCTTCACAACGGATACAATTATGGATGTAGCGGAGTTCCCAATCTCTGAAGGGAATGCGTTCGATATTGGGAGTAAACCCTTGCTCCTGGAACTTTTGCAAGGTTTTGCGATCATTGGTGCGGAAATCCATCTGGATATTGATTATAAAAAAGACAGCAATCAATCCCAGGAGAACGAGGCCGGTCCATTTGAGCACTTTTTTCCAGTTCATTTTCTGAAATTGACCGAGGTTGGTTAGTTATGGTTTAGGTGCAGCGCCGAGCAATTGTCGCGAATGTTCAATGCCCTGCCGGAAAAACGCCTCGACCAGGTCGGCCTGGCCCCTGGCGGTCGGCCGTTTGGGAAGTTCAGAGATCGGTAAAATTGCGCCTGTCCAGTTTCTTGTATGCCAGTAACCGGCATCAAGCGCGGGAAGGTCGTCGTATGCCGGGGCCTCGTTAGGCGAGGTATGATTGATGTAAAAATAGGGCTCCGCCACGTCGGCGTCGGCAATGGCCAATCCGATCCCGATGGTGCAGTCGGCATATCCCTCCCGGGAAGCGGGCGCCGTAATGACCGTGCCGCTGTCGAAGTGATGCGGCCAGATCCGGACAGGACCGGTACCGGGAAATGCTTCGGCAAAATACCGCAAGGCGATATCGGCGACCGAGCGATAATGAGCGGCTTCTTTCAGCAATATTTCATCTTCCATTTGGAATGGCGCCCCGTGCAAAATGGGATGATCCGGCAGCGTAAAATGCCGGATAGGATGGATAGCTTCGCCATGCAAGCCGTGGGCGGTGGCGATCTCCCTGATCCGGTTTACCGCTTGTTCCCGGTTCAACCCAACCAGGTGGAAACGATCGAGCAACTGGTCATCGCCATTTACCAGACCAATATCCAGATTTTCACTATAGAGTTCAAACCGATGTCCCCCCGGAAGCGGTTGTCCTGGGAAGGCCGCCCCTCCGATGCGCCATCCCAGGTTGGATTGGGAATCATCCTCAGCTTTGGGCAGCAAGCTGTCGCCCACCATGGCGATCAGTTGTGCGGCATGGTGGAGCTGCACAATAATGGGGGTTAACTGTTGCGGGTTGGGAAACGTGAGTATCGGCCAGGCGTCTGTAGGTATGGACATGGTCTTGGAGGTTCATTTACTTTAAAAATGCCTGGGCGGAGGAAATTGTTTTTGTCTTTAGGATCAGCAATGTTCCGATGGCCAGCCTGAAAGATAAGTTTTACATGTTTAGGCAGAAGTTGCCGGTCGCTGGCGGACTTGAATAGCAATAAAGCGTTGTAGTACTTTGGGGGGGGTAGTAACGCGCGCAAAAAGCAGGTAATCCGTGACCATATCCTTGCGACTGAGAGCTTGTTTGGAGGTAGTCATTTTGGCTGCAAAACCCAGCTTTTGGAACCTCCCTGTGGCATTTTTCCGACCCGTAGCGCTGCTATGAGCCGGAAAAATCCCTTCGGGAGAACCCAAAATCTGAGTTTTTCGCTTCAAAAGCACTACCTCCAAACAAGCTCTGAACGATGCACGGAAAAATGCATCATGTGGGCGACGGAGAGAGGGGCATTTTTTTGTCGACAAGAATAACAATTTGTTTGCTAAAATCCCGGGATAAGTTTATTTTGACACAAAAAAATATAAATCCCTTGGCTGAAGAGCATTTCCATCCGATCGCCTCCACCCGTACTTACGCGACGGTCATCCTACCGGTAGCCACTCCGAAACCGTTTACTTATTACGTACCCGAAGAGCTGCTGCCGGCCGTCATTTTCGGCATTCGGGTGGAAGTACAGTTCGGCCGCAATCGCCTGTATACCGGCCTGGTGATCGAGGTGCACCAAAACGCCCCCGAAGATTTTACGCCAAAGCCCGTACTTTCTGTGGTCGACGACCAGCCGCTGATCACTGCACCGCAGTTGCAGCTCTGGCAGTGGATTGCCGGCTACTACAGCTGCACCCTGGGCGAGGTGATGAACGCGGCCTTGCCCGCCAACCTCAAACTCGCCAGCGAGACCCGGCTGACCCTGAGCCCGTTATTCGACAACAATTTCGCCGGACTGGAAGAAGACGCTTACCTCATCGCCGAAGCGCTCAGCATCCAGGAGGAGATCAGCATCGACGATGTCCGTAAGATCCTCGATCGTCGCACCGTCTATCCGCTCATCCGGCGGATGCTGGAGCAAAAAGTGATCTACCTCAAAGAAGATCTCAAGGCCAAGTACAAACCCAAAAAGGTGATCTGCGTTCGCCTGGCGGAACCCTATCACAGCCGGCCCGAGTTGCTCTCCCAGGCCTTTGAACAGGTGAGCCGCGCCCAGCGTCAGACGGAAACGCTGGTGGCGTACGTGCAGCTGTCGAAGCAGCAGGAATTCGTACGTCAGCAGGAATTGATTGCGCTGGCCAGGGCGGACCATAGCGTGGTTAAGGCCATCGAAAAGAAAGGTATCTTTGAGCGCTACGAAAAGGAGATCAGCCGCCTGGGCAGCTACGAAGAGGAGACCCTCGTCGCCGGCGAGCTCTCCGACCAGCAGCAAAACGCCATGGCGGCCATCGAGCAACAATTGGCGGAGAAGAAGGTCGTATTGCTGCACGGGGTGACCGGCAGCGGCAAGACCCGGGTGTACATCGAGCTGATGGAGGCGGCTATCGCCCGCAACGAACAGGTGCTCTACCTGTTGCCGGAGATCGCCCTGACCACCCAATTGATCGATCGCCTGCAGCGCTTTTTCGGCGACGCCATCTCTGTCTATCACTCCCGCCTCAACAATAACGAACGCGTCGAGCTCTGGAATGAGGTGCTCAACGGCAAGCCCATGGTGATGGGTGCGCGTTCCGCCCTGTTCCTGCCGTTCGCCAAACTGGGACTGGTGATCATCGACGAAGAGCACGATCAGTCGTTTAAGCAGCACGACCCCAACCCGCGCTACCAAGGCCGCGATACCGCCGTTTACCTTGCCCAGCTCCACGGCGCCCAGGTGGTGATGGGCACGGCCACTCCTTCACTGGAGTCCTACTTCAACGCCAAACGCGGGAAATACGGCTTGGTGGAGATGCCCGAACGCTTCGGCGGCGTCCAGATGCCCGAGATCGTCATCGTCGACGCCAAACGCGAGCTGAAAGAACGCAAGCTGCAGTCCCATTTTACCAGCGTGCTGATCGAGCAGTTGAAGGCCGCTTTGGAACGCGGCGAACAGGCCATCCTGTTCCAGAACCGCCGCGGCTTCTCGCCGGTGTACCGCTGTCTGACCTGCGGCTGGCATTCCGAGTGCGTCAACTGCGACGTCAGCCTCACCTACCACAAATACCACAACAAGCTCAAATGCCACTATTGCGGCTTCCAGACCAAGCTGCCCGTGGCCTGCCCGGCCTGCGGCGACCGCGAACTCGCCCTGCAGGGCTTCGGAACGGAAAAGATCGAAGACGAACTGAAAATATACCTCCCCGAAGCCCGCATCGCCCGGATGGACCTGGACGCCGTGCGCAGCAAAGGCGCCCACGCCCAGCTGATCAACGCCTTCGAAGAAAAGCGCATCGATATCCTGGTCGGCACCCAGATGGTAACCAAAGGGCTCGACTTCGAAAACGTCGGTATCGTCGGCGTGCTGAGTGCGGATCAGCTCCTGCAGTTTCCCGATTTCCGCTCCACCGAGCGCGCCTTCCAGCTGATGACGCAGGTGAGCGGACGCTCGGGCCGCAAGCAGAAGCGGGGCAAGGTGATCATCCAGGCGTTTAACGTCGGCAGCCCGGTGTTGCGCGAAGTGATCGACAATGACTATCCCGCCTTTTTTGCCCGCGAGATCGCCGAACGGCAGCAATTCGCCTATCCTCCCTACACCCGCCTGATCAAAATTACCCTCAAACACAAAAAACCGGAGGTGCTCAACCAGGGCGGCAGCCATTTCGCCCGCTTCCTCAAAGATCATCTGGGCAAACTGGTGATGGGGCCGGCCGTGCCGTATGTCTCCCGCGTACGCAGCTATTACCTCCTGGATTTTTTGGTCAAACTGCCCCGCGACAGCCAACAGATCCGGCACGCAAAAGCAGCGATCCGGGAAGCCACCCACCACATGCAAAAAAAGGAAGGAATGAGCGGGGTGCGGGTTAATGTGGATGTGGATCCGGTTTGAATTTGGCATCGTTTTTGGTGAGCTATTCGCAGCAATCTACCCCAAAGCTCAAAGTTTGGTGAATTTTCGTCCTTCTCCGTAACCCGCCACCTGAGCGGCGCGTAGGATAAGGTGCGTGAAACATTACCCGGATTATTTATGGCTTCTCATGACGAAGAAGCCATGAATAATCCGGGTTAAAATAAAACTAAAATGAAGTTGCGCGATTGGCTCCCACTGCTCCTCGGTTTGTTCCTCCTGGGGTGCGCCAAAGAAGAAAACTACGAAAGCCTTGGCATCGACTGCATCCGGCTGCGGGATGCGACGGGCGAAGCCATGGGAACGTTCGGCGATTGTTCCGCTGATCAGGACTGGGACGATTTCCCGCTTCAGCTCGATGAGATCACCTATTTGAAAGAGGGGCCGATCGGGCAGGTCGATGCGCCGGACAATCTGGAAGTCACTTCTGCTTTGGCTTTCCCCAACCCGGTTGTCCTCGGTGAAGAAATGACCGTGCGGTTCGTACTGAACACGCAGGCGGACTTCATTGCCCGCATCGCCGTAGTGGACGAATTTAGGGTGCCGATCTTCAGCGATAATCTGCAAGGGCAGGGGCCCATCTTTCAGCTGCGGATCACTCCGCGGGGCGGGCGTTTCTCTTCCGGACAGATGTACCGGCTTTACTACCAGTTGCTGGGCAGGGAAGGCTGGGTTTTCTACGAAGGCTACGGCGATTTTCTGATCTGTCCCGGCAGCGGCGGCGAGCCGGCGGACGATTGTTTCTGAAACGTGGATTCGGCCTTTTTATGCATGTCCGCCCTCCCGCCCTCAACCTCAACCTCAACCTCATCTCCCTTCCTCCTGATACAATAAATCCAGCCCCGCACACACATAAAGCCATTGCAGCCGCATCTGGTCGGCGATGGGTACGGGTTTTACACCCATTTCCCGGGCGGCTTGATGGATCGCTGTTTCCGTTTTAACGCCCCGCTGAAGTTGCATGCGCCAGATGCCCATTTGGGCTTTCCATTCTTCCCAGGCCGGATCGGGCCAGGTCAGCGCCGTTTTTTCCGGAGGAGGCAGAAGGAAAAAAGGAATTTCCGAAACCAACGTCAGGCAGTCGCCGCCCAGGCTTCGGATGCTCTCCATGGAGCTGGGATGGAAGCTGGCGGCCGTTTCCGGTTCGCCGCGATCCAGGAAGTACTGCCGCATGCTCTCCGAATCGGGCCGGGTGCAAAAGCCCATTGTCAGGCGGTGAAATCCCTTTTCACCCTGGCGATCGACGTCGTGCAGAGGAAATTGCGTGGCTTCGGTCGCCCGGCGTACGGTCTCGATCAGGGGCGTCGCCCGTTCCGCCCAGGCGGGTTCCAGCAGATACCAGGCTCCGAACCCCATGTGGATGCTGTGGAGGCTGGCGTGTAACTGAAAGGGCCCGCCGGCTTTTTTCCAGAATTCGTAGATGAACTCGTTTTCCGGTCGCAGGGCGCCGGCCAGGCCGGCGACGGGAAAGCCGTATTCCAGGTCGTCGCCCGGTTTTTCCCGTACGGCGTATTGCAGGTAGCGGGCCAGGTTGTAGGTTTCGTCTCCGGCGGCGTACCAGCGGCGGTTGGCCGCCTCGCCGTCCGGGTTGGCGTGCGGAACGATCCACCATTGGTAGTATTGCAACATGGGATGTTCGGCCGGTAGAGACTCAAAAAAGCAAACCAGCTTGCGCAGCAGCAGCGGACCGGTGGGTTCGTCGGCGTGGCAGCCGGCGATCAGGCTGATGCGGCGCGGTCCCGTACCGTATTGATACGCGGCGACCGCCCTCCCGTCGCGGCTGCGCCCGCTGAGGTCGGGCGGCGGCAGGTGGATACCGGTTTGCAGGATTTCGTTGGTCAGTGGCTGAAACATAAGCTTCCGGATTTTAGTAGCCCCCGTGAATTGTTTATTTTGAGTCCAAAACTACGAACCACGTATGATTTTAGTGATTGGCGCTACCGGCAATATCGGTTCCGAACTGGTGCGGCAGCTGCTCGCCGCGGACCACCCCGTGCGGGCGGGCGTCCGCAGTATCGACCGCGCCCGCAAAAGACTGGGCGCCGGTCCGGAGTACGTCGCTTTCGACTTCGAGGATGCGGCGCACTTCCCGAAGGCGCTGGACGGCGCGACCGCCCTGTTCTTCATTGCGCCCCAAGCCGAGCCCCTTCCCGCGGTGCGGGCTTTGCTGAAGGCTGCGGCGGCGGCTAAAGTACAACATCTCACCTTCAGTTCCGGGCGCACCACCGGCGATCTGGCCAACCGGCCGTTGCATGCCGTAGAAAACCTGGTTCGCGAGTCGGGTTTGAACTGGACCATCCTGCGGCCCGGCTGGTTCATGCAGAATTTTACCGGCTGGATCGGGAGCACCATTCCCGTTGAGGGAAAATTCTACCTGCCGGCCGGAAGGGCGCGCACGGCTTTCATCGACCTGCGCGATATCGCTGCGGTGGCGGCCCGGTCCCTGACCGGGACCGGTCATGCCGGGCAGACCTACGAGCTGACCAGCCTGGCGGCTTACGATCACTATCAGGTGGCCGAAATGATCGGCGCGGCGGCCGGCCGGCCGGTGACCTACGTCGATCTCGCGCCGGAAGAATACGTGCGCTGGGCCGCGGCGAACGGCTGGACCGAAGCAGCCGCCCGCTTCAATGTTTTTCTGTACGAGCAGGTGAAGACCGGCAAGGAAGAAGCGGCCAGCCCCGACGCGGCGCGCGTGCTGGGGCGCGATCCGCGTTCGCTGCCTGCTTTTATTATCGAAAATGCACCCTTTTGGAGAAAAAGATAACTTAGCGCTATGTTTCAACCCACCCAACTGGCCGAAAACGGCCCCACCTGCTCCCGTTTGGTGTGGGGCGTCATGAAATGGGGCGTCTGGGGCAGAAATTTCGACGCCCGGCAGATGTTGCAGTGCATCGAACGCGGGGTAGAACTCGGTATTACCACCTTCGATCATGCAGATATTTACGGCGACTATACCACGGAGGCCACTTTCGGCGAAGCGCTACGGCAGCAGCCCGCGCTACGCGAAAAAATTCAGCTGGTCACAAAGTGCGGCATCCGCCTGGTGACCCCCAACCGGGCGCATCACCGGCTCAAATCGTACGACACCAGCCTGGAGCATATCCGCTGGTCGGTTGAACAGTCGCTCAAGAACCTACGGACCGATTACCTCGACCTGGTGCTCATCCACCGTCCCGATCCGCTGATGGTGGCGGACGATGTCGGTGAAGTTTTTCGCAACCTGCAGGAAGAAGGGAAGGTGCGTCACTTCGGCGTGTCGAACTTCAGCCCGGAGACTTTTGACCTGCTCAATTCCCGGTTCCCGTTGGCGACCAACCAGGTGCAAGCCAGCGCGGTGCACCTCGATCCTTTCTTCGACGGCACTTTCGACCAGTTGCAACGCTATCGCATCCGGCCGATGGCCTGGTCGCCTCTGGGCGGCGGCGACCTGCTGCAACCCGAACCGCCGCGCCGCAACTGGCAGCGCTGGTGGGGCAACGCGGAAGCTCCCCGGACCGGTCGCCTGCGCGCGGCTGCCCATCGCATCGCTTACCGGCGGGAGGAGACGAGCTTCGATCAGGTGCTGCTGGCCTGGCTGCTTTTTCATCCCGCCGGCATCCTGCCCGTGCTCGGCACTACGCGGCCGGAACGTCTGGAAAGAGCGATCGCCGCCGCCAACATTCAGCTGACCCGTGAAGAGTGGTTCGAGATACTGGAGGCGTCACGTGGGCAAGAGGTGGCTTGACGGTCAAGGAAAAGGGTGACAAATGTCATTAAATTAGCACAATCGATATCCACGTTTTTGTTTCCTAATTCTTATATTTATACTCGTATTAAAATTATAACTGATTTTTCTCGTAACCAAATCAATGTATGATGACAAGACTTTACATGCTGATCGCTTTCTTGCTGATGACCAGCCTGGGCTTCGCTCAGGTAACTGTTACCTTTCAGGTAGATATGAGTGAAGTCGGCGCTGATGCTGCCGGCATTTTCGTTACCGGCAACTGGATGGACGACGCCGGTCTCGGCGGTGAGTGGCAGGAACCGGGCAGCAACCCGGAGGCTGAACTAACGGACGAGGACGGCGACGGCGTCTTCACCCTCACCGTTACCCTGCCGGCGGGTTCTTATCAGTACAAGTACGCCAACGGTACCGGCTGGCCCAATGCCGAAGCAGGCGGCGGCGCCGACAACTACCAGGCCGACCTTTCCGGCTGCAACGGCACGGATAACGGTTTCGGCGGTTACAACCGCAATATCGAGATCCCGACGGGCGTAGACGAGTTCAGCCTCCCGGCTTTCTTGTTCAACTCCTGCGGCTTGTCGACCAGCGTCAGCGAGCCGATCTCCACCATCCGCGGCATCGAAGTGGCGCCCAACCCCATCGTTGGCCGCGCTCAGATTACGCTCGACAACCCGACGTCCGCCGATCACGACCTCGTCATCACCGATATGGCGGGCCGGATCGTTAAGGAGGTCAGCAACGTCCAAAACTTCGTGATCATCGACGCCGACGAACTGTCGTCCGGTCTCTTCCTCGCTACTTTCCGCAATGATCGTGGCGAGACCATCACTACGAAGCTGCTGGTTTACTAAGAGTCTGTTTGGAGCTTGCTTCTATTGCAAATCAACAGGATAGGAACCTGTCGTCAAGATAAAATGCTCATTTACCCCGGTAAACTCACATTTTTATCTTTTAGTTAACCTGTTGATTTTCATAACGAACCCGCTCCAAAAATGCTCTAAGATTGAAAACGGCATTCCTTACCGGAAGGTCAAGGAATGACGAAGAAAATACAACAGCCGGGAACCGCCGCGTTTCCGGCTGTTTTTCATTCCTCTTCCTGTAACGCTTTGCGAACGCTGCCGTGCCGGAGCAGCCGCTCCTTTGCCGTGTCGTATGCCAGGCCCAGGGCGTAGACCAGGATGCGCGTGCCGCGGTCAATGAGTTTTTCATTGCTCAGCTGCATGTCGACCATGCGGTTGTCCTGGACCCTTCCCAGCCCGATCATCAGGCTGGTGCTGATCATATTAAGGACGAGTTTCTGGGCGGTGCCGGCCTTGAGGCGAGTGCTGCCGGTGACGAACTCCGGGCCGGTGATCACTTCAACCGGAAAATCGGCCGCTTCTGCAACCGGCGCGCCGGGATTATTGGTAATGCATCCGGTAGGTATCCCGGCTTCCCGGCACCGCTCCAGCGCCCGGACCACGTAGGGCGTGGTTCCCGAAGCGGTGACGCCCACCACGAAATCCTGTGGATTGACGAGCCACTGCTGCAGGTCGCGCCAGCCTTCCTCCAGATCGTCTTCCGCAAATTCCACCCCTCGCCGGATCGCCCGGTCGCCGCCCGCGATGATGCCGATCACCCAGTCTTCGGGCACCCCGAAGGTCGGCGGGCATTCCGAAGCGTCGAGAATACCCAGCCGCCCGCTGGTGCCTGCGCCGAGGTAGAGGAGTCGCCCGCCGGCCCGCATCTGTTCCAGCGCCCGCGTTGCGAGGGTTTCGATCTGAGGTAGCGCCCGGCCTACGGCCGCCGGCACCGATTGGTCTTCGCGGTTCATATGCGCCAGGAGTTCGCGCAGCGGCATCTGCTCCAGGTGGCGGTAAGGGGAGGGCTGTTCGGTGATTTTCTCCATTTTGCTGGTTACGGTTTCCGGTTTTAATTTGACTTATTTCTGTATTCCCTGCAATGGAATGATTACTCGTAAAAACCAATTATCCAAATTTATCAAATACAACAGCTATGCGATCACTTTTTTTTATGCTCTTTTGGCTCATCCTACAACCCCCGCAACGCTAAGGAAATGGTCGAACAAGGTTACAAGCGGTACAGCCAGGAATTCGGAACGGTAGCATACAAAGTCAGCGGCAGCCAGGAAGGGACCGAGCTGCTCCAATTCGACGCCTGGGGATGGCTGGAAGGCAAGGTAACCGATGTGACGGTTAAAGTTTTGGGCATGAAATCACAAAATAAGACCATCGCCTACTTCGACGGCGAATGGATGATCAATTACAACCCCGACAACAACTACGCGATGCGCATCAGTAACCCGCTATTCAAGAACCTGACAGAAAATCTGGAAGAAAAAAATATGGAAGCGGTCGGTGAATACCTGATGGAAGGCGGGCTCGGCGAGCGCGTAGGGACCGAGGTAATTTTAGGTAAGGAATGTACGGTTTGGGAAATAGCCTCCCTGAATACCAAAGTCTGGATGTGGAAGGGCGTCAACCTGCGGGAGGAAGCGGAACTGATGGGGGTAAAAGTGATCAAGGAAGCCGTAGAGATCGATTTTTCAACGCGGCCGGCGCGCGAGGAACTGATTGTGCCGAAAGAAGCGAAGGGGCTGGGATCTTATGTGTGGCCGGCGGAATAAAAAAGGCCGCCATGGGCGGCCCGGTGGTTGGGATGGTGGAGGTAAGGGGATTACCGTTCGGTGATCCCGGAATGGGGGGGCTAACCACCCCAACCACCGGCTCTGCGAGCTAATTTTTTTATTCCGATCCGACGGCTTCGAACGGGCTTCGAGCCGCCGGCCCGAAATAAAAAAAGGCCGCCATGGGCGGCCCGGTGGTTGGGATGGTGGAGGTAAGGGGATTCGAACCCCTGACCTCTTGCATGCCATGCAAGCGCTCTAGCCAGCTGAGCTATACCCCCAAAATTTGATGCGTTGACTACTTCACTTTTAAAGCGGTGCAAATGTAAAACAATTGCCACGCATTCGAAAGACCTAACCAGATTTTTTTTGATTTGGTTCCCATGGGCTCGCCCCGGCTAAGCCGTCACCTGCCGGATCTGTTCCACGATAATATCCCCGTGGTCGCGCGTGTTTTCGATGAAGAACTTGCTGGTCTGCATGCCGCCGCAGACGACGCCGGCCAGGAAGACGCCCGGCAGGTTAGTCTCCAGCGTTTCGGGATCGTGTTCGGGGATGCGGTCGCAGGCTTCGTCGAAAGCGAGGCCGAGGCGGTTCAGGAAGTCGAAGTTGGGCTGGTAGCCGGTCATGGCGAGCACGAAGTCATTCTCGATGGTCACCGCTCCGTCGGGCGTGTTGATCACCACCTCGCGGGGCCGGATCTCCCGTACGGTCGAATGGAAATACGCTTTGATGCTGCCTTCTTTGATGCGGTTCTCGATATTGGGTTTGATCCAGTATTTGACGCGGGGATTGACGCCGTCGCCGCGGATCACCATGCTTACCTCGGCGCCCTTTTGCCAGGTTTCCAGGGCCACGTCACAGGCCGAGTTGGCGGCGCCCACCACCAGCACTTTTTGCCCCACGTAGGGATGCGGATCGTTGTAGTAATGCTGCACCTTGGGCAGGTCTTCGCCGGGTACGTTCATCAGGCGGGGCGTATCGTAGAAGCCGGTGGCCACCACGACGTAGGGCGCTTCGTAGACGTCCCGGGCGGAGGTGATGCGGTAGGCGCCCGTTTCGGTGCGCTCCATCTTTTCTACGGGTTCGTAGGTATGGACCTTGAGGTCGAACTGCTCGCGCAGCCGCCGATAGTACTCGAGGGCTTCGGCGCGCATCGGCTTTTCCCCGTGAGAGATAAAGGGGACGCTGCCGACCTCCAGTCGCTTGGAGGTGGAAAAGAAAGTCATATTCGTTGGGAAGCGATAGATCGAGTTGGCCAGCACGCCCTTTTCCAGGACGATGTAATCGAGGCCGGCCCGGGCGGCGGAGATCGCACAGTTCAAACCGGTGGGGCCGCCGCCGATGATGACGAGGTCGTGACGCTGCATGATGGTTGGGTTGTTTTTCAAAAAAAACGCAAAATTAGGGTGGGGGGTTTAGGTTGAGGTTGAGGCAGCCCTTCTCTCACTCCACATATTTTTTAATCCGGTTCAGCAGGTCGTCCACTTTCGGCGGTTTCAGCAGGTATTCGTTGAATCCGGCGGCGTAGCAGTTTTCCTCTTCCTGTTTGGAAGCTTCGGTCGTGAGGGCGAAGATGGGAACATTACTCATGGTGCGGATGCGGATAGCGGCTTTATTGCCGTCCATCACCGGCATGTCGAGGTCCATGAGGATGAGGTCGTATTCATATTTCTGGAAGTGTTGGAGGCCGGCCAGTCCGTTTTCAGCCACGTCTACCCGGATATTCGGGGCGTGGTTGGTGAGGCTGCGTCGGATGGCGATGCGGTTCATGGAATTGTCTTCCACGAGCAGGATGCGAATGGAGCGTTGCAGACCTTCGGTTTCTTCGGGGCTCAGGCTGGGGCTCAGGCGGCCGATGGGCAGGCGGATCGAAAGGCCTTTGGTTTTGCCCGCCTGGAAGTTGCCTTCGATGGCGCCGCCCAGTTTGTCTTTGATGATCTGGGCGGCCGACAGGGTAAGGTGCAGCAGCTCTTCCGGCCGGCTGGCGTCGAGTTGTTCGACCTGCAGGTTGTTTTGCGACAGCATGGCGTTCAGCTCCTCGGGTTTGATGGGGCAGTTCACTTGTTCGAGGGTCAGGGTGAGAAAGCTTTTGCCGTCTTCCTCCAGGCTGTCAATGGCGAGAGTGGAGCGCATCTCCTTGTGGTCGTGGCGCAGGCCGCAATTGGCCAGGCTGTTGAGGAGGAGGGCCAGGAGGAAGGGGTCGGTCCGGACCTTTTCCGGGAGGTGCTTTCCCTTTTTGATCCTGAACTGGCTGTCTTCACTGTTTTTGAAGACCAGTTCGATATTTTGCAGCAGCTCCCGCAGGTTGACGACGCCGGAAAGATTGGGTTGGAAGGAAGGGTCTTGCAGGAGGTTCAGGTTGGCCAGGTTATTGGCGGCCGAAAACAGCTCATCGACGGAAAGTTTCAGGCTTTCGATGATCTCGCGCTGGTCATAAGGTATCTGGCTGGTGTCGAGCAGGTTGAGCAGGTGGAGGCTGGTATGGATCGGTTTCAGGAGCCGCATCGTCATTCCCATCAAGAGCTTTTCCTGGGGCGCGGCCGGCTGGGCGGCGGAGGGTTGGGGCTCCTCGTCTTCTTTTTGCTGTTCGGTAATATCCTGGACGCTGCCGATCAGGACGATCTTTTCCGAGAACTCGTCTTTTTTGGCTTTTGCCTGCAGCGAGAGCAGGCGCGGTTTTCCGGGGTTCACGATGATGCGGTGCTTGGTGTGGTGCACCTGGCCGTCCTGAAACGACGCCTCCTGGAAAAAGTCCTGGATGCGCTGGCGATCCTCGAGGTGTACGAAACTCAGGTAGTCGGTCAGCGTCGGTGAAAAGACGGTCGATTGGTAGCCGAAGATGCGGTACATTTCTTCGTTCCACTTCATGGAGCTGGACACCAGGTCCATTTCCCAGTGGCCGATGCGGGTGATCTTCTGAAATTCCTGATTGCGTTTTTCTTTAATGGTCAGCTCTTTGGCCGCTTTGCGCAGCTTAGCCTGTGTTTGAAAGCGCTGGAGCGAATAGCGGATGGAGCGCACCAGAGAGCGCTGGTCGAACTCGCCTTTGACCAGGAAGTCCTGAGCGCCGGCGCGCACCGATTGGATGCCGACGATCTCGCTGTTCATGCCGGTCATGACGATCACCGGGGTATCGGTTTCCCGTTCCATGTACGACTTCAGGGTATTGAAGCCGATGCTGTCGTTGAGCGACAAGTCGAGCAGGACCAGGTCAATTTCCTTTTTTTGGATGATATCCAGCCCTTCCCCCAAGGATTCCGTGTGGTGAATTTTGTGGTTCAGGTTGGAGTCCTCCAGGTAAATTTTTATCAGCGCTGCATCCGCAGGGTTGTCTTCTATCACTAAGATGTTGTAAGCCATGGGACCGATAGCAGTTTGTAAGGGGAGCGGAATACTGAGGGGAGGTAGCCCGCTGACAGTAGTTTTTGAATTTATTTGTTCTTGTTCTCTCGGCGCCGGGGAGAAACGCCGCAGAGATTGGGTTCACCAGATTGAGGGGCTTACTCAGAGGCGGAGGGCAGTACCGCTGTGTAGACCCAAAACATTTCAATTCTCTTAATTACCTCGAAAAACTGGTCAAAGTCGACCGGTTTGTTCAGGTAACAGTTGGCGTGTAGCTGGTAGCTCTGTCGAATATCCTGTTCGGCCGTGGAGGTCGTCAGGACCACGACGGGAATATGGCAGAGCTGACCGTCGCTTTTAATGGCTTTCAGGACGTCTTTCCCGTTCCATTTAGGCAGATTCAGGTCCAGAAGAATGAGGTTGGGCAGGGGGCGGTCCTGGTAGCCTTCTTCTCGTCTCAGGTAACTTAGTGCTTCTTCACCGTCCATGACCACATCCAAATGGATATCGGGACTGCATTCCCGGAAGGCCTCCTGCGTCAATCTGACATCGCCGGGATTATCCTCGATTAACAGGATGTTTACCGAATTCTTGGGTTTGATCATCCAAAAAAAGTATGTGATTGTAAAATTACGCCAAAAATAAATCTTTTCTCTTCCTTCGCACACTTTTGTGCGTTTTGTGCTTTGGGGAATAGGTCTATCTTCGCATGAAGAAATACTCAGGTGTCAATAAAGCTACCACTATGCTCGCGCAAATGCAAAGAATGCTCCATGAATACATGGCTGCCCATCCGTTCGGCAAAGAACCGCTGGGGCTCTACGAACCGGCGGACTACATCATGAACGTCGGCGGCAAGCGGCTGCGACCGGTCATGGCCATGCTCAGCTACCGCTTGTTCCGGGACGACCTAAGCCGCGTATTGCCGGTAGCCCACGCCATCGAGATCTTCCACAATTTCAGCCTAGTCCACGACGACATCATGGACGACGCCCCGCTGCGGCGCGGTCAACCCAGCGTACACGAACGGTATAGCGTAAATACCGCGATCCTGACGGGCGACGTGATGCTCATTTACGCCTACCGATTTTTGATGCAGTTCGACGACCCGTCCCGCACCCCTGCGCTCGTCCGCGCTTTTAACCGGGTAGCCACGGAGGTTTGCGAAGGGCAGCAACTGGACATCGACTTCGAAGACCGTTTCGATGTCGCCATCGACGCTTACCTGCGCATGATCGAGCTGAAGACAGCCGCGCTGCTCGGCGGAAGCATGGAACTCGGCGCTATCGCCGCCGGCGCCGGGCCCGAAGCAACCCGAAAGGTCGCCCGCTTCGGTCGTTATATGGGCATCGCTTTTCAACTTCAGGATGATTTGCTGGACACTTTCGGCGACCCGGAAAAATTCGGGAAAAAAGTGGGGGGGGATATCGTACAAAATAAAAAAACGTTCCTGGTTCTCAAAGCCCTGGAGGCGGCCGATCCGGAAACCGCCCGCGCGATCAAGCGCTGGTATACACAGCCGGCTCCGGACGAGACCGCCAAAATCGAAGCGGTTACCCGCCTTTTTCGGGAACTCGGCATCCCGCAGCTCGCCGCCGAAACGCAGGAATACTACCGAAACCAGGCGCTTACCGCTCTGGAAGGCGTAGGTGCGCCCGCCGAAAAGCTGGAACCCTTATTGGAAATTGCTGATAAACTGGTGATCCGGGAAGTCTGAGATCCTTCCGCTATGCTTGGGAAGGTGCAAAAAAGGAGCAACCACCGAAGCGGTTACCCCTCACACTATGAAACACTATATTATCTCTAAGTATGACTTATGTCAAAATACTTTGAATGCAGTTTGAACAAGCGCGTCAAAGGTTGTCGAAAAAGCACAACCAAGCAGCGATAAAGGTATTAAGATATTTCGGTAATTACAAATTAATCTAATACATAAACCTGCTTTCCTCAATTCACACCTCTGTCTCGAAAATGATTTTGCCGTTCCACCATTCTGTTTCGATAGTGGCGCCGTGTTTTTGATAAAAAGCCAGGGCTGGTTCGTTCCAGTCGAGCACCTGCCATTTTACCAGCCGGCACTTCCGGCGGCGGGCTTCCTGCAAAAAACCTTCGAACAACTGCCGTCCGACACCACGCCGGCGCCAGGGAGCGGAAATAACAAAATCCTCCAGATACATCATGCGGCCTTTCCAGGTAGAGTAGGCCAGGTAGAACAAGGCCATCCCGACCACATCGTCATCCACCTCCGCTATCAGCAGGTCGAACACGCCATCGTCAAAATTGCGCCGGTAATCTGCGATCGAGGCGACGAACTCAGCCTCCGCTTTTTCGTATATCGCCAGTTCCCGCACCAGTCGGTGAACTGCGGGCAGGTCGCCGACCTGCCCGGAGCGGATCGTTGCCGTGATCATATCACCCCTGTATTTCAAAATGGGAGAAGCCTCGCCATTTCTCTTCTCGCACGGTTACCTGGTCGACTTCCGCGCGGGGAGGGCCTTCCCAGCACCAGGTCACCAGCGTCTCCAGCGCGTTTTCGTCTCCTTCCGCTTCCAGGTAAACACTGCCGTCGGGCTGATTGCGGACAAAACCTTTCAGGCCCAGTTCTTCGGCCTGGCGTTGGGTGGAAGCGCGGTACCAAACCCCTTGCACCGTTCCGGTGACGGTTATAGAATAGTGTTTTTGCATGAATGTTTTACCCTTTTGCACCCTGCCGCGGCGAGCAGCAGGCGTGAATGTCAATAATGCCGGCCTGGCGTGAAAGGGATTACACGGCTGCGCCGAATCTGAAAAGACCGTAGAACAGCGTATGGGTTTGTGGGGTATTACACTGATAAAGTACTGATATTACGCACACTTTGGGCGAGAGGTGACGGAAAAAGCTGGCTAGCTCTTCTCTTGTGCATTCCGGACAAATATAAGGGAACTTCAGTACGCAGGCAATCCCCTGGCGCTGCACTGGAATTATTTTTTTCGGAAAACGAACATTTTTTTAGCTTTATCGAACGGCTATTTTGCGAAAATCGTCAATCAAATTACTGCTATGCGATCGTTGTTGTGTTTTATGCTGGTGCTTGGTTTATCTTTTGCCTGCCAGAGGCCGGCGCCGGAAGCACCGGCTGACCTGCTGTTGTTGAACGGCAATTTTTATACCGTCAATCCGGAACAGCCCAGGGCGGAAGCCCTGGCGGTGCGCGACGGAAAGATCGTGGCCGTCGGCGACGCTGCTTCCGTAGACCGGTACCGCGGCGCAGACACCCGGGTAATTGATCTGGAAGGCGCCTTCGCCATGCCGGGGTTCATCGAAGGGCACGGCCACTTTGCGGGCCTGGGGGCCAGCCTCATCAACCTCAACTTCCTGGGCGTCAAAAGCTGGGATGAAGTGGTGCAAATGGTTGCCGAACGCGTCGCCGAGATGCAACCCGGAGAATGGATCACCGGCCGTGGCTGGCATCAGGAAAAATGGACCGAAACGCCTAATCCTCAGGTATTGGGTTATCCCTACCACTACGCGCTGAGCGCCGTGTCGCCGGATAACCCGGTGGTGCTGCGGCATGCTTCCGGGCACTCGCTATTCGCTAACGCCAAGGCTATGGAGCTGGCGGGGATCACCTCCGAAACGCCCGATCCGAGCGGTGGCGAAGTCGTGCGGGATGCCGAAGGCAAAGCCGTCGGCGTCTTTGAGGAAACGGCCATGCACCTGATCATGGATGTATATCAGGACTACCTCGCTACGCTGCCTCCCGAACAACGCAAAGCACAATGGCTGGAAGGCAACGAGGTGGCCCAGGAAGCATGCCTGGCCAAGGGCGTCACCTCCTTTCAGGATGCCGGCACCTCGCTGCAGGAGATCGAATGGTACCGCGAGTTGGCTGCCGCCGGTGAGCTCGACCTGCGGCTGTGGGTCATGGTGCGGCAGCCGTACGACGTGATGAAAGGACAGCTCCAGGATTTTCCGGTGATCGGTGAAGGCGGTCAGTTTTTCACCTGCCGGGCCATCAAATCGGCTGTCGACGGCGCCCTGGGCGCTTTCGGCGCCTGGCTCCTGGAGCCATATGAAGACAAAGCCGGATTTTACGGTCAGAATACCGTGCAGCTGACGGAGGTGCGCAATATCGCCCGACTCGCCAGGGAGCGGGGCATGCAAATGTGCGTACACGCCATCGGCGACCGCGCCAATCGCGAGGTGCTGGATATTTTCGCCGAAGCCATGGGGGCGTCCTCAGAAGCCGAAGACCTGCGCTGGCGCATTGAACACGCTCAGCATCTGGATACCGCCGATATTCCCCGCTTCGCCGAAATGGGCGTCATCGCTTCCATGCAGGGCATCCATTGTACTTCCGATGCACCTTTTGTAGTGAAGCGCCTCGGCGAAGAACGCGCCCGTTACGGCGCCTATCCCTGGCGTTCGTTGCTCGACGCGGGCGCCGTGGTCACCAACGGTACCGACGCCCCGGTGGAGGAGGTCGATCCCATCCCCTGTTTTTACGCCAGCGTTACCCGCAAGCGCGCCGACAGCGGCCTGTCCTTTTTTCCGGAACAGGCCATGACCCGCGCCGAAGCCGTCCATTCCTACACGCTGGCCAACGCCTACGCCGCTTTCGAGGAATCGAGCAAAGGATCGTTGGAAGCCGGCAAGCTGGCCGACATCGTCGTGCTGTCGAATGATCTCCTGACGTGCAGCGAGGCGGAAATACTGCAGACCGAGGTACTGATGACCATGGTCGGTGGGCAGGTCAAATACCGGAAAACGGAGGAAGATTAACCCGGGCCCGAAAGGAGGCAAAAGTCGAGGGTTAGCATTTTTGTGTAAAATTTAAAAAAAGTTGAATTGTTGGTTGTACCCGGTGCTACAAATCCGTATTTTTGCTCCGAAAATTTAGAATTTCATTCCTCCTACGATATTCATTCTCCCTTTACAACAACTTCGAACAGGTTGAGCACTAACACCATCGGAGTAAGGTTGATTTAAACCTACTGACCATGCCGGTTGCTTGGCGGCAGCTGTTTCAAAAGGTAATGGCCATAAAGGGTGATTGACAGGGGTTGCGCTACTTAGCGGTGATGCAGCACCTGCAACTAGCAGCACAGGATTGATTAAATTTGGAATCGTCACGCCTGCTTAGGTTTGCAGCCTGCTAACCTTATTTCAGAATTGCCTGTCAGCTAACGTCTCTTTTTTGCCTGTTGATGACGACCAAAACCTAAAGTGAAGTCCGCCGTCCCGGAAAAAGGGAACACCTTTTCGATATCGGGATCGTTCCTCCGCTCCGCGCTCCCTTTTTCTTTCCGGGAGGTAGCGGCGCCGGCTTTGCGCTATTGTCGGAAACATAAAGCGGGAGTACGTCTCTCGCTTGGAAATAAATGAAACGAAGCATTATGAACGAACACATTTACTCCTGCCGAAGGAAGCTATTCCTTCTTCCGCTTACCTCCACACCGGTACTTGGGAAAGCGCCCGGGTGTTTCACTTCGCGCGAAACGCAGGCGTCGCTCGTTCATCGGGCTTCACGGACATCGATCGATCCCTATCGCTAAAAACAAGCATCCGATGAGTGGTCGATCGATCTGTTGGAGCAGCTCCAACCACAAGGTGCAAAAAATGAAAAACCGATTGAAGGCCTTTGCCAACCGGTGGTTTACCGCTACGGCTGAAGACTTACCGATCGCAGATCCAATTAAAAAAAACAGGCTAGCAAAAATGGCAAATTTTTACACCCGGACATTCCGTACCTCAGTTCTCTTATTGTTTGCCTTCCTGATGGGAGGGGTTGAGAACCTTACAGGGCAGAACTTTCCTTTCGACTCTTACAACCTCGTCGGGGAGTCGTTGGTAAATCCGACATCGCTCGATTTTGGCCCCGACGGCCGGCTTTACGTAGCCCAGCAAAACGGGCTGATCCTGGCTTATACCGTCAATCGCGTCAGCAACGGCGGCGCCGTTTCCTACGAAGTGGTCGCTACCGAAACCATCGACCTGGTCAAAAACGGTACGCCCAACCACAACGACGACGGCACCTTAAACACCACTCAAAACCGGCAAGTGACCGGGATCATGCTCGCCGGAACGGCCGCCAACCCCATCCTCTACGTGACCTCTTCCGACTGGCGGATCAGCGTGGGCACCGACTCCGGGCTGGACACCAACTCGGGCGTCCTCAGCCGCCTGACCTGGAACGGCTCGTCCTGGGATAAAGTCGACCTCGTCCGCGGGTTTGCCCGCTGCGAAGAAAACCACGCCATTAACGGCATGGATCTCGATGAAGCCAATAACATCCTCTACGTCATGGTCGGGGGGAATACCAATAAAGGCGCGCCCAGCAACAACTTCGCCGGCACCATCGAGTATTTTACTTCGGCTGTTTTGCTGGCCGTCGACCTCGACGTGATCGAATCCATGCCCATCTACATCGACCCGCGGTCCAATATCCAGTATGTCTACGACCTGCCTACGCTGAACGACCCTACGCGGCCGGATATCACCAAAGATGATGTAGATGACTTCCCGTATCCCGACCCCACCCACCCGATGCACAACGCAACGGTCGACCTGGGGGACCCCTTCGGAGGCAATAACGGCGCCAACATGGCCATTCTGGAGCCGGGCGGTCCGGTACAGGTCTATTCCACCGGCTATCGCAACGCCTACGACGTCGTGTTCACCGAAGGAGGAAAATTGTACTCTATTGACAACGGCCCCAACAGCAGCTGGGGCGGTATCCCCCTGGAATACGATGAAAATGACCAACTGGTCGGCACCGTCGGCGGCTCGCTCGATGCCGGGCACTACATTACCAACGAATTCAACGAAACGGAAAGCAGTACGCACGGCGATGTGCTGACCTACATCACGCCTCCGGACCCCGTATCCGGTACGCCTTATTTTGCAGGGCACCCGACCCCGATCCGGGCTTTCCCCGCAAAAGCCGGCATTTATATCTATGAAAAAATAAGTGGGTCCTGGCAGGCGACGGCCGTCTATAATTTCACGGACCTCCTCAACAATGTTTCCGGCTATTTCAACAGCTCCCTGACGATTGCTGATTTTCCGGACAACCCCTCAGAGGGGATTTATAATGCCAACAACCTTTCTCTACCGGGGCGTCTGGACATTTACAACGCCTCCACCAACGGCATCTGCGAGTATACCGCCTCCAACTTCAACGGTGCGATGCAGGGCAACCTGCTCACCGCTTCCTATAACGGCATCATCACCCGTTACGACCTCACCGACGCCGGTGACGATACGGACTTTATCGAGCGCGGCTTCTTCGGGAACTTCGGCTCCCAGCCGCTGGACGTCATCGCCCAGGGCGACAATGACCCCTTTCCGGGCACCATCTGGGTGGCGACCTACGGCGCCGACAACATTACGATCTTCGAACCCAGCGATTTCGGGAATTGCCCGCAGATCGGCGACCCGGATTACGACAGCTTCACCGTAGACAGCGACGATGACGGATACAGCAATGGCGACGAGCTGGCTGCCGGCTCGAATATCTGTTCCGGCGGCAGCCTCCCTTCCGATAACGACGGCGACTTTGTTTCCGATTTCACCGATACGGATGATGATAACGACGGCATTCCCGACGTCAATGACGCTTTTGCTATCGATCCCGATAACGGGATGACGACCACCATGCCCATCGTGTACCCGTTCTGGAATAACGATCCGGGCACCGGCTTCTTCGGGGTGGGCTTTACGGGGCTCATGATCAACGGTTCGACCGACTACCTGACGCAGTTCGATACCGAGCTGATGTCGTTCGGCGGAGCAGCCGGAAAAGTGTCCGTCGATGAAATCCCGGCCGGAGATGCCTACCAGGCCAATAACGACCAGGATTATGCTTTTCAGTTTGGCGTCAATAACGGCTCGACGCCCTTCTCCGTCCACGCCAAACTGGAATCTCCGTTTTTCCCCGATCCGTCCAACGGAAACGCCCAAACACCGATCGACTTCCAGTCATTCGGCATCCAGATCGGGCTGGGCGATCAGGACAATTACCTTTCGATGGTGCTTGCCGCCAACGGAGGGAACGGGGGCATTAAAATATATCTCGAAGAAGGCGGTATCGCCGTTTCCGACGAGCCGCCCTACAATCCCGATCTGGACAATGATCCGGGTACTACCGACGACCTGCTTGGCGCCGACGCCGTCGACCTGTACCTCACCTGCGACCCCGCCAACAATACCGTGCAGCCCTTCCTGTCGACGGATAACGGCATCACGATAACGCCTGCAGGCAACCCGATAACCGTTCCGGGCAGCTGGCTGGACCCCAACGACAACCAGGCCCTGGCCGTAGGGATCATCGCGACTTCCCGAAGCAGTAATGATCCTTTCTCTGCGATCTGGGACTTCATCACCGTACAGGAAGAAAATCCGCAAGCCGATCTGGCGGCGGTGAACCCACCGCTTGATTTCGGCGATGTGGCCGTCGGCACGCCCGTGGTAGGACAGCAATTGCGGGTCATCAACGAGGGCGGACCCAGCGCCGGGGCCATCGAGATCACCGGGGTCGCCATCGTAGACGACAATCCGAACGACGGGGTGGACTATTCCGGAAAATTCAGCTACACCGGCCCTACCAGCGTCACCATAGGACCGGGCAACATCGCTGACTTGGATATCAGCTTCCTGCCGGATGAGATCGGCAACCAAACAGCGAACATCGAAATAACGCATTCCGGGGATAACTCCCCGCTGATCGTCCCCGTACAGGCCAATGTCCTGGAAGAATTTGTCGTCCTCTACCGGGTCAACGCCGGTGGCGCCGCGCTATCTGCCCTGGATACGCCCAATCCCGATTGGGAAGCCGACGACGCAAACAACCCCTCGCCGTACCGCAATGCCGGAAGTAACATCGCCGGCACTGATCCCAACCAGATCGACGCCACCGTGCCGGCCTCGACGCCTCCCGAAATCTGGTCGCGGGAACGTTGGGACCCGGCCTCCGGGGAGGAAATGCAATGGGACTTCCCGGTTACCATCCCCGGCAATTACAAGGTGCGCCTTTATCTGTTGAGCAACTGTACCTGCACGAATGAGGTCGGCGAACGCGTATTTGACGTGGCGATCGAGGGGACGGTACTGCTCGATGATTACGATATCGTTGCGGACGTCGGCCATAAAGTGGCCACCATGAAGGAATTCGTCGTTCCCGTAGCCGACGGCAATCTCGATATCAACTTTTTCCACGTCGTAGAAAACCCCCTGATCAACGCCATTGAAATTCTCGGCCCCGGCGACGCTGTAGGGCCTCCGCCCATAACGGTTTCTCCGATCCCCAACCAATCCGATCCGGAAGGAACGAATGTGAACCTGCAGGTCGCGGCTTCCGGGGGTACGGACGGAGAAAACTTCCAATTCTTAGCGTCCAACCTGCCTCCCGGCCTGGATATCGAGCCTACCAACGGCCTGATCTTCGGCGCCATCACTGCCGGCGCCGCGGACAATAGCCCGTACCAGGTAACGATAACCGTAAGCAAACCTTCCGACACTCCGGTGGACATCAGCTTCGTCTGGACCGTTACCGACCCCAGCGCCGGCGCCGTCTGGAACAATAAGGACGAAAACGAAAACTATACGGCGCGTCACGAGTGTTCTTTCGTGCAGGCCGGCGACAAGTTCTACCTCTTCGGCGGCCGCGAGCAGGCGACCAAACTGGAAATCTACGACTACACCACCGATACCTGGACCGAAGGCGCCACCGTACCCGTGGAGCTGAACCACTTCCAGGCTACCGAATACCAGGGGCTGATCTGGGTGATCGGCGCTTTCAAAGACAATAACTTTCCGGTTGAAACACCGGCCGATTACATCTACATGTACGACCCGGCCAACGACCTATGGATACAGGGGCCGGAGATCCCGGCCGGCCGTAAGAGAGGCTCCGCCGCACTGGTGGTCTACAACGACAAGTTCTACGTCATCGGCGGGAACACCATCGGCCATAACGGCGGCTACGTTTCCTGGTTTGACGAATACGATCCGCAAACGAATACCTGGACGCCGCTGACGGATGCGCCGCGGCCTAGGGATCACTTCCATGCCGCTGTTCACGACGACAAGCTGTACGTGGTCGGCGGTCGTCTGTCGGGCGGCGCCGGCGGCACCTTCGCCCCGCTGCAGCCCGAGGTCGACGTATACGATTTTGGCGCCCAGACCTGGTCGACCCTGCCCGCCGCCAGCAACCTGCCGACCCCGCGGGCGGCTTCCGGCACCGTTAATTTCCAAAACAAGATCTTTGTCATCGGCGGGGAAGGCAACGGCCAGGCTTACACCACCACCGAGGCCCTCGACCCTAACCTCAATACCTGGGAGGCGCTCGACGACCTCAACCACCCCCGCCACGGAACCCAGGCTATCGTTTCCGGCGACGGTATACACATTCTTGGCGGATCGCCCAATCAGGGCGGGGGGAATCAAAAAAATATGGAGTACTACGGGGTCGATAATCCCACCGGTAACCTGAGCGACGCCAGTGTGCTGAGCGGCCCCCAATCCGTCAATATCATCGCGAATGACTCCGAGGTGATCACCCTGGAAAATATAGACGGCAATCAGGGGATTGTCATCAGCTCTCTGTCCATTACCGGCGCGGATGCTGCAGACTTCAGCATCGTTGCCGGCGACCAGAGCAACTTCCTGGTAAAAGCGGGCGGCGCCTACGAAATTACGGTAGCCAACAGCGCCCTCGAGGCCGGCAATACCGCCGATCTGGTAATCGATTATTACGGCGGCAGCCCGCTCAGCATCACGCTGAACGGCATCGGCCAACCTTCGCCGAATCCGCCTACCCTGGATAATCCCGGCGATCAGGAAAGCTTCGAAAGCGACGTGATCGCTCTGCAACTGACCTTTGAAGACCTCGATATGGACGTCCTTACTTTCGACGCCACCGGACTTCCTCCCGGCTTGAGCGTCGGTAATGACGGCTTGATTTCCGGGGTCATCGCCGGCAATTCGAACGGTGTCTACGACGTTACCGTCACCGTAAGCGACGGCACCAATCCCGATGTACCGGTCGGCTTTACCTGGTTCGTTTACGAACCCCTCGCCAGCTGTCAGAACATCCTTTACCGCGTGAATAACGGCGGCGGCGCCCTGGCGGCCGGCGACGGTTCTTCTCCCGACTTTTCGGAAGACACCGATCCCAATCCGTCTCCTTACGTTTCTTTTGAAAACTGCGGGGGGTGTGATGTGTTCTTCACCACAACGGTGAGCATTGACCTAACTCACCCGACCCTCGTCGGCTCCGGTGCGACCGAGGCAATGCTCCAGTCGGAGCGCTGGGATCAACCGTTCGCGCCGGAAATGGCCTGGGACTTCCCGGTGACGTCGGGATCGACCATCCAGATCCGGTTGTATTTATCGGAGTTGGCTTTCACCGGAGTAGGGCAGCGCGTTTTTGATGTCGAAGTCGAGGGGAGCGTACCCGACATTTTCAATGATATCGATATCTACCGTCGCGTCGGGGCCAACCGCGGGTTAGTGCTCAGCCATACCTTGACGATGACGGACGGCAATCTCGACATCAATTTCCTGCACGATCTGATAGAAAACCCCAAGGTCAACGGTATCGAGATCTGTGAAGTGGCTCAGGACGAACCGGTGGTCGATATTACGGCCCCGCAGGACGGTGCGACCATCACCCGCGGGGTGCTCACTGATTTTGCAGGCGCCGCCACCGATTTCGATGACGGCGACCTGACCGACCAGTTGAGTTGGAGCTCGGACACCGATCCCGGATTTTCGGGCAGCGGCGGTTCTTTCCAGGCTATGCTCATCGAACCGGGCGTGCAAACCATCTCGGCGACCGTGGCCGATAATGACGGCAATATCGGTTCCGCTTCCATCCAGGTAACCGTGCCCGGTCCGCAGGTCGATATCACTTCGCCCCTGGACGACGCGACCCTCACCAGTACCGACGTCACGCTGGAATGGACTTACGCAGATGTGCTGACCGATGCCGGGGAGCATTTCCACATCTACGTCAATCCGCCGGATCCCAATAACCCGAATTTCGACGATCAAATTTCAACCGCTTCCGAGCCGGGCGCGACCACCTGGAACCTGACCGCGGCCGACGGGCTGATGTTCGGGCAAAATACCATCGTGATCGTAGTCGACCGAAGCATTCACACCGAGTTCACCAACCCGGAAGCTACCGACATCGTCACTTTCAACATCGTCGACCCCGCTGTTCCGGTAGTGGATATCACCGTGCCTTCGGACGGCAGTACGATCACCCGCGGCGTCACCACTGATTTCACGGCTACGGCTATTGATGACGTGGACGGAGACATCAGCCCCTCGCTCAACTGGAGCTCGGATATCGATCCTTCCTTCTCGGGAACGGGCGGCGCTTTCCAGACCACCCTGATCGAGCCGGGGCTGCAAACCATCACCGCATCGGTGACGGATTCCGACGGCAATACCGGCACGGCTTCCATCCAGGTAACGGTGCCGGGACCGCAGGTCAGCTTTTCGGCGCCGGCCGACGGTTCGACCGTCCCGAGTACGGATGTTACGCTGGAGTGGACCGCAACGGACGTGCTCTACAACCTGACGGAACACTTCCACCTCTATATCAACCCCGTTGATCCGGATAACCCCACTTTCGATGAGCGGATATCGACCGCCGACCAGCCCGGACAAACTTTCTGGGACCTGACGGCCGCCGACGGCATCGTGG
Source organism: uncultured Saprospiraceae bacterium (assembly GCA_964419545.1). GTDB lineage: Bacteria > Bacteroidota > Bacteroidia > Chitinophagales > Saprospiraceae > CAYQQU01. The sequence goes on along the minus strand of CAYQQU010000036.1, from coordinate 30,530 downwards.
TCGGCCAGAACGTGATCGTCATCCGGACGGCTCAAAGCAACCACTCGGAATTTACGAACCCCGAGTCGACGGACATGGTCACGTTTACCGTCGATCCGCCGACTACCGGCGATATCAACTTCACCACCAACGTGTTGGGCGCTTGTGACGGCCGCAACGTGACGATCAGCGTTTATGATCCGGCGGATAACTCGCTGGTGACCAGCCAGACCGTAACCGTTTCGGGCGGCGCCTTCGGCCTTACCGGACTGGCGACGGGCACTTACGATATCTACGTCAAGCTGGACTACCACCTGCAGCGGGCCCTGCCGGGCCAGACCATCGTCGCCGGTGCCAACGACCTCGCCGTCGATGATCTGGCCGGGGGAGATTCGAACAACGATAACTTCGTCGATTTCCTCGACTTCCTCGCGCTTTCAGCCAGCTACAATCTCAGCGACGGCGACCAGGACTTCGACCCCACGGCCGACTACAACTGTGACGGAACGGTGGACTTCCTCGACTTCCTTGCGCTCTCGTCCAATTACAATACCGGTGGAGACGAACCGAATCCCTGATCACATCAGTAATTGTGCTGCGATGAAAAATCACATGGATTAGAAATCAATGCTATGGAAAAATTACCCACTCTTTTTTACACAGGAAAAGTCAGCAACACCGGGAAAAAAACCATCTTGGCGTTGTACACCCTCTTATTGCTTTCTCTTACCGGTATGCGCTTGTCCGCTCAGGTGGATATGGTCGCTGAACCGGTCCTGACAACCGGCGCCGTGGGCGATGTCGTCGACGTGACCATACAGGTCTTGCCCAATGGGACATCGGTTTCGGTGGCCGAGGTGTACCTCAATTTCGACCCTTCATTCCTGCAGGTTGTCGGGTTGCAGGCGGGCGACGCCCTGCCGATCGTGCTGGTGCCGGGAAGCTTCGACAATGCCGCGGGCGAAATCGACTTCGGGGCCGGAACCTTATTCGATCCGCCATCCGATGATTTTGATCTGCTTACCGTTTCCTTTGAAATAACTGCCGAAACGCCGGGCACAGAAGTGACCTTCAACGATGTGCGGCCCCGCAATTGCGTCGTCGGAAGCCAGGCCAATCCGAACCAGTCGGTTCTCAATCCGCCAACTCCGTTTACCATTCAGACAGGTGTGGAGGATCCGACCTACATCAATGCCGGCGGCCCGGAATTCACCACCGGCGACGGTAGGACGTTTATCGCCGATCAGTATTTTACCGGCGGCGATGATGCTGCCCCCGGCGCTGTGGCTAATGCCGATATCAGCTGTACAGATGACGATGAGCTGTTTCGCAGCGAAAGAACCGGTAACTTTTCCTATCTGTTTGAGGGCCTTACGCCCGGCGATTACGTCGTCGACCTCTATTTCGCCGAGATCTATTTCGGCGTCGTGAGTGGGACGGCTGATCCCGGTCAGCGCATTTTTTCGGTTGCGATCAACGGGACGGACGTCCTGACAGATCTGGACCTCCTCGATCCCGCCAACGGAGGCGCCACTGCGCCGCTGACGGCTATCGTCAAATCGATTCCGGTAACCGTTACCGGAACGGAGATCGATGTGGTTTTCCAAAGCATGGTTGACGACGCCAAAATCGCGGCCCTGGGCGTTCGCCCGGCCGCCATCAACGCTTTCAATTACGAACCTTTCGTAGCGGCGATAGCGGATCAGACGGCGCCCGCCAATCAGCTGACCACCGTTCCGGTTACGGCCTGTGACGCCAATCAGGACGCCATCGTACTGACCATTGAAATACCGAACCTCGATCCTGATGCTTATAACTTTGTCGATAACGGCGACGGTACCGCCGAATTGCAGCTAACGCCGGGCCAGGACGATGTTGGCGCCTACACTGCTACCGTCACGGCTGATGATCAGGAGGATGCCGGCGTTACTTCTTTTCAGATCGAGATTGTCGGATCGGATAATACGCTTCCGGTAGTAGACATTACCTTGCCTACCACCGGGCTGACCATCAACCGGGGGGCGAACATCAGTTTTGCCGCTACGGCCATTGATGCAGAAGACGGAGATATCTCCGGCGCCCTGAGTTGGAGCTCGGATGTCGAGCCCGGCTTTTCCGAGTCGGGAGCCGCATTTAACGCTACCCTTACCGTGCCCGGGCAGCAAACCATCACGGCCACTGTTACTGACGCCCAAGGCGGTATCGGCAGCGATGAGGTAGTGCTGACAGTTGCCGGCCCGGAAGTAACCATCACAGCGCCTACGGCCGGGCAGACGCTCAATTCGACCAACGTCACCCTGGAATGGGATGCGGAAGATGTATTGACTGGCCTATCCGAGCATTTCCACATCTACGTTAACCCGGCCGATCCCGCCAATCCCGACTTCGACGATCGAATCTCCACCATTGGTCAACCCGGCGCCGTCTCCTGGGCTCTGAGTTCAGCCGACGGGATCGTCAACGGGCAAAACACCATCGTTATCGTAGTAGCCGACGGCGCCAATGTCGAATTTGCGAACCCGGAAGCCACCGATATGGTCACCTTCACGGTCACAGCGCCTTGTAACCTGGCGGCCACGGCCGTTCCTTCACCACCTGAGGATTGTGGAGGCAACGGCAGTGTGGTGATCCAGGTGACGGGAGGCAGCGGCGACGAAGTTGTCCAGGTCTTTGCCGACGGTTCGCTTAGCCCCGAAGATGACCTCAGTGATCTGCCGCCCGGCAATTACAACTTTCAGGTAACTGACGGCCTCTGCATCGTCGCCGGTGCGTTCACCATCGAACCTTTCGCCGGTTCGCCCGAGGTTTGCGACGGCGAAGATAACGATTGCGATGGCTTGATCGACGATGCCGACCCGGATGTGGTGGACGCCACCACCTGGTATGCCGATACCGATAACGACGGTTTCGGCGATCCCGATGTCTCGATCGTCAGTTGCGGTACGCCGGCCGGTTATGTAACGAATAACACGGATTGTAATGACAACGCTGCAAATATCTATCCCGGAGCGCCGGAAATCTGTGACGGACTCGATAACGATTGCGATAATGAGATCGACGAAGGGGTGCAGCAAACTTTCTATGCCGATACCGATATGGACGGCTTCGGCGACCCCGGCAACACCACCCAGGCGTGCACCGCGCCCGCCGGGTACGTGACGGACAATACGGACTGCGACGATAATAACCCGGCTATTTATCCGGGCGCGCCGGAAATTCCCAATGACGGCATCGATCAGGACTGCAACGGCAGTGATGACGTGATCGACAACGATAATGACGGCTTCGACAGCTCGGTCGATTGCAACGACGCCAATCCCGATATCTATCCGGGCGCACCGGAGATCTGCGACGGCCTGGATAACGACTGCGATAGTCAAACGGATGAGGGGGTTCTGCAGACCTTTTACGCCGATACTGATCTCGACGGCTTCGGCGATCCCAATAATACCATCCAGGCTTGTAGCGCTCCGGCGGGATACGTGACGGATAATACGGATTGCAATGACGCAACCGGCGCCGCCTATCCGGGTGCGCCGGAAATCTGTGACGGCATCGACAATGACTGCGACGGCCAGATCGACGAAGGAGTACAACTGGCGTTCTATTCGGATGACGATGGCGACGGCTTCGGCGATCCCGACGATGGTATTCAGGCGTGCAGCGCCCCGGCCGGTTTTGTGGCCGATAATACGGATTGCGACGATAGCGACAACACCATCTATCCGGGTGCGCCGGAAATACCGAACGACGGCATCGACCAGGATTGCAACGGCAGTGATGAGGTCATTGATGAAGACAATGACGGTTTCAACAGCTCCGTGGATTGCAACGACAACAACCCTGACGTCTTTCCGGGCGCGCCGGAGATCTGTGACGGTTTAGACAACGATTGCGATAATCAGATCGATGAGGGGGTTCAGCAAACTTTCTATGCCGATACCGATATGGACGGCTTCGGCGACCCCGCCAATACCATCCAGGCGTGCAGTGCACCGGCCGGCTACGTAGCCAACGATCAGGATTGTGATGATGGCAACGCCGCCGTTTATCCCGGTGCGCCGGAAGTGTGCGACGGTGCAGACAACGACTGCGACGGCCAGGTCGACGAGAATGTGCAAACGACTTTCTACGCCGATGTTGATGGCGATGGCTTCGGGGACGCCGACAATACCCTTCTCGCCTGTGCCGCCCCGGCCGGTTATGTTGCCGACAATACCGATTGTAACGATGCCGATCAAACTGTTTTCCCGGGCGCCCCTGAGGTATGCGACGGTAAAGACAACGATTGCGACGGCGCGATCGACGAAGAGGCATTGGTCGATTTCTACGCCGATGCCGACGGTGACGGTTTTGGAGATCCGGCCGTTACCACTCAGAGCTGTAGCGCGCCGGCCGGCTTCGTGGCCAATAATACCGACTGCGACGACGCCAACGGCGCCGTTTACCCCGGTGCGCCGGAAGTGTGCGACGGCATTGACAACGACTGTGACGGGGAGGTGGACGAAGGCGTGCAAATAACCTTCTATGCCGATGCCGACGGCGATGGCTTCGGGGACGCTGCGGCCAGTACGCTCGCCTGCAGCGCACCGGCGGGTTTTGTGACGAATAATACCGATTGCGATGATGCCGACGCCGCCATTTATCCCGGTGCGCCGGAAGTGTGCGACGGAGCAGACAACGACTGCGACGGGCAAATCGACGAAGGCGTTCAGCTGACTTTCTACGCGGATGCCGATAGCGACGGTTTCGGCGACCCGGGGAATACGGCCCTGGCCTGTTCCGCGCCGGCCGGCTTCGTGACCGATAATACCGATTGCAACGATAATAACGCGGCCGTATACCCCGGCGCACCCGAAGTATGCGACGGCGTGGACAACGACTGTGACGGACTTGCCGATACGCTCGATCCCGATTTGATCGACAACGAAGCGCCGGTCATAACTTGCCCGGCCGACATCGCGGTCAACAATACGACCGGCCAGTGCGGAGCAGTAGTGACCTACGCTCAGCCGGCGGTTACCGACAACTGCGGTGCGGTATCCCCGACGCTGACTTCCGGCCTGGGCAGCGGCGATTTCTTCCCGGTAGGGGCCACCCAGGTGACCTATGCGGCCACCGACCAGTCCGGGAACAGCAGCTCCTGTAGTTTCACGGTGACGGTAAGCGACGTGCAGGCGCCGGCGCTGACCTGCCCGGCCGACCTCGTCGTGGATACCGATCCGGGCGCCTGCGGAGCGATCGTGCCCTACAGTGCACCGACAGTAACGGACAACTGCGCAGCAGATGACGCCGCTTTGCTCGGCGGACTCGGTTCCGGCAGTTTCTTCCCGGTAGGGACGCACGAAGAAACCTTTACGGTCTCGGATTTTGCGGGCAATGTCGCCAGTTGTTCTTTCCAAATTACGGTAGTGGACAACGAAGCACCCGTGGTCAACTGCATCACCGGGCCGATCGTATTGGTGCTGGATGCAGCCGGCCAGGCCGGCCTCACCGTCGATGCGGTGCTGGACGGAACGGCGACCGACAATTGCGGCGTAGCCGGTATCGCACTGGATCAGGCGGATTTCGGCTGCGATGACCTGGGCGTCAATACCGTATCAGCCATTGCGACCGACATTCACGGCAACCAGGCCGATTGTCAGGTACAAGTTGAGGTGCAAAAATCCGATGACCTGCCGCCGGGCTGGACCGAAACGGTGATCGGCCCCGATGATCCGGACGGTTTCGCGAATTACGACGTTTGCGAAGAGTTGTTTACGCTAGGATCGAGCAGTGCGCCTTCTACGGCTCAGGATAGGGGGCAGTTCGTCTACGTCAGCTTGTGCGGCGACGGGCAGATTACTGCGGAGGTGACCTCGGTGACGCTGCCCGGCGAAGCCGGCGTAACCATGCGGGAAGACCTGACGCCAGGCTCCAAGATGGTGGCCCTCCTCACTCGCCTGACCAACTTCGCCATTCGCGAGCGCCGGGCGCAAACCAACGGATTGCGCTTTTCGCAAAACGCCCCTTCGTTCCTGACGCCCGCCTGGGTGCGCATCGAGCGTCAGGGGGACACCTTCAAGGGTTTCGTTTCGCCCGACGGGAATAACTTCCAGCAGGTGATGAATTATCCGGTTCCGATGAACGACTGTATTCAGGTAGGGCTGCTCACCCGTACGGCCATTACCGGGTACGCGGTAGAAGCTACGTTCGCCAATGTTTCAGTCGTTGAATCGGATAATCTGGATAACGGTTCCCAGATGCTGTCTTTGTCGCTGGGCGGCGACACCGCACCGGCCCTGGCGAGCAAGCGTTCGGTAGGTTTGTTCCCGAACCCGGCTACGGAAGTGCTCAATGTAATGCTGGACGGGCCGGTGGCCGACGAAGAATACACAATTGAAATAATGGACATGAGCGGCAAACTCGTATACCAGGAACGGCAGCCGGAAGAAAACCGGACGGTGGAGATCGATCTGAAACAGCTGAAAATCCGGCCTTCGGTTTACTTGTTGCGCATTCGCTTTGCCGATGAAATGCTGACCAAACGATTTGTAAAAGATTAAGATCAACGAGTACGGCGCTTGATGTAAGCCGTTGCTCTCCGACGCGATTTGGTCACACCCACCCAAGGCCGTTTGCTTCTCCTTTTCCGGCTTATACTTGCCGGTGATCGAGAACAAGCGGCCTTGGGCGTTGACCAATCGTGGATAGTAATTGTATTGTTGAGAAACCTTTATTCGTAAGCATATTACCAAATCACTTGGAAAATAAACACTAATGGACACCAATAACCATTTACCCCTATTTCGGAATGTCAAAGAGCGGACCGCCGATCCGTGGAACCGACAACCGTTCCTCTCCGGCCTGTTTTTCCGTTTCTTTCTATTGTTGTGGTGCTTCGGGGGAGCAGCCGGTGCGGCGTCGGCTCAGGTCGATATCGTACCGCGTCTTGCCCAGGGCGGCAATATCGTCTCGGTAGGAGAGCAGTTTGAAGTGCTCATCGAGGTGCAGGCCGGCCTTACCGAAGTGGCGATCGTAGAGCACTATCTGGATTTCGATGCTGATTTTCTGCAGGTGGTCGACCTTGCGCTTCCTGCTTCGAACCCTCTGCCGACCACCGTATTGGCGCCGGCGTTTGACAATACTCCGCCTACCGGCACGGTGGACTATATCGGGGGCCAGCTGGGTGCGCCTTACCCGACGGGCAATTTCGATATCCTGTCGATCACTTTTGAAGCAGTAGCGGCTACCAGCGGCACTGACCTGGTATTTCAGCTGACGGAACCGCGGGGCAGCGATGTCGGCAGCCCGGAAAACCTTCAGCAATCGGTGCTCAACCCACCGGCGCCTTTTTCCATTGCGATCGTGGACGACAGCCCTTTGCCTGAGGTTGATCTGGTGGCTTCGCTGGTGCAAAGCGGAACGATTTCCGTTGGCGACCAATTCGACGTCCTCGTACAGGTGCAGGCCGGCGCCACGGAAGTGGCCATCGTTGAAAGCTATCTCGATTTCGAAACGGCTTTTCTGGAAGTGGTCAGTATCGCCTTGCCCGATCCGAACTCGCTGGCTACCATTATTCAGGGCCCCAGCTTCGATAACTCGCAGGCTACCGGCGCCATTGACTATGTGGCCGGGGCTTTGGGGACAGCCTATCCCACCGGCGATTTTGATCTTTTCACCATCACGTTTCAGGCAGTAGGCGCTACCAGCAATACCGACTTGATCTTCCAGCTCCAAGAACCGCGGGGCAGCGATGTCGGGAGCCCGGCTAACCTGCAGCAGTCCGTGCTCAATCCGCCTGCCCCCCTGTCCATTGCCATCGCGGGCAGTTGCCCCGGCGATCTGGATAACGATGGGATCTGCGACGATCAGGACAGCGATGATGACGGCGACGGCTGCGCCGATACCGATGATCCCGCGCCTTTGGTGGCTTCTGCGGATGGCGACAACGACGGCTTCGGCGCCGATTGCGATTGCAACGACGGGGATGACGCGGTCTTTCCCGGCGCACCGGAAATTTGTGACGATCAGGATAACGATTGCGACGGCCTGGTCGACGGAGACGACCCGGATATCACCGGACAACTCACCTGGTATGCCGATACGGATAACGACGGCTTTGGCGACCCCGCGGTAGCGCTGCAAGCTTGCAGCCAACCGGCCGGTTTTGTCGACAATAATACCGACTGCGACGATAGTAACGAGCAGGTCAATCCCAATGCCGCCGAGCTTTGCGACGGGATCGACAACAACTGCGACCTTCTGGTAGACAACGATCCCAATTGTGGACCGGCAGTTACCGCATTTCGGTTGATCGACGCCGCTACGGATCAGCCTGTCCCGGGTTTTGATCCGATGTCGGACGGCGCTTTACTGAACGATGATCAGCTGCCTGTTTTACTCAATATCGAAGCACTTATCGGCCCGGCAGCGGTGGGCAGTGTGGTCCTTCAGCTGAGCGGACAGTTGGACGTAACCCGGACGGAGAGCATTGCGCCTTATGCCTTGTTCGGGGATAGCGGCGGCAACTTCGCCGGTCAGGATCTGCCCTTGGGCAACTACACCCTTACCGCCACGCCTTACTCCCTTTCCGGAGGCCAGGGCGTTCCGGGAGCCGCTTTGACCATAAATTTTCAGGTAGTCGATCAGATAATCAATTACGACCTCACCCTGACCGATGACGGCAACGGGGTCGCCACCGGCGACGGGAGCTACCTGTCAGGCAGCACGGTGGCGGTGACGGCCATCCCGAACAGCGGTTTCGAATTTTCGGAATGGACGGACGCTCAGGGGGCATCCGTCAGTACGGACAACCCATACAGCTTCACCATTACGGCCGATGTGCAGTTGCAGGCCAATTTTACGGCCATCCCCTGCGGCGGCGACGGCTTTACTACTTTCTATGCGGATACGGACGGCGACGGTTTCGGCGATCCGGGCAATACCGTGGAAGATTGTTCGGCTCCGGCGGGCTTTGTAAGTAATGCCGACGATTGCGACGACAGCCAGATGAATGTCAACCCCGGCGCCGCGGAAGTCTGCGACGGCCTGGATAACGACTGCGACGGTCTGGTGGACGGTGATGATCCGGATTTGACCGACGGCGCCACCTGGTACGCGGATACGGACGGCGACGGCTTCGGCGACCCGCTTAATACCGTGACGGCCTGCACGCCGCCGGCCGGCTTTGTGGCCGATAATACGGACTGTGACGACGGTGCGACGAACGTCAACCCCGACGCGATGGAGGTGTGCGACGGCGTGGATAACGACTGCGACGGTTTGGTGGACGGCGATGATCCGGATGTGGACGGCAGTACGACCTGGTACGCCGACGCGGATAACGACGGCTTCGGCGATCCGGGCAACTCGACGCAATCGTGCAGCCAACCGGCTGGTTTCGTGCTGGACAATACAGATTGCGACGACAGCAACGAAAATATCAATCCGGGGGCAGCGGAGATCTGCGACGGCCTCGACAACGACTGCGACAACCTGGTGGACGACGCGGATACGGATGTGACGAGCGGGGTCTGGTACGCCGATGCGGACAATGACGGCTTCGGCGACCCGGCGACGGCGACGCAGGCCTGTGACCAGCCGTCCGGATTCGTTGCCAACGACCAGGATTGCGATGACGGCAATCAGGCTGTCAATCCCGACGCCGCGGAAGTGTGCGACGGTATCGACAACGATTGTGACGGTCAGGTTGACGAAGGATTGCTGACGACTTACTACGCCGATCTGGATGATGACGGTTTCGGCGATCCGAACAATGCAGTCGACGCCTGTCAGGCGCCGGCCGGTTTCGTGGCCGACAATAGCGATTGCGACGATACCAACGATCAGGTGTATCCCGGGGCCCCCGAGCTATGCGACGGGGTAGATAACGATTGTGACCAGTTAATCGACAATAATGCCGGTTGCGGTCCGGCTGTCACCCAGTTCCGGTTGATCAACGCTGCTACCGATGCCCCGATTCCTGCCTTCAATCCGCTCTCGGATGGAGCGATCCTGGATGACAATAATCTGCCGGCTTCTCTAAATATCGAGGGGCTCACCAACCCCGCCACGGTGGGTAGTGTCGTCTTCCAACTGAGCGGCCCGGTAAGTGAAAACCGCACGGAAAGCGTTGCGCCCTATGCTTTGTTTGGCGACAGCGGCGGCAATTTCCTGGGCGTTGATCTGGCAGTGGGCAGTTACACCCTGACGGCGACGCCCTACTCGCAATCCGGTGGTCAAGGGACCCCCGGTACGCCGCTGACCATCAATTTCGAAGTGGTGGATCAGGTCGTCAACTTTACCGTCACCCTAAGTGACGACGGCAACGGGGTCGCCACCGGCGACGGGAGTTACGTGTCAGGCAGCACGGTGGCGGTGACGGCCATCCCGAACAGCGGTTTCGAATTTTC
>CAYQQU010000036.1:13324-20057 GCA_964419545.1 uncultured Saprospiraceae bacterium | reverse complement strand
CCTGTCAGGCGCCGGCCGGTTTCGTGGCCGACAATAGCGATTGCGACGATACCAATGATCAAGTGTATCCCGGGGCCCCCGAGCTATGCGACGGGGTAGATAACAACTGCGACGGCCCGATCGACAATGATCCGTCCTGCAACGCAGGGCCGCTGATCACCGTCCTGCGCCTGGTGGACGCCAATTCCAACGCTGTCGTGCAGGTGCTTCAGGATGGTGAATCCTATTCCCTGGCGGCTTTGATGACAGACTTCATGAGTGTGGAGGCGACCGCCAATACCGAGACGGAAAGCGTGGTGCTGACCATCAGTGGTCCGCTCAATAACACGCGCACCGAAAGCGTACCGCCTTATGCACTGTTCGGCGATAGCGGGGGGAATTTTACCGGAGAGACCTTTGCGCCGGGTAATTATACCGTCACGGCAACGCCTTATTCCGGGAACGGCGGCACCGGAACCGCCGGCCCCGTCGTTGCGATCTCTTTTGAGCTGACGTCCGGAACCATGCAATCGATCATCCATACCAGCGATTCCTGGTCAGAGACGTCGGCGGTAAACGACCGCCGGGGAGAAGAGATTAGCGTTTATCCCAATCCGGCCAGCACGGTATTGTACGTCGACCTGGCGGATTTTGCCGGAAGCCGTGGGGAACTGGTTATCTTCAATGACCTTGGGCAGCTGGTTTGGCAGGATAAGTTCGACGAAGTCGACCCGGCGCCTTTAGAGGTCAACCTCCTCGATGATCGCTTCGGAGACGGCCTGTTTTTACTGGTTTTCCGGCCCTCTGAGGGCAAGTCGGTTTCCAAACGGTTTATTGTAAACCGGACCCGATAGCAAAAACCGCTTTTCGAATAAGCAAAACCCGAATCCCGGCGCCGCCGGGGTTCGGGTTTTTGTTTGCAGGTTAAGTGTTGGCGGAAACAAGTGATAACAGTAAAAGCACGTTGATCCGGATTCGCCGAAGGGCAGACCGAACCTGCATGCTGTTCTGGCAGGCGCCGGGCGCTTTACATTCGGTGAAGACTCCGAAAACACTGGTTTTTTAACAAGCTATTTGTATTTGGCAAAAAAAGATTTTTAAAAAAATTATCCTTTTAATTTTTTTAAAAATCCGAATATTGTATCTTACACCACGTAGCTCAAAATGCTCACTTCTAGTTTACCTCACGTTCAACAGTCCTCCTACTTACAAACAAACATTTTGGAAACCGGCGCCCGGCAATTGCATTTTCGCGTAATGTAATTGAATGCGCCCGTTATTTTCAACATCTATCATCCGGTGACAAAAGTGTCCCCGGCTCCCATTTTTTATATGAACAAACCAACACGATGAGAACCCAACTCTATCCCATTGCTTTTACCCCTCAAAAGCAAAGCGTCCGACTATTTAGCGTGTTGCTATTCCTGCTGTCCGGCTGGTATGCCGGACCGGTGGCGAATGCGCAGAACGTACAACCCGCCGACTTTTCCACGCAGACCGTGGTGAGCGGCCTTTCCCAGCCCGTCGATTTTGCTTTTCTACCCGACGGCCGACTGCTGATCGCCCAGCGCAACGGCGATTTTGATATTACCGATAACCCGCAACCGGAGGCGCCGCCCGCGGCTTCCAGTACTCTCTTTACGGTTCCAGACGTAAATAGCGGGGGCGAGCGGGGAGTGACCAAAATAACCCTGGACCCCAATTTTTCCAGCAATGGTTACTTCTACGTCTATTATACGAACGACGAAGAAAACCAGGGCCGGGTATCCCGGTTTACGTTCGATTTCAACGGTACACCGGGTAATTTTTCCGATGATTCGGTCGATCCCACTGATGAATTAATCGTTTGGGAAGACATCTCCGGCTTCCCCGATTGTTGCCACTACGGCGGCGGATTAGGGTTTATGGAAGACGGGACCCTGGTGATCGCTATCGGCGATAAATTTGAGGCGTTCCGCGCGCAGGATCTTACCGATCCTTCGGGGAAACTGCACCGGGTAGATCCGACCCAGTCGTGGTATGCCAATAATACCCCAACTTCGGATCCGAACATGTCCGGCCTGAATGTACCGACGGATAACCCGCTTTACGACCCAAACAGCACGGGATTATATAACGCGAACGGTGAGTTGATGTCACTGGTGGGTATCGGCCTGCGCAATCCTTTCACCAGCCATAACGCCCGGATGGGCGCCGAATGGAAGCTTTATATGGCGGAAGTCGGAGGCAACAACCACTCCAATGCCTTCGAGGACCTGCATCTTTTCCAATTGTCGGACATTGCCGGGGGACAAGTGGTCAACTACGGCTGGCCGGCCTGCGGCGACGGTGCGGGTGGTGTTCAGGGGGGGACTAATAGCTCCGGCCGGGATCCCAGTACCGGTGAATGCATCAACGACGGGAACGCCTTCAGCGATCCGATCTTCGCCTATCCCCATCAGGGGGGGCAGTCGATAATGGCGGGCTACCACAATACCGGCAGTCAGTTTCCCAGTCAGTTTAACGACGCCTTCTTTTACGGCGATTATACCGACGACGACATCAATTACGTTTTTCTCGACCCCGCGACCAATTATGCTACGGTGGTCGATTACCCCGACGGCAACCCTCCGGGCAATCCGCAATCTTTTGCTACCAACGCTTCCCAGGTAGTCGCCATCAAACAGGGGCCCGACGGCTCGATGTACTGGTCGAGCCTGCAACGCAATTCCAGTAACGGATATATCAACCGCATTTTCTATACCGGCGGCTTCGCGCCCGTCATCAACAGCTTCACGGCGGATGTCATTTCGGCAACCAGCGCGCCGCTGACGGTAAATTTTGATTTTTCCGTATCCGACCCCGACAACCTACCCAGTGAACTGGATTACACCCTCATTTTCGGTGACGGCAACCAGGCGACGGGTACCCTCGACGGCGTGTCGCTGCCCATTGCGCATACCTACACCAGCAACGGCGTTTACGACGCAGTACTGACAATCAACGACGGCACTTTCGATATCCAGTCGCAGATCATCGAAATCGTGATCGGCGCCCCGCCGAACGTGAGCATCACCACGCCGCTGCAAGGCAGCCTGTTCCAGGCAGGGCAGACCATCAACTATTCCGGTACGGCTACCGATGACAGTTCGATCGCAAGTGAAGAGTGGTTTATCGAACTCAACAACCAGGGTACTTTGCAGCCCCGTTTCACCGGCAGCGGTTCCGGCGGGAGCTTCGTAACGGCGGCATCAGCGGCCAATCACGTCGACTTTTCCTTCGAAAAATGGTACCGGATAACGTATCGCGTCACCGATAACGATGGCCTTACTGCTGAGACTTTCATCCAGATCTTCCCGGACGAAGTCGACGTTACCTTTACCACCAACCCACCGGGCATCGTCATCAACATCGACGGCGAGCCGCGCGCTACGCCTTACACTTTTGACGACGTCATCGGCTTCGAACACGAAATTCAGGCGCCGACAATAGCCTGCGTCAACGGCACGGAATACACCTTCAGCAACTGGTCGGACGGCGGCGCCCAAACCCACAACATCAATATTCCCAATACGGACCAAACCTTTACGGCCAACTTTGCGGCCGGCGGTCAGTGCTCCGTTCCCGTCACGGCGGGCCTGGTGATGCGCCTCAAGGGCGACCTGGGCCTCACTGCTTCAGGCAGCGACGTTACGGACTGGGCCGACCAGACGGATAACAATAACGACCTGAGCGGCGTAGCCGGTGAAGATCTCCCGACCCTCCTCCCCGGCGCCCTCAACGGCCACGACGTGGTGCATTTCGACGGCGTGGACGATGCGCTGGGTAAAACCGGTCTGACCAACCTACCATTGGGCGCCGAGCCGCGCTCCGTATTTATGGTGGTGAAATACGAATCGGGTGGCTTCGGCGGATTCACCTACGGCGCCTCCTCCACCAATCAGGCTTTTGGCCTGATAGCGACTGGGGATGGTTGCGGTGTTACAGAAGGAAATCTGGGTGTCGAAGGCTGGGGATGCACCAATGTGCTGACTTCCAGCGAGCAGGCCATCGGCGCCGGTTGGCTGACCCATTCGGCGGTTTACGACGGCACGACCGTTTTCCAATACAGAGGAAATATTTTTATCAACAGTAAAGTACAAACCTACGCTACTACTTCCGATAAAATTCGCCTCGGCATTCAGCACAATGAGGGGAACAACATCGATATGCAGGTGGCCGAGGTTCTGGTTTACGACCGGGCATTAACCGCTACGGAGCGGCAACAGATCGAAACCTATTTCCAGCAGGAGTACTTCGGCATGCAGGCCAGCTCGCCGCCTACCGTAGACATTACTGCACCAGCTGACGGCGCTTCCTTCCCCGACGGTACTTCGGTCACCTTCACGGGAACGGCCGACGATACGGACGACGGCGACCTGAGCGCCTCCATCGCCTGGAGTTCCGATCTGGATGGCCCACTCGGTAGCGGTTCTACAATAAGCGCTACCCTCTCTGTGGGCCTCCATACCATCACCGCTTCCGCTACGGACAACGATACGCAGACGGGCAGCGCTTCTATCACCGTCAACATTACCGACGACGATCCGCCATCGGGACTTCCGGTTACGGCCGGCCTCGTACTGGCCCTGGAATCGGATGCCGGCGTGACGGAGAACGGGGGAACGGTATCCGTTTGGAGCGACCAATCCGGACAGGGCAACGACCTGATCGGTAACGGCGATCCACAGATCGGGCTTGCGACAACGCCCACAGGCCAGCCGGCGATCCAGTTGGACGGCACGGGCGACTTTTTGGATAAAAACGGCGGAATTCCCGGCTTGCCGGCCGCCGCCGATGATCGTTCCGTCTTTTTCGTAGTACAATATAATACTACTGAAAACTTCGCAGGCTTCAGTTACGGCAATGGCGCCGGCAATGAAACCTTCGGGTTGACTACCAACGGCAATAGCGGTTTCCTGACCCTGCAGGGATGGGGCGGCGGCAATGATGTCATCTCCAGTGAACCGGGTACGGGCGCCGGCTGGCTGTCCCAATCGGCTATCCTGAACGATAATGGCGACTTCACTCATTATAAAGACGGTGACATCATCGGTTCCGGTAACCGAACGTTCGGGACGGTCGTCAACCGCATCGTAATCGGCGAAGAAATTGCCGGAGCAGGCAATGGGGAGGTCATCGACGTAGCGGCCGTGTTGGTGTACGACCGTGCGTTGTCGGAAACGGAACGGCAGCAGGTAGAACAATATCTGCAAAATAAATACCTCGACACGGCACCGCCGGCTTGCGCGATCAACATCGACGTGGCGGGCGCAGCAACGGCTTGTAACAATAACGGCACCGATAGTGACGCCGGCGACGATACGTTCAGCGTGACGGTAACGGCGAGTGCGACCAATGGCGGCGTCTCTGACCAATACCAGATCACGGACGGCGTCACGATCTGGGGGCCCTTTGACTACGGCGTGCAAGGCACGGCCGGCCCGTTCGACGCCGATGGCGCCACGACCACGGGTACGCTGACGGTGCAGGATTTCGACGATCCGACGGGCTGCAGCACCGATATCGGTGACTTCGGCCCGGTAAACGCCTGCTCGACGCCTCCGGTGGGCGGCAACTGTGACCTGGTGACCAGCGGGCTGGTGCTGCAACTGGAGTCGGATGCGGGCGTAACGGTCAATACCACCAATACCACTGATGTAGAAGGCTGGAATGACCAATCCGGCCAGGCCAACGACCTGAATCTATTCTTCGGAGCGCCGCAGTGGCTGACCAGCGACGGCAGTCCGGGAGAGTTGGCGTCGGGCGTGCCGTATGTTCAGTTTGACGGCGGTGACGACCTGCTCAGCCGGACCGACGCTATTTCACAATTGCCGTTGAGCAGCGCCGACCGGACGGTCTTTATGGTGGCGCGCTACCGGGAGGCCGACTTCGGCGGCTTCGGCTACGGCACCGACGATCCGAATCAGGCCTTCGGCCTGGTACTCAAAGGCGGCTGTCCGGGCCCGGAAAACGGCACCTACGCCATTGACGGCTGGGGCTGCGATAATAACATCTATTCCCAGGTGGACGGACTGACGGCCGGCTGGGTGGTCCAATCCGCCATGGTTGATGAAACCAACGGCCGGGTATTCTTATATGAAGACAACAACGAGATCCAGGATACGGATAATGATAATGTAGTAGACGCCGGCGGTACGGCCCAAAGTTTCAACACGGTATATACCCGAATGGTGCTGGGCGGCGGTATGGAGAATGACGGCGTGGGCGCCGATCGCTACATTGATATGGATGTGGCGGCCGTCTTCGTTTACAATCGCCAATTGGACGCCAACGAGCGTACGCAAGTGTACAACTACATTCAGGATAAATACTTCGGCAATAGCGCGGGCTGCGCTCCGGCCTGCGCGATCAATATCGACGTAGCGGGCGCGGCGACGGCCTGCGATAACGCCGGAACGGACAGCAATACGGGTGATGACTTCTTCAATGTGACGGTAACGGCGAGCGCGACCAACGGCGGCGTCTCTGACCAATACCTGATCACCGACGGCGCCACAACCTGGGGGCCGTTCGACTACGGCGCGCAAGGTACGGCCGGTCCGTTCGACGCCGATGGCGTGACGATCACCGGTACGCTGACGGTACAGGACTTCGACGATCCAATGGGCTGCAGCGCCGATATCGGTGACTTCGGTCCGGTAGACGCTTGCTCCACACCTCCGGCCTGCGCGATCAATATCGACGTAGCGGGCGCGGCGACGGCCTGCGATAA
>CAYQQU010000036.1:0-13224 GCA_964419545.1 uncultured Saprospiraceae bacterium | reverse complement strand
TTCGACTACGGCGCGCAAGGTACGGCCGGTCCGTTCGACGCCGATGGCGTGACGACCACCGGTACGCTGACGGTACAGGACTTCGACAATCCAATGGGCTGCAGCGCCGATATCGGTGACTTCGGTCCGGTGAGCGCCTGTTCCTCGGGACCGGCTATCGTATCGGACGATTTCAACCGCGCCAACCTGGACTTGAATCGCTGGAACTTTGTGAACCCGCTGGGCGACGGCTGGGTGGCGATGACCGGCAAGGGCACCAGCGACGCCTACCTGGAGCTTTCCGTTCCGTTCGGGACATCGCACGATCCCTTCAATGACAATCTCTCGGTGCGCGCCATGCAATCCGCGCCGGATACAGATTTTGAAACGGTCGTCAAATTCGATTCCGAACCAGATCCCAATGAGCGATTCCAGCTCCAGGGAATAATCATCGAACAAGACGTCGATAACTGGATCCGTTTCGATTTGTCCTCTGACGGCTCGAGCTTGCGGCTTTTTGCCGCCGTCACCAGTAATGGTAACTCGTCTTCGCAATTCCTGATCGGCGTTAATCCAGGAGAAGCGACCTATCTCCGGGTCAACCGCACCGGTGATTCCTGGACGCTTTCCTACTCTGCCGACGGCCAGGCCTGGACCGACGCAGGCAGCTTCAATGCAGCCTTGACGGTAAGCGCGATCGGACCTTTCGCCGCCAACCACAGTTCAGGGGATGGTGGTGCTTCCTCACCGGCCTTCACTGCGCAGGTCGACTTTATCTCCAATACGGCGAACCCCATCGTTGCAGAAGACACCAACGTCGAGCCGGATGTCTGGGAGCCGTTTATCCATACCATCTCGACCTTCGCCAGCATCGATCAACTGACGATCAACTGGTATACGGACGAGCCGGCCACCAGCGCAGTAGATTTCGGGCTGACGCCGGCATACGGAAC
This sequence comes from uncultured Saprospiraceae bacterium, assembly GCA_964419545.1. GTDB lineage: Bacteria > Bacteroidota > Bacteroidia > Chitinophagales > Saprospiraceae > CAYQQU01. The sequence goes on along the minus strand of CAYQQU010000036.1, from coordinate 12,292 downwards.
CACCGAAACGGACCCGGCGCTCACCTATTTCCACTCCGTAACCATCGACGGCCTGGTGTCGGGTGAGACCTACAACTACCGCGTGCGGTCGGCCGACGATCAAAACCAGGAAGCCGTAACCGGTAATTTCACCGTCACTTTCGACCCGGCCGGGCCGGTGATCGACGTTTGGTACGGCGATACGCAGGACTTTGGTCAGTTGGGCAATGCCCAGGAAATCTGGGTCAATATCATGGGTAACGTCAGCGATCCCGACGGCGTGGCTGCACTTTCTTATACCCTGAACGGCGGCGCCTCCATTGCCCTGACCAGAGGGCCGGACGGCCGGCGACTGGAAAATGCCGGCGATTTCAACATTGACATCAATCGGAACAACCTGAACAATGGCGCCAATACGGTAGAAATAACGGCCACCGACAACGGCGGTAATCCGACTACCAAAACCGTAACTGTCAATTACACGGCCGGCAATATCTGGCCGCTGCCTGTGACGGTCGATTGGAGTCAAATCACCGAAGATAACGACCCGACGACTCCCGATCCGAACATCCTGTCGCAGGCGCAGCCCGTCGACGGCAAATGGTCGGTCGACAATGCTACTTCAACGATCCGAACAGTCGAGCCGGGCTACGATCGCCTGATGGCCATCGGCGATCATTTGTGGGACGATTACCGGGCCAGAACGTCCGTGACCATCAATTCTGTCTCCGGCGGCGGCTTCGGCGTTGGTTTGCTGTTCCGCTGGAACGGCCATACCAATGCGGGGGCAACTTGTAACCAGCCCCTTTGCGGATTTCTACCCCTCGGCTCCATCGGTTGGCTGCGCAGCGGGGGCGTTGAGTTCTACAATACAGGCACCGGTCAAAGTTTATCGGTGAGTACGGGCGTCAAATACTGGCTGGAGATGGAAGTGGAGAGCACCGTCAACGGTCCGCTTTACCGCTTGAAAGTATGGGAAGATGGGGAGCCGGAACCCGGTCCTAATGATTGGACCCTGACGCATCTGGGAGGACCCAATAACAACCCGTTTGAACCTCTGTCAGGCTCCCTGCTATTGATCGCTCACGAGGCGGACGCCACTTTCGGCAACGTTGAAATAACCCCCGTCGTGGGAGCGCCAAATACTCCGCCGACGGCTAATCCCGATGACGCCACAGTACAGTTAGGAACCTCCGTAGCCATCAACGTCTTGAACAATGACACGGATGATGACGGCGCCTTGAATCCGGCGACGGTGACGATCGTCGATCTTCCTGCCAACGGCACGATTACGGATATCAACCTAACTGACGGCCAGGTGACTTACCAACACGACGGTACTGCAACGACCAGCGACAGTTTCACCTACACGGTGGAAGATAACGACGGCGACGTTTCCAATATCGCCCAGGTCAATATCACCATCACCCCCGACCCGCCGCCGAGCATCCAGTCGGATGACTTCAACAATTGTGACCTGAACCCGTTCTGGAGTTTCGTCAACCCGGTCGGCGACGGTTCCTTCGAACTGATCGGCGGCGGTTCCGGCGATGCCTACCTGGCCCTCACGGTGCCGGAAGATGTGCCGCACAACGCTTGGGGGACGGGCGGCATACCCAACGAAACGGCCCGGGTGATGCAAGCCGCTTCGAATACCGATTTCGAGTTGGAGGTGAAATTCAACACCGAACCGGACGGCGGCTACAACGATCAGGGTATCCTGGTGCAAACCAGCGAATCGGTCTTCCTGCGCTTCGATGTGTTCAACCCGAACGGAAACAGCCTGACGTTCTTCTCCGGTACTTATGATAACGGCGCCAAGCAAACGCTTATCAACAATGCGGGGAATGCGCCCCAGGGCGGTCCCATCTACCTGCGCGTCAAGCGTGACGGCAATACCTGGACGTACGAATATTCCTTCGACGGCGTGAACTGGACTGTGGCCGGCGTAATCCAGAATTTGCCGTATACCGTCAACGAGGTCGGTGTCTTCGCCGGTAACCCCATCGACGCCCTGCCCTTTACGGCCCAGGTCGATTACTTCTTCAATACCGCCAGTCCGATCGATCCGGAAGACGGCGCCGCCAACACCATTACCGTCAGCTACGCCGGTGACGGTTCCGGGGTGGTGACCCTCAACCCGGACCAAGCCGCCTATGCCTGCGGCGACGTGGTAGAAGTGACGGCGGCGCCGGACGTTGGCTCTGCTTTTGACGGATGGTCGGGCGACCTGTCCGGAAACAACCTGGTCGAAACGATTACGATCGGCGGACCGGTAGATATCACGGCCACCTTTACCCTGGGCGCCCCGGCGCCGAGCCTGGTGATCAACGAGGTGGATTACGACCAGCCGGGTACGGACGATGCGGAGTTCATCGAGCTGTATAATAACGGCGCGGTTACGGTCAACCTGGACAATTACAGTCTTGTCCTGATCAACGGCTCCGGCGCTACCACTTACGACAATGTCGACCTGCCGGACGTCGACCTGGCGCCGGGCGAATATTTCGTGATCTGCGGGACCAACTCTAGTGTCCCGAATTGCGACTTCGTCGGTTTCACGCAGAGTGACAATCTCATCCAGAACGGTGCGCCCGACGCCGTCGGCCTGCTGCTGAACGGCAATCTGGTCGACGCGCTGAGCTATGAGGGCGATGTGCCGGGCTTCGTGGAAGGAACCGGCGTCGCCGTCGGAAATAGCGACAATAACGCCGATGCCAATGTAGGCCTCTCGCGCCTGCCCGACGGCACGGATACGGACAACAATAGCGCTGATTTCAGCCTGGTGTGTATCACACCGGGTGAAGCGAATACTTCACAGAATACGAACTGCGGCGCGCCGCCGCTCTGCGCGATCAACATCGATGTGGCGGGCGCGGCAACGGCCTGCGATAATGCCGGTACGGACGCGGATGACAGCGACGATGTCTTCAACGTAACGGTGACGGCGAGCGCCACCAACGGCGGCGCCTCGAACCAATACTGGATCACCGACGGCAATCAGAACTGGGGGCCATTTACCTACGGAAGCCAAGGCGTTGCCGGGCCGTTTGACGCCGACGGCAGTACGACTACCGGAACACTGACCGTAACGGATTTTGACAATCCAACCGGCTGTAGCGCCGATATCGGCGATTTTGGACCGGTAGATGCCTGCTCGACGACCAGCGACCCATCGAACCTGATCTCCGACAGCTTCTGCGACGGCCAGCTCAGCAGCCAGTGGACTTTCGTGCCGGCCGCAAACGGAGACATGGATGACCTGCAGTTTGCCGGAGCGGGCACAGAAGACGCCCGGCTCCAGCTTTCGATACCTGGCGGTCCGGAAAACCAGCTCTGGGTCAGCGGCATCCAGGCGGCGCACGTGCTGCAGTCCTCCAACAATTCCAACTTTACCGTAGAGGTGAAAATGACGTCCCCGGTTACCGCTCCGCCGCAATATCAGATGCAAGGGATCGTGGTGAAGGAGAGTGAATTCAAGTTCCTGCGCTTCGAGTTTTACAGCAGGGAAGACGGACCTAACACCAGGGCACTCACGGCTATTCTCGCACCTGGGGACGAGCAAAACCCCGAGTTTCCGTTAGCCTCCAATATCACTTATGATCAACCCATGCCCACCGTCCCGCTTGGCACGGCGCCTCTCTACATGCAGGTGGAACGCAACGGCAACGTATTTACCCAAAGGTATTCTACCGATGGCGTAAACTGGACGGATGCGGGCGTTATTGACTATGACCTGACGGTGACGGAAGTAGGGGTTTACGGCGGCAACGGCGTTGGCGGTAATGCGCCGGCCCACACGGCCGAGTTTGATTACTTCGAAAGTAAAGACGATCCCTTCCCCAATGCGGAGGATGATGACTGTTCGGTTACCACCTGTCCGCAACCCGGCGACCTGGTGATCACCGAAATAATGTACAACCCATCCGCCGTAGCGGATGCCAACGGGGAATGGATCGAAGTGTATAATGCCACCGGTGCGGCGATTGACCTCAACGGGTTGGAGATCACGGATAATGACGCAACCCCCCATACTATCGCCATTAGTGTGATCGTTCCGGCCGGCGGCTACGTGGTGCTCGGCATCAACGCCGACCCAGGCACGAATGGCGGGGTGTCGGTGGACTATCAATACAGCGCCATCCAGCTGAGTAATTCGGGAGACGAAGTCGTTATTTCCTGTGACGGAACGGTGATCGACGAAGTCGATTACGATTTTGCCAACGGCTTCCCGGATATTTCCGGGGCCAGTATCAATCTCGATGAGAGTGTGCTGGACGCCGCAGGAAACGACGACGGCGCCAACTGGTGCGCCTCTACCGGTGCATTCGGTGATGGTGACTTTGGGACGCCGGGGGCGGCAAACGAGTCGTGCGCCTCGCCGCCCTGCGCGATCAACATCGATGTTCCGGCGGAAGCGACCCTCTGCAATAATGCAGGTACGGACAGTGATTCCGGTGATGACTTCTTCGAAGTGATCGTCGTAGCGAGCGCCACCAACGGCGGCGCCGCCAACCAGTATCTCATCACGGACGGTACGATGTCCTGGGGACCATTCGACTACGGCGCGCCGGGCACGGCGGGACCGTTCGACGCCGACGGTACGACCACCACGGGCGCACTGACGGTACAGGATTTCAACGACCCGGACGGCTGTAATACGAGTATCGGCGATTTCGGACCGGTAGCTTCCTGCTCGGACGCACCGGTGGGCAGCCTGGTGATCAACGAGGTAGACTACGACCAGCCGGGTACGGACGATGCGGAGTTCATCGAGTTGTATAATAACGGCGCGGTTACGGTCAACCTGGACAATTACAGTCTTGACCTGATCAACGGCTCCGGCGCTACCGCTTACGACAATGTCGACTTGCCGGACGTCGATCTGGCGCCGGGCGAGTACTTCGTGATCTGCGGGACCAACTCCAGTGTCCCGAATTGCGACTTCGTCGGCTTTACGCAGAGCGAAAACCTGATCCAGAACGGCGCGCCGGACGCTATTGCCCTGCTGTTTAACGGCAATCAGGTCGATGCGCTGAGTTACGAGGGCGATGTGCCTGGTTTCGTAGAAGGAACCGGCGTCGCCGTCGGCGACAACAATACCGATGCCGGCCTCGGCCTGTCGCGACTGCCCAACGGTACGGACACCGATGACAACAATACCGACTTCGGATTGGTCTGCATTACACCCGGAGCCCCCAATGTGGACAACAACGGCTTTATCTATTATGCCGACGCCGACATTGACGGCGCGGGTGATCCCGATAACTTTATCACGAGCTGCGAGTCGATAGCTCCGACCGGTTTTGTGACGAATGCCGACGATTGCGATGACGATGACAGTAGCGTCTATCCCGGCGCACCGGAAGTGTGCGATGGACAAGACAACGATTGCGACGGACTGATCGACGAGGCCGACCCGGATTTGGGGGGCGCCACGACCTGGTATGCGGATAACGATAACGACGGTTTCGGTGATCCGAATAGTTTCACGGTCGCCTGCAACCAACCGCCCGGTTACGTTGCCGACAATACGGATTGCAATGACGGAGCAGCAAACATCAACCCGGCCTCGACCGAGGTCTGCGATGGGGTCGACAACGACTGTGATAATTTAGTAGACGGCCAGGACCCGGATATCAACTGCGGCGACGCCGTGATCGCGTTCAAGCTCATTAACGCGGTGACGGACCAGCCGGTAGCCGGTTTCGATCCGATGCAGGACGGCGCCATCCTCAACCTGGATGCGCTTACCTTCCCGCTCAACGTACAGGCCATCACGGATCCGTCGGTAGTCGGCAGCGTTGTCTTCCAACTCACCGGCCCCGATCCGGCCAACCGGACCGAGAACGTTGCGCCTTACGCCTTGTTTGGGGATAGCGGCGGTAACTTCGCCAACGGCAGTTTCTCGTTGGGGAACTACACCCTCACGGCAACGCCTTACTCTTCGATCCTCGGCCAGGGCACGGCAGGCACACCGCTCGTCATCAACTTCAGTGTGGTGCAGGCCGGTGCGGACGCCGATAATGACGACTTTACCGCCGATGTGGATTGTAACGACAACGACAATACCATTTTCCCGGGTGCACCGGAAATTGCCTGCGACGGCATCGATCAGGACTGCGACGGCTTGGATCTGTTAGCGGATCTGGACGGGGATACTTTTACTTGCGATGTGGATTGCGATGACAATGACAATACGGTCTATCCGGGCGCACCGGAAATTTGCGATGGGAAAGACAACGATTGTAATGGTGAAACCGACGAAGATCCGGTGGATGGCACCATTTGGTATGCCGATACGGATCAGGACACCTACGGCGATCCGAACAATACTCTGGTTGCCTGCACCCAACCATCCGGTTACGTAGCCGACAATACCGATTGCGATGACAGCAATATGAACGTCAATCCGGGCGCACTGGAAGTGTGTGACGGATTGGACAACGACTGCGACGGCGATGTCGACGATGCAGACGACGATGTTACCGGCGGTCTGGTCACTTGGTACTTCGACTTCGATTTGGATGGCTTCGGCGATCCCGGTAATTCGATTTCCGCCTGCAGCCCACCTGCCGGCTACGTAGGTAATGCAGACGATTGTGACGACAATGACATTGGCGTAAACCCGCTGGCGCCGGAAGTATGTGACGGGGAGGACAACGATTGCGACGGACTGATCGACGAGGCCGACCCGGATTTGGGGGGCGCCACGACCTGGTATGCGGATAACGATAACGACGGTTTCGGTGATCCGAATAGTTTCACGGTCGCCTGCAACCAACCGCCCGGTTACGTTGCCGACAATACGGATTGCAATGACGGAGCAGCAAACATCAACCCGGCCTCGACCGAGGTCTGCGATGGGGTCGACAACGACTGTGATAATTTAGTAGACGGCCAGGACCCGGATATCAACTGCGGCGACGCCGTGATCGCGTTCAAGCTCATTAACGCGGTGACGGACCAGCCGGTAGCCGGTTTCGATCCGATGCAGGACGGCGCCATCCTCAACCTGGATGCGCTTACCTTCCCGCTCAACGTACAGGCCATCACGGATCCGTCGGTAGTCGGCAGCGTTGTCTTCCAACTCACCGGCCCCGATCCGGCCAACCGGACCGAGAACGTTGCGCCTTACGCCTTGTTTGGGGATAGCGGCGGTAACTTCGCCAACGGCAGTTTCTCGTTGGGGAACTACACCCTCACGGCAACGCCTTACTCTTCGATCCTCGGCCAGGGCACGGCAGGCACACCGCTCGTCATCAACTTCAGTGTGGTGCAGGCCGGTGCGGACGCCGATAATGACGACTTTACCGCCGATGTGGATTGTAACGACAACGACAATACCATTTTCCCGGGTGCACCGGAAATTGCCTGCGACGGCATCGATCAGGACTGCGACGGCTTGGATCTGTTAGCGGATCTGGACGGGGATACTTTTACTTGCGATGTGGATTGCGATGACAATGACAATACGGTCTATCCGGGCGCACCGGAAATTTGCGATGGGAAAGACAACGATTGTAATGGTGAAACCGACGAAGATCCGGTGGATGGCACCATTTGGTATGCCGATACGGATCAGGACACCTACGGCGATCCGAACAATACTCTGGTTGCCTGCACCCAACCATCCGGTTACGTAGCCGACAATACCGATTGCGATGACAGCAATATGAACGTCAATCCGGGCGCACTGGAAGTGTGTGACGGATTGGACAACGACTGCGACGGCGATGTCGACGATGCAGACGACGATGTTACCGGCGGTCTGGTCACTTGGTACTTCGACTTCGATTTGGATGGCTTCGGCGATCCCGGTAATTCGATTTCCGCCTGCAGCCCACCTGCCGGCTACGTAGGTAATGCAGACGATTGTGACGACAATGACATTGGCGTAAACCCGCTGGCGCCGGAAGTATGTGACGGGGAGGACAACGATTGCGACGGTACAATCGACGAGAGTCCGGTCGACGGTGCTATCTGGTATGCCGATGACGATGGGGATACTTATGGCGATCCGGACAATTCGGTGATGGCCTGTGAACAACCGGCCGGTTTTGTGGACAATGCCGACGATTGTGACGATAGCGATGCCGGTATCAATCCGGACGCCGCCGAAGTATGCGACGGCTTTGACAACAACTGCAACGGACTGACCGACGGCCAGGAGCCTGGGTTGGTATGCGGCGATGCGGTTATTTCTTTTACACTGGTTAATGCGGCCAACGACCAGGTGGTGAATGAATACGACCCCTTATCGGATGGCGTGGTTATTGACCTAAGTATTTTCACCGGGTCTGTTCCGTTGAATGTCATTGCTAATACCGATCCGGCGGTGGTGGGTAGCGTAGTGCTTTCCCTGACCGGGCCGTTGAACGGCAACCGAACGGAAAATGCATCCCCTTATACTCTTTTTGGGGATAGCGGCGGCAGCTTCTCCGGAGAAATTTTACCGCTGGGCAATTATACGCTAACTGCAACCCCCTATTCCCAGGCGGGCGGTACCGGGGATCCGGGGCAAGCATTGACCATTAACTTTACGGTAACCGACGGACTGGTGGACAACGACGGCGACGGTTTCTTTAACGATGTCGATTGTGACGATAATGACGAGTTCATCAACCCGGATGCGTTAGAAGTCTGCGATGGTGTCGACAACGACTGCGACGGGCTGGTCGACGGGGATGATCCCGACGTAGCAGATGCATCGACCTTCTACGCCGATACAGACGGGGATGGTTTCGGTGACCCCGGCAATACAGTTCTGGCTTGCTCGCCACCTGACGGATTCGTATCGGATAATTCGGACTGCGACGACGACAATCAAAACGTCAACACCGATGCGATGGAAATCTGTGACGGTATCGATAACGATTGCGACGGCTTCGTGGATGGGGACGATCAGGATGTGACAGGCGCCATTCCTACCTGGTATCAAGATCTAGACGGCGACGGATTCGGTAATCCCGGCGTCTCAATCCCGGCTTGCGATCAGCCAACCGGTTTTGTATTGGATAATACCGATTGTGATGATACCCAAATGGATATCAATCCGGGCGCCCTCGAAATCTGCGACGGTATCGATAATGACTGCGATGGCGATGTGGATGACGATGACGACAATTTGGTAGGCAGCATCTGGTACGCCGATGCTGACATGGACGGCTTCGGTGATCCCAGCACGACGACTTTCGCCTGTATCGCGCCGGTTGGTTTCGTAGCGAATGATACCGACTGTGATGATACGAACGATGCAGTCTTCCCCGGAGCGACGGAAGAATGTGATGACCTGGACAACAACTGTGACGGAATTGTTGATAACCTGGCCGGTTGTGGCCCACTGGTAACCGGCTTTTTGCTGGTCGATGCAGACGCAGATGCCAGCCTTGGACCCCTTATGGATGAGGATCAATATTACCTGGGTAATTTACCGACCAATTCCCTAAGTGTGGAAGCCCTCGCCAACGATTTGACGGAGAGCGTGGTGTTGAGCATCAGCGGTCCGATCAATCGATCCCGTACGGAAAGCGTAGCGCCCTATGCGTTGTTTGGCGACTCTAGCGGTGATTTTGTCGGTCAGAATTTTGAGGCGGGGATGTATACCATCATCGCAACCCCTTACTCGGCGAATGGCGGCAACGGCGACGCCGGCCCGATGGTAACCGTTACTTTTGAAATCCTTTCCGGCACCATGCAATCGGCGCCCAATCCGGGCAGCCTATTGCCGGAAGCGAGCTCGACGCCCGAACGCGCAGGCCAGGATATCAGCATCTACCCGAACCCGGCCAACACAGTGCTGAACATCGACTTATCCGACTTCACCGGCCGCACCGGCGAGCTGATGATCCACAACAATCTCGGCCAGACGGTTTTCCGGCTGAGCCTGGATGAGATCGACGCCGCACCCCTGCAGATCGACCTGTTCGAAGAGGATTTTCGCAGCGGCATCTACACACTGAGCTTCCGGGCCGGTGATGGTGAAATACTGATTCGTCGCTTCATGGTGACGCGAACACAATGATAAACAGTCAAAAGGTTTCCCCGGAAGAGCGATAGCGAAGCCGGGCGGAAGCCGCAAGACGAGCTGATCAATCTGACAAAAAGGGGAGCTCCGGCAGGGCCGGGGCTCTTCTTTTTTGTTTGCAAACGGGGGAGGCAACGTCCGATGTTTTCGAAACATCAGCTGTCTCTTTCATCACTTTTTGTTAATTTTCGGCTCGCATTTTTGATCAGGGTTATGGAAACATTCAATCTGGAGCAATTACGGGCCGAAGCCGAAGCCATCTTCTACAGCGTAGAATGGTGGTACTGGGCGGCGGGCGGCGGCGTTCTCCTCTTGCTGATCCTATTCCTCGCGTTTCGCAATAGCGGCAAAAAGCGCAAAGCCCGGCAGGTGGCGCCGCGCATTAAGATTCACGCCTTCCAGCTGTCGCCGCTCGGCCGCGACGCCTATCTCAAGCTGCGCAACGACGGCGACGTGGCCACGATCAGCAACCTCCAGATCAAAGGCCGCAATGATATTGCCGTTAAAAACGCCTTTGCCGGCCACCAGCTGGAGCGGGAAAAAATTTACGGCCTGCTCCTGGAGGCCACCGGTAAGCGAAAGATCAAAAAAGACTTCGTGGTGGAGGTCACCTTCCTCGACCAGCTCGGCAACGTCTACCGGCAGCATTTCGCCATCGGCAACCAAACGGCCAAACAGGCCCGGCTGGTGCGGTACGCGTGAAAAGTGGCGCGCTACCGCGGAATGAGCTCTGAAGTTTTCCCACTTCCTTGTTATCTTTCCGGCATGAAAGTAGATATCCTCGCGGTCGGTATTCATCCCGACGATGTAGAACTCAGTTGCAGCGGCGCCCTGCTGCGCCATATCGACCAGGGCAGAAGCGTGGGTCTGCTTGACCTGTCGCGCGGCGAACTGGGCACCCGCGGTACGCCCGAGATCCGCGAGGCGGAAGCCGCCGAATCGGCTCGCCTGATGGGCGCCGCCTTCCGCAAAAACCTGGGGCTGGCCGACGGCTTTTTTGGCTACGACCGCGAACACATCACCGCCATCATCCGCGTGATCCGCGAGCACCGGCCCGCCATCGTACTCGCCAACGCCCTCAACGACCGCCATCCCGACCACGGCCGCGCCGCTAAGCTCACCGCCGACGCCTGCTTCTACGCCGGCCTGGCCAAGATCGAAACCCGATCCGAAAGCGGCGAACCGCAGGAACGCTGGCGCCCCCAGGCCGTCTATCACTACATCCAGGACTTCAACCTCACGCCCGACTTCGTGGTGGACATTACGCCCTATATCGATCGCAAGCTGGAGTTGGTCAAAGCCTTTCGTTCTCAATTCTACCTGCCGGAAGCAACGGAATACGCCAAGGAACTGTCGACGCCCATCTCCGGCAAAAACTTCATGGATTTTCTGCGCGCCAAAGCCGCAACCTACGGCCGGCCGGCCGGCTTTGATTTTGGGGAAGGATTTAACGTGGCGCGACCGGTGGGGGTGAATAGCTTGTTTGATCTGGTGTGAAACTGCCCTGAAGGCGTCCGGGTTAAATCAAATCGTCCAGTGCCTCCTCCAGGGTCGGATATTTGAATGTAAATCCTTCTTTTTCCAGCCTCGCCGACTTGACATACCTGCCGTAAAGGGCCAGCTCGGGATCGGTTTTAAATAGGAATTTCGCTCCGATGCGGGTGATCCACTCCGGTGCGGGCAGACCAATCGGAACGCGCATCTTTTTGCGCAGGGTTCGCATAAATTCTTTGTTGGATACCGGGTTCGGGGCGCTCGCAATGTATATGCCCCGGAATCTTTCATGCCGGATCGCTTGGAAAATAAGCTCGTTCAAGTCGTATTCGTGAATCCAGCTAAATCCTTGTTTCCCATTGCCTACTGTCCCCCCCAACCCCAGGCTGACGATCTTTTTGAGGCTGGCTAAAGCGCCTCCGTTCCTGCCTACCACAAAACTGGTGCGCAATCGGACGCCTCTGACGTCAGCCGGTATAGCATTCAGAAATGCTTCCTCCCAGGCTTTGCCGACGAAAGGCGCTAAGCCGTATCCCGTGGTGGAATCTTCTGAACACCATTGAAGGGGCGGATCGCCGTAAATGTGGGCTGTCGACATCTGGATCCAGATCTTTGGCGGATTTTCGACTTGTGTCAATGCTTTCCCAATAGCTTTGGTCGAATCCACCCGCGAGCGCAGGATCAGGTCACAGTTGTCCGGCGTTTTAGAGCTTGTTTGGAGGTAGTGCTTTTGAAGCAAAAAACTCAGATTTTGGGTTCTCCCGAAGGGATTTTTCCGGCTCATAGCAGCGC
>CAYQQU010000035.1:8371-59151 GCA_964419545.1 uncultured Saprospiraceae bacterium | reverse complement strand
AAAGCGTTTCCTTTCAAGAAAGGATCAGCAAAAATTTTTGTTACACACCATTTAAGTAGTTAAAACTTCGGGCCGATCGCCGGTAAGCGGAGATCGGCCTTGCCTATTTCATTTAAATCTTTCCAGAAGAAGACACAAATTAGGTTATGACCGTACCAACTGTACAACATTCCGCTACCCAGATTCAACAAACTTATCACCAGGTTCGGCGGCAGACACTTGCCATTTGCGAGCCGCTGCAACCGGAAGATTATGTGGTGCAACCCATCACCGACGTGAGCCCGCCCAAATGGCATCTGGGACATACCACCTGGTTTTTCGAGAACTTCATTCTGGCGGAATACCTGCCCGGCTATCAGCTGTTCGACGAAAAGCTCAACTACTTCTTCAACAGCTATTACGAAAGCCAGGGGCCGCGCATCCTGCGCAGCAACCGCGGCAATATGACCCGGCCCGGCCTGGAGACGGTGCTGGAATACCGCCGTCACATCGACGCCGCCATGGCTGATTTTTTTGAGAAAAACCACCCGCTCTCCGCAACCCTGGAACACCTGGTTACGGTCGGCCTGCAACACGAACAACAGCACCAGGAACTCCTCGTCACCGACCTCAAATACATCCTCGGCGCCAATCCTCTCCATCCCGCCTATCGCTCCGCCGGGGGTCGGGAAACACACGACATCCCGCCGGCCGAATTCATCGCAATCGAGGGCGGGCTGCACGAAATCGGCTACCGCGGCGACGCCTTCTGCTGGGACAATGAGCTCAATCCTCACCAGTATTACGTCCCGGATTTTGAGCTGCAGGACCGGCTGGTCACCAACGGCGAATACCTGGAATTTATGGAAGCCGGCGGCTACGAAGCATTCGAGCACTGGCTTGCCGACGGCTGGGACTGGCTGAACCAGCTCGAAGTGAAAGCGCCGCTGCATTGGTATCGTCAGGCGGACGGCTGGTATGAATACACCCTCAACGGACTGCAGCAGGTGGATCCCGGCAAGCCGGTAACCCACGTCAGCTATTACGAAGCCGACGCCTACGCCCGCTGGCGAGGCCTGCGCCTGCCCACCGAACAGGAGTGGGAAGTGGCCTGCCGGCAGTTGCAATCCACTGTTCCCGCCGATGGCAATTTCCTGGAATCCGATCATTTTCACCCTACCGCCCGCCGGGACGCTAACGACTACCAGTTGTTGGGCCAGGTATGGGAATGGACGGGAAGCGCCTATCTTCCCTATCCGGATTATCCGCGCTTCAAAGGCGCACTGGGAGAATACAACGGCAAATTTATGGTCAATCAGATGGTGCTGCGCGGCGGCTCCTGCGCCACACCACGCTCCCATATCCGCATCTCCTACCGCAATTTCTTTCAGCCCGACAAGCGGTGGCAGTTTACCGGCATCCGACTGGCCCGATAATTCGCAACCAGCCCAAAAACAATAATACACCATTATGAAAAGTTCTTCAACGCTGCCGGGGATAGCCCATACGCCCTTCGCGCAGGACGTGCTGCACGGTTTGACCAAAACCCCCAAAAAGCTGCCCTCCAAATACTTCTACGACGAAATGGGCGACAAGCTTTTCCAGGATATCATGCGCATGCCGGAATACTACCTCACCGACTGCGAAATGGAGGTCTTTCAACTGCATAAAGCGCAGTTGCTGAACACCATCGGCGACGCTCCCTTCGACCTGATCGAGCTGGGCGCAGGCGACGGGGCAAAAACGAAAGTGCTGCTCCGCTATTTTCTAGAAAAAGAAACCCGATTCCAGTACCGCCCGGTCGATATCTCCGGCAATGTGCTGCTGCAGCTGGAAAGCGAGCTGAAAGAAGATCTGCCTGAACTCACTGTCGACGCGCTGGAGGGCGACTATTTCGACGTCCTCTCTCAGATCAGCGGCAGCGAAAACCGCAAGGTCATCCTTTTCCTGGGCGGCAATATCGGCAACTTCAACGTACGGGAAGCCACCGGTTTTCTCAAACAGCTCGCCGAACAGCTCGATCCTGGGGATCTGCTGCTCACCGGTTTCGACCTGAAAAAAGACCCCGAGATCATCCTGCGCGCCTACAACGACCCGGCCGGCGTCACCGCCGCTTTCAACCTCAACCTGCTGTCGCGCATCAACCGCGAGCTCGAGGCCGACTTCGACATCACACAGTTCAAACACTGGGAAACCTACAACCCCGCTACCGGCGAAACCCGCAGCTACCTGATCAGCAAAAGCGATCAGACGGTACACATCCCGGCGCTGAACCTCAAAGTGCATTTCGACGCCTGGGAAGCCATCAGCGTTGAACTCTCCCAGAAGTACAGCCTGAAAGAAGTCGAAACCATGGCCGCCATGACGGGCTTCACACCGGTGCTGCACTTTTTCGACTCGAAACAGTACTTTGTGGATACCCTGTGGCGCCGGTGAAAGCCAACCGGAAAAATGAGATATCCCCGACCGTTGAAATAGAGCGAACTCCGTAGCCTTCAGGTTGCTCTTTCGGTGTTTTGGAAACCACAAATGATAAAAAGCGACTGCTGATTTCCCGGATCAATATTACCGCCATTCCCCGGGATCTTGTTATCTTGATAGGAAAAAACGCCGTCGCTTATGCCCAACCGGACCCTGTCAATACTGCCGTTGCTTCTATTGTTACTGGCCTGCAACCGCCGGCCGGCGCCGCCGGAAACCTTCGCCGAAGACCTCTACGCCGAACTGCAGGAACAACTGATCGCCGCCCAGCCCGGGGACGTGATCGATATCCCTGCCGGCGTTTTTGAGTTCAACCGCCCCTTGTCGCTCGACGGGATCGCCAATATCACCATCCGCGGCGCGGGCATGGAGGAAACCGTACTTTCCTTCCGCGGACAAAAAGTCGGCGCGGAAGGGATTCGGGTGACAGCCGACTCGGTAACCATCCAAGACCTCACGATCCGCGATACCAAAGGCGACGGCATCAAGCTGCAGGACTGCCGCGGGATTACCCTGCGCAACATCAAAACCACCTGGAGCGGGGGCGCCGACGAAGCCAACGGCGGCTACGGCCTGTATCCCGTCGCCAGCACCGACGTGCTCATCGACGGCTGTGAGGCCAGCTACGCCTCCGACGCCGGCATCTACGTCGGGCAATGCCGCGGCGTAGTGGTCCGCAATTGTTATGCCCACGAAAACGTCGCGGGTATCGAGATCGAAAATTGCATCGACGCCGAAGTTTACGACAACCGCTGCGAAGGCAATACCGGCGGCCTGCTGGTGTTCGACCTGCCCGATCTGCCGCAAACCAACGGCCGCAACTGCAAAGTATACCGCAACCAGATCATCGAGAACAACCATCGCAATTTCGCGCCGGAAGGCAATATCGTCGGCATCGTGCCGCCGGGCACGGGCATCATCCTGCTGGCGGCCAAAGAAGTGGAGATCTTCGAGAACGTAATCAAAGGCCACAAAACCTTCGGAGCCGCCATCGCCAGTTACCACATCACGGAAAATACCTGGAACGACAAGTCTTACGACCCGTTCACCTCCAACGTCTATCTGCACGGCAATACCTTCGAGCGGAAGGGCGGAATAACCATCCCTGACCTGACTAAAGACTTCGGCAAACTCGTCAACGTGCTCTTTAAGGGCAAACCGCAGGATATCCTTTACGACGGGATCACCGCGGAAGGTGGCGCCGGCAATAATCCCATGAATATCTGCATCGATCAGCCCGCCGACGGGCTGCGCTTCGCCAATATCGACGCGGCCAACGAATTTGCCGACGTCACCACCGATGTAACGGCATACCGGTGCGCCCCCCGGCAACAACCAAACCTGTCAGTCAGTGAATAACGGTTCGCATTGAACCCGCAATGGGTCCATTAATCCCTTTCGAAATATGAAAAATACCTCATCCGCTATAGCCAACCTGGTGCGCAGAGAATCTTTAAGGTTTAAAAGGGTTCTTTTTGTCCCGCTTGAACACTCCAGCGCAGCCAGTATGGTATTCCTCTGCACCGCACTGCTTTTCGCCCTCGCTATTTTGCATACCCGTTGCGGGCGGCCGGCGACTGCCGCGGTCCACTTTGACCCCGGCGCCGTCCCCTACCCTCGCCTCTCCGAGTACCGCTTTTTTACGGACCTGCCACGACAAATACCCAACGAGCGGGTGCTCCCCTACGAACTGATCACGCCGCTATTCACGGATTACGCCCACAAAGCCCGCTTCGTCTGGATGCCCGCCGGCGTGAACGCGACGGTGGGCGAGGCCGGCGAGCTGGTCTTTCCCAACCACACCGTTCTCATCAAAACTTTTTACTATCCCGCCGATTATAGCGCTCCCGAAAAAGACTGGGATGGCGTAGAGACCCGGCTGCTCATCAAACGGCAGGGCGACTGGGAGGCCTATACTTACGTTTGGGACGAAAACCAATCGGACGCCCGGCTCACCCGCGTCGGTGCTTTCCGGGAGGTTTCCTGGATCGATCCCGCCGGACGGGCGCAACGCATCGAATACGTGGCGCCCAACCAAAACCAGTGCAAGAGCTGCCACAATCGCAACAACCGCATCGAGCCCATCGGCCCCAAAGTGCGCAACCTCGACAAAGCGGTTCGCTACCCCGACGGCCTTACCGCCAATCAGCTCGACCGCTGGCAATCGCAAGGTCTTCTCGCAGCGGGCGACTGGCCGGACGCCTTTCCCGCGCTGGCCGACTGGACGGATACGGCAGCCTATGACCTGAACCAGCGGGCGCTTGCCTACCTCGACGTCAACTGCGGCCACTGCCACCGACCCGATGGGCCGGCCCATACCACCGGCCTTTACCTCACCTACGACCAAACGGAACCCACCCGACTCGGCATCTGCAAACCGCCCGTGGCCGCCGGCAAAGGCTCCGGCGGAAGACGATTCGGTATCGCTCCGGGAAAACCCGATGCTTCTATCCTGGTCTATCGCATGGAGAGCAACGACCCCGGCGTCATGATGCCGGAACTGGGACGCGTTATTCCCCACCGGGAAGGCATCGACCTGATCCGGGAGTGGATAGCCGGCCTGGAAGGAGGCTGCCCGTAAAGGAGCTTGTCCGCAAACGGACCTTTTCGGCTGAAAGAACGACCAGCCGCTTGCGCTTTTATGCAAATCGGATCAAATTTGTACCAACCGGTCTAATTAAAAACTATGAATCGCAAATACGAAATAGACGACATTCTCGCCGCCGGTGAATCGCTGATGCGTCGCCGGGGATATCACGCAACGGGCATAAACGATATTCTGCGGGAAAGCGGCGTCCCCAAAGGCTCCTTCTACAATTTTTTCGCCAGTAAGGAAGCCTTCGGCGATCAGGTGCTGGAATTTTACGGCAACCGCATGCTGTCCGTTCTGTCCAGCTACCTGCACGAGGCCGATCTCAGCCCGCTCAGCCGATTGCGGGCGTTCTACCGCTGGTCGATCGAGGTGAATCAGTCGGAAAATTTTCGGTACGGCTGTCTGGTCAACAACCTGTCGGCCGAAGTCGGCGGACAAAATGAAAGGCTGGCGGCCGCCGCCGACGCACAATTCGCCAAATGGACCATCCGGATCGCCGACTGCATCCGGGAAGGGCAGACCGCGGGTGAGATCACCCAGACCTACCCGGCCGAAGAACTGGCCGAGATGCTGCACACCAGCTTCTTCGGCGCCCTCTCGCGCGCTAAGGCCACGCAACAGGCCCAGCCTTTGGAACTGACGTTTAAAATCATGTTCGACCTGTTGAAGGCGTAACACAAAATGCGAAAGGCTTAATTTTTTACCTTAAAAAAGACCAACCGGTCTACTTAAATTTGACAAAATGAGATTCCCGATCGTTTTCCTTACCCTTTGCACCCTATGGTTATCCGCCTGCGGCCTGGCCGACCTGCGCACCGAAGAACTGGCGCTCACCGGCCGCTCCGAAGAAAAAGCCCGGGAGCTGCTCCGCGCCGCCTGGCGTCAGCAGGGTTTAGACCAGCTGGAAAACCACCAGACTTACGAAGTAGTAGCCACCGACCATTGGAAAGGCTTGATGGGCGGCATGAGCAAAATCTGGCCGGTCAACCGCAAACCGCTCCGCCTGCGGTACGCCATCGGCTCCTTCGACGGCAGCGTCGAGATACTGGAGGGCGGAAAAGAAGGCTTCCGCGCCGGTTTGCAATCGTGGCGTTATTACGAAGCAGAACCCGGCGATTCCATTGCTTTTCAGAGCAAACCGGACAAACGCATTGCCTTCGGGCTGGCCGCTTTTCAGTATTTCTTCGAACTGAGCGACCGACTTCTACGGGCGCCTATCCTCCGCTACGCCGGAAGCCGTAACTTCGCCGGGCAGACCTACGACCTCGTCTTCGCCACCTGGCAAACGCCCGAACCACACCGCGGCCACGACCAATACCTGCTTTACATCAACCGGCAATCCGGCCTGCTCGAAATTGCTTCCTACACCATACGCCACAACTACCTCCCGGCGCCGGGCAACTTCTACGGCTCGATCCGATTTGGAGATTTCCGGGAGATCGACGGCGTACAGATCCCTTTCCGGCAGACCGTCTTCCTCAATGCGCCGAAAGAAAAAGAAAAAAAGTACCTCCACCAGCTGACCATTCGTTCCTTTGCGTTCGATGCTTTCGACAAAAATATCCTCTATCCCGACCCGAAACTGGAATTTGTAGGGGATGACAAACCGGAATGATCAGCACCTGCATTCCACGATCTGGACTTATCTGTTAACTTCGTAGATGCAGGCTAAATCAAATACCGCCCATGGATACCCGCGATCTCAAGCTACAGCTTATCAACCAGATTCTCGCCACCGAGGACGCCAAACTGCTGCGCACGATACAACGTCTGCTTTCCCTTTCCGAAGCACCGATTTCTCCGCGACCGCAGGCCGACGACCTGACCGACCTGCAACGAGAAATCGACGACCTCTTCCAGGGGCGCTGATCGGGGTTAACCCGGATTATTCATTACTTTTTCGAGATCCAAAAATGAAATGCGATTGCCCTCTAGGGCTTACGCCCAATAGCGGCAAAATGAGCGGCTTTCCGTATTTTGGTCGGCAAAACGCAACATCGCACGCATGCACCTGTGGTCCTTCCAGTCTGTCGAAGCCGAGGAATACCTCGATAAGAACGGTCGCCTGGTTGCAACCTGGCGGCATACCCCGCTTACTTTCCGTCCTGCTTACCACTGGATGGCCATCCAAATGGAAGAGCGCGGCATCGACCTGGGCGGCCATGCGCCCATCTGGGCCTGGCATTCCTGCCAAGGCGTGCTCCATCATCCGCCGACCCTCAACACCGTGCGGCATCTGCTTACCGACTACCAGCTCATGCAGGGGGTTCTCCTGTTGGAATTCGAAGCCCCGGACGAACTATGCCTCCTCTCTTCTTACGCCCTTTTCCTGGAAATGATCGACCGTTACGTCGAGGGCGCCAAACCCGATCCCGACCTTTTTCTGTCGATGTTCGCCGTACCGCCGATCGCCGCAGGCGATGATATTCAGGCCGCCCTGCCCTACCTCGAAGCCGACTGGATCACCGACCGGCGGTCCGTATTCCTCAAGCCGGGTAAATGGGATTACGACTGGGGGCAAAAAGTGTAAGCCGGGCGATCATCAGAGTAGCTGCTTTCCGGAACCTATTGCTTTCAACCGGCGTTAGGCAACGGTACACCAAAATCGCGTTCCATGAAGATTTTCGGCGCCCTTCCCCCCGGTGCGGATTGCATCGACCGCATCGGCAGCTATGCCATTGTTTTTAATTCCCGACAACAACTTCTGTTGATGGAGACCACCAATTCCCGGGAGCTTTTCCTGCCCGGCGGCGGCATCGAAGCCGGAGAAACGCCGGAGGAGGCCCTCCACCGGGAGATGCGGGAGGAAACGGGTTATTCCGTAGCTATTCGCAGATCGATGGGCCAGGCCTGCAGTTATTTTTACCTGACCCGGCGGGGCGTCTACTACAATAAGATCGGACATTTCTTCCTCGCCGAAGTCACCGGCGGGCGCCCCGAGCTGCGGGAAGAATTCGACCATTCCGAGTGCTGGCTCTCCCTGGACCAGGCCATGGAAAAACTGGCCCACCCGAGCGAACGGTTTATGGTGAAGGAAGCCTATGGCGTGGCTGCCAGATACTAAAAATCTAATTCAAAAAAATTACCCTCCCCTCATTCCGCCCGAAGAACACCGGGAAATACATCTGTTCTACCCGCGCCGGATTGAGGGTGTATCGCCCTTCGAAACGGGGCTCCAGCGCCACCCGGAAAGTGTAGCGCCCTGCCGGCAGTTGTTCGCAAAAGACTGCGACATGCCCCCTGCGGTATTCGCGGTGCGCCTCCGGGAACCGGCGCCCCGCGTTCCGGTCGGCGTAAGCACAACCGCCGGGGACCGGTATTTCCAGCAAGACGTATTCCGCCGCTGCCTTCACCTCGAGGTCAACCACCAACTCTGCCGGCAGCCCGCGCGCCAGGCTTTCCGTGCGCCGGCCGTCTTGCTCGAAATGGGTTTCCAGCACAAAGGATTCCGCGACTGCTTTCGGCGACGGGTCGAAATATTCCTGGTAAGCGGTCACAAAAAGGGGCAAACCACCCGTTTTGGATAGCGACAACTTTGTCGTCTCCGGATAGGATTGCGTAAACGGGAAGCGCTCTGCTCTTCGACCGTTTACCGTCAATTGAGCGGCCCGGCTCCCGGCGGTGCGCTCTCCGGTGCTTTCCACAAGGCGCGGCAAAATAGCCGCCAGCACCTGCGCCGTCTCGAAAGTGTTGCGCCAGCCGGACCGGCGCCCGCCGGGCAATCCGTAATGCCGATTGCCCAGCAAATACCGAATGATCCGGTCCTGAGTCTCTCCTGCGCCGAGCCGGCCGTAAAGCTCATACGCCTGCAGCGTCGCTTGCACGGCATTGTCGCGCCGATACGGCCCTTCTTCGCCCCAGTAGTATCCGCCGAAAGTAGTGGCTTTGCGGTGAGCGGCCAGCGTATCCAGGGACCATTCCAGTCCGGCCAGTTGCCGGATGTGCAGGATGCGCAGGCGATCGGTCAAGCCTAAGGTCGCCGCGTCCAGCTGAAGCAGTTCTTGCTCGTAATCGGCAAGCTGGCCGGCGCGCGCCAGGACTTCGAGGGCCATCAGCCGCGAGCGGCTCTCGATTTTGGGCAGGACGGATGTCAAGTAGCGCAGGCCACGTTCGTAAGCGGGCGCCGGATAACCCGACTGTTCTGCTTTTTGCAGCGCCCAGAGCACGTAGGCGGTAATCCAAAAATTGGTCTCTCCCCGCGGCCACCATCCCCAGCTGCCGTCCGTGCGCTGCGCATCGCTCAATCGCCGGATGGCTTTTTGCAATTCCTTTTGCCCGGAAAAAGGCTGCCCCAGCTGCTCGCGAACGGCTTTCTCCAGCAAAAGTCCCACCAGCCGGCTGGCCGTTTGTTCGTTGCAATCGTAAGGGTACTCCTTCAGGTATTCGATATCGGAAAGCAGCAGATCGAGCGTATTATCCTGGGCGTAGCAGGTCACCGGGCCCTTGTCGGGGTCGAAGGCGAAGGTCAGGCTGGTATCGCTTTCCAGCACGGCAAAATATCCGGACGTTTCGCGGCTGCCCACCGGGAAAACGGGCAGGGAACGCATTTCCCCATCTTGCAGCCTATCCGTTGCGAGCTGATAGCGCAATTGTATGGAATCGACCTCCGCCGGCGCGATCAGCAAGGCGGTGTCGATGCGGCCGGCAGCCAGTCGGTATTGCGTCTGGACTAGTATACTGTCTTCCTGAATAAAAATGGAACGCGCCGAAAGCGTATCACCGGTAAAATTGGTAGCCCGCCCGGAAATGATCGCCTGGTCGCCGGCCACCAAAAACCGGGGCAGCGCCAGCTGGGCCTGCAGGGGCATAAGCGCCCGGGTGCTCGCCTGAGCGACGCCGGCCCGCTTGCGGCGGTCCATCCCTAATGCGAAATGGCGCCAGGCCGTAAGGTCATCGGGGAAGGTAACCTGAAAGACCGCCTCCCCGCGCTGATCAGTGGTGAGATGGGGACGCCAGTACGCACAATCCCGAAAGTCAGTACGAATGACATCGTCGGGGAAAGTCGGGCTCGGGTATCCGCTCATCCTTTGGCCGTCCGGAAAATAGTCCGCGCCTAATGCCCGGCTGCCGCGTACGGCCGGGGAGCTATTAGGGGTAGCCGTAATGGAGAAGCCGGCTGTTTGTCCCCTCAGCAATCGGGAGGAAGTGCTGTATCCCACTACGACCACTTCCTGCAGGTCGGTGTTACCGGAATCCAGCCGGATATCCAATCGCCTTCGCGAGCGGTTGAGCAGGTCAATGCGCTTAGTGGTGTGTAACAAAAATTTTTGCTGATCCTTTCTTGAAAGGAAACGCTTTTAATTACTGAAAATCAACTTTTTAAATTGAGCACTCAGCAAAAATTTTTACAAGGAACTTGTGTTACACACCACTAATGGACCGGCAACTGCAGCGGGTTGTACAGTCGAATGGTTACGCTATCTCCACGATTTTCCCCGGAAAAACGCACCTGGTGGTATACCGAAGCGCCCACCCTGCGCTGTGCAAAGACCGTGTCCCGCCCCACTTGGTACAGCTCGATGTGCGGATGGACGGGCTCGCGGTGAGGCAGCTGCACCGTATCGACGCTGCTGAGAGCGGAATCGAAAGCACGGCGGTGCAGTACGGCCCACCCGGTGGTGTCTTTGCCCAAAATGCGCCGGGTAGCTACCAGGGTGTCCTCGTCCACCTTCAGCGCCAATTGCTCCGCCGACCAGAAGTATTTGAACGACTGCCGCTGAAATTGCTGCTCGCCGGTGCTCAGGGTAAGTCGCGCCTGAACTTCGGCGAACAGATCGGCCGGAGGGAAAATGCTATCGGGTATCGGAATGGTGGTAGGACCGTCGGGCGCCAGGGCCTGTTCACCGGTCCATAAGGTATCCGGTAAAAGCACCTGGTCGCCGAAAAAACCGAGCGGTCGCCGGACGACTACCGCCCATCGCAACTGCCCGCCCGGAATAGCGCGGCCGTTGGGATCGAGCGCTTCCGCGGTGAAGTGCAGCCGTTCGCCCCGGCGCGCCTCGGCAGCATCCAGGCGGATCGCCAGGGTTCCTTCGTCCAGCTCGTAATCCGCCAGCCGGAAGCTGTACTGAAGGGGGCGCCACCTTTTTCGTTGCGGCGCCCGTAAGGCTACCGGAAGCGTCACATCCAGGGGCAGGGTGTCGGAAAGTACCTTCCGGAAGGTAAAATTGCCCGGTTCGGAAGGCGTTAAGGTCGCTTGAAACACCGCATCCTCTCCCGGGCGGCCGACGGTCAGCGAAATCGGTTTGCGCCAAGGCTTGCCGTTAGGTTTGGCGGCATAAGCCTTGAGGCGCAGGGTATCGCCCGGACGATACTGCGGCTGACTGAAAGCGATGTATCCGCCTAGCGATTTCGGCGGTTTACGATGATAACGCCCTCGCCGAAATCCCCGGCGCACCCATTGGTAAAGCGACCAGCCCCACCGAAAAGGCGCCCCGGCGATGCGGCCCAGCCGGGTGTGATGCAAGCGGATCAGCCTTCTTTTGCAAAGGCTGCCCCGGGCGTCATTGATCAGCTCGAAATATGCGCTTTCTTCACCTACGTCTACCCGGAGCATTCCGGAGCGGTGGGCGCGCGGCAGGCGGTACTCCCCCGTAGCCGGATCGAAAGGAATGGTTTTCCGGTTCAGCCGGATGCCAGCCCCGGTAATGAGTTCCCCGGTACTATCCACCACCTGTAAGACCAGGTCGCGCGGGTCTTCCCGCAGCATAACCCCAAAAGAATGGAAACTCCGCAGATCGTACTGCACCTGCTCCCCGGCGGCCGAGACCAGGAGGTAATGCCCGGGCGCAGGCAACCAATCATAAATATCCCAACGCACCGTATCGACAGGTGCGCCCGCCGGCCAGTCGATCCGATCGTGATCCCCGCGATAAGCACGCTCGGCAAAGGCGGCATCCACGCGATAAACCAGCGCGTAATCAGCCCTTTGCGCAGGCAGCAGCAGTGCGAACCCGCCGGCCAGCAATAAACACACCATTCGGTAAAACATAGCGCAATGAGTTTTTTGACCCGGATTATTCATGGGTCAAAAGGCTTCTGTTGTAAAACGCGGGAAAAGGGTGCAGCGTCTGTTTCGAGTGTACGTTAAGCTATAAGCAAAAACCTGACTTTTAGGGAAAATGCGGTTCTCCGCCGGTGGGCCGTTTTCTTCCTTCTCGATTAGCTTCCTGGTCCAGAATTTGGATTATTTCTTAAACAACATCCTCCAAACCGGGTTCAATAACTGATTTCATCATCAAATTTTCAGCAAAATGGCAAATGATACCAAAAACTGGCCGGACCTGGCCATCGGTTTGTACGACAAACTTACCGGACGCAACGCAGAGATCACTTATGATTTCGAAAATTTCGAGCTGTTCGTACCCAGCAGCGCCTCTGACAACGCAACCCACGCCAAGTGGAAAATGAACGGCAAATTGCGCATTACCACCAAAGATAACGGTCAGTAATCCGCGACTCCGCCGGAGAAAATCTTCAGCTGTCGGCAGCTGAGGATTTTCTCTTCCCTTCTTTTCTTCACAACCCTGCGCCCATATGTTCGAGTCCCTCCTTTTTCAGCCTGATTTGCAGCTCTCCTGTCCGAAAGGACAAATCACCATCACTACTGCCCGGGAAAACGGTCATGTCATAACCGTCGATTGCTCCAACGCCGCCACTTTGCGCTACGGGTTGCGGACTTTGCGTTCGGCGGGAGTCGGCATACGCCGGATTCAGAAAAATCAGCAAAACCTGCCGCAACCGCTGGCGCTGATCGTCGACGGCCGGGAGTGGGCTACTTTTTCTCCGAAGGGCGAAAATCAGATCCGGTACCTGAAGCTCTTACCGCAGGTGCTGATTTCTTACCTGGGCTGGTAACTTCTGTTCCCGCCATTTTTTCCGAAAATTGAATTATTTGTGGAGTTTTGTGATCGTTCCGATTGGTTCTTGTCGCATCGAACCACGGTATGTCACTTAAATAACCGGCAAATGATCGGTGTTGATTTAACGACCGCTATCAGGCTGTTGCAGGAAGACGAGTTGGTCGCCATACCTACCGAAACGGTCTATGGCCTGGCGGGCAACGCCCTGAGCCCGGCGGCGGTGGTAAAGATTTTCGAAGTCAAAAACCGGCCGGCTTTCGATCCGTTGATCGTTCACCTTTCCGGGCTGGATCAGCTGACCGAATGGGTGGAAAAGGTCGACCCGCCGGCGCGCCGGCTGGCGGAAGCTTTCTGGCCGGGCCCCCTCACCCTGTTGTTGCCTCGCCGCCCCGTCATCCCGGACCTCGTCACTGCCGGTTCGCCGCTGGTAGGCATTCGCGTGCCCGATCAGCCGCTGACCCTAAATTTGCTGGCGGCGCTGCCTTTTCCGCTGGCGGCCCCGAGCGCCAACCCGTTCGGCTACATCAGTCCGACCACCTCCCGGCACGTCGAAGCGCAGCTGGGCGATAAAATTCCTTACATATTGGATGGCGGCCCCTGTTCGATCGGCCTGGAGAGCACGATCGTCGGGTTTCCGGAAGGCGAACCGACCATTTTCCGCAAAGGCGGCGTTCCCGTGGAAGCGATCGAATCGCTGCTGGGCCCGGTAGCTATGCGGCCTTTTTCCACTTCCAACCCTCAGGCGCCGGGTATGCTAAAGAGCCACTACGCGCCGCATACGCCGTTTTTGGTGGGCGATATTCCCGAGTTGCTCGCCCGGCATTCGGGCCGGCGCATCGGGTTACTCACTTTCCGGAAGACGTATGCGGCAGTGCCGCCGGATCATCAGATCGCGCTTTCGAAGGAAGGCGACCTGGCCGAAGCGGCCCGCCGGTTATTTCAGGCCATGCGTACGCTGGACGATCTGCCCCTGGAAGTGATCCTGGCCGAACCGGCGCCCGAGGAAGGGCTGGGGCGCGCCATTAACGACCGCCTGCGCCGGGCTGCGCAATAGATGAATCCATGAATAATCCGGGTTAAGCATCCCTATTCTTAATTTGCCGTTCGGCCCATTGCCGCGCTTCCCGGAGGGTGGCGACCACCGTTACCGGCATAGGCAGCGTATCCGTTTCCCGGTGGATATTGTCGAGGATGGAACGGGTAAGCGGATCGTTGATGACAAAAGCTTCGCCCAGGCAGAACGCGCGGAGCAGGTCGACGTTCTCGTTTTGCCAATCGGCCTGCCATTGCTGGTAAGTAACCCCTATCAGGCTGGATCGGGAAGCGTCGATAATAAAAACGAAAGGCTGTCTTTTTAGGCAGATTTCCAGCTTTCCATCCAGGTAGCGACGAAAATTTTCTTCGTCCGGTTTTTCTCCCGTAATGGTGATCAGCACTACGGGAAAAGATCTTTCATCGAAATGGGCGAACGGGGCCATAACTTTTGTGTGGTTAGAAAAAAAGAAAACAAGGAGTAAAAAGGACGATATGGTTAAGCGAAGGAAAATACCCCGGCTTCTTTGCAGAAAAGGCCGCATTTACAAACGAGAAAGTTATGACCAACCGTTAGTAAATTTATTATTTTAGCCAAAAACATCACCGATGCATTACCTCAGAACATTTTTATTTTTGATGATTTTCACCGGTTTCGCCGTTTCCCTCACCGGACAAGACGACAAAGCCGGGCGAAAAAGCCCACCCGCGACGACTTCTGCCAATATCGGCGCTATGAAGATAGTAATAAACTATAGCCAACCGGGTGTAAAGGGCCGGGAAATTTGGGACAATTTGGTGCCTTACGACAAAATCTGGCGTACGGGCGCCAATGAGGCCACGACTTTCGAAATCAGCCAGGACGGCATGGTGGAAGGCCAAATGCTGCCCGCCGGCCGCTACGCTTTGTTCACCATTCCCGGTGAAGAAGCGTGGACGTTCATCTTCAACAAGCAACCCGATCAGTGGGGCGCTTACAACTACGACGAAAGTGAAGACGCCCTGCGGGTAACCGTCAAGCCGGAGCCGGCGCCTTTCACCGAACGCCTGACTTTCCGTATCCTCGAAAAACAAGAGCAGCCGGGCGGCTGGGTCACGCTCTTCTGGGACGAACAATCCGCCGGGTTCCACCTCCAACCGGCCGAATAACGCGCTCAGCGCCGGAGCCGCCTCCAAGACAGCGGCCCCGGCGCCCGAGCAACATTAACGAAAAACCATAAATACGTAAATAGCGTCAATCTATGAACCCGATCCAACTGTTGAAATGCAGTCTGCTCATCCTCCTCGTAACAGGCGCAGGCGCCTGCCAGTCCGATCCTGCAATCACCCCCGATAACCTCATCGGCCGCTGGGAGATCGAAGAAGCGTACCGCGACGGTCAACCCACCGAGACGCTCGAAGCCCTGTATTTCGTCTTTAACGAAACCGGCACCATGGTCACCAACCTTTCGGGGCAGGATGAGCAAGCCAGCTACGAGATCGACAATCGCACCATCAAGCAACGCGACAGCCGCATCGAAACCGATTACACGGTGCAGTCCATCGGTCCCGATAACCTGGAGCTATCCGCTCAAATTCGCGATTTCCGATTCCGTTTTTTGTTGAAAAGAAGCACCGAAGCAATACAATGACCGAAAGACGGGACTGCCGCTAAGGTCAGACCGCCTCTTCTTTTATCCTTGCTAAGTTGCCCAAAACGGACTATTTTGTAATAGTCAAAATGCTGACTATTGCCTTTTTTTGTCTTTAGCCCGGGCAATTCTTCGTTATCTTCAAAGTAAACTTTACGGCGATGAAACATTTTCTTGCATTCCTGTTCCTGTCGATTCTCGGCCTGCCTGCGCTCTCGGCCCTCGACGCCAGCCTTTCGTACGCCAGTTTTCGCAGCCCCGAAACGAGCTACATCGAAATATACCTGCACGTCGCCGGTAAGACGGTCGCACAGACACCGGTCACCGATTCCACCTTCCGCGCCGCGGTTGACGTGATCATTCTATTCAAACAAAAGGATGAAATCGTCAAATTCGACAAATACCACCTCAACGGCCCCGTGAGTAAGCGCCCCTCCGATTTTATCGATATGAAGCGCTACGGCCTGCCCGACGGCGCCTACGAGCTGGTTGTCGCCGTGGAAGACGCCAACCGCGCCGACAACAAGCGCGAATACCGCACGCAAGTCGAAATAGCCTTCGATGACCAGTCGGTACAACAATCCGACCTGCAACTGCTGGCGGCTTTCGCCAAAAGCGACGGGCCGGGGCTGTTCGTAAAAAACGGCGTCATGATGGAACCGCTGCCGTTCAACTTTTACGGTAAAAACGCCGGCACCCTCTCCTTTTACAACGAAGTTTACAATACCGATAAATTCCTGGGCGAAGATTTTATGGTCAGCTACAGCATTCAGCTGCTCAACGACGAAGAAAGCAACCCGGTCATGATCGGCCACAAACGGATGAAACCCGCACCGACCGTGCCGCTGCTACTGCAAATGGATATCTCCGAGCTGGAATCCGGCAACTACAACCTGGTCGTGGAAGTGCGCAACCGCGAACGCGAGCTAATCAGCCGCAAAACGCTGTTCTTCCAACGCAGCAACCCCTACCTGCGCCGCGAACGGCTGGAACTGGCCGAAGTCGACCTGTCACAGGAATTCGTCCACAAGCTTTCCTCCGAACAATTGGAATACAGCCTGCGGGCCCTGACCGCCAAACTGCCGCCGGGCGATGTCGAACTGGTCAATACCATGATCAAGCGCGACAGCGTCAGCGCCATGCGTCTGTACCTGTTCAGCTACTGGGCGCAGGAAAGCCCCACCAACCCCGAATTTGCCTACCAGAAATACATGGAAGTCGCCGACGCCATCGACCAACAGTTCCAGTCGGGTTTTCGCTACGGCTTCGAGACCGATCGCGGCTACATTTACCTGAAGTACGGACAACCCGACGATATGGAACTGCGCGATACCGAACCCTCGGCGCCGCCTTATGAGATCTGGACGTACTACGAGTTTCCGCGCACCAATCAGAATAACGTGAAGTTCGTCTTTTACAACCCCTCGCTGGCGCCCGGCGATTTTCAGTTGTTGCATTCCACCGCGATCGGTGAGATCAACAACCCGCAATGGCAGCTGATGCTGTACTCCGATGCGCCCAACGAGGTGAACGGCAACCCGATCGACGGCACCGAAATGATGGACAACTTCAACCGGAACGCCCGGCGGGTGTTCCGCGATTACTGATCGGCGCCATCTTTTTGATCCGGCTATGAACCGACTGCGGCTCCTGGAAATTTTACTCGGCGAGGTGATTTTTTACCTGTTGCTCTGGCTGTGGGACGACTACCTGGCGGTACTGATCAGCCTCGTCTTCGGCGTCATTTCCCTGCTGATCCTGGTGGTGGCCCTGATCGCCGAATGGATCGAAAGGTCGGGTGTGCCGCGCTGGTACTACCGCTTAATGGTGGCTTCTATCTTTGCTCCCCTGCTGGCCGCCGTGATCTATTTGTTCATTTCCGGCCCGCCCAGCTGGATGTAGCCTTGGCAATTGATTCGTTATTTTTTATTTCGCAATGGGGGCAGAGCATTTTCTGCATTCCCCCGAATGATGGATCACGACTTAACGCCGGCCGAGGCGCTGTAGCGCTCAACAAACTCTTTCATTTCCTCCACCATGGCCGGCGATCCGATGGCGATGGTGGCCCGCTGGTGCAGGTGGCGCACTTCCACTTCCAGGATGCGGTTGAGCCGGCAGGTGATCGCTCTGCCGCCCGCCTGTTCGACGATCATGCCCAGGGGATTGCATTCGTAGAGTAAGCGCAGCTTGCCGTGGGGATATTTTCGGGTATTGGGATAGATGAAAATTCCGCCCTGGAAGAGAATGCGGTGAATATCGGCCACCATCGACCCGATATATCGGAGGCGCAGGTTCATATCGGAGCAATGGTCGATATAGCGGCGCATCTCGACGTCAAACTTCAGATAATAGCCCTGGTTGACCGAATAGTAATTACCCCGTTGCGGGATCTTGATCTCGCGATGGGAGAGGCAGAATTCACCGATGCTCGGATCGAGCGTAAAACCGTTGACGCCCCGCCCGGTAGTGTAAACGAGCAAGGTCGAAGTACCGTAAAGTACGTAACCGGCGGCCACCAGTTCGGTGCCTTTCTGGAGGAAATCCCCCAGGGTGCAGGGCCCGGACGGATCGCTCACGCGGCGGTATATGCCGAAGATGGTGCCGACCGAGACGTTGACGTCAATGTTGGAAGAGCCGTCGAGGGGATCGAAAACCACGACGTACTTGGAAGTCTTGGACGCCACCGGCGTCACGGGAATGAAGTCTTCGATCTCTTCTGAGGCGACGCCGCAGCACTCGCCGCTGTTCTTGAGGCATTCGATCAGCTTCTCGTTGGCGTAGAGGTCCAGTTTCTGTACTTTCTCGCCCGAGGCGTTTTCGTCCGCTCTGGCTTCGCCCAGGATATTGACCAGCCCGGCTTTATTGACTTCCCGGTTGACGATCTTGGCGGCGACGCCGATGTCGCGCAGCAATCCGGTCAGTTCCCCGGAAGCAAAGGGAAAGTCCTTCTGACGGTGGATGATGAACTCATCGAGGGTCACAATTCGGCTCATAAGGTTAGGATTAATCGACAAATCTGTATACCGGCAAATATAATAGGTTTTATCCAGCTAAACCCCATCCGGAGGGAAAAGGAATCGCTAATAGCGGATTTTCCGCCGGGATGGTATTCCGGTTAAAACCGTAATTTGCGGCGCCGTGCAACCAAATGTCGCCGCAAGTGGTTATAGTACCGTTGACGGTCAACCGGCCGAACGGCATAAAACAATCTTCGTGAAGCAACTGGCGTACCTCAATAAATATTTTTTCAAGTACCGGCGCTACTTTTTGCTGGGTATCGTGTTCGTTTCGCTCTCCAATTATTTCCGGGTGCTGCAGCCGCAGATGATCCGGGAAGCGCTCGACCTGGTTGTCGAAAACGTGGGGCTGTTCCGACTGTACAACGGCTTTGCGCTGCAGCAGGAACTGCTGGACCTTCTGGGCCGCACCCTGCTCTTCTTCGGCGGGCTGGTGCTTTTGCTGGCGATCATCATGGGGATTTTTATGTATTTCATGCGGCAGACCATCATCGTCATGTCGCGGCTCATCGAATACGACATTCGCAAAGAACTGTTCCGGCATTACGAAGC
The DNA here is from genome assembly GCA_964419545.1 of uncultured Saprospiraceae bacterium. Lineage (GTDB taxonomy): Bacteria > Bacteroidota > Bacteroidia > Chitinophagales > Saprospiraceae > CAYQQU01. The sequence goes on along the minus strand of CAYQQU010000035.1, from coordinate 40,004 downwards.
CCTCGACCTGGCCTTCTACAAGCGCAACAATACCGGCGACCTGATGGCCCGCATCACCGAAGACGTATCCAAGGTGCGCATGTACCTCGGGCCGGCCGTGCTCTACGGCATCAACCTGCTGTCGCTTTTCGTCATGGTCATCTCTTCCATGGTCCGCGTAAGCTGGGAACTGACCCTCTACTGCCTGGCGCCGCTGCCCCTGCTCTCCATATCCATATATTACGTCAGCAACCTGATCAACCGGAAAAGCGAGGTCATCCAGCGGCACCTCTCCCAACTCAACAGCCTCTCCCAGGAAGTGTATTCCGGCATCCGGGTGGTTAAGTCATACGTTCAGGAACGCGCCATCGGCAAGTATTTTGCCGGGGAAAGCGAAGAGTACAAGGAGCGCTCGCTGAGCCTGGCCCGGGTCAACGCCTTTTTCTACCCGCTGATGCTGCTGCTCATCGGGGCCAGCACCATCATTACCGTCTACATCGGCGGGCTGCAGGTGGTGAGCGGCAAGATCACGCCGGGCAACATCGCCGAGTTTGTCATCTACGTCAATATGCTGACCTGGCCGGTGACGGCCATCGGCTGGATTGCGTCCATCATTCAGCAAGCCGCCGCCTCGCAGAAGCGCATCAATGAATTTATGGATACGGAACCTTCCGTGACCAACCAGGCTGCTTCCGGCGAATCCCTGCGCGGCGCCATCGAGTTCGACCACGTCAGCTTCGTATACCCGGATACCGGCATCCAGGCCCTTAGCGACGTCAATTTCTCCCTCCAGCCGGGGCAAAAGCTGGCCATCATCGGCAGAACGGGGGCCGGAAAAACGACCATCGCCGACCTGCTCGTACGCATGTACGACGTTACCGACGGCGCCATCCGCATCGACGGTAAAGACCTGCGCCGCCACGACCTCGCCAACCTGCGCCGACGCATCGGTTACGTACCCCAGGACGTATTCCTCTTCTCCGATACCATCGCCCGCAATATCGCCTTCGGCCGGCGCGACGCCGAAGAAACGGAAATCCGGCAATTCGCCAAGTACGCCGCCGTCTACGACGACATCATAGACCTGCCCGACCAGTTCGAGACCATGGTCGGCGAACGGGGCGTCACCCTCTCCGGCGGCCAGAAACAACGCGTTTCCATCGCACGCGCCCTCGTCAAAAATCCCGATATCGTTATCCTCGACGACTGTCTCTCCGCCGTAGATACTACCACGGAGAAACAAATCCTGGGATACTTCGACGAAGCCCTGGCCCACGCCACTACCATCATCATCACCCACCGCATCTACGCCCTGCTGGAATTCGACCAGATCATCGTTCTCGAAAACGGAAAGATCGAAGAAATGGGCACCCACCAGGAACTGCTGGCGCGCAAAGGATATTACTACGAACTGTACGAAAAACAAGTCGTCGAAGAAACGGAAGCGCGTTTTGAATAGAGTTTTTTTTGAATTTGTGACCAAATAATTACTTTTGTAAAGGCGTATCCAACAGTTTTCGTTAATCAAATTCAATAGTAGTGGACAACGGGAGAAACCAAAGAAGATTTGAGAGTGTGTATTCGAAAAAGATACGCGCGGGCAAACGAAGAACCTACTTCTTCGATATTCGACGCACCAAAGGCGACGACTACTACCTCACGCTTACCGAAAGCACCAAAAAATTCAACGGCGACGGTTACGAGCGCCATAAAATTTTCCTCTACAAAGAAGATTTCAACCGCTTCCTGGACGGGCTCGAGGAGGTCATCAACCACGTCAAAGAAGAATTGATGCCGGATTATGACTACGACGAATACACCCGGCGCCATCAGGAATACGAGGAGCGCCTCGCCGATGAGCCCTCCCCCAACGGCAGAATGCAAAACCGCGACGAGGACGGCGACCTGGAAGCGGATGACGACATCAGCTGGTAACCAGAAAAGGAAAAGCGAGATCGATAAATGATCTCGCTTTTCCTTTTTCAGGACCTTCTGCTCAGAACCGGTAGCTGATCCCGGTCTGCACCAGCGATACCCCGAAACCCAGCTCGGCGAAAATGCCCACGCGCCGGCTGACCTTCACGCGACTGCCCAGAAAACCGGTCATCACCAGCTTGCCCGAACTCGGCCGGATGCCTTTCTGAAGCGCCATCTTTTCCAGCATAGCCTGCTCTGCATCGATATTCGAATGCATGTAACCAAAGGTCAACCCGCCGTAGATATCCCAGTTTTCAAACCCCGTGGTATGCGCCGCCAGCCGCAGCCCCACGCTGGAAAAGCGGTTGCGGAACAAAACTGCCTCCTCGTCGTCGATCTGCGCCTGGTTCGACTCCGTCGAAGAATAGCCGAGAAAAAGCCCCACCGAAAAATTGGGCGCTACCCGGTAGTCGGCCGTCAGGGAGAGCGGCGGAACGATCATCCGCCCTTCGTCTTTCAGAAAAGTAGGAAACAGCCCTATGCCCGCGGAGATATCGTATTTCGGAGAAGAACGACGCTGCGCCTGCAGGGGATTCAGATGGACGAACAGGAAAAAAAGCAACAGAAAGAGCACATTTTTTTGAGCATACATAGTTCTATGGGTTTAATCATTAATTAAAAAGCACAAGAAGGCCACGGGAACTGCCGGGCAGTTCGCAGCATCGCCGTTGCGGACGCACGGACCGCGCATCCTTTTTACATTAGAGTAATTTGCGCTCTTTAAGATAGGTTACCTCCTGTTCCGGGCTTTCGCCCGCAAAGTATCCTTTTGCACTGGAGTGTTTTGCGCTCTGTAAGTCGTAAGGAATCTACCTCTGGATGGTGAATGAATGCGTCTGAATACTAAGTTGGTAGAAGATTGATCGCTCTTGTCACCCCAATTTATGAATAAAGACGGGCGCCAGTCAATCAATCGTTGGGGATTAGCAAAATTTTAACGGCTCTTTAAAATGCTTTAACATCATATATGTCGACAAGGTATCACATTTTGCAACGGCCCTCAACTTTTGTTTTCGCTTTAGTCAGGTATCCGACCCGTCAGGACCGGGTCAGTAGGCGCCGAAATAGCGACGCAGGAACCATTCGAGCGTCAGCAGCGCCAGCAGCAGGAAAAAGATCCATTTCAGGTTGATCAGCAGGCGCGTGCGGGAAGTCTGGTAGATCACCGGCTTGATCGTCTCGCTCGCCGACAGCAATTCGGGAAGGGCGCCCAGCTCGGCGGGGTACAGCGTCCGCCCGCCGTATTTTTCGCTGAGCAGGCGCAGGAGGTTGTGATCGGCGGTGGTTTCGTACAGTTCCAGCTGGATGGGTTGAACGCTGAACTGACCGTCGTAAGTGAGGCGCTGCCCGCCCACGGTAACCGACGCCCGGAAGGTGTAATTGTCGACGGGCAGGATACCGGCGTTCAGCGTGTAGGCGTTGCCCGCTTTATCGAATGTGTAATTGAATTCTTTCCCGTCGCTGCTCGTTACGGTGATGCTGACGTCGGGATCGTTGATCAGTTCATAACTTTCGTTGTACAGTTCGGCGTCGAAGAAGACCGGTTCGTTTTCGTCAAAAATATTTTTGCTGAGGCTCACCCGGAAGCGGCGCTTGTCTTCTTTCAGGCTGAGGTATTGAACGGTTTTGCCGATCAGCTCTTCAAAAAGTTCGTGGTTATTGTTTTGCAGGTAGTCGAACAGGCGCCAGCGCCACAGGCCTTCGCCGAGCAGCACGCCCGTTTTGGCTCCCTGCTCGTCGCCGAAAACAAGCAGCGGGAAGCGGGTATCGACCTTGCCGATTCGCTGGTAAAGCAACACCTGCGCGTTGGCGGCCGCCGAAAACTCGCCGAAAGGAGCCGTGAGGGGCGAAAAATTGGGCAAGGCGTCCCGCAGTTGTTCATCGACGGTAAACAATCCGAACCCGGGCGCCACTCGCCCCTGGACGTCGTTGGTGTTGCGCCCGTCGCCCCGCACCGATACCAGCGATTGCACCCGGTTGAGCTGCGACAGGTTGGTTTGGGACCCGACGATGAACATCCGGGAAACATTTTTCTGGTTCAGCTGGCTGATCACCGTCGACGCGTCCGCCGTGACGCTGGGCAACTGATGCAGTACGACGAAGTCAAACTGGGTGACGCTTTCCCGGAAGCTGTCGATATAGCCCACCGTCACCTCGTAGTTCTTATTTTCGCTGAGGGTCTGGCGCAGGGCCGTGAGGTCGGGATGCGGCGAATTGGCCAGCAGAAGAATGCGCTGGCGGGCATCGAGCACATCCACGAAAATGTCTTTGCTGTTATTGGCGGTAGTCGCTTCCCCGGAGACGGGCGTCAGGCTGACGCGGAAGCGCTGGACGCCGCTGCGGTCGGCGTCGAGGACGATCTCGCGGGTGGTGAAAAAGTCGTCCCGGTCGATGACCAGATTTTCGTCCTGCAATTTGCGAGAGCCCTCCTCACCGACGCGAAAGACGCTGAGCCGGGTGGCTGAGCCATTGCAATTCTGGGCGGCGACATCCACCTGCACGCTAAACTTGTCGCCCAGATACGCGATCCGGTTGTGGAACACCCGCTTGACCAGCAGGTCTTTCCTCGGTGTCGTATCGCCCAGCGCGACGGTGTACACGGGCGCCGCCAGTCTGGCGCCGGTATACACCGGGTTGCTGCCCTTGTTGTAAATGCCGTCGGTGGCGATCACCACCGCCCCCAGGTTTTGATTGCTGTACCGGTCGTAGACCTCCGTCAACATCTGGGAAAGATCGCTCACTTTATCTTCGAATCGAATGTCCGTCCCCTCGCGAACCTCGTTGCCGAAAACGTATGGCTCCACCTGGTAGTCCGCCTGCAATTCGTCCCGCAAGCCGTTCAGCGCCGCCCGATATTGCTCTTTTTCCGTTTCCGTCATCTCCGCGCCGACCGACTCGGAAACGTCCTGCGCCAATACTACGATGGGCTGCTGCGTATTGGTCTCCAACGACTTGAGCAGGGGAGACAACAGCAAGAGACAGAGAAAACTCACCACCAGGAAGCGCAATACCCCCAACAGCCCGTTCAGCCAGGCGCCCTGCTCGCGGAAAGTCCGGTCGCGGTAATACAAGCCCAGCGCGAACGCCGCGCCGAGGAGCAGACACAGAATGATGTACCAGGAAGGATATTGAAAAGTAAGGCTCTCCATATAAATTGCAATAATACCTATTAGTCACGCATTACCGTCCCGACGGTTTGTTAGAGTTTTGTTAAACCCTTCCCACGGCAATCCGTTCTTGATTAATTTCGTTTTTTAGAAAAGATGCTTATCCTAAAAAACGTTATTCCGGTAGCAGGGAGCGAAAATAACACCCCGATGGGAAAAATGCTCATCCGGGTTCACATATTGTACAAAATTCCCGGGGAAGCGCTCCCTGAAGGCCAGGTTTTCCGGATAACCGACATTTTTTCTATTATTATCTACCGCAAAACCCGACACGATAATGCTAATACCGATCATGAGACGATTCCTTTTCCTCTTCGCCCTCCTTTTCCTGGCGGCTGCGCCGGCCCGCGCTGCTTATCTGCTCCTGCCCATGGACGCCGAATCGCAGCGCGACCACCTCAAAGCCTACGGCATCACTTACTGGGTGCTCGACAATAACGTGGAAGCCTGGTGGCTGCTCAACTATCGCGGCGGCAGCTTCGCCTTCCGGCACAACCCCGTTTTTGAAAAAGAATGCCGCACGCGCGGGGTCAGCTTCGAAATAATCGCCGACGCCCAATTCAACAAAATCCTGCAGGATATCTCCGACCCGGAAGCCAACATGGACGCCATCAAGCTGGAAGTGGCTCCCAAAGTCGCCGTGTATACGCCCAACTACAACCGCTACGGTGAGAAGATCCAACCCTGGGATGACGCCGTCACTCTCGTACTGACCTACGCGGAAATACCCTACGAAACCATCTACGACACGGAAGTACTCAACGACCGGCTGGCGGAATACGACTGGCTGCACCTCCACCACGAGGATTTTACCGGCCAGTACGGCCGTTTCTACCGCTCGTACAACAACAAACCCTGGTACCGCGAAAACCAGCGGCGCATGGAAGAACTCGCGGCCAACCTCGGATTCGCCAAAGTTTCCCAGCTGAAACTCGCCGTAGTCAAAAAAATACGCGAATACGTGGGCGGCGGGGGCTTCATGTTCGCCATGTGCTCGGCTACCGACACCTACGACATCGCCCTGGCCGCCGAGGGCGTCGACATCTGCGCCCAGATCTACGACGGCGACCCGCCCGACCCCAATGCGCAGGAAAAGCTGGACTTCAGCAAGACTTTCGCCTTCAAAGATTTTCAGCTCTCGCGCAACCCGCTGGAATACGAGTACTCTTCTGTCGACCACAGCATCGGCCGCAACGTTATCCCCGAACAGGATTACTTCACCCTCTTCGACTTTTCCGCCAAATGGGATCCCGTTCCGACCATGCTGACCCAGTGCCATACCCGGACAGTGAAAGGCTTTATGGGACAAACCACCGCCTTCCGCAAAACATACATCAAATCGCACGTCCTGACGATGGGGGAAAACAAACCGGCCGGTGAGGCCCGTTATATTCACGGCGCCTTCGGACAGGGAACCTGGACGTTCTACGGGGGCCACGATCCGGAAGATTACCGCCACTACGTCTACGATCCGGAAACCGACCTCAACCTGCATCCCAACTCGCCGGGGTACCGGCTGATCCTCAATAACGTTCTGTTCCCCGCCGCTAAAAAGAAAAAACGCAAAACGTAAAAACCTAAACCTCCATGAAATTCTCCAGCTTGCGCTTCCTGCTGTGGGCGCTATTGCTCGCAGCGGGCTTCTTCGCCGGCATCGCCTGGAAAACCAACGATAGCGACCGCACCGCCCCCCAGGACGACCCGGCGGCTTCTCAGCCGGTCGCTCAACCGACCAACGCAACAGGCGACGCTTCACCAAAACCGCTGCCCAACGACCTGACCAGCGCCGAACGACACACTATCCGACTGTTCGAAGCCGCGGCGCCTTCGGTTTGTTACATCACGACCACCAACGTACGGCGCGACTTTTTTAACCGCAACATCACGGAAATTCCCCGCGGCACCGGCTCGGGCTTCGTCTGGGACGATCGCGGCCATATCATCACCAATTACCACGTCATCCAGGGCGCCGATCGCGCTCAGGTGACGCTGGGCGACCGCAGCAACTGGCAGGCCAGCCTGGTCGGCGTCGCTCCGGAGAAAGACCTCGCCGTCCTCAAGATCGACGCGCCCCGGAGAAAACTGATCCCTATTCCCGTCGGCGCCTCCGACAACCTCAGCGTCGGGCAGTCGGTCTACGCCATCGGCAATCCCTTCGGCCTCGACCAGACCCTGACCACCGGCGTGGTCAGCGCACTGGGCCGCGAAATCGAATCCGTTGCGGGTATCCCCATCCGCGATGTCATCCAGACGGACGCCGCGATCAACCCCGGCAATTCGGGCGGCCCGCTGCTCGACTCCGGCGGGCGCCTCATCGGCGTCAATACCGCCATCTACAGCCCCTCCGGCGCTTCGGCCGGCATCGGCTTTTCCATTCCGGTGGATGTGGTGCGCTGGGTGATCCCCGAACTTATCCGGTACGGCCGTCTCAAACGCCCCTCGCTGGGTATCGAAGCGGCGCGCCAGCAGATCGTCAGCCGCCTCGGGCTGGAAGGCGTACTCGTGATCGACGTCATCGAAGGCAGCGGGGCCGACCGCGCGGGCATCCTGCCCACTACCCGCGACCGGCGAGGCGCTATTCAGCTCGGGGATATCATCGTCGGGATCGACAAAGAAAAGATCACTTCCTACAACGACCTGGTGCTGGCCCTGGAGAAATACGAACCGGGGGATGAGGTGTTGGTTAAACTATTGCGCGACGAGCGCCCGCTGGAACTGCCCCTGGTGCTCGATCCGGCGCGGTAGCAGTTGGGTCAGGGCACCAGCCAGCGCCCCTGCCATTCGTTTTCTTCCCAGGAGAAAGCGGCGCGCTGGTGTCCTTCGGCGTGTAAATGCAATACTTCGCAGGCGACGGCCCGGCAGGCGACGACCAGAAAATTCTCATACGCAAATTCCGTGTCAGCCGTTGGGAGGTCGTCCCGCCAGAAATCCGGCAATCCGTCGGTATCGAATTCCGCCGTTTGCCCCGGCGCCTGCTGAGTGGCGTAACTGCGGCGGCCGGCGACGGGCAGCTTATCCCAGTAGTGCCGGGCCGTAGGATCCAACCGATGAAAAGAAGCATGGCTCTGTAAACGGATCTGGAGTTTGCGGCGGGCGTCCCAGAACAACCAGGTGACCAGCGGATGGGCTGCGAGCTCGCTGACCTTGCGCGACCGGAAATCGGTGAAAAAACAGAGCCGGCGCTCGTCGACTTCGACTTCTCGCAGCACGACCGTTCGCAGATGGGGCGTCTTTCCGTCAACCGTTGCGATCGCCGGCGTTCGAAAAGGCTCATGGCGTTGCACCGTCGCCCGGAACATCAAATTCCAGCTCATTTTCAGGACGCCATCCAGGTCTTTAAATCGTTCCATATTTTCTGAACAAGTCGTAAACTGCTTTGTTGTAGCTACCATAAAAACCCTTAAGGGTGAGATTCAAGGCTTTAGGGGTTGACAATATTCAGCGAGCTAAATACTTTTGCCCGCTGAAAAAGCTTTGGTTTGAGATCCGGTAAATGTGATAACGGTCACAATAACCGCCGAAGAGAAAAGTTATTTTTGAAAAAATTTCAACTGGAGCGTGACCCGCAAAAAAACCAACGTCCAAAAGGGTGAATAAAAGAGAAAGAAGGTTTTCATGATATGAATATGGGTTTTAGGTGTTTTTTGAGGGGAGCTTCGGCTTCCCTTTTTTTATTTTTGTAACTTCCTTCTCCGCTTCTCCCAACCTTTGCCCCTTTCATTGTTGGTCATATTTTCGTAATTTGCTTCCAAACAGACACTTCTACAGCGTTAACAACACGAGAGCTTTTTTTTTCATTCTAAACCGATTTAAGTATGAGTGTACTTGAAGTTTTTAAGACGCTGGGTAATGTCTGTACCCTCGACGAAAAACAGCAACAGAGGATTACCGGTGGAGGCGACCCGCCTCCGTTCCCTAATCCGCCGGCCGACGATGACGATGACGATTCGAAAGGCAGCGGTGGATGATCCACGGTAATTAATCTGTAATGACGAGAAAGCTGCTGCCGTCGATGGGAGCAGCTTTCTTTATAAGCCCGGTATTTTTTTAACACAGGATTTTACTAGAGACACAATAATTATGGCTAAGCAATTACGCTCGCTTGCCGTAGCGTTAATGGTGTTTTCAACACCCTTATTGACGGGTCATGCGAGTAACACTACCGGGCAAACACTAAATGCAGAACAAGTATTTGCTAAAGCGACCCGCGCTTTCGATGAAAAAGATTTTCAACGCGCCGCGGAATTAGCGAAAAGGACCATCCTCCTGGCAGAGGAAAGCTACGACATGCTGCTGTTGCAAAAGGCTTCTTTTTTGCTCGGACAATCGCAAGTGGACCTGGAGGAATACCAACCCGCCCTTGAGACCCTCCTCAAATACCTAGACATTGCCCCTGTCAAGGAAGATCCCGAACTCCAGGCGAAAGCGTACGTCGAAATCGCTACCATCTATACGCAATACGGAGATTTTGAAAAAGCGCTGGACTACCGGCTGGAAGCTTTCGAGTATTTCGAGCTGAGCGGAAACGAATGGTATGTCATAAACTCCAACTACGAGTTGGGGCGCCTTTATTTTCAGCTGGAACAATTCAAGAACGCCGAAAAATATTTTTCCCAGTGCTACGCCATTGCCAGGGATGGGGAAAATGACCACATTCTCTACGCATGCCTGGCCGCGTTGGGTTCCGTACATGAAAAACTGGGCGAGCTGGACACCTCCGTCCGCTACAATCAGCAATCGCTGGCGCTGGCCGATTCCATCGGTTATCAGTTGGGCGTAGCCTTCGCCCTGCAGAATATCGGCACCAACAAAACCAAGCAAAAACGGTACTGGTCGGCAGAACAAGATCTCCGCAAAGCCCTGGATCTATTCCAGTCCCTCAACTTTAAGAACGGGCAGGTATCCACCATGCAGTACCTTTCTGAATTATACGCGGAACAGGACCGGGCGGAAGAAGCCATCGCCGTTCTCGAGGAAGGGCTCGTCGTTGCCCGCGAAGTTAACCACCGGCAAAAAATCAGCGATTTTTACAAAAAGCTGGGCCTGCTCTACGAACGCGTAGGCAACATGAGCAAATCGGTCGATTTCCTTAAAAAACACACCGAGCTGAAGGAAATTCTGATCGATGAAAAAACCCTGGACGACCTCGCCAACCGCAGCTCCCGCTACGAGCTGGAAAAGAAGGAGATGGAAGTCAAAAACCTGCAGGAAAAAAGCAAACGCGAACAGGAAATCAACCGGATGTACAACCTCCTTTCCGCCTTGATCGCCCTTTTCTTCCTCTCCATGGCGATCCTGTTCTTCTATTGGTTCCGGCGGCAAAAACAATACAGCCTGAAACTAAGCAAAGTGAACGCCACCATCCAGCGACAAAATCGAAAACTCGAATCCCTCAACCGGAAAATCGAGCAGTACGCTTACGTGGCCTCCCACGACCTCAAGGAACCGATCCGCACCATCGGTTCATTTATCGAACTGCTGGATAAACGCTACCAGCACGTATTTGACGACCGCGCCCAGGAATTTATGCACTTCATCACCGATGCCGTGTCCCGCATGAAGCGCATGCTCGACGACCTGCTCCAGTATTCGCGCATCGACCAGGAGGAAGCACCGATGGAAGTGGTCCCATCATCCGAAATTATCCGGTACGTAGAACAGTCCCTGCGCCAGAAGATCGAAGAAAAAGGGGCCGAAATGATCGTCCACGAGGCGGACCTGCCCGAGGTCGTCGGCAACCAGACGCAGCTCACCCGCCTCTTCCAAAACCTCATCAGCAACGCCGTCAAATTCAGCGGTAAAGAGAAACCCATCGTCGAGATCGGGTGCACCCGCCAGGATGACCATCTCCGCTTTTTCATAAAAGACAACGGTATCGGCATCCCTCCCGAATATCAGAAAAAGATCTTCGAGATGTTCACCCGCCTCCATTCCCGCAAAACCTACGAAGGTACGGGCATCGGACTGGCTTCCTGTAAAAAGATCGTCGACCGGCACGGCGGCGATATCTGGGTCGAATCTACCCCCGGCAAGGGCAGTACGTTCTTCGTAAAAATGCCCCGGCGCAGCGGCAGTAACCGCGTTCCGGATCATACCGTCCCGGCTGAATCTTCCGCTAATTGATAGCTGCTAAAATATTTTCCGAAAATTAATTTTCCTTCCGGAACTTTTTCCCCGCCTCAGGTGTCTTCTATCGTCTGGCGGCCCTTGCCGCCGAACATAGTTCTGAAACAGTGTTTTTATTTTCAAATTTCGAAACAAAAATTAACTACGCTAAGCGATGTTCGAACTGTTTGTTGCCGTCCTGGCGTCATTGTTCACCGTCGTGAACCCACTGGGCGCCGTTCCCGTTTTCCTGGCGATGACTCCCGGCGTCACCCGCCGCGAACAGACGCAGACCGCCTTGCAGACCAGCATCTACTTCACGCTGATCCTGCTGAGCTTCTTTTTCGGGGGCACGCTCATTCTCAGCTTCTTCGGCATCAGCATCAACGCCATGCGGATCGCCGGCGGGCTGGTCATCCTGCTGTCCGGCTACGGCCTCCTCAGCGGCAACTTCGCCGAAAACCGGGCCATCAGCAGCCGCGTTACCGAAGAGGCCCTGCACAAAGCCGACATTTCTTTTTCGCCCCTGGCGATGCCGCTCTTGTCGGGCCCGGGCTCCATATCCCTGTTGATCAGCCTTTACACCGAATACCCGGCGCTGCCGCAGAAAGCGACGATCGCGGCCGTCATACTGATTATGGGGGCTATCGTCTTTTTCATTCTTTCTTCGGCTCCCTACCTCAACCGGCTGCTCGGAGAAGCCGGCCTACGGGCCATGACGCGCATCATGGGCTTTATCGTAATGGCCATCGGCGTCCAATACATCATCGGCGGGGTGGTGCACCTGGTGAAAGTGATGGTGTGATGAGGTTTCTATTTTTTAGTACGCTAATCCGGGTTACCGCACCAGCAGCACATCGCCGTGCAGCCCCTCCGTCTTCCCGTCCGCATATTCGATAGCGGCGCGGTATACGAAAACGGCCGCATTCATGGGTTTTCCCTGGAAAGTGCCGTCCCATCCCGAAGCCGGGTCGTTGGGCGGAAAGTCGGTCGCCGAGAATACCTGGTTGCCCCAGCGGTCGAAGATGGACCAGGAAACGATGCGGCTGACGTCGGTCCCGGCGAAGATCGTCAGGCGGTCGTTTTGCCCGTCGCCGTTCGGAGAAAAGGCCGAAGGGATGAATACGCGATCCGGACGGATAACGAATACGGTGATCCAATCGGTGGCCGTGCAGCCCTCTTCATCCGTGACGGTGGCGCCGTAAGTGGTGGTTTCCAGCGGCTGCACCGGCAGGCTACTCCCCTGCCCTGCCGGCAACCCGGTAGCTGTCCAGCGGACAGCAGCAGAAGTGTCGGCATTCATCTCGGCGACCAACACCAGGCTGTCGCCCAGAAAGATAGTGGTGTCGGCGCCCAACGACAACTGAAGGAGCGGCGGCTCAGGCACCGCTACCAGGGTGTCCCATTCGCAGCCCTTGGCATCCTGAATGACCAGGGGATAACTTCCGGTTTGCAGGTTCGGGAAAGCGCCCTGAACGGTCATAGGCGCTTCGTCAATGCCGAATACGAAAGGCGCGGTACCGCCAAAGACGCTGTCTATCGCTACGCTCCCCAGGGTAAGCCCCGTACAGGAAGGCGCTATCACCGTCAAGTTCGCCCCGTCGATGGGAATGGAGCGCTCCCGGACCACCACGCCGGCGCTGTCGACGCAGCCGTTGGACTGGTCCGTCGTTACCAATGCGTAATTGCCGGGGGCTTCCACCACCAGCGTCGGCTGCTCCTCTGCCTCCAGCAGTTCTCCTTCCCGATACCACTCGTATTGGATGTCCGGCCCGGCCGATGAAGCAGCGCCGTCGAGGGTCACCTGCGGCACATCGCAGTCCAGATCGGCAGGCGGCGCCAATACGGCTACCGGCGGCACGGTATCGATCGGCACAGTCACTTCGGTGGAATCGGAACATCCGTTGACCGTATCTACGAGCAACAACCGGTAAGCCCCGGGTTCGGCTACCGTGGCTTGTAAACCGGAAGCGGGTATTTGAGCGCCGGCCGCATCCAACCATTGCACCAGTAGATCGGGCCCGCCCGTCGACTGCGATCCGTCGAGCAGCACAGCGGTATCCCGGCAGGTCAGAGCGGGCGTAGTTCCGATAGTAGCCACGGGGGCGTTGAAATCGCCCTCGATATGGATCAGCAAGGTATCCCGGCAGCCGTTGCCGCTATTCTGCACCACGAGCCGGTAGTCGCCCGGCCGGCCTACTACGGCCTCTACGGAATCGGTCGCTCCGATAATTTCGCCGCCGGCCGGCGCCAGCCACTGGTAACTCAGCTCCGGGCTGCTGCCAGCCGAGCTGCTGCCGTCCAGCACCAGAATGGAGTCCCGGCAGGTGAGCAACAAACCGGAAGTATCCGCTAGTAGGGCCTGCGGCGATAGGGTATCCGCCGCGACGAACACGGTATCGGCAACAACGCAGTCGTTAACCGGATCGGTGACGCTTAGCCAGTACGTTCCGGGCTGATCGACCAGGGGCGTGGCCATCGTACTATCGGCGAGGATACGACCGTCAATGGTCCGCCATAGGTAGGAAATAGCGCCACTGACCGTATTGCCTGAGCCGCTCAGGCGTATTTCGCGAATCGTACAACTGAGGGTCGTATCCGCCCCCGCATCGGCTTCCGGCGCGTCCTGATCACGCGCGATCAGGACGCTATCGATGCTCGTACATTGGTTCTCGGAATTGGTTACCGCCAGATAATAAACGTCCGGTTCGAAGATCAAAGGGGTGAGGGTCTCGCCGTTCTCGATCGGACTACCGTTGAGCGACGACCAGCTGATCTGAAGGTCGGCGGTATCCGGGCCGGCGGCTCCCGCTAATGAGAGGCTGGTCAGGTTACAAAACAAGGTGTCGTTACCGCCCGCTTCGGCGATCGGCGGGGTCGCATCGAGATCGATGGTAACGATGAGCGAACTGGTACAGCCCGTAGTATCGTCGGTTACGGTAAATTGGTAATCGCCCGGCTCTGCCACGGCCCAGAGCAAGGTTTCGCTCTGACAATCGACCGGATTGTCTTCAGCGTCCAGGCGGCACCATTCAAAGCTGAAACCCGTGTCGTCCGGCAAGCTCCCCGGCAAAAGGAGCGAAGTGTCCTGGCAGGTGATCGCAGTATCCGGAATGGACGGCAGGGCCGGCGCTGTGGTTTCGCTGACCACCGCCATGGTATCCGCCGCGGTGCATTGATTAGCCGCGTCGGTTACCGAGAGCCAATAATGACCGGCGGCGTCGACCACCGGATTCAGAGTGGACGCGCCGACGATTTCTCCGTCGCCGTCGGTCGCCCACTGGTACGTGAAGCCGGCGCCCAGAGAGGAGCCGGAACCGTCGGGGCTCACCAGTCCGACCACGCAGGTGAGCGCCAGGTCCGGACCGGCATCGGCTACGGGCGGGATGGTGTCCGTTCCGACCACAACCGTATCCCGCCCGACGCAGCCCGTCAGGTCGTTTACTACTTCCAGCACAAAGGTATCGGCTTCGGTTACCGTGCCGGTGATCTGGTCGGCCGGATCAATGCTTGCTCCGGCGAACGACGTCCAGGAATACGAATGATCGGCGAGGGGCTCGTCATTGATCGGCCCGATCGTCGCCGCGGGTTGCCCGCAGGTCAGGGTTCGGTCCGGGCCAGCATTCACTGTGGGCGGATCGACAGCGGCGACCACGGTAACGGAAAACTCACTCGCCACCCCGAAAGTATCCACCGCCGAAAGGGTGTAAATCCCGGGCAGGGTAGCCACCGGGCTGAAAGTCGTATCCGTCCCTGGCAGCAGCGCCCCGCCTTCGGTCGACCAGGAGAACGTACAGCCCGGGCAGGGTTCGCAATATTCCGCCTGCAAAGTGATTTCAGTGACCGCACAGCTCAGGGTATCGGGAGGGGCAATGCTCAGGCAGGGACCGCATTCCTGCTCCGTGACCAGTACGGTATCGGTGGATGCGCAATCGATAAAGGGATTGACCACCGTTAAGGTGTACAGCCCGGCCGTATCGATCCAGACCGAAAGGCTGTCCCCGCCGTCCAGTATTCCCGGGCCTGTCCAGGTAAATTCGTAAAATGAGCCGGGCGGGTCCAGAAAAGCCTGCAGCCGGAAAGTATCCTGCGTACACGGAAATTGGGTGGAGCCGAACAAAACGTCCGGCAGCCCGACAATTTCGGAAACGACCACAAAATCGCCGACCGCGCAGCCGTTCACTGTGTTAATGACCTCCAGAAAATAGGTGTCCGGCGTATCGACGGTGATGGTCGGCGTACTGCCCAGGGTGTCGCCGCTGAAGTTGGTCCACAAATAAGCGATCTCCGGACCGGCGGAAGAGCCGATCCCTCCAATCGTCACGGCGGGAGTAGTACAGGTCAGGGTATCCGACGCGCCGGCGTCGGCTGTAGGGAAGTTGCGGTTTTCCGCTACCGCAACGGTAGTGGTGTCGCTCAACCCGAACAACGGATTGGTGACGATCACCGTAAAACTGCCGCCACAGCTCACCGTCAGCGTATTTTCATTATTTGGGCCGAGTATACAGCCGGGATTATCGGCCGTCCACTGAAATTCGTAATCCACCCCTGCCGGCAGAACGGCCGGCGCCAGCTCAAGCGTGGGTTGGGCGCAAGTTATCGTATCGGTAACGAACAATTCGATCTGCGGCTGGCAATCCAGCACGACTACGGTGGTGGCGGTATCAAAACAGCTTTGCACCAGATTGGTGACCACCAACTGGTAGCTCCCCGGCTGATCGACTACCGGACTAAGTTGGTTAAGGGCGATCGGCTGACCGTTGAACTGCCAGTCGTTGGGGCCGTTGGTGGAGGCGCTGCCGTCCAGTGTCACGAGGCCGGTATCACAAGACAGAAAAGTAGTATCCGGCAAAATGGCCAGCGGCGTTTCCGGCGCGAGCAGCACCTGGGTGCTGTCTGCTCCCCGGCAACCATTGTCCAGGTTGGTGACCTCCAATTGATAGACGCCCGGGCATTCCACGAGCACGAAGTTGCTGTCCGGCTCGGTCAATAAACAGGGGCCCGACCATTCGTAAGTGAAACCGGGGCCCGCGGGCGCATCCGAGCCATCCACCCACACCTCCGACTCGGAGCAAGTGATGAGGTCGGGCGCGTCGACATTGACGACCGGAGGCAGGGTATCGACTACCACGTTGACAAAGTTGGTGTCGGCGCAACCGTTATCCGTGTCTGTTACGAAAAGCACGTACACGCCGGGGGCGTCGGCCTGTACGGTCGCTTCATCGACCGGCGCCAGCGGGTTGCCTTCATTGCTCAGCCACTGGTAGCTGATGCCGGGCCCGGTGCTGGTGAGCACCCCGCCCAAAGTGACCGTATCCGCCAGGCAGTTGATCGCTTGCATTGGACCGGCGTCCGCCACCGGCGCCACCGTATTTTCGGCAACCGCCACCGAATCGACGGCCGTACAACCGTTGACCAGATCCGTTACAGACAAATAGTAAACGCCCGGAGCATTCACTACCGGCAACAGGCTCTCCTGCCCCGATACAACGGAAGGCCCGCTCCAGGAATAGCTGAAACCTGACCCCTGGCTCGACCCCGCACCGTCGAGCGTCAGGGAGGCAACCACGCAGGTCAGGGTATCGCCCGGACCGGCTTCCGCGGTCGGGGGCGCTTCGTCCCGCATTACCAATACCGTATCCGTCGCCGTACAGCCGTTGTCCGTGTTCTGAACCAGCAGCGCGTAGAGACCGGGGCAGTCGGCCTGGATGGAAGGACTGTCGGCAGGCCCCAAAATACAGGGGCCGGTCCAGGTGTAAACGATCGCCGGTCCGCTGTCCGACCCGCCGCCGTCGAGCGTAACCACGGGCTGTTCGCAGGAAATGGTTTGATCCGGCCCGGCGTCGACCGACGGAGGCGACTGGTCGGCAGTAATGAGTACCGAATCTGTCGCCGTACATCCGTTCAGGATATTGGTAACAACGAGTGTATACCACCCGGCGCTATCCGCCTGCGTCTGCAAGCTATCTAACGGGCCGGTAATACGGCCGCCTGAGGTTGTCCAGGCGTACGTAGCATTCGGATCGGCCGCCGCGCCCCCGATGGTCAGCTCGGGCGTCAGGCAGGTCAGCGTTCCGGGCAGACCGGCGTCAGCCACGGGGGGCAGCGTGTCCTGCACAACGGTCGCCGAAGTGGTGTCCGCGCAGGTGTTCAGTGTGTCTGTTACGATTAACGTATAAATGCCCGGCGCAGCAACGGACGCAGATAAAGCACCCGATACATCGAAATTGCCGGGACCAGCCCAATGGGATATCAAATTGGGGCCCTGACTGGAAGCGGCGCCGTCCAGTATGATCGTATCGTTCTGACAGGTCAGCGTATCCGGAGGAGCGATGATGGCGGTAGGCGCCGCCGCATCCTGGGCGACGGTGACGCTATCGGCGCGCTCACAACCGTTCATCTGGTTACGTACGGTCAAAACGTATTCGCCTGGGCAATCGACGACCACCCGGATGGCGTTGGGGTCCGAAATCAAACAAGGTCCGTTCCATTCATAGGAAAAATCGGGGCCCGCCGAAGAAAGACTGCCGTCGAGGGTATCCCGCGTTGTCGTACAATCCAGCGTCAATCCTGGCCCGGCATCGGCCGAGGGCGAGAGGGTATCGACAGCGACGGCGACGGCGCTGGTGTCGGCGCAGCGAGTCAGCGAATCTGTGGCGATCAATTGGTAAACGCCTGGAGCGGCCACGCTTAACACTGGGTCATTTCCTCCGGGTAATAGCATCCCTCCTGCCAGCGACCACTGGTATTGCATAGCCGGGCCGGTCGTCGTGCCGGGGCCGCCCAGAAGGACAGTATCCACCGTGCAGGTCAGCACGGTATCCGGGCCGGCATCCGCCAGTACGGTGCTGACCAGCTCGGTGACGGTGACTTCCGAGGAATCCCGGCAGCCGTTTTCGGCATTGATGACGACCAGCTCGTAGCTGCCCGGCTGATCGACGAGCGGACTGAGGGAGTCTGCTCCGGAAACGATGTTGCCCCCAGCGCCGGTGCGCCACAGCAGGTCGAAATTGCCCCCGGCGCCGCTAACGGAGGCGGAAAGTAAGGTGTTGGTCTGTGCGCAATTCAGCGTATCCGGAGAGGCGATGTTGACCACGGGCGGCAGGGTATCGATCGCAACGCTTACTGTAGCGGAGTCGACGCAGCTGTTCCGGGTATTGGTCACCTGCAGGCGGTAGGCGCCCGGTTGTGCAGCCGTGGCGAGCAGGCTGTCGGCATCCTGGGGGGGCGTTCCCGTTATTGCGGTCCAGTTGTAGATGAACTCGGCGCCTGTAGAAGAACCGCTCCCGTCGAGCACTACGGCCGGGGTTACGCAGTCGAGTGGCGACGGAGGCGCCACGACGACTGCCGGAGGCAGGGTATCCACTGCAATAGCTACCGAAGCGGTATCGCTGCAACCGTTGCGCTGATCGGTCACGATCAAAGTGTAAAGGCCGTCAGCGAGGGCGCCGTTGAGCGGCGTATCCGCCGGGCCGGCGAGTTCTCCGCCGGCCGTGCTCCAGGCATACGAAAAGTCAGGCCCGCTGCTGGTAGCCGGGCCGCCCAGTCCGACCAGCGTATCCACACAATTGAGCGTATCCGGCAAGCCGGCGTCGGCTACCGGAGGGGCCTGGTCGGCGATCACGGGCGCCACTGCGGTATCCCGGCAGACTACGCCGTTTTCTTCCAGCCCTACTACCAGCTGATAATCACCCGCTTCGCCAACCGACAGGGTATCGGTTTGCCCGATGGGCGCGCCGCCGGGATCGTACCATTGGAAACTCAGCCCGGCGCCTCCCGAAGATACCGAACCGTCGAGCACGACCTCCGGCTGAAAACAGGAGAGCGTATCGGAGGGAAGGGCCGCCGCGACCGGCGCCAGCACGTTCAGGTTTAAATTGACGACACTGTCGCAGCCCAGGCTGGATTGCAGGGTAAGCTGGTGGAAACCTGCATTGAAGAAAGGCGTTCCGCCCACCACAAAAGCTTCTCCCTCGCAAATGGTCTCATTCAATTCTACGGTATCCGGCGCCACCACGGTTAGCTCCAGTTCCACGATGCTGTCGCAGCCGTTAACGGTAAGCAGGGTGTCGATATAGATGCCTTCGCCGGCGTACAGCGAATCGCCCACCGGGAAAGTACTCCCTTCGCAGATGACTTCCTCCAGCGCGATGAAGGCCGTCGCTTCTACGGTCAGGTCGACCACCACGATACTGTCGCAGCCACCGGTGCTGGGAAACGTAAAAGTGTAGACGCCCCCCGCGAAAAGAATGGTATCGGCCACCGACAGGCTGTCGCCGGTGCAGATCACGGGGTCCAGAAAAGTAGTGTCGGGTACCGGCGTAATCGTGATTTCTACGCAATTATCGGCCAGGCCGCCGCAGAACCTGGGCAGCTCGCTGCTCAGGTTGTTCCGTATGCTGTCGATCGTCAGCATACCGTCGGGCAGCCACAAGCTGTCCTGGTCCGAACGTTTGTACGAAAGCCCGCATACCTCGTAATTGCCGGGGGGGAAAGCGGAAAGATCGACCAGCGAGTCGTAGGCCAGCAGAATGTTATCCTCGCCGATGGCGTAGGTATAGCCGTATTCGATGGAGTCGGGTTGGGTGAGGTAAAACGGATAAGCCGGCGCCAGGCTGTCCAGTTGCAAAACGGGGTCGCCGGCGCAGGCGATCCGGTCGAGCGAATCGGGGAAGATACCCGGCTCCGAAAAGCAACATTCCACCCCCCGGGGATCACAAAAAACGATGCGAAAATCGATCAGCCCCCCCGGGTAGAAAGAAGGATCATTATTGATGGCGATGGTCCAGGAGCCGTTAACGGGGCCCGTGGCAAAATCCTCCAGGCAGCCGCCAAAAGGATAATAAGAACCGCGGTACTGCCCGCCGGCGACAAAATTATTGGCCTGGTTGTTGTCCCATTGGGCCACGTAGCCACTATCGGGCTCGGCCGCAGCGCTGCAGGGCACGAAAGTAATATCCCAGAGGGCGGCGAAGGTAAAAGCGGAATTATCGTTGGTATTCGGCCCGATGAGTTGGACGCTGTCGCCATTGGGTGAGACCAGCCACATTTCGAGATTTTCGGAAAAGGCGTGTACAAATTCCACTTCCACGCCGCAGACGCCCTGCTGATCATCGGCAAGGTCGTCGTTGAAATAGCCGTCGAGTTCAAGGGTGAAGACGTGCGTGCTGTTGGAATTGATCAGCAAGGTATCTTCCAAACCACAGTTTTGTGCTATGCTCACAAGCGGGGTTAACGCGACGAGCCACAGGATTATAGTCTGCCTCATAAAGCTCTGTTCTTGGGATCTGGTTGCTTTGCTCTCTCTATGCAGACCCGGCAAGCAAGGGGAACGCTGGTTCTTTCAGCTTTCCAAAATTACCACAAAAAAAAGGGAATTGCCCGGTAAAATTGACCGGACGGTTGCAGACGTTCATTTTTTTGTTGGAAGGGGGGGGAGTCTTTGGTCTTTGGTCTTTGGTCTTTGGTCTTTGGCGCTAAAGACCAAAGACCAAAGACTAAAGACCAAAGACCAAAACCCAAAACCCAAACACTACCTCACCAACAGCACGTCCCCCTTAAAGATCTCGACCGACCCGTCCTGGAACTCTACTTCGGCGAAATAGACGAAGACGCCCGGGTTCATCATTTTACCGCGATAGCGGCCGTCCCAGCCCTGGGCCGGATCATTAGGCTGGAAATTGCTCAGGGCGATGACCGACTCTCCCCAGCGGTTGAACACGGCAAATTCCTTGATCTCCTTCACCTGCGGCCCGGCCTGGATATAGAAAACATCATTGATCTGGTCGCCGTCAGGAGAAAAGGCGGAAGGGATGTAAACGTTGAGGTTTTTCTGCACGAAAACCGTAAGGTCATCCGAATCGCTACAGCCGTTCTCATCGATGATGGTCACCATATAGCTGGTGGTGGCCAGCGGGTCGACCCAAACGGAAGTGCTGTTGCCCGAGCCGATCGAGTCCGGTTGCCACAAGATGGTATCCAGCACGACGCCGGGATTAAATACCGCTTCGAGCAGCAGGCTATCGCCTCGTTCGATGGTGGGCGGATCGGCTTCCTGGTTGGTGGTCAGGGTAACGATCAGTTCCTCGGGTTCGTCCGACAGATCGAACTGCAGGGTCGAAAAACACCCGTTGGCGTCGCGAATGGTCAGATCGTAGGTATCCGGCGACAAGGGAGCGTAAAGCGTCTGGGTACTGAATGCGCCATCGTTCAGCGCGTACTCATACGGCGGCGTTCCGCCGGCGACGCTGTCGATCCGGATAAAGCCGTCGTTCGCCTGGAAGCAGCTGATGCCGCTGAAAGAAACGCTGCCGACCGGCACGGCAAAATCAGCGCTCACCACCACTTCGTCGGTAGCGGTGCAACCCTGCTCGTTGGTCACCGTCAGTAGATACGTACCGCCCTGGCTGACCTCGGTCATCGACAAGTTGGGGTCGCCGATCACAATACTGGTGTCGGGCGACGCCCATTCGTAGCTGATCCCCGGGCCGGTGCTGGTGCCGCTGCCTCCGATGCTTACCATACCCATATTACAGGTCAATTCCTGGTCGGGACCGGCGTCTGCTACGGGATTGGGCGCCACCACCACCTCTACCTCCGCGGATGCTTCCGGGCAGGGAGCGCCGCCGGAGAGCGTATAGCGGAAAGTATACGCGCCGGGCGCCTGCGCCGCCGGGTTGAACGTCCCGGTCGCCGGGTCAAAGGCTGCGCCCTGACTTGGGTTCTCGGAAGTTTCAGTCCAGCTTCCGCCAGGGTCGGCGCCCTCCAATAGGGCGGCTAGCGTCACCACTGAATCGGCGCCTGCACACAAAAGCGCCGGATCGAGCGGCAGGCCGGCTTCGGCTGGTTCGTTGACCAGCACCGTAAGCGCGGCGCTACCGGGGTAGGAACAATCGGGCAGCGATTCGTCGGTGATGGAAACGATTTCGAAAGTCGTCGTATCGGAAAGGTCGAACTCCAGCGTAGAGGCCCCGCCGGGAACCGTGGTTTGGTTCAGTTCGCCGTTCTGGCTGTACGCAATGGTAAAGGGGCCCGAGGTGGCGGCCTCGACCGTGAGATCGAGGACGGCGCTTTCGCCTAGGCAGATCGTCGCCGGGCCGTCCAAAGAGGCAGTCAGGGGCGGGCAATCCTGGGCTATGCAGGTCGCCATGGCCGCGCTGTTTCCGCAGGCGCCCGTACCGATGGCCACGACCTCGATGGTGACCTCATCCCCCGGAGCCAGCCCGGAAATGGTGTACGTAGTCCCATCCAGCTGTCCGGCCGGTCCGTTGACCTGATAATCGGCAGCGCCCGGCACGGGCGGCCAGCTGAACGCAATGGAAGTGCTGGTCGTCGCACAGGTGATCTCCGGCGCGGGCAACGGCGCTTCCACCGTTACCGTCTGGGTTGCGACCGGAGAGGTGCAACCGGCTTCCGTCACGGTCAGGGTCACCTCCTGATCACCGGCTGCGGGCCAGCTCACCGTATAGGGGCCTGCTCCGACCCCCGTCGCGTCGCCGCCGTTGAAATTCCAATCGTATGTCGCAGCGGGCCCGGCGCTCCCGAGGTAAGTCACTGTCGTGGCATCCGTCAGGCAGATCGGGCTTTCCACCGAGAAGTCAGCCGTCGGGATGGGATTGACCACCACAATAAACGTTTCGGTAAAGGTGCAAACGCCCTCTGTATAGACCACCGTCAGAACGTTCTCCCCCAATTCGGCCAGGGCCGGGTCAAATACCGGCAAGGCGCCATTGACCACGCCGGGCCCGCTCCATTCAAAAGCACCGGCGCCGGTACCGCCCGCAGCCGTTGCGGTCAGGTTAACCGGTTCGCTGTCGGGGCAAAGGGCGGAAATCGGATCTACGTCTATAGTGACAGGGGGGCAATCCTGGGCGATACAAGTAGCTTCGGCGCTGACTTCGGGGCATTCTACGCCGCTCACTGCAGTGACGACAATGCTTACCTCGTCCCCGGGATTTAGCCCGGTCACCAGATAGCTGGTCGGCGTATTGAAGTCGCCTTCCGGGCCTTGTTCTACGATCACTTCGTAGGAATCGGCGCCCGCTACCGGCTCCCACGAGAACTCGATGGTGGTATTGGTGGTTTCACAGCTGATATCCAGCGGCGGCAAAGGTTCCTGTACGAAAACCGGTAGAGTGAACGGCTCTGAGGAACAATCGTTTTCGGTAACTACGAGGGTAATGTTCTGGTCGCCGCTGCTGTCCCAGCTCACGGAATACGGACCGGCGCCGGTACCGCTGGCCTGACCGCCGCCGAAATCCCAGTCGTACTGGGCGCCCTGGCCCGCCGAGCCGGTATAGGTAACCAGGGCGCTCTCTGTTTGGCAAATAGAAGCATCGACCGTAAAATCGGCGGTCGGCGGCAAAATCACTTGGATATCCAAGGATTGCGTGTAGGTGCAATTGCCTTCCTGATAGGTATAGACGACCGTATGCGTTCCTGCGCCGGCCAGCACCGGGTCGAACAGGGCTTCCGCCGGATCGGCGATACCCGGGCCGGACCACGAACCGGCTCCGCCGCCGGCCCCGCCGGTCACCACTGCCGTAAGTTCAGCCACTACCGTTGTGGGATCAAGACAAATGGGCGCCACCGGCTCTATATCGATGGTGACGGTCGGGCAATCGGAAGCGATGCAAGTCATCTCGGCGGCGCTATTGCCGCAGGGCCCGTCGCCTACGGCAGTGACGCGAATAGTCACCTCATCGCCCGGGGACAGCCCGTCTACCACGTAGCTGGTGTCCGTCTGGACGCCGGCAGGGCCGTTCAGCAGGGTCACCTCATAATCGACAGCGCCAGGGATAAGGCCCCAGCTGAAAGCGATACTGGAGGTGGTCGTGTTACAGCTGATGACGGGCTCGGGCAAAGGCTCCGTTACGATTACCGCCGCCGTTGAAGCCGGCGCGCTGGTACATCCGTTTTCCGTAACCGAGAGCGACAGCTCATAGACGCCGGCAGCCGGCCAGCTGACGGCATGAGGCCCGGGGCCGACGCCCGGAGCGGCTGCTCCTCCGGCAAAATCCCAATCGTACTGGGCGCCGGCGGCCGCGCTTCCTGTATAGGCAACCGCAGCGGTTCCGGTTACGCAAATAATACTGTCCACGGTAAATTCGGATGTCGGTACGGCGTTGACGACGATCGTCAAGCCGGCATTATACGTGCAGTTGCCTTCCTGGTAATTCAGGTTGATGCTGTGGCTGCCTACGCCGGCTGCGGCCGGATCGAAAACCCCGGCATTCGCATCCGTGATCCCCGGGCCGCTCCAGGTCAGCACTCCGCTGCCGGCGCCGCCGGTGATCGACGCTTCCAGGGTGACGGGCGTCACGGCTGCCTCCAGGCAAATGGGCGCTACGGGCGTAAAGTTGATCGTTACCGGCGGGCAATCCTCCGCGATACAGGTTTGTTCCGCCACGCTATTGCCGCAGGGGCCGCTGCCGACCGCGGTCACCTGGATCGTTACGGCTTCACCGGGCGTCAGTCCGCTTACGGTATAGGCCGTATCATTCTGCACCCCTGTTTGTCCGCTCAATACCAGCACCTCGTAATCTACGGCGCCGGGGACGTCGTTCCAGGTAAATTCGATCTCCGAAGTATTGGTATTGCAATTGATTACCGGCGCCGGAAGCGGATTGTCGATTACTACCGTCTGGGTAACCGCCGGGGAAGTACAGCCATTTTCGCTGACGGTCAAAGTAATCGTTTTACTGCCGCCGGTAGCCCAGCTGACCACATGCGGGCCCGGTCCCGCACCCGGAACGGCGGCGCCGCCGTTGAAGTTCCAGGTGTAGGTCGCCGCCGGGCCGGCTGTGCCGGTATAGGTAATCGTCGTACTGTCGGTCAGGCAAATATTATCCGGCGCGACGGTAAAATCCGCAGTGGGGGTGTCGAAGACCGCTATGGTCAAATCCGCACTCCCCGAGCAGGGGCCTTCGGTATAAGTGGCGGTCACCACCTGATTTCCTGCCCCCGCCAGCGCGGGGTCGAACGTCCCCTGACCGGCGTCGGTGATGCCCGGGCCGCTCCATTCCAGGGTCCCGTTGCCGGCCCCACCGCTTACCGTCGCTGTCAGGTCGAAGCTTTGATCGGCGCCGTCCAGGCAGGTTGCCGCCACCGGGTCGATGAGGATATTAAAGGTGGGACAATCGGACGCGCTACAGGTATGTTCCGTGGTAGTCGGGCCGCAGGGATTGTCGGTTTCAGCAGTGACGGCTATGGTTACGCTCTCTCCCGGCGCCAGTCCGGTTACCGAATAAGTCGTTCCGCTCAGCGCACCCTCGGGTCCGGACAGCACCGCCACGGTATAACCGGTAGCGCCCGGGACGGGGTCCCAGCCGAAGGTCACGGAAGTGGTCGTCGCATCGACGCAGCTGACCACCGGCGCCGTCAGCGGCGCCACTACGACAATCGTCTGGGAAACCGGAGTCGACACACAGCCGTTTTCCGTGACGGTCAGCGTCACTGTTTTGTCGCCGGGAGTCGCCCAGGAAACCATCTGCGGCCCGGGTCCGGCGCCCGGTGTTGCCGTTCCGCCGTTGAAGCCCCAGGTGTAGCCGGCGCCGGCAGCGCCGGTTCCTGTATAGGTGATATTTACCGCCTCGTCAATACAAACCGAATCGACATCGACCGTAAAATCGGCGGTCGGCGTATCGAATACCGAGATGGTCAAATCGGCGGCGCCGGTGCAGGGGCCTTCTTGATAGGTGGCGGTAATGACGTGATCGCCCGGACCGGCTACGGCCGGATCGAAAGCACCGGTTGTAGCGTCGGTCAGGCCGGGGCCGCTCCAGCTGAGGTCTCCGCCGGCCCCTCCGGTTACGACTGCATTCAAGGTAAGGCTTTGGTCGCTGCCGTCCAGGCAGATAGCCGCCACCGGATCGATGGCGATATCAAAAGTAGGGCAGTCTTCGGCCACGCAGCTCTGTTCGGCCGTGCTCGGCCCGCAGGGACCGCTGTTTTCGGCAGTTACCCGGATGGTGACGGTTTCCCCGGGGGCCAGCCCGGTAACGGAATACGTCGTACCGGTCAGGGTCCCGGCCGGCCCGGCGAGTACTTCCACCGAATAGCCTTCCGCCCCGGGCACGTCGCCCCAGGAGAAGCTCACCGATGTAGTTGTGGCGGCGTCGCAGCTGATGACGGGCGCCGCCAGCGGCGCTTCGACGGTCACGGTATCGGTCACGGTCGGTGAGGTGCAGCCGTTCTCGGTTACGGACAGGCTGACGACCTGCAGGCCGGCGTCCGCCCAGCTGACGTCATATTGCTCGGGTATTGTATCCGCACCGGCCTGGCCGCCCGAAAAGTCCCAGTTGAAGGTTGCGGAAGCGGTATCGGCCGTACCCGCATAACTGACCAATACGGAATCACCGGTGCATACGGTATTGTTATCGAGGGTGAAGCCGGCGGTGGGAACCGGAAAGACGTCGACCAGGGCCGTGTCGCGGTATTCACAGGGGCCCTCCAGGTAGGTGTAGATGATTTGATGCTGTCCGGTATCCGCTATAGCGGGATCGAAAACGCCCAAAGTGTCGTCGATGATCCCCGGGCCGCTCCAGGCGCCGCTGCCGCCGGCGCCGCCGGTAATATCGACTTCAAAAGTGTCCGGTTCCACCGTCGCGGTGAGGCAGAAGGCGTCGGGGGCGTCAATTGCCACGTCGACCGGCGCACAATCCTGAGCCGAGCAGGTAAAAGTCGTTTCCACATCGGGGCAGGTGCTGTTGCTTTCAGCAATAACGGTGATGGTAACCGATTCGCCGGGGGCAAGGCCGTCTACGGTATAAGTGATCCCGCTGAGTGTTCCGTCCGGGCCGTCGTCCACATTCACCGTATAGCCGGTGGCGTTGGCTACGTCGGGCCAGGTAAAAGTCACGGAAGAGGGCGTGTTCGGCCCGCAGCTTACCTGAGGCGCTTCCAGTTCTTCGTCGACGAATACCGGCGCATCTACGGTATCGCGGCACCCGTCCACATCGGTCAGGGTGACCGAATACACCGTAGAAGCGGGTGGCGAGAAGGTGCGCGTAGCGCCGTTGAGCCCGTCGTTCCACAGATAATTGTTACCGCCGGAGGCGGTCAGGGTAACGTCTTCTCCTTCACAGATGGTGGCGGTGTTGGGCGTTATCGACCCGGTTGGCTGGGGATTGACGTTGATGACGATGTCGGTACCGTTGGCGCAGCCCGTGACCGGATCTTCCGCCGAAACGGAAATGATCTCACTGCCGACGCCGGTAGGCGTTACGGCAATGACCGGGCTGCCCGTCGCCCCGGTGCTCCACTGATAGTTGATGAGCCCGGGGGTAGCCTGGAGGACGAATATCTCGCCTTCGCAAACGGGCGGCGGCGGCTGGATCTGCAGGTTCGGAAGCGGATTGACGACGACGGTGACCTCCGCGGTATTCGTACATCCCGCCAGGCTGCTGCCGGTCACGGTAAAAGTGGTCGTCGTAAAAAGAGGCGGTGTGGTGACGCTGGCGCCCGTACCCAGGGGCCCCCAATCGTAGCTGGCGGCGTTGCCGGTGACGGTGAGGGTCGCCGTTTCCCCAAAACAGATCTCTTGGGGCATAGCTGAGGGGGTGAGGGTAACATCATCTACGACGACATTCGTGCTTCCGTCCGCCGGGCAACCGTTGATGTCTACATTTACGGTGTACGTGCCGTCTACCGCGCCGGAAGCGTTCGGCACTACCGGGCTGGGATCGTTGGATTGGAAACCGGCGGGGCCCGTCCAGGAATAGGTGATGCCCGGTCCGGGCGGAATATCGGTAGTCAGCTGGATCAGTTCACCGGGGCAGTAAGGCCCCGTGTTCGAAACCGCAACTACGGGAGGCGGATCGGCGCCGACCACGACATCAATCTGTTTGTTACAGCCCGACACCACGTTAAAGGCCACGACGGTATAGACCCCCGGAGCCAGGTTATTCAGGGTGAAGACCTCCGATCCGGCGACGCCCTGCTGGTTGCCCAGTTGAGCTCCCGACTGGTCGAAGATGAAGAGGTTGTAGGTTTCGCCGGGCAATCCGCCCTGGTAGGTGATCGCCCCGTCGGTAGCCTGATCGCAGCTGGCGTTGATCCCAAAAGCCAGCGGGGGCGGGTCGTCACAACAAACGGCGGAAGCCAGAAAGCTGAAGGTCGTACCCGAGTTGCATCCGGTCTGGGTCCAGGAGCCGGAGTCGCCGTCCGAGAGCGGGTTGACGCTCACGCTGAGATCGGCGCCGTTGGCGTTGGGAGGACAGGTGGCCACCGAGACGGTAAAACAGAAAGTGAGAGGCGGGGTGGAAGTTCCGATATTTTCACAGCCGCCGCCGCCGTAGCCCCAGTTGTCACCGGGGTTGGTGGGGTCGGTGCCGCCTCCCGCGGTGCTTTCATAAGCGAAACCCGGGCCGAAAGTAAGCCCGGTATTGGTGCTCGTCCAGGAATCGTAGAAGCCCCAGGAACCGCCGGCAGGGCAGTTGGGAGGAAAAACGGTAGGCGTAAGGGACGAAGCGTCCCAGCCCGGGCCGAGGTCGATCTCAATGGCGTGCAGCCATTCGATGGTGCCGGTAAGGTCCCATTGATTGACCGTATAGCAAAAAGTAACATTGGTCGGAGACGTAAAAGTCGAGGAAGAATAAGTCCCGTTTTGTGGCGGCGGACTCGCAGTAAAATCGCTGCTCAGCAGGCAGGGGTTGCAGTCATTGGAGGAAACGATGTCCAGATTGAAGGTTCCCTGATCATCGATATCGCCACCGGAGATGAGCAGGTAGTAGGTCTGACCCGGGATGACCGTCCAGTTCAGGGTTACCTGCCCCGCACCGGGGTTGGCGCTGGCGCAGGCAACGGGATTGAGAAACAAACAGTCATTGCCGGTAAACAAAACGATGTTGGGCGTAGACAGCCCGTTGGAAACCGAGACGGAGATTTGGTTTCCCACGGCGTCGAAGGTGTACCAGACCTCCGCCGCCGGTCCGTTGGTTTGCCCGCCCGGATTACAATTGGAAAAAGTAGGATAGGGCGTGGTAGGAGTAGCATTATTGTTATTGAAGGTAAAATTGCTGGTCCCGGGCGAGGAACTACCTCCCGAACAAGGCGTGGGAGGATTGAGCGAAAGCGGCGTCGCCGTCGCACATTCGTCGTTGGAAGGCTGCGCCCATCCGCTCGTCAGGAATATTAAGACAAAAAACAGTGTACATGTCGCTCTCATAGATATAACTTTTGCGCTCATTAAATGGACACCGCAAAGCGGTTGCCCGCTGCTTGCCCAGGTAAGGTAATTATCCGCTTTTCGGGGTAGCGCCAAATCAAATTGCGCCCGGTTGAACGCCGGCGGTCCAAAAATAATACGACTTGCTTCGAAAACGAAATCGAAGCCCGCTTAGTTGTCCGCCAGAAGATGTTATCCCGTAGATTGGATACGCCCGGGCCCGGTTAAAACGGCTGGATGATCACTCGCCGCAGAGCCCGCTGGTCACCCCAACGGACCTCCAGCCAGTAGACGCCGGCCGCCAGCCCGGTGAGGCGCACCGGGTGTTCTGCCCTGCCCGTAAGGAATGGCGCCCGGTCGTAGTGGATCAGTTGCCCCAGGGTGTTGTACAACCGCAAACCGATTTCTGGCCGGGGCCGGCCGCGCATCGTTACGGTAAACGCGCCTTCGTTCGGATTGGGAAAGACCGCCCATCCGGTCAGCCAGCCGGTCTCGCCGGCGCTGCTGGTTTCCAGCAACAGCGCTACTTCGGCGGTATCCGACCCGCACGGGTTGGTGACGATCAAGACTACGTTGTACTGACCCGGCTCAGCATAGTCGTGCCGGGGGGCAGCCTCATTGCTCGTCGTACCGTCGCCAAAATCCCAGAAATAAGTAGTTGCCCCTGCCGTCTCGCCCTGGAATTCGACCTTCAGATCAGTAACCGTATAGGCGATCGCTGCATCCGGCGCCTCCTGAACCGACACCAGGTCCGGCAATACGAGCGTATCCGCGCCAAATGCATTGCCCGCGATCAGCGTGACCGGGTACTGGCCGGGGAGGGCATAGGTCACTTCCGGCGCGTCTTCCACAGAAAAAGCCGGTTCGCCGCCGGGGAACAGCCAGGTCAGGCTGTCGGTAGCCGCATTGGATTGATTAGAAAAGATCACGCTGAACGGCGCACAACCGCTGACTTCCCCGTAATCGAAAGCAGCCGACGGCAGTATTCCGGTGATGGTCACCTCCTGTACGAGGGTATCCGCTCCGCAATGGTTACTAACGACCAACTGAACGGGAAACTGGCCGTTATCGGCAAAATGGTACTGCGGGTTGGGACTGTTGAGGGTCGTTCCGTCGGGGAACAACCACTCGTAGGCCCAGCCGGCGCCGGCGCCGGCCGAGAAGACTACGGTTCCGGCATTGGCCTGGTAGGTAAACCCGGCCTGGGGAAGCGACGTAATAACAATGTAATCCATCCGGGTCAGCGCAGCGGAACCATTGGCATTGTACGCGATCAAAGTAACGGAATAGACCCCCGGTTCGGAATAGACGACCATCGGATCGGCTTCGGTGCTCGTGGCCGGCGCGCCGCCCGGGAAAGACCATTCGTAGCTGAGCCCGCTGCCCGTCGATTGGTTGGTAAATTGTACCGCTTGCGGGGCGCAGCCCGTGGGCGAATCGGCTGTAAAAGCGACGACCGGAAAGCTGCTGTTGATGACGACCGTATCGGTAAGGGTGGCGCTTCCGCAAGCGTTGGTTACTGTAAGACTCACCAGGTATTCGCCGTCGTTTTCGTAGGTATGGGTGGGATTTGCCAGATCACTGCCCGCGCCGTCCCCAAAATTCCATTGATAGGTTGCTCCGCCTTCCGATTCGTTAAAAAACTGTGCGGTAGCGCCGTTGGTCTGGATCGTGAACGCGGCGTCCGGGGCCTCGCCCACGGTGATGTAATCGGTCTGCACCACTTCGTCCGTACCCGCCGCATTGCTCACTTCCAGCGTCACCGTGTACGTGCCCGGCGCGTCGTAGGTTACCGTCGGGTTCGCTTCCGTAGAGCCGGAGGGCGCGCCGCCCGGGAAGGACCACGACCAGCCGGTGGTATTCGCGCTGGAGTTGTCCGTGAATTGTACCGTGAAAGGCGTGCAGCCCGCCGTGGCGTCGGCGCTGAAGCCCGCCTGCGGGGCCGTCACGATGCTCACCGTTTGGGTGGTCGTATCCGTGCCGCAGTCATTGGTGGCGATCAGCGTCACTGTGTAATCCCCGTCCTCGGCGTAGGCGTGGGTGGGATCGGCATCGGTGCTCGTCGCGCCGTCGCCGAAGTCCCAGACGTAGCTTTCCGACGACTGGCTCGTATTGGCAAAAACGACCGACAGCTCGCCCGGGGTCACGTCCGCCGTAAAGCCGGCCTGTGGCCCCTCGCCTACCGTGATGTAATCGGTCTGCACCACTTCGTCCGTACCCGCCGCATTGCTCACTTCCA
>CAYQQU010000035.1:0-8271 GCA_964419545.1 uncultured Saprospiraceae bacterium | reverse complement strand
CGTAGGCGTGGGTGGGATCGGCATCGGTGCTCGTCGCGCCGTCGCCGAAGTCCCATTGGTAGTCCTCTCCGTCCTGGCTGTTGTTGACAAAGCCGGCAGTGGTCTGTCCGGGCGTATTGTTCACGGAAAAAGCGGCGGTCGGCCCGCCGGTTACGGTAATGTACTCCGTGAGCTCCAGCGTACTCTGATTATTGCCGTTGTTCACCACCAGCGTTACCGTATAGGTTCCCGGATCGCTATAGGTTACCGTCGGGTTCGCCACGTCCGCATCGGTGGGGTCTCCGCCGGGGAAGGACCAGTCCCAGCCGGTTACCGGTCCGGCCGACTGGTCGGTGAACTGGACCGTCAACGGGGCGCAGCCGGTGGTTTGATCGGCGGAAAAGCCGGCGCTGAGGGGTGAAGTGACCGAAACGATCTGTTGGTCGGTAACGGTCCCGCATTCATTTTCGGCGGTGAGCACTACGGTATATTCGCCGGGCGTGTTGTAAGTGTGTACCGGGTTGTTATCGGTAGCGGTATTGCCGTCCCCGAAATCCCACTGGTAGCTATCGGCATTTTGGGAGAGGTTGTCGAAGAGGACGGTCAGGTCGTCGGTTGAAAAGGTGAAGCCGGCGTTTGGCGTATCGTTGACGGTGATAAATCCGCTTTGGGTGCTCACGTCCGAACCGCCGCCGTTAAATACCTGCAGAGTGACATTGTAAGCGCCCGGCGTAGGATAAACGACCGTCGGCGCCGGATCGTTGGAGGTTGTGGGGCTGCCGCCGGGAAAGCTCCATTCGTAACTGTCGACCTGGCCGATAGAGAAATCTTCGAAATTAACCGTCAGGGGAGCGCAGCCGGTGGTGACGTCGGCGGAGAAAGCGGCTACCGGCGGGGCTACCGACTGGCAGGAGCCGGTGATGCGCACATTGTCGACGTACAGATTATTCCCGTAGGAGGTTTGATTCTCGATGCGGATGCGGACGTTGTCTTCGCCGTTAAACTGAGCCAGGTTAATGCTGATGCAATCGGCGCCGAAGTCGGTGCCGAAGCACCAGTCATCGATGGAAAAGGGCGTAAAGGAGCTGCTCATTTCCGGTCCGGTGCCGAAGTTGCCGTTGCCGTTTTCCTGGCCGGTGAAGACGGTAAACGGGAAGGTGTTCCCCCCGTCAACGGAGACCTTTATCCGCAGGATATCGCTGGGGAAACCGGTGTACTGGCGATAGGCGTAGTCGACCTCCAGGAAGAGGTTGGATTCGCCGGCGAAGTTGAGCGGCGGCGAGATCAGCCCGTCCAGTTGCCCCTGGGCCTGGTAGTTGAAGTTATTGATAAAAGCCGCTTTTTTACCATACTGGGCGCCGCCGACGCCGGTAATCGCCCAGGTAATATCGCCGTCCGGATTGTCGGTAGTCCAGGCGCCAAGGCCGTTCTCGAAGGTTTCATAGAGCAGCACTTTCGTCCCGTCGTTGTCGACGGTGATATCAGGACTGAGGACGGCGAAGTCCGATCCGATATTATTCGAAACGTTCAGGGTTACCGGCCAGGTTCCGGTTGCGGAGTAGGTCACCACGGGATGTTGCTGGCCGGAGCTGGTAGGAGAAGCGCCGGGAAAGGACCAGTCCCAACTGGTAGGGTTATTCCCGGAATTATCGATGAAAGGCACGACGCTGCCCGGGCAGACGTGGGTAACCGGCGCCTGAATAGCGGCGACCGGCGGTGCAGGTGGCGCGCAGGAACCGAAGCAGGCGCCGCCGTTGGCGACCAGGTTGACATAACTGTTGATCTGGTTTTGCGAGTTGACCGACCAGGAGTTCGTGTTGTTTACCGCCGGCGCCATGATGGTCGGCGAGCCGGAGGCGTCGTGAGTGGCGTCGAAGTTATGGCCCAGTTCGTGGGCCTGCAACACGCGCAACAGGCTGGCGTTGCTGGTAAAATGTTCGAGCACATTGTAGCGCAGATTACTGCACAGAGCGCCCAGCCAGGCCACGCCGATGGTGCTTCCCTGGAAGTTGCGGTCTGTCCACAGCGAAGCAATGTCAAAAGAGGTTCCGAACCCGCCGCCGTTGCCCCAGTTGCGAAAGCTGTCCAGCAGATCGCCGGCGTCCGTGGAGGTCGTCCAGGGGTCGCAGCCCGGGCAGGTGGAAACGAATTGGGTGACGACGGTAAATTGTATTTCGTCGGCAAATTCGTCGTCGTAGTTGGTTTGCACGTTATTCAGCACGCCGAGGGCGAAGTTTTCCGCTCCGTTGACGCTGCCGAAGAGGTTGAACATGGAATGATCGGAAGCCAGCGCGATTTCGACCTGGTAGCATTCGCCGTCTTTTTGCAGGTTCTGCGTAAGCTGGCGTTCGCGCGCCCGGGTCTGCGCAAATCCGCAGCGGGCGTCGGGCCGGGGCCTCACGTCGGTCGTTTTGTATACCAGCACGTAATCCGCGGGGGCGCCGGGAACGAGGAGTTGTACCGGCTCGATGAAGTAGTGGTCGTCACCGGCGCGCAAGTTGCCGTAGAGGAAATGCTCGTCGATGGTGAGTCGCAGCGGGGCGCCGCCGCGCGCGCGAAGGTAGCCGGCATAGGTTTTGTTCGGGCCCGGCGGCCGTACTTCGACGCCGTCCGCCGCTGCGACGGTCAGCCGGTAGCCGGTCGACCGCAAATCGTCGGGAACAATACGCATGGGCCAGTCGTACACCTCACCCAGCACCAGCCTGACGTCCAACCCGTCGTCACGGTTGCGGGACGCCCGGTAAAGGGCCGGTAGGTCGAGTTGAAACACGTGGTACTGATAAAACTCCGACTCCAGGGCCGGGGCCGAAAAGTCTTCGATCGTCCGTCCCGTAAGACGGAGTTCCTGAGCGTAAGTCAAGTTGGTCAAAAAAAATAATAAAATAGTCGAGATCCGATGCATGGGATGCCTTTTGTCCTATTTTGAAAGTCACTTGAATGCAATTCACGGAGGAACTGAGGGAGAATCGGGTAACTTAGGCTGACTCCGAAAGGAGAGGTCAAAATTAGGATTTATTTCGGGGAATTGCGTAAGGGCCCAGGCTCTGTTCTGCCGCCTTGCTTACGTTTTTATTCGTCAGCAATACGCCATCCTCACAGCTTAAGGTCTTGTTAAACACGACAAAAGTACCGGTCGAAAACGGGCGGTTAGTTGTTGTATACGTAAATTTGCCGCAACGGTTCAGCCCCCGGGGTCGCCGGTCGAAAAGTTTAACGGAAGGGGCCAAACCGTGACAATTTGCCAAAAACTACCAACTATGTGGAAATATGCTTTGCTCTTTTTGTGTCTTTTTGCTTTGCTCAGCCATGACTTATCCGCCCAGCGGAAGCGTTCGCGCAGCAGCGATAACAGCTTCACCGACAAATTGTGGTACGGCGGCGGCTTCATCCTAGGCTTCGGCGGCAACGGCAACCAAACCCAGTTCCAGTTCGGGCTCAGCCCGATGGTCGGATATAAGATCTCCGACCGCTTTTCCCTCGGCCCCCGCCTGGCGCTCACCTATATCCACTTCCGCGACAATTCGTTCGGGGAGTTGGAAACCGCCAATCCTGTCACTTACGGACTGGGCGCTTTCGGGCGGTACAAATTTACCGATACCTTCTTCGGCCACGCCGAATACGAATACGAGAACGGCGCCGTCTTTACCACCACCCTCAACGGCCTCGACGTGCTGCGCCGCGTGCGCGACAACGTCTATCTGGGCATCGGCTACAATAGCGGCGGCGTCTGGGCGTCGGAAATACTCCTGCTGTACAACGTCAACCAGCCGAACAACGCCATCGAACAGCCGTTCGTGATCCGGTTCGGGTTTACTAAGGACTTTTGACAAATTGGGGCGCCACTTACCGTTGCGCTCCAATTTGCTAACTCGGGGCGCAACTTCGAAGTTGCACTCCAAGTTCAATCCCGAAAAACATCCGCCAGTTTAACTTTCAAGCCGGTAAAAAGCGGCGTTTCCGCCTCTTGATCTTCGGTAAGAGGTTGTAAACCATAGAACTGCGCGCTTTCATTCATTTGTTAGATGAGCACCGCCTTTTCACTTGGATTGACAATCCAGTATTCCTGAACGCCAGACTCCTCGTATACCTCAAATTTATCGCGCATTTCTTTTTTGGAATTCCCGGGAGAAAGTATTCTGCTTTTACCCAATAATTTTACGCTTACCTGTTTTTTTTTGGCAACCTACGAAGAAAAGTTGGGGCACAACGGTAAGTTGCACCCCAATTTCTACTCAAAACCCCAGCGTCAGCCCCAATAAAAAGTTGCGCCCGGCCTGGGGGTAGTACCAGCGATCGACCACCCTTTCGCCGGCGAACTGGTAGCGATAGGAGTAGGCGTTGGTTTCGTATTCCGCATCCCACAGATTCTGGACCAGCAGCGTCAGCGTCACCTCTTTGGCGAAGGGAGCCTGCCACTGGTAGCGCAGGCGGAGGTCGCTGAAAAAATACGGATCGATCACGTTATTTTCGTCCGAGCTGTTGTCAATGTATTGTTTCCCGACGTATTTGCTGAGCAGGGTGACGTTGAGGTCTTGTTTTTCGGCTTTCGCCAAAACGTCCCAGCTCAGCTGGCCGGAGGCGATGATCTCAGGCGAGAAGGAAAGATCCGTTTCTTCGCGGGCGATGGCCTCCTGCCCCTGGTAGCCGAAGTTTTCGTCGTAAACATCGATGAATTCGGTAAAGGAAGCCACCTTGTTCCGGCTCAGGGTGGCCGTGCCCTCCAGTCGCAGGTCGTCGAGCAGTTGAAAACCGCCGATGACTTCCACGCCCAGCCGGTAGCTGCGGTCGATATTGACGCGGGTATACGCCCCTACGTCGTTCACCTCGCCATTGAGCGCCAGTTGATTGCG
Source organism: uncultured Saprospiraceae bacterium (assembly GCA_964419545.1). Taxonomy (GTDB): domain Bacteria; phylum Bacteroidota; class Bacteroidia; order Chitinophagales; family Saprospiraceae; genus CAYQQU01. The sequence goes on along the minus strand of CAYQQU010000035.1, from coordinate 3,442 downwards.
GTAGAACATGTGGTAGAGGTTGACGCCCAGCGCCGCCCGCTGCCAGTTGCGGCGGTAGCCGAGCTCGGTATTGTACAGGGTTTCCGGCTCCGGGCGGCTGTCGGCGGTCGTTTCGACGTAGTCGTTGCGGTTGGGCTCCCGGTTGGCGACGGCAAAAGAAGCGTAGAGGTTGGTCTGATCGTCCAAAGCGTAAAACAGGCCGGCTTTGGGGTTGAAGAAGTGGAGGTCGACGTTCTGGGTCACGTTCTCGCCTGCCCGGTTAAAGCCGAGGAATTCGTAGCCGACGCGCCGGTACTGCAGGTCCAGGTAAGCGTTGAGGCCGTACAGCAATTCGTAATTGAGCTTCCCGTAGATGTTGAAATCCGTCTTGCGGGCGTCGTTATCGTAGTAGCGATCGCGGATCTCGCTGTCGCCGGCGAAGCGCGCCCAGATCACTTCCCCGAAATGGCGGCCTTCGTAAATGTTGAAGGCGCCGCCCAGGGTGAGGTCCAGCCGGTTGGTATTGTTGAGGAAGCCTGCCGAATACACCAGCCCGTAGAAGTCATTATCCAGCCAGAGGCGCCGGATCAGGTCGGTGGTCTCTATGCTGACGCCGCCCGGCCTGGGCGCTTCGATGCCGTAATCGGCGAGCGTCTGATCGGCCTTGTATTGCTCGAAAAAACCCTGCCCGCGCGTGTAATGCGCGGCGAGATTGAGGTTCCAGTTGGGGGTGGCCTGGACGTTGTAGAGCACTTGGTAGTGGGTTTGCCGGTAATCGTCGACTTCGTTGTCGTACGGCGCACCGTCTTTTTCCGTCCCGGCGGAGTTGAAGGTCCGGTTGGTGTCCAGGCTGTCGGCCGGCACGCCGTACCAGGCCTGGTAGGTCACTTCGTGGCCTGAGAAGACGTTGGCGCGCAGCACGCTTTTTTCGCCCTGGTACGCGCCCGAGATGAACCACGAATCGAGGTCGGAGGAAGCGCGGTCGATGTAGCCGTCCGACTGGATGGTCGAGAGGCGGCCCTGGAAGCTGAACCGATCGTCGAGCAGGCCCGTACCGACCTGTACGTTGGTTTTGCGGGTATTGAACGAGCCGACCGAGCCGTTGACGCGCGCGTAGGCCTGTTCATCGAGTTCGGCCGTACTCAGGTTGATGGACGCGCCGAAGGCGCCCGCGCCGTTGGTGGAGGTCCCGACGCCGCGTTGCACCTGAATGTCGCTGGTGGAACTCAGGAAGTCGGGCAGGTTGACCCAAAAAACCCCCTGCGACTCGGCGTCGTTGAGCGGAATGCCGTTGATGGTGACGTTGATGCGGGTGGGATCGGTACCGCGAATACGCAGTCCGGTATAGCCGATACCCGCTCCTGCGTCGGAGGTGACCACGGTAGAAGGCGTCCAGCGCAGCACGAATGGGACGTCCTGCCCGAGGTTGTTGGTTTCGAGTTCTTCTTTAGGCAGATTGACGTAGGTCATCGGCGTCTTTTCGGTGGCGCGGGTAGCCCGGACCACCAGCTCATCGATCTCCACGATGCGCTTTTTCAGCTGCAGGTGGACGATGAGCTTGCTCACGTTTTGGGTAACCTCGGTCGTCTTCCGCTCCGAGGCGTATCCTACATACGACGCCTGGATGGCGTGTTCCCCCACCGGTACGTTCTCGATGCGGTAAACCCCGTTGGCGTCCGCGACGCCTCCTTTGCGAATATCGGTGATCATGACGTTGGCGCCGGGCAGGGGCTCGCCTTCCGCGTCGGTCACCTGACCGGTAACCGTACACTGCCCGTTCAGGTACAGGACGTTCAGCAGCAGCATTGCCGCAACGGCTATGTGCTTTTCCATAACAAAAAATTTGACTTGAAAAATCACCATCCAAGGGGCTGGGACGGTGGGTTCCCTCATGGCGAAGGGTCGCTTCGCCGACCATTGAAGTAATCATTTCCCTTCCCGGCATTACCCGGGCAGGTTCAATGGGTATGATCTCAGCCTGTAAAAGGCACCCCAAATGAGCATTGCCCTACAAAGGTAAGCTTTTTAACCCGGATTATTCACGGTTTGAATGAACTGCCGCACGCTTCGAGTGCGGCCAGGGCGGCCCGGAACCGCTCCTCGCCCCGGCCCCGCACCACGGCGTAGGACGCCCCCAGGTCTTCCAATTCGCGCAGGTACCTGGCAAAAAGCGCTTCCCGGCCGTCGCGATGCTCGCGCAGCGGATCCGCTTCCCAGGGCAGGTCGGGCGCGCAGAGGAGGTAGAAATGATAGGGCCGAACCCGCAATTGCTCCAAAATCCAGGGATCGGTGCGGCCGTACTTCACCATCGACCATACCTTGAGCACCACCAGGGCGGTATCGCAGAACAACAGGCCGTTGGCTGTTTTGCCGTATTCCTCTTCCCAGTCCAGTTGCCCCCGGGCGATGGCCGGCAGGTCGCTCTCGCGGTAGGGACGATCCAGTTCATTCAGATAATGGCGCGCGTATTCCGGCGTCCAGCTCGTGCCGTAATGGCGGGCGAGGGCGCGGGCCAAAGTCGTTTTGCCGGTAGATTCCGGGCCGGTGAGGACGATGCGTTGCATGTTTTTGATTAAGTACACTGTGTAAAAGATAACTTCCATTTCTCTGATAGAACAATCTATTTTCCCGAGCCGTTATTAGCGATGTTAGCTAAAGGCGCTTATTTTTGAAAAAGGTAACTATTCACGGCCTTCCTTTTCAAGGCATTTTCGCCTTTCAAGCGGGAGGGCCGGAATACTCTGTAAGTCACGAAAAAAGACAACTATCTGATATGCACGATATCGAGCCCTTCTATCTCTGGCGCGAAGAATATACAGCGGAAGAAGACGACCAGTCGCCTTTCTACGGGCGGGTTTACGACGAATTTCGCTTTACCCAGAAAGTTTACAATTACTTCATCCATCCGCAGTGGGATCACTTCGGCTCCAATACGCTTTACACCAAGATCCTGTTCGCCGACTACGACGAAGGCTACGCCATCCTGGAGATGATCGGCGAATGGAACGACTGTCTGAGCAACGACATCATGTTTTTCAAACGGGAAGTGATCGACGCCCTGGCGGAAGCGGGGGTGCGCAAATACATCGTCATCTGCGAAAATGTGCTTAACTTCCACGGGTCGGACGATTGCTACTACGAGGAGTGGTTCAACGACATCTGCGAAGAAGACGGCTGGATCTGCTTCATCAACACCCTCCCGCACGTGCGCGAAGAGATGGAGGAGACCCAAATTCAGCATTTCGTCAATCTGGGCAAGTATTATAACGACCTTAACTGGCGACCACATAAGCCGAAAGTGATCCTGCAAATGCTGGATCAGCTGGTGCACGGCGAAGTGAAACGCCTACCCTACTGAAACGATATATGTTCAAATCCGGATTCGTCAATATCATCGGCCGGCCCAACGTGGGCAAATCCACCCTCATGAACGCACTGGTGGGCGAACGCATGTCCATCATCA
>CAYQQU010000034.1:0-62720 GCA_964419545.1 uncultured Saprospiraceae bacterium | reverse complement strand
AAATTGAGCACTCAGCAAAAATTTTTACAAGGAACTTGTGTTACACACCACTCAACCTCAACCTTCTTCGAAGGAGAAAGTGCCGCTTATTAACGACAAACAAACAGTTGTGCCCTAATAATCAATCCCGCCGGTCATAAACCAAACGTCATCCACGCCCGAATTAGGCGCCAGGAAATTGGCGGGGCCGTAACCGTTCATACAACCGCCGCCAGTAGCGCCTTCGAAGCGACCGGTGCCCCCGGTGATGGTCCACTGCCCTTCGGCGATGTACGTGAGGACGTCTTCCGGGTCGGGTCTGCTGGCGAATTCCAGGCTGAGCCACAACTCTTCTCCTTGGAGGTTGGTCGCCACGTAATCGGCCGATATTTCTCCGCAGATGGGATACAGTTCGGGTGGGAATTGCTGTGGGATGGGATCCGGAAAAACCTCGTTGTCTTGTACGTAGGGCCGAAAACAGATCTCGCCGGTCAGGGATTGAACGACGCCCAGGTGGCGGATGACCAATACCTCACGACCGGTTCTTTCAACGTTTACAATCACTTTAAATACGAGGGGCGGATTGGTCGGGTCCGAACAAAAGCCCGCCGGGCCGCCTGAATCTACGTAATTGTCAGGCGCAGAGCCGGGGCCAAATTCAAAGCTCATCGGCAGCGCGCCGGCCAGCGCGCTGCAGTCGCTGTAATCGGTGCAATCTTCCCGGAAATCGACCGCGGTCGACGGTGCTGCTTCGCTCGCGGGTAACAAGGTGTCTTCCTGCATACAGGCAGTCAGCAGGGCCAAGCCGCCCAGGATAAGCCATAGGGTTAAACTTTTCATGTTGTGGTGTTTTTTTTATGAAAATGCGTTGCGACGGAAAGATGCGGGTTAAATTGCCGGAAGGTTAGCCGCTATGTAACAGGCTTTGGGATGAGTGTAACACAGCAAAAACTTTCTATCGATGTCACCTTGCGCAAAAAGGTCAGATGGCGTGGTGTAGAAGGGTAACCCAAGAATAATCCGGGTTAACCTCCACTTTTTTTATTACTCTTCACTGGGCGCCTTGCCAAACAACTGTCGATAGGCCCGCGAAAAATGGGAATGGTCTTTAAAACCGACCCGGGCCGCCACTTCGCCTACGCGTAGGTTGGTTCCGCGCAACAGCTCCCGGCCGCGGTGCAGGCGCGCCGCCTTGAGGTATTCCGAGGTGCTGCGGCCGGTGAGGGCCGTGATCTTGCGGTGGAGTTGCATGCGGCTCATGGCCAGAGCCCGGCTCAGGTCGGTTACCCCAAAATTTTCTTCGGAGAGGTGTGCGGCAATGGTCTGGTTCAACTTTTTCAGAAAGGCGGCTTCCGGGTCTTCCGGTGAGACGGCTTCCAGGTCGGGCAGCAGCCCTCCGGAAAAGCGCTCGCGCAGTTTACGCCGCAGCGCCACCAGCTGCGCCAGGCGAATATCCAGTTCTTCCCGGCTGAACGGCTTAGCAAGGTAGGCGTCGGCGCCGGTGCGCAGGCCGGTCAGGCGATCCTGGGCAGTGGCCCGGGCAGTGAGCAGGATGATGGGTATATGGCTGGTGCGTTCGTCCTTTTTGAGTTTTTCGCACAATTCGAAGCCGTCCATTTCCGGCATCATCACGTCGCTGATGATAATATCGGGCACCAGTTCGAGGGCTTTTTCCAGCCCTGCTTTCCCGTTATCGGCTTCTTCAATGCGATGACTTTCAGCCAGGGTGGTGCGCAGGTAGTAGCGGACATCGGCATTGTCTTCGACGATTAGAAGCAGGGGAAGCTCCCGGGGCGAAGCACCCGGTTCTTCTGCGGCGGGCAGGGGAGCAACAAGTGATCCCTTCTCCCGGGCCGGCGCTTCCGGCGGGTCTTTTTCGGTTTTTTCCACCGGTGCTTCCTGCGTAATGGGCAGCACTACCGCAAAGGTCGTTTCCTGGCCGGGTGTGCTCTGCACTGCAATACTTCCGTTCATCATCTCGACCAGTTCCCGGGCCAGGGCCAGACCAATGCCCGTCCCTTCCGCTTTGCGGGTGGCCGCGGCGTCTACCTGGTAGAAGCGGTCGAAAATGCGATCGATCTGATCTGCCGGAATGCCCGGCCCCGTATCCGAAACTTCGATCTCCAACTGGTCCGGCCGCGGCTGCCGGACCACCACCGAGACCGCTCCGTATTCCGGAGTGAATTTCAGGGCGTTCGACAACAGGTTGGAGACGACCTGTTGCAGGCGCTTCGGATCATAATCCATCCAAATCGCTTCTTCCGCGGTGGTAAACGTAAGGCGGATGTGCTTGCGTTTGGCCAGAGAATGAAAGGATTCGGTGAGATAGCTTAGAAAAGAGATGACGTTGCTTTGCACCAGTTCCAGTTGCAGGCGCCCGGCCTCGATACGGGCGATGTCCAGCAATTGGTTGATCAGCTGGAACAGTTGTTCGCCATTGCGACGCACTACCCGCAGCTGGTCCGCGACCGGCCCCTTGAATTTTTGTTGTAACTCGGTGATCAATCCCAGTATGACGGTCAGCGGTGTGCGGAACTCGTGGGTAATATTGGTGTACAGGCGGGTCTTGGCTTCGTCCAGTTCGCGCAGACGGCGGGCTTCGGCCTCCTGCAATTGCAGTTGAGTGCGTTCTTCCCAGCGGCGGCGCTGCAACCACCACCAGCCGTAGCCGAGGGCCAGCAGCGCCAGCCCGTAGCCGGCGTACGCCCAGCCGGTGCGGTGCCAGGGCGGGGCAATGATGATATCGACGGCGGCGCCCGTTTCGTTCCAGACGCCGTCGTTATTGGCTGCTTTGACATGGAAAGTGTACCGGCCGGGCGGGACGTTGGTGTAACCGGCAAAGTTGCGGTTGCCACTGTGTATCCAATCGCGATCGAAGCCCTCCAACCGATAGGTAAAGCGGTTGCGTTCCGGTTGTTCGAAGTTGAGGGCGGCGAAGGAGAAGGTGAAGAAGTTTTCGTGGGCCGCCAGCCGGATCTCCTGCAAGTAGTCGATGCTTTGGCCAAATTGCTTTTCCGTTTCGAATACTTTGAAGCCGGTCAGCACCACCGGTGGCGGTTCGTTATTGACGGGCAGGCTGTCGGGGTGAAAAAGGTAGGCGCGATCGTTCAAAAAATAGGCCAGTTTGCCGGAACGAAGCAGCTTTATATTGTTTTCCCATTCGGAAAAACGATGAATCATACCGTAACGTTCGTTTACTTGGTCGAGGCTTTGTGTTGCCCACCGGTAGCAGCACAATCCGGCGGCGGTGAGGATCCAGATATTGCCCCTGGCGTCCGGCGCCATGGCGGGGATGGTTTCTGACGGCAAACCGTCGGCGGCGGTGAGCTGACGGGCAGGTTCCCGACCGGTGGGATCAATGATCTGGATACCCTTCGATTTGAAGCCGATCCAGATTCGCCCCTGTTTATCTTCTGTGATGCTTTCCAGGAAATTGTCTTTTATCTGCAATGCGCCCTGGCCTTGCTCGTGGTAGCGGCGGACTACTTTTTCGGTACGCGGATCAAAGACGTAGAGCCCCCGGTCGCCACTCGCCAGCCACAACAAGCCTCGTGAATCGTAGTACCTGTCGTAAAAGAAGAGGCCGGCCTGGATTTTATCATCGTCACCGTCCTGGTGAACCAACTGGATCAGGGTATCCCTGGCCGGCGGCATCTTCAGCAGCCCCCCGCCATAGGTGGTAATCCATAAATTGTGCTGTTGGTCTTCCAGCACGCTGGTCATCCTGAATCGCTGCACGGGCAGCTGATCGAGCAGATCCTTCCGAAACGGCCGAAAAGCGCCGGCAACCTGGTCAAGCCGCAAAAGACGTTTGTTTTCAAAGTCTACGGCCCAAATATCATCTCCCGAATCTTGTAACAGTCCGGCTATTACCGAAATCCTTTCGGCAGGAGGGCGAACCGGTATCGCTCCCTTGCGGCGCTGATCGGCGCCCAATAGGTATACTTCATCTTGTGCGTAAAGGCTCACCAATGTTTCCCCGTCATCCAACTCCATGATATCTAACGGTTGCAGTGAGGAACCGCCCGATTCAAATGTGATTTGATCCACCGGCGGGTCGTCGCTCGGTCGCATGTAAACCCCCCGGTCGGTGAGCACCCAGAGCCGGTCATGGGGGTCTAGGTACAACCCTTCCGACTTAACGCCATGGGGCGCCGGAAATGAAAACGTTTTCGTACGGCGATTAAAAGCGACCAGCCCTTCGTTTTTGCTGGCCAGCCACAGTGTTTCCCGGTCTTTCGGCTTGATGTCCAGAATGATATTGGCTATCCCCCTGGATGCTCCGTCTGCTTTCAACTCCGGGAAAGGATAGAAAAATGTCCACCGTTGGGCGGAAATGGAATAGCGAGCTAAGCCTGCTCCCCAGGTACCCACCCAAAGGCGGTCGGGTTTCTCCGTGAAAATGGCGTGGGTAGAAGTTTTGGGCAGCCATTCGGGAAAGGGAATCAGGTTGACTTGTCGTTCTTGTTGATCCAGTTTAACGATGCCATTGTTGGTGGTTGGCAACCAAAGAATATGAGGCGCTGTGATGTCTTCCGCAAATTCGCCCAAAGTATTGACGTAATAAGCGTTGTTGTTGTTGTCCGTTTGTTTGGGGTCAACCAGATGGTAGGCATAGAACTTTCCCTTTTCTTTGTCGAAGCGGTTAATCCCCCCGCCAAGTGTACTGAGCCAGATCTTTCCGTTTCGATCACTGCCGATGTGGCGAACCCGGTCATTCGAGAGGCTGTTGGGATCGTTTGGATCATGCCGGAAATGGGTAAAGGTTTCGGTAACGGGGTCGAAACGGTCCAGTCCGTTATTCGTCCCGATCCAGAAAATACCCGTTTCATCCTCAAAAACATCGTACACCAGGTTGTTGCCGAGCGAAGTGCTGTCTCCTTCTACGTGCCGAAAATTGCGGAACGCCTGCCCGTCGTAACGCGAAAGGCCGTTGTTGGTGGCAAACCACATGTACCCCTTGCTGTCCAGTAAAGCATGATAAGTACGTTGGCCGGCCAGGCCGTCTTCGACCGTGAGGTGCAACAGGGATACGTCGGCCTGACCCACCAGCGCGCATGGGGCCATAGCTATCCAGCAAAATAGACGTAACGCAAAACGCAAACGCATCGAATTTTTTTCTTTAAGCACCTGCATTGGGTTCTAAGATAAAAAATTTCGATGCGTTTCGGATTATTGATTTAGAGGTTTGTCAATTGGTAACTATTTGGTCCCTCCGATTGAGAGCCGAAAATGCCTTTTATAAGGAAGGACCTAAATTGTTATGACAATGGAAAAAATAAGAAAAGAAAAGCGCGATAAAGGGCCTGCTTCTCTTCGCCCCACGTGCTATTTCATCCCGATCATCTTCTCCATCACCGCATCCGGCGTGATCGGCTCCTGGGAATTGTGATGCACCTCGGCCTTATCGGCGTAGAGTGCGCGCATGGCCTTCCAGTCTCCCTGGTTGTACGCTTCGACGTACGTTTTGATGACTTCGATTTCCGGCGCTTCTTGCGTGTAACGCGCGGTGGATTGCGCCTGGTTGCTTACGCAAAAGAGAAGCGCCAGAGCCCCAAAAAGTAAGTTTTTCATAGAATATGGTTTTAGATGAACGATTGTTTGGTTTTGTAATGTAAGGACTTAATCCAGGTCAGGAATGCATGGTTCGCCGGGAACCATTTTGCACGCTATTATTTGGTGGTGGAAAAAAAGGTTACCCCGCGGAGGTTTTTTTTGAATGATTTTATACCCTTAGCTTTGACCCCTAACTCGAATAAGTATTATTTTCCCAAACTTTTGTTCCATGTCGTTTTTTCGGCCCTGTTATCCGCTCTTTTGTTTACTCTGCCTGCCCGTATTCGGTTTTCCTTCCACTCAGCCCGATAGCCTGCGCCGCCTCATCCGGACGGCGGCGGATGAATCGGAAAAACTGACCGCACTGACCGATCTGGCCGCTTATTACGGCCTGCGGAGCCACGATAGCACCCTGGTGCTCGTGCGCGAAGGACTGTCACTCGCCCGCAAACTGGACCACCCGGAAATGGAAGTGCAGCTTTTGATGATCTGGGGCAACTGGCGCCACAATCAGGGGCGGTACGACCAGGCCAAAGCGCTGCACCGTCAAGCGCTGGAGATCGCCCGGCGGGAACAGCTTGCCGAGCCGCTGCCGGCGGTCTATCAAAATCTCGGCCTGGTGTTCCAACGGACCTACCAACAGGATTCCGCTTACTACTTTTTGTTAAAAGCCGAACGCGCCTACCGGGAACAGGGGCTACCCTACGAGGCGTGGAAAACGTATAAATCGCTTTTCGATTTTTTTGCGGAAAAAGGCGATACGGCTCAGGCGCGCCTTTACGGAGAAAAGGCTTTCGCGATGGTAGACGAAAAAGGCAGCCGGATGGATCGGGGCTTCCTGTTGTTCCAGCTTCTGCACTTCTCCTTTCGCAACAGGCAGTTCGAACAAATGGCCGCCTACCAGGATAAGTGGGCAGCCTACCGCCGGGCGTCCAAAACCAGTCAGGAATTGATGGAGTCGCCGGAACACATCGCCCTTTACACGTTCGGGCGAGAGCAGGGCGATGAGGTGGAAGAACAGCTCCTGCGGGCCGTCGACTATTTTGCCGGCCAGGACAACCACTACCGGATGGGCCTCTGTTACGAAGACCTGGCCGGCCTCTACCGCTCCCGGGAAGCACCCGCACGCGCCGCCGCCGCCCTGCAAACCGCGCTGACGCATTACCAGAAATGCGGGGCGGGCTACCGGTTGGGTAAGGTGTATTACCAGCTCTATCTACTTAATAAAAAACAGGAGCAGCCCGGAAAAGCACTGCATTACCTGGAGGCGTACCGGCAATTGGCCGATAGCCTCGCGGGGGTGGAGGTGGACAAAAACCTGAACCAGCTCAAGGTCCAATACGAGACCGAACAAAAAGAACAGGCTCTCCGCATTCAGCGCCTGGAACTGGACCAGAAAACCCAACAGCGCAACCTGCTGCTCGGCAGCTCGCTGGCCCTGGCGCTGCTGGCCGTCGGCATCTTCGCGGGGTTGCGCCGCCGCCTGGTCACCAATCGCCGGATGGCGCAGCAGGAATCGGAACTGCAAGCTCAGCGCATCCGCCGCCTGGAACAGGAGAAACAACTCTCGGCGCTCCACGCCATGATCGAAGGCCAGGAAAAAGAACGCACCCGCATCGCCAACGACTTGCACGATACCCTGGGTAGCCTGCTCGCTTCGGCAAAGGCCCAACTCGCCGCTACCGAAGCAGCAGGAACGATAACCGAACGCCTGCTGGCCGAAGCAGGAAGCGAACTGCGACGCATCTCCCAAAACCTGGCGCCCCGCACCCTGACCGTGCTCGGCCTGCGCGGCGCGCTCGAAGACCTCGCCGGTCAGTTGCGACAACAAGGCCTCGACTGCCGCCTGCAGATCCTGGGCGCGGAAAGGGAGCTGCCGCCCACCCGCTCGGCTATGCTCTTCCGCATTTGCCAGGAACTGACCCAAAACGTGCTCAAACACGCCGGCGCCAAACGGGTCCTGCTCCAACTCGTCTACCAGGAAAACGAACTGCACCTCACCGTGGAAGACAACGGAAATGGCTTCGACCTGAACGCCGCCGTCCAAAAACAGTCCCTGGGCCTCTCCAGCCTGCAATCCCGCATCCGCTACCTCCGCGGCGATCTGGAAATCGATACGGCCCCCGATAGAGGAACCATCGCCACGGCCCGTATCCCATTACCGTGAACCCACCCCCACAACCACTATATGAATTCCTATAGACAACCCTCCCCGTTTTTCCATTAGCCCCTTCCCCTCGCGGGAACCGACTTTTGAGGTAAAAACGACATGAGTAAAAATTACTTCTTTTTGTTTTGCACCCTGATGGCGTTCTCCATCGCGGCCAATGCGCAGGAATGGGAGCGCCAGAACCCCCTGCCTCAACTCGTACAACTGGAAGCCATCGCCGTCGACCCTTCGGGCGTCGGGCTGACAGGGGGCGAAGAGGGCGTCCTGTTGCGGACGACGGATTTCGGCGCCGAATGGAACCTCGTAGCTGCCGACTTCCAGAGTACGGTATTAGAGGTGGCCTTCGTACCCGGGGCCGACGGGCAGGCCGCCTGGATCAGCCTTTCGGGGAACGACAAACTGGCCAGATCCGATGACGGCGGGCAGACCTGGGAAATGGTCGACCCGGGTATCGGCATCGGCAACATCGTTTACTTGTCTTTGCCCGAAGCCGGCAGCTTCTTCGCGGGCAGCACCCAGGGGGTGATCAAAAGCACCGACCAGGGCGCAAGCTGGGAAGAGATCACCCCGCCTTTTGATCAGCCTTGGTCGGCCGTGTTCTTCATCGACGCTGCTACCGGATGGGTGGCTGCCGATGAGGGGAATATTTATCGCACGACGGACGGCGGTGCGTCCTGGACGGAGATCAGCCCCGGTCAGTTCGACCGGAAAGTCCGCCTCCAGTTCCTCGACGCCAACCACGGCTACGCGGCCGTCTTCAAATCGTTTTACGAAACTGAAGACGGCGGCGATAGCTGGACCCTGCTGTCGGACATCGCCTTCGCTACCGATATGGAAGCGCTGGCGGTAGTCAACGATACTTTTATGCTGGCAACGCGCGGCAACAGCACCTACGCCACGGTCGACGGCGGCCTCACCTGGGAGCGCGAAATCCCGCTATCTTATTCCTACGTCAACCAGGCGATCTGCGGCCTGCCCGACGGCAGGGCCTGGGTGGCAGGGTCGCATACCATGATCGGCTACTCCGAAGATGGCGGCCTGACCTTTACCGATCAGTTGCCCGGCAATAAGAATACCTTGCGCTACATCCGGTTCGTAGATATGGACCACGGCTGGGCCTGCGGACAGGGCGGAACCGTCCTGCGCACCGTCGACGGCGGCGCCTCCTGGACGGACCTCAGTCTGGAGGACGACGACCGCGTCTGGGACGGACTGGCCGTGTCGGCCGACGAATTCTGGGCCTGCCAGGGGAACGACATCCTGCGCACCACCGACGGCGGGCAAAGCTGGGATATTTTGCTGCCGGCGACCGGGGGTAATTTCACCGGTATCGTCCGGGTGGAAAACCGGGTGTACGCTACCAATTATAACGGCAAGGTTTACCGGACTCTCGACGATGGGGCCAGCTGGGAAGCCCTGCCTACCGAACACGAGGAGCAGCTCTTCGGCCTCTCGTTTCCCAGCCCCGACACCGGCTACGCCGTCGGCCGCGACAGCACTGTCCTCAAAACGACCGACGGGGGGGACAGCTGGGAGCGCCTCGATATTCCCACTTCTCTCAACCTCGAAAGCGTCTTCTTTAGGGATGAAAACCGCGGCTGGGTCATGCCCAGCTTCAACGCGGATTTCATCTTCTATACCGAAGACGGCGGCGCTTCCTGGTCGGTTGTCGAATTGCCGGTTCCGGCCTTCTGGAAGGGATTCTACTTTACCGATGCGGAAAACGGCTACCTCATCGGCGGCACCGCTCTGACCGGCCGCGTACTGCGCACGGAAGACAGCGGCGCGTCCTGGGAGGAGAGCTACACTTCCTACGGATTGTTCAATGGCATTTCCGGACAAATGGACGAAATGCGCACCCGGTTTTGGATCTGCGGCTTCGGGGGCAATATCGAACGATGGGAGGAAATGACGGTGGATGCGCGCGAAACTCCGAATGTACAAAGGGTAGAATTCTTCCCCAACCCCGCTCGGCAGATGGTGCAGGTGCAGTTGCCGACCGACCTGAAAGCCGGCGCTTCCCTTCGCGTTTACGATCTGCAGGGGCGCCTGCGGCTGCAACGGCCCGCTGCGCCGCTACTGGAGCTGAACAGCCTGGCGCCGGGCGCCTACCTCCTGGAGCTGGAGAATGGCGACAAGACCTTCCGCAGCCGGTTGTTGAAGTTGGGCAATAACTAAAAAATAATCCGGGTAAATTGCCTTTGGTTTAAAGGGTCTTATTTCCGAATAAATACAGAAAAAGGTTATTTTTTCGGTTGGCCAAAATTCGCTCCCAATGATTCGCATCCTTCTCGTTGACGACCACCAACTCGTTATCGACGGCATCCGGCTGATCCTTTCCGGGGCAGCCGATATGACGTGCGTAGGAGCTGCCAATAACGGCGAGCAGGCGCTGCAGCAGCTTAGAAAGACCGCCGCGGATGTCGTTCTGCTGGATATCAACATGTCCGGCATGAACGGCATCGAAACCTGTCTGGCCATCCATACCCGCCACCCGGAGGTGAAGATCCTGGTGCTGTCGATGCTCAAAGAAGCCGGGATCATCAAACTGATGCTCAGGAACGGCGCCGCCGGCTACCTGCTGAAGGATACCGGGCAGGAGGAGGTGTTGCGCGCCATTCGCCGGGTACACCAGGGAAAACCTTATTACAGTCCGGAAGTAGCCGAGGCGGTCATGGCCAGCCTGGGCCGCGAGACGGCGCCGGCGAAGGAGGAGGGCCTCTTTCCGGAATTGACCACCCGGGAAAAAGAAGTGCTGCGCCTTATCGTCGAAGAAAATACGACGGCGGAGATCGCCGAAGCGCTCCGCATCAAATTCGGTACGGTGGAATCCCATCGCCGCAATTTGCTCATCAAGCTGGGCGCGCGGAATACCGCCGGGCTGGTGCGGGTCTGCTTACAATACGATCTGCTGAACCGGTAGCGGCGATCAGACAAAAAGCGGCCCGGGCCTTTTGCCCGGGCCTACCGAATAATCCAATCACTTCGTAACACTAATCTTTTCTGTATACTCGCCCTCCGGGCTGCGCAGGCGCAACAGGTAAGCGCCGGCCGCCAGGCCGCGGAGGTTAACAGTGACGTTGTTGTCGCCGGGGGCGGCATCGGCCGCGACCTGGCGCAGGCGCCGGCCGCGCAGGTCGTAAAGTTCGATCACCGACGCACCGGCGGCGGAAAGGCGGAATTGTACTTGTACCGTTTCCTGAGCGGGGTTGGGAAATACCCGTACGTTTGCGGCGCGCGCCACCAACGGTTCGCCGGTATCCGACACCAGGTTGTCGGGACAGCCGTCGCCCTCGTGAATGCGGATCTTGCGGAAATAGGAATTGCCGGTCGGGTTGCCGTAGTCGTGGTCGGCCACGAAAAAGAGGTACGACATCTGGCCGGTGTAAAACTGCCCCACGGGGATGGTGTACGACGTCCAGTTCTGCAGGTTGTTGTAATTGTCGTAGTTGAGAATGCCCCACGGCTGGGTCCCGAAAAGCTTAAAAGTGCGCTGGTAGGATACCTGCGTATTTTCATCGAAGCCGATGCCGTGGATCTCGCCCTGGGCCGTAGAGCCGAATTCCAGCTCCAGCACCGTATTGGGCGTCACGTTGTAGTTCAGCGGGATGGCTTTCCAGGCATTATTGCCGATCTTCAGGGCCTCGCCGCTCGACAGCAGCTGGGCGTAGCCGTTGTCCTGCGGGCCGCCGAAGGAGATCACCTGGTAGTCGTTGAAGTTGATCTCCAGGCAGTTGAAGTCGGTCGGATCGGCATTGAGGCAGAGCTGGCTCCATTCCACGGCGCCGAACTGGCCACCCGACGCGAGCAGGTCGCCCTCGCCGTCGGTGATGGCATAGTTCCCGGCGCCGTACTGGCAGCAGATGCCGTCGCCGTATTCATCCAGTATCGCAAAGGAATAGCAGCCGTCGGGCAGGCAAAGGGTGTCCTTGAATTCCGTTCCCGCAATGGCTTTGTCGTAAGGGCCGCCCGATGCGACGACATTGCTGTCGACGTCCAGCAGCGACCAGGTCGTTTCCGGACCGTAATCGTCGACGACGATCGAGATGTAAAGCGTATTCTCGTCACAATCGCCGCTGGTGACCGGGTCATCATCGTCATTGCCGCCGCCGCCGCCACCGCCGCTGCAGGCTTGGAGGCAGTTGGCGTTGTTGACGACGCTGCGGATCACATTGCCGGGCTGCGGCCCGAATCCCTGCGTGAACGAGATGCCGGCGGAGGTGAGGTGGCAGTACGACATGATGGTGCCCGCCGTGGAAGGATAACCCGGCCAGGGGCAGCTGCCTTCGGTGAAGCCCGCACAGCCGTCGATCGCCGTATTGTTGCCGTTCCAGGCGCAGGCGTGGGTGTGCTTGGACCCCAGCAGGTGGCCGAATTCGTGCGCCACCACCATCACCGACCAGGAGTAGGTCGGCACTACGTTGTAGCTGGAATAGATGCTGGAAAAACTGAGCCGCGCCGAGGTGTACGGATGGCAAAGGCCCGAAAGGACGGCAATACCGCCGCTGGCCTGGTAGGACAGCAGCTGCCCGAGGTCGCCGTTGAAGCTGGTGCGCACGTTCTGGAACTGGTTCAGCATGCCTGAACTCGAATTGCTGCTATACGGGCTGGGCGTGTTCCAGACGAGGATCTCCGAGATGACGGTGTTGACGTTCTCGTTGGCGTATAGCGTGGCCACCTGGTTGAAAAGGCCGGTCACGTAGTTGGTCGCCGCGCTCGTGCCGCCTTTGTTGAGGTAAATGTCGTGATCCACCTCCAGATAGATGCGCACACAATCGTTATTGTTGACCTTCTCGCTGCCGCCGGCGAGCTGCTCGGGGGAATAGTCCGGACCGTCGTCCGGGGTGGCGCATTCGAAGTTCAGGTTGCTCAGCACTTCCCGGTCGGAATACAACAAGTGTTTCATAGTGTTGTCTTCCCCGTCGAGCTTCCCGAGTACCAGGTTGCCCGGACCGGCTCCGCTGACCAGGCCCATGATCTCATCCGGGAAAATGCTGACGGCGGCAATGGAGTTGGGCGATCCGGCGATGACGCCGCGGTAGTGGGCGCCGCCTTCGACCTCGGTAGGCGCCGCTTCATTGCTGCTTTCGTAAAGGGCGAAGTCGGGAGCAAAAAGATCGACGCGCACGAGCTGTAGCGTCAGCTCTTTCTTTTGGCTGCTGGGCAGCTTCAGCAGCAGGCGCGGGGGCGTTTGTCGATTGAGTTGCGCAAGCACCGCTTCGTCGACTTCCAGGAGGTCGTGAGCGGCGGGCGCTTCGGGAGAATTAACCTTTTCGGCAGAAAGTTGAAAGGGAGCTACCGGCTCGAAATAATAGCCGCGCTGCGCAGCGACCAGCGCTTTCGGTTGTAAGCTGTTAGATTGGCCGGTTAACGCGCCGAGCGTGCATAGCACTAGCCCGAGCACGAGGGTGGTGATTCTCATACTTTGTATCGGTTTTTGGTTAATCCGGATATTGCATGGGGTTTCGCAATAAATTAATCTATGAATAATCCGGGTTTAAAGCGTGTACATCGGCTGCGCCTACGCCCAAGCTGTTTCCGGGAACAACCCTCGGCGCGCAGTCCGTCAATCGGTATTATGTGATTTTTTCTGATGGCGGTAGTTCCGCAACAACCGGCCGGTGCTTTCGGCGACAATCCGGCGAAAACAACGATCGGCGACTTCCGTAAGCAACGGAATACTACCGGCTGATAACTGTGGGAATAGTTTAAACGATCACTTGGTCGGGACGCAAAAACAAACAAGGGACATCAATCGAAGAAAACCAATTTCTTCGATCACGTTAGGGGGAAAAGTAGGTTGAATGATTGGAAGATAGTTTTTTATCAGAGGAGCAGTTAAGAACTAAATAACTGGGACAAAAAGTAAGGTACAGCGTGTTTGTCTGATGTTCGCTCTAAAGACGATCCAAAAGGGAAGTGTAGTATGCTCAGCGGCGAAAAAAATGTGAAAGGTAGATCTCCGTTAGGGAACGCGCAGTTTGACAAAGCAGGGGCTGCCGGTTCAGCGCCGGCAGCCCCTGCACCTTTTATCCCATTTCCGCCACCACTTCTTTCACCTCCGGCACCATGCGCTTGAGCATGCCTTCGATGCCGGCCTTGAGGGTGACGGTGGAGGAAGGACAGCCGCTGCAGGCGCCCTGAAGCGTCACGACCACGGAGCCCTGATTCCAGGATTTGAATTCAATATTGCCGCCGTCCATCTCAACGGCCGGCTTGACGTACGTTTCGATCAGTTCTTTGATCTTGGCCACGATCTCGGCTTCATCGCCGTCGTACTGATAGCCGGCGCCGCGCTCGGCTTCGATCTCGGCCATCGCCTCGGCGAATCCATCCTTGACGATCGTCTTATCGTCTTGTACGTAGTTCTTGATGAATTCCTTCAGCTTCAGCATGATGTCTTCCCAGGCGTAATTGAATTCCTTGGTGATCGTGACGAAGTTGTTACAGATATACACGCCTTTGACGTAGGGCAGGCCGAATAATTCCGTCGCCAGCGGCGACCATTCCCTGGCCAGTTCTTCTTCGCGAAAATCCGCCGTGCCTTTGTACAACATCCGGTTGGTCACGAATTTCAGCGATTCGGGATTGGGCGTCTGCTCGGTATACAACATCACCGGGCTCTTCTTTACAGTATTTTCCATGCTGATAAGCTTTTTTCCTATTTAGATTTATTCTACAAAAGTAACAGTTTTTGCCGAAGTAAGTTTGCCGGCCGGCGCCTTACCTGATCAAATCGCGGTAAGCCAGCACAACGGGATAGCCTTTTTCAATGAAATAGCGGCGCGTGGCTTCGGCCGGCTGCCGGCTGGCGGCCAATACAAAATCACCGCCCCAGGCGCCCAGCGATTTGACGACGCCCCGGTAGTCGGGAAAAAGACGCTCCTGCACCGGGGGCGTCCCCAATACGGCGGACACCAGGGCTTCGTGTTCCCGCAATACGGCTTCGAAGGCGGGCAGATCGGCAGCTTGTAACAACCGGGCGGTAAGCCGGCTCACTTGCGCGACCTGCGCCCGCCCGTCGGCTACTTTTTCCCGGTAGCGGGCGATCGCAGCCCGGCTGTCCTGCTTCTGTTCCAGATAAACAAAGAACAGCTGGTCCCGGAACACCGGCTCGAAAGGGAAGCGCACGTACTGGGGCCCTTCCGCCCGCCGCTGGTAAAGGATAGGGCCGTCGGCGAACGCACAGGCCAGATCGTAGCCGCTGCCGCCGAAGGTTTCGGCCAGCAGGGCGTGCGGGTCGACCTCCGACCAGCGCGCCAGCGCGGCGATCAGCGTCGAGCTGGTGCCCAGCCCCCACGCCCGCGGAAATTCTAGGGTCGTTTCGATGCGGCCGCCGGCAAAACGGCGCCAGAAGCCCGGCCGATGCTTACGTATGGCCTGCATCAGCCTGGTCAGCCGGTCGGCAATGCCCGCGTCGCTGGTCTGCGTTGCGGTCAGCGTTTCCAAAGAGAAGAGGCCCTCAAACCAGCAGCGCTCCTCCTCGTCAAAGCTGCGCCAGCGCAAGCGGCCGTCGGGCGCTTCCCGGAAAACGCGCAATACCTGCCCCGGCCGGGTAGGCAGCGCCAGGGCGAGGGCGCCGTCGAGCACGAAGTACTCGCCCGTCAGCAGCAGTTTGCCGCGCGCAGATATCGCCGTATCGGGTTGCGGGGTCGCCATACCTGTGGTCAGCTTCCCGGTGAAGCCATCTTTTTCGATTCTGCCCGGAAGCGGACCAAAAAATCGCGTACTGCGGAAAACGACACCATATTTTCTTTGAAGTAGTAAATGGCTTCTTTGGTCTCGTTCTCAGCAGCCCCGAGGTGCTTGAGGATGTTGAGCAGGTGCATCTTCATGTGGCCTCGCTGGATGCCGGTGGTGGTCAGCGAGCGCAAGGCCGCAAAATTCTGGGCCAGGCCCGTCGCAGCGATGATCGCCATCAGCTCTTCGGCAGACGGATGCCCCAGCATCTCCAAAGACCGGCTGGCCAGGGGATGCAGGCGGGTGAGGCCGCCCACGGTGCCCAGCGCCAGCGGCAGATCGAGCCAGAAGCGGAAGGTCCCGTCATCGATGCGGCAGTCGCTCAGACTGCGGTACTGACCGTCGCGCGCCGCATATGCGTGCCCGCCGGCCTCCACCGCCCGGAAATCGTTGCCGGTGGCCAGCACCACCGCGTCGACACCGTTGAAGATGCCTTTGTTGTGCGTGGTGGCGCGGTACGGGTCGATGCGGGCAATGCGTACGGCCTTGTAAAATTTTTCGGCAAAGGTCTCGGCCGTCATCCCTTCACAAACCGGGCCGAGGGCTTCGATCGGGCAGGAAACTTCCGCCCGCACCAGGCATTCGGGCGTATAATTGGAAAGGATCGCCATGATGATGGTCAGCTCGGCTTCAGAACCGGAAAAGTCGGGCTGCGAAGCGATGTAGGTTTTCAGGCTCTGACCGAAAGACTCCAGCACCGAATTGATGAAGTTGGCGCCCATCGAGTCACAGGTCTCGAAACTCACCATCAGCTGGTAGTAATCCGGCTCCTGGTCGGTCATGTCTTGCAGCTCGATTTCGAGTACGCCGCCGCCCCGCTTTTCCATATTGGCGGTGACGGAAGCCGCGTCCCTGCGCATCTTTTTTTCGAGAGCGGCGAAGTGGCGACGCAGTTTTTCGGCCGGGCCCGACCAGGAGAAGTGAACCTGGCCCAGCTTTTTGGTCGACAGCACCTCGGCCCGAAAACCGCCGCGCTCGTACCAGTACTTGGCGGCGCTCGAGGCCGCGGCCACTACGGAGCTTTCTTCGATGACCATCGGGACGGTGTAGAGCCGGTCGTTGATCCGGAAGTTGGGCGCTACGCCGAACGGTAAATAAAAGTTACTGACCGTATTCTCACTGAAGCCGTCGAAGACCTGCTGCAGCTCTGACTGGGGGTGCCAGAAACGACTGAAATCCGCGGCGGCTTCTTCCGGTGCTTCGAAGAAGTGATCGGCGACCCACTGGAGCTTCTCTTCTTTGGACAGTTTGGAAAAACCCAATATCTTTTTTTCCTGCATCTTTTGAAAAATAGCTTAAAAAATTAAGCCCGGACCCGCAAAAAGGCATTGGCGAGTTCCAGGCCTTGTACCTGAGTGCTCACGTAGGCGTGAAGCGCTTCGTAATCGCCGCGGGCGTGCTTCAGAAAGGCGGAAGCCTGACCGTAGACGGCGGGCAATTGCAGTTTTTCGGTGAGGTAGTAGCCGTCGAGGAAGTGGCGAACGCCCCCGGAGATGATGACCTGCCGGCACCGCATATCGTCGCCGAGCGCTTCCCGGATCTGGTTGGTAAAGTCGACCATCTCCGCGGCGCTATGGCCTACCAGCGCCAGGCGGCTGTATATGTCGCGCTTGGCGTCGTCGCTGCGCAGCAGTTCGAGTTTGGCGAAATTGGTGCCGCCGTTGGCCGCGAAATCGACAGCGGCCAGCGGCAGTTGGAAAAGCGCCTTGAGGCTGTGGTAGCCCATGCCCTGACCGACTTCTTTTACGATGACGGGCCGGTCAGTTTTGCCCAACACTGCTTCGATGGTGGCCAGGGGGGCCTGAGCAAATCGGTCGCCTTCCGGCTGGAGCCATTCCTGCAGGGGATTGACGTGGATGATGAGTCCGTCCGCCCGCAGTTTATCGAGGAGGTCGTCGATGCGGTAAAGCTCGCCCTGGGTTACCAGTTGCTCGACCTGAGCGATCCCCAGATTGGCGAACAAGGGTTGCTCTTCGCCGATATCGTCGCGAACATCAAAATCCGGCAGGTGCTCGTCGCTGTAAAGGAGTGCGCGGCAGCTGCCCAGCCCCATACCCATGCCGAAATCCCGGCAGGCGCGCGCCAGGTTGTGATTGATAGTGCCCGCCAGCGCCGTTCCGCCGGTCATACTCGACACCCAGATGGGCGCCCGCATCGTTTTTCCCAAAAAAAGAAAGCGGGGCAGCGCGCCCGGCTCAGGGTGGGGCGACAACAAAGGCTCGTAGTAAAATCGCTGATCCAGCTCTCCGGAAGTTACCTGTGAGCGAAATGCCAGCTCAATGTGATCGCGCTTGCGTTCTACCGCGGTCGGATCGTCATCGGAGGTCGTTGGAAGGGTCGTTTTATATTCAGTGTCTCTGCTCATATCACAACAAAATTAGGCCATTCCTTCGTAATGAGAAGGGACCGCCGTAGTTTGAGGTGAAACAACACCCTGGTAAAATGGTTTATGGCGGCCGCTGCCGGAGCAGTTAGCATCGATCATACCGGCTGGACCAAAGCCCGCTTTTGTCGCGGCCATGCTCGCAGCTGTGCGAAAATCGGCCTGTTTTTCAGTTTTTTATGGAAACGAAACAGTACTTTTTTTGAAAATCTGTTGTTTTTTGCGCTAAAGAGACCTACATTTGCAGCTGTTTTGAAAACGCCATCGCCTGGATGTGCGGAAGGAAAGTAAATTTTTTAAAATAAAATGCACAAAGTGGATACGCTAAGTTACAAAACGCGGTCGGCAAAGAAAGAAGAAGTGGAGCGAAAGTGGTACGTCATCGACGCGGAAGGCGAGGTGCTCGGCAGGATGTGCAGCCGCATCGCCCAGGTGCTGCGCGGCAAGCACAAAGCTTCCTACACGCCCCATATCGACACGGGCGACTACATCATCGTCATCAACGCCGATAAGGTGCGCCTGACGGGCAATAAGCTCTTCCAGAAAGAATACATCACCTACTCGGGCTACCCCGGCGGACAGAAGCGCACCAACGCCAAAGAGCTGCTGACCAAGAAGCCGCGCTCCGTGATCGAAATCGCCGTCAAAGGCATGTTGCCCAAAAACCGCCTCGGACGGGCCATGATCAAGAAACTGTTCGTATACGAAGGCGATGTGCATCCGCACCAGGCGCAAAAGCCGGAATTGTTAAACCTATAATGTAAGCAATCGGCGCGCCCCGGCGCTGCCCAGCAAATAGCTTTAGTATGGAAATGATCAATGCAACGGGAAGGAGAAAAGGCTCAGTCGCCCGGGTCTACCTTACCAAAGGGGACGGAAAGATCGTCATTAACGGCCGCGACTTCAAACAATATTTTCCGCAGCCGCATATCCAGTACCGCGTCACTTCGCCCTTCAGTACCGTGGAAGTGGAAAATATCTACGACCTCAACGTCAACGTCAACGGCGGCGGCTTCAAAGGGCAATCGGAAGCCATCCGGATGGCTATCTCGCGGGCGTTGGTGAAATTGAATGAAGATTTCCGCAAACCGCTGAAAGATAGGAAGTTCCTCACACGTGATTCGCGCGTGGTCGAACGCAAAAAGTACGGCAAACCGAAAGCTAGAAAGAGCTTCCAGTTCAGCAAGCGTTAAATCCTTTTTGTTCACGCGCCAGGCCGGGCGGCTCCCTCGCCGCCGACGGCGCCATCTTTACAGAAAATGGAAAAACCTAACTATAAAGACCTGCTCGACGCCGGTGTCCACTTCGGCCACCTCAAGAAAAAGTGGAATCCCAAAATGCAGCCCTACATCTTCATGGAGCGCAAAGGGATCCATATCATCGATCTCAACCGGACCAGCGAATGCCTGGACCGGGCCGCCAACGCTATGCGCCAGATCGCAAAATCGGGGCGCAAGATCATGTTCGTGGCGACCAAAAAACAGGCGCGCGACATCGTCGCCGAAGCCGCTCGCAGCGTGGGCATGCCCCACGTTACCGACCGCTGGCTCGGCGGGATGATGACCAACTTCGCGACCATCCGCCGGTCCATCAAAAAAATGCAGAACATCGATCGCATGCTGCAGGACGGCACCCTGGCCAGCGTTACCAAAAAAGAACGCCTCACCCTGGAGCGCGAACGCAATAAACTGGAGCGCGTCCTGGGCGGCATCGCCAACCTCAACCGGCTGCCGGCCGCGATCTTCATCGTCGATATCAGCCACGAACACATCGCCGTCTCCGAAGCGCATAAACTGGGGCTGCGCACCTTCGGCATCGTCGATACCAACTCTGATCCCAACGAAGTGGACTATCCGATTCCGGCAAATGACGACGCCTCCAAATCCGTGAAAATCATCACCGATTACCTCACCGAAGCCATCCGCCAGGGCCTCGAAGAACGCCAGAAAGCAAAAGCAGAGAAGGAAGCAGCGAGTGAAGGGTAATGCCGAATTATTATCCAACTATTTCAATAAAGAACAACGAAACATGAGTGCGAACATTTCTGCTGCTGATGTCAAAAAACTGCGCGAGATGACCGGCGCAGGTATGATGGACTGCAAAAAGGCTCTGCAAGAAGCAGATGGGGATTTCGATAAAGCCATTGAGAACCTGCGCAAAAAAGGCCAGAAACTTTCCGTCAAACGCGCCGACCGCGAAGCTAAAGAAGGCGTGGTTATCGCCGCTGTTTCCGACGACCGCACCAAAGGGGTGATCGTACGCCTGAGCTGCGAAACGGACTTCGTGGCGAAAAACGAAGACTTCGTCAACCTCACGAAATCTTTCGCCGACCTCGCCCTCCAAAATATGCCGGACGATCTCGCCGCGCTGCTGCAACTCGACTACAACGGCATCACTATTGAAGCTAAAGTGACCGAGCAGCTGGGCGTCATCGGCGAGAAAATTGAACTGTCCGCTTACGAAAAACTGGAAGCTCCCCAGATAGCGCCCTATATCCACATGGGGAATAAAGCCGCCGTACTGGTCGGGCTGAACAAAGCGGAAACGGAATACCACGACGCCGGCCGCGACGTCGCAATGCAGGTAGCCGCCATGCGCCCCGTCGCACTCGACAAAGAGGACGTCGACTCGTCGATCATCGAAAAAGAGATCGAGATCGGCATGGAACAGGCGCGCCAGGAAGGCAAGCCGGAAGCTATGCTCGAAAAGATCGCCCGGGGCAAACTCGGCAAGTTCTTCAAGGAAAATACCCTGCTGAATCAGCAGTTCGTCAAAGACAACAAGATGTCGGTTGCCGAATATCTGAAGTCTTTGGATAAACAATTGACCGTCATCGGTTTCAAACACGTGGCGCTGAGCTAAAAAAAAGGGGCGAATAAAATTTTTATTCGCCCCTTTCTTTTCCGGCAACCTTTGCGACCTTTAGTCGTAAAATACAATCGTATGGCGTCACTAAAGTACAAAAGAATCTTGCTCAAGCTCAGCGGGGAATCCCTCATGGGCAAGCAGAATTTCGGCATCTCTCCCGAAATGCTCCAGCATTACGGCAACGAAATAAAAACGCTGACCGATCGCGGCGTGGAAGTGGCCGTGGTCATCGGAGGCGGAAATATCTTTCGCGGCCTGCAGGCCGCAGCTTCCGGCATCGATCGCGTACAGGGCGATTACATGGGGATGATGGCCACCGTGATCAACGGCCTGGCCCTCCAGAGCGCTCTGGAAAGCGTCGGCGTCTACACCCGCCTCGTGTCCGCCATCGAAATGAAAGCCATTGCCGAACCCTACATCCGGCGCCGCGCCATTCGGCACCTGGAAAAAGGGCGGGTCGTCATCTTCTCCGCCGGCACCGGCAGCCCCTATTTTACTACCGACTCGGCCGCAGCGCTGCGCGCCAATGAGATCAGCGCCGACGTCATCCTCAAAGGCACCCGCGTCGACGGCATCTACTCCGCCGATCCGGAAAAAGATCCTACCGCCACCAAGTTCGACCGCCTGACCTTCGCCAAGGTCATCAGCCTGGGCCTCAGCGTCATGGACATGACGGCCTTCACCCTCTGCCAGGAAAATAACCTGCCCATCGTCGTCTTCGATATCAACAACCCGGAGAATCTGATGAAGATCGTGGAAGGGGAAGCCATCGGCACCCTCGTCGAAGGTTAGCGGTAGCCGCTACGACGCCGCGATAGCGATCGTCACCATACTCAACCGAAGGCCGGGCGCTGCGAGCAACCGCAGGCCGCAGGCTTCGAGGGTCGCGCCGGTGGTCATCACGTCGTCTACCAGCAGTACGTGCTTGCCGGCCACCGCTGGCTCGTCCGCCAGTTCAAATGCCTGCAACACGTTTTCCAGTCGTTCGAGTCGCGATTTGCTCGTTTGGGTATCTGTAAAAGTGGTGCGCCGCAGAACGTCCGGGCGCCAGGGCGCCGACAGGCTCTCAGCCAGTCCCGCCGCAAACAAGTCACTCTGGTTGTAGCCCCGCCGGTGCTTTTTGCGCGGGTGCAGCGGCACCGGAACGATCAGGTCGATCTCCCGGAAGTGAGGCGTTTCGGCCAATTGCCGGCCGTAGCGCTCTCCGAGGCGCCGCCCTACGTCGCGCCGCCCGCCGTATTTCAGCTGGTGCACCAGCTTTTGCACCCGCCCGCCTTTTACATAGTGAAATAAAGCCGCGCCCTGTTCCAGGCGCAGCCGCCCCCAGAACCGCTCGGTAAAAGGATTGTCCGGTTCGAGATGATACCGCGTTTGCGGCAATTGGTAGGCGCAGTGCAGACAAAGAACGTCGCGCCGGCTCGACAGATGGCGCCAGCAGGCCAGGCACAGATTGGGATAAACCAAATCTAAAAAATGGTGGAAAGGACGGAAATCCATAACGCGCGAATTAAATGGAGCAACCCTCAAAAGGAAAGCAGTTACGGCATTCCCGGGCAGCCCTTCAGTGAACCGATGGAATGATGAATGCGCGCTGAAAGGACGGTAGTATTAAAAAACGTCTGCCTCGCAAAGGCAAGACAGACGCATCAAAACAAAACGAAAAACCAACTTTAAACAAGTCTTTTTTATGTCTAAAAACTGTTTCTCAGCTTTCATTGTTGCTTCGCCGGTTGTTAATAATTTCTTAACGTTGGCGGACAACAAAGTTTTACCTTTCTTACAAAAGCAAGCTCCGCATCGTTCCCGCAGTTTGGCCGCTTTGTCGGCTAACCGCTAAAAAGGAACCTCAGCCGGCTTTTAACTTAACGGGAATATCGCGGATTTCATTGCGGCGATTGACGGTAATGACGATCGTTTCTCCGACTTTCGCCCGCCCGATTATTTCCTGTAATTCCGGAACGCCTTTGATTTCGCGGCCGTCCACGGCAATGATGATGTCTTTGGACTGCAGTCCGGCGTATTGAGCCGAGCCGCCGTCGACCAGCTCTTCGATGACGACGCCCTGGCTGATGTCTACGCCTAGCGTTTCGGCGTATTCGCTATCCAGTTCGGAGATGTTGACGCCGAGGAAGGCGCGCTGGAAACTGCCGTACTTGATAATATCATCGGCGATGCGGATAACCAGGTTGACCGGGATAGCGAAAGAATATCCCGAAAAGACGCCGGTGCGAGTGGCAATGGCCGTATTGATCCCGAGTAGCTTGCCCTCCCGGTCGACGAGCGCACCCCCGCTATTGCCCGGGTTGACGGCGGCGTCCGTCTGGATGAAAGCCTCGATGGCGTCGCCTCCGCCCAGCAACTGAATGCTGCGCCCCTTGGCGCTGATGATGCCGGCGGTAA
This sequence comes from uncultured Saprospiraceae bacterium, assembly GCA_964419545.1. GTDB lineage: Bacteria > Bacteroidota > Bacteroidia > Chitinophagales > Saprospiraceae > CAYQQU01. The sequence continues at coordinate 39,624 of CAYQQU010000034.1, read as the reverse complement.
CCGTAGAGGTCAGATCGAACGGGTTGCCTACGGCGAGCACCCATTCGCCCACCCGGGCTCCGTCGGAGTTGCCGATATCGAGCGTCGGCAGATCGTAGGCTTCTATTTTCAGCACGGCCAGGTCGGTCTTCTTATCCGTTCCGATGACCTGGGCCTGGAACTTGCGGTTGTCGAAAAGGGTAACTTCTACCTGATCGGCAAATTCGACGACGTGATTATTGGTGATGATGTATCCGTCGGTGGTGTAAATAACGCCCGAGCCGGTGCCTTGTTTCGGCATATCCCGTCCGAAGGGATTGCCGAAAGAGAAGTCGTCGCCGAAGAAAAAACGGAAAGGGTCGCTGTCGTCCTCCTCCGTATCGGCGGTCGGCGTCGACTGAGCAGAGATATGAACTACGGCGGGCATGGCGCGTTCGGCCGCTTCGGAGAAGTCGGTCAGCACGTTGACGGCGGCCGGCCCGGTATTGTAGAAATTGGCGGGGATCGCCGGCGTCGAAGGTTCAGCCGCGGCGGAAGCCCCTTCCTCTTGCAGCAAATACGCGCCGCTCAGCGCCAGGGCGCCGCCCAGCAATCCTGCAAAGACGAGAGAAAAAAAACGCTTCATCGTTACTTGCGTTTATCTTATAAGAAATAAAGGGAATTGATCAGAAAAAATTATACTAAAAAAATAACTGGAAACCAGTTGTTTGATAACCGGTTTGGAGAAGTTTGGCGCTCCGGCGCTGCAATTTTTCGTCAAGATGCCTAACTTGAAGCTTTTTTCAAGGCCCGGCCTCGGACGGGGAGCAGCCTTGCCGTAAAAAATGGCGCCTGCTTCACCAATAATGCGTTCAATCTGGTATCTTTATTCTGATATGTCGAATAAAATACGGAAAATAAACCCCTGACACAACCGCTTTGTTATTCGCCCTTTTTGGTTTAACAGGAAATTAACAGCCAGATAGAACGACTATGCATTCGCATGAAAACCGGTTTTTTATCAAAGCGACTCCTATGAGTAAAGCGCCTTCCGGCCGGATCGACCTGGAAGCCACGCTCCAACCCGAAACGGAACTGGAGAAGCAACTGCTATATATTCCGGAGTTTGTCATGGGGCTGCTTTGGGGTACGCCGCGCTTCGGCCATCCCGAAGGAGAAATCTACCGCCACGTCCGGGAAGTACTGGACAATATTGATCGTTTATCGCTCGACCCCGCCGACCGGCGGCGGCTGCGGCTCATTACCTTTGTCCACGATACCTTCAAATACAAAGAAGATAAAAGCTACCCCCACGATTGGAGCAAACACCATGGCGTATACGCCCGCCGCTTTCTGGAAGGCTTCACCCGGGATAAGGCCGTCCTGGATATCGTAGAACTGCACGACGAAGCTTATTACAGCTGGCGCCTTACCCACCTCTACCACCGCCCCGTCGCCGGGCGCAATCGCCTCGAAAAACTGCTCTCCCGCATCGGGAACCATCTGCAGCTGTATTACCTCTTTTTTAAATGCGATACCCGCACGGGAGATAAAAACCAGGCTCCCCTGCATTGGTTCGAACGCACCATCCCCGGAATCGAGATCATCGATTTTTGATGGTTCAATGGTTTGTAAGACAGTGAGTTAGGGATTTGAGTCATTAATATTCTTTGCAACAGGAACTTTTTAACGCGCTACTCAGTTTTTAGGGTTGCAGGAGGTATACAGCGCCTTTGCCGCCGGAGCGCAACGAAAATCAGTCAAAAGCCGCCTGTGAAGGATATTCGCCATTCGGAGTGGCGCCGACGATAGAGAAATTTTTATACCTTCGCAATGCTCATGGCAAAAGAAGATATGGAAAGAAAGCAGCAGGAAACTATTTTCGAGGAAGAGCTCCTTCCGCTGATCGATCCGTTGTATACTTTTGCCTACCATCTGACCTATAACGAGGAGGACGCCAACGACCTCGTGCAGGACACCTACCTCAAGGCTTTCCGCTTTATCGACCGGTATGAGCAAGGCACCAACGCCAAGGCGTGGCTCTTCAAGATACTGAAGAACGCCTTCATCAACCAATACCGGAAAAAAAGCAGGAAACCGACTCAGGTCGATTACGAAGAAGTGATCGGCTATCAGAACGAAGAGGAAGATACGCAGTTCTCCAGCTATCAGGATCTGCGCGAGGAAATGTTCCAGGACATGATGGGCGACGAAGTAACCAATGCCGTCAACGCCCTGCCGGTCGACTTCCGGGTGGTTATCCTGCTCTGCGATATCGAAGGGTTTACCTACGAAGAAATTGCGAAAATTCTGGATATCCCCATCGGTACGGTGCGGTCCCGACTGCACCGCGCGCGCAATCTCTTGAAAGAAAAACTCAAGGAGTATGCTCGTTCCCGGGGCTATCGGGACATGCGCTCGTGAGTGCCTATTTTATTGTCAAACACCGTCGCCGGTTTTCGGCCATGCTGACTGCGGCGCCGCCCGGGATGAAAATCCCCGACGCCGCCCGGTGAGCCGCCGATCGCCGATGACAAAATTTATTAACCGAAACTGCTTGGTGGGATTCCAACCCCAAAAGGCCTGTCCGCCAGCGTTGACCTCCGGCATCCTGGATCGTGGCTCGCCCGTTCGTTCGCGCCACACCGGAACCGCACGCGTGGGGCGGCGCAGACAGGCTTTTTTGTTCACCTTATTTAATCTTCCAATGTTGCATTTCATTTCCATAATACCTCAAGACCTTACTGCGACACAGGCCGCCCGGTTCATGCCCGGTCTGCTGCCTCCTTGTCCGGGCGGGTCGCTACCGGGGTGGGCAACGACGGAAGATTGTGGTCATGCCGAACATTAATCCCGGGGAGACATCGCACCAGGCAAAAAAAAAACAGCCATGAGAGATCAGAATTATCAAAACCTCGTGAAAAAGGTGACGATGTACCTCGACAACGAGCTGAGCGAAAGTGCAGAACGGGAACTGCTCAGAGAGATCCAGGCCAATCCAGCTTACTTGAGAGTGCTTAGCCAAGAAAAATCCTTCCGCGAATTTATTAAGAGCAAAATCCACCGCCGCAAACCTTCTCCCGCGCTCATCAAGTCTATCAAAGACAAAATCCGCATCGCTCCTCCCGCCTGAGCGCTTTTTGCCATCCCTTTTGATCACCACGGAAAATAGCAACCGAAAAAAGACTGAACCCTCAGGTTTAAACGATTCTTTTTCATTTTACGAAAATACCAACGCCACGGCAGCAGACTGTCGTGGCGTTTTTCATCACCAAATACGCTGCACCATGCGCCTGATTTTGCTCCTTCTCTTGTGCTGCGGCGCTGCTTCTTCCGCCACCGGCCAGGTAAAACAGGATCCGGACTTTGCCGCCCGCCTGGAGCAGGCCGGACTGGAACTGCTGCTGCCCATCGACTCCGACTACCGCAGCCTGCCCGTCTGGCGAAACGACCTCCAGTCCTACGACTTTGCCATCCGCTCCCGCCGGGAAAAACTGGAAATGCGCTACCTCATCGATACGCCGCCTTAGGCGCCTCCCCACGTACGCGCCACCCAGCTGCTGCTCCACCTCGCTACCAACGATGAAGACGCCCGCATCACCGGGCTGGCGCTCGAACCGGAAATGCTGCGCCGCGATTACCAGGCCGATTGGGGTAAGGTTTTCTTCTTTCAACCCAAAACCGGGTTCTCCTCCGCCCGCCATTGCAAAATGCTCGCCCTGTACCGCGAAGGTCAAAGCATGGCTTTCGTCCTCTTCCTCTTCGACGAGCCGGGCCCCGTCCTCGATCGCCGGGCGCTGGCCCTGCGCTTCCGGGAAGCGCTGCCGGATTCGCCCGGGGAGTGAAGAGCGTTGACCCGGGTTAAATCCGCCCATGCCGCCGCAACCCGAGCAGCAGCAGGCAGATCAGCAGCAGACCGGCCGCCATACCCAGACGCATCCAGGCCGCTTGCCGCGACTTGATCTGGCTGGTGACGTAAAAAGGGTTGGGCGCATTGGGGGTGCCCGGACCGGTGCGCATCGTCCAGTTTTCCTGATCGCTATTGTCGAGGTGGGGGAGGAGCAGACTCAGGGTAAACATCGAATCGGTAGGAAACAAAGTGTAGGAGATGCTGTCGACCATAGCGCCCATGGGGTCGTAGAGCGCGATGGTTTCCCGCCTTTTGTTGAGGCCGAACGGCAGCTTGCCCAGCACCTGATAAGCGCGCGGATAAGCCTGACGAAAAGCGGCTTCGTCTTCGCAGATAATCAGGTAGTCATTGGCGCCGATGCTGGCGTCGGGCAGCCGGTACCGGTGTTTGAGGTCGGTGATGATCCAGTTGCGTAGGTTCACCGGTTGGTCGGAGTAGTTGATCAGCTCCAGCCAGTCGCCGGCTCCTTTGTCGATGGGGCCGATTTCGTTGATCAGCAACCGGCCGGCCAGCGGATGGACATAGGGCTCAAATACCGCCCGGATGTGCTGTTCGGGCGCGTCGAGGGTAAGGCTGAATTCGCGAACCTGGGGCGGCATGTCGATGCCTTCCCAGTGGGAAAAGCGGTAGCCGTAATTGGGAATAGCGCGTATGCGGATCGGGATGTCGGCGAAGTAAATCCCTTCCCATTCTTCTGCTCCGATTTCCAGGTTGCGGTTGATGAGGATGCGGCCGCCCGGAGTGGCTTCGGCACGCAAGGTGCGCTGGGGGCCCGTGGGAAAGCGCTCGCTCAGGAAGCGACGAACGTAAGCCGGGCGCCGTTGTGCAAAAGTACGCATGCGTTCGACCTGGGCCACCCACTCTTCCGGGCTGAGCCGCCAGCGTTGAAAATGGCGCGGCATCTCGGGCAGCAGGGTGGTGTACTTTTCCTCGATGTGGGCCAATACGCGCTCGGGCCGGAAGCTCTCGTTGAGATGATCGGCGAAACGGTTGACGAAAGCAGCCTGAAAGTCGGGGTTCTCCAGCAGCTTGCGCAGGATGAAGGTGCTCCAGGGCGGATTCGGCCAGCTGGGGCCGTCGGGGCGGGTGTGAAATGCCAGGGAGTTATTGCGGAACGCCAGCGAATCGTGCAATCCGAACCCCCAGTCGGTATCGTACAAGATCCAGCGCCACCGCCCGTGCCGCGTCTGAGGGCGCCAGAACTTGATGTTGCCGCCGGCGTCCTGGTTGTCGAAGTAAATCTGAGCGACCTGCAGGTCGATAAAATTATCGATCTCCATCATGCCGCCGACGGCGGCGTAGTGGCTGGGGATGCTCATATCGTGCGTTTCCAGGTAGTGCAGCAATCGTTTGTAGTGCCTTTTGTCGCCTTCCTTCAGGGTGAGCCGGTGCTCGATCAGGTCGATGCTGTCTTTGTCGATGTCGAAATACTCATTGAGAAAGTATTTGTTGACTTTCTCCCGGATGTTGTACACCCCCCAGTACCGGCCGTTGATATAGACGATGGCCGGGCGGTAGGCCTGGGTCTCCAGGTCCCAGTGGCGCACCAGGCCGGTCATCAGCGCGTCGCGGAAGTGAGAGCGGCCGAAGTCGCTGCCGGAATTGCGCAGAACGAAGAAGCGAAACTTATCGGGCCCTTCCCTGCCGAAGATGGGATAGTGAAAACGGTCTTCTCCGTAGCGCTCCCGCGCCACCAGAGCCATCGACTTCTGGGGGAACAGGCGGCTCATACCGCCGAACAGCCGGAACCCGGTGAGACTGTTGAAGACGAGGCTGCTGTCGGTCTCGAAGATCTCCACCCGGGCGATGACCTCTTTACGGCTCCAGAAGTTGGCGTCCGATTTTTTCCAGCTCGTATCGAGCACCTCGGAGCCTGGCACGAACAACCCTTCCTCGGGGTCGAAAAGATCCCGGGGCGGGATGGCGATCGAAAAAACAGGGAAAGTGGTGGGCGGTTCGTTGATAAAGAAAGTGTGTCCGCTTTCCGCGCTCCTTTCGCGCCCCCGGTAGGCGACGGCCCGCACTACCGTAGTGGCCGGCAGCACGATGGGCTCGCGGTAAAGCCGGGCGCGGCGGCCGGGCCGGCTGCCGTCGGTCGTGAAATAGATGCGCGACCCGGCAGGCGCTTCCAGGCGCAGATGGACCGGGGCGTCAAAAAAACCGCCTTCGACGGAAAATTCTACAGTAAAAGGGGCCGGCTGAGCGTTCGACAGTAAAACCGAAACCAGCCACAGCATGGTCATGATGGCTTGCTTCAAGGCCTATTGTTTTGTTTTCAGCGGAGGATGCCGATTGGGGGGCGGTGTTTTCGGGATCATCAGCCATGATTGCTAAAGCTAACGGCTAATATCGGTTTTTATTTTATACGCTGCACCGCTTTTTGTTGGTCCCGGAAACGTCATTGAAACTAAAAAAAGGAAAACGGTTTAAACTTTTTAGTCAAATGGATGTCATCACCTTTGTCAAAAAAAAGTCGGCCGGCTTTCCGGCGCTATGCCGGCAAAGGCATTTCGATCCCGTATTGACGGACCATCCAAACAAGCTCTTACATCATTCGCCAAAAACAATACACATGAAATTCCCATTGATCTACACTTTTTTCGCCTTGCTGACGCTGGGCTTTTTCCTGGTCAGCAACTCTTCGGGTCCCGGCGCCGTCCAGGGGCAGGATCGCACGGGTTCTCCCCTGAGTAACGGAGCCTGCCAGATTTGCCACGCTTCGGGCGCTTTCGCACCTACGATTACCGCTGAACTGCTGGAAGACGGCGAGCCCGTGAGCGAATACGAAGCGGGTAAAACGTACACCCTGCGCGTGGAAGTGTCCCCGACGGAGGGTTCGCCGACGCGCTATGGTTTCCAGGCGGTAGCCCTCACCGGCGCCGACGACGTCAATGCGGGTGCTTTCGGTACGCCGGGCGCCGGCATCCAGGTCACCACCCTCCAGGATCGCGACTACGCCGAACACAGTGTGCCAAATACAGCTAACGGCGCCTTTGAGATCGAGTGGACGGCTCCTGAGGCCGGCACGGGCGATGTGCGCATCTACGCCGCGGGCGTGGCGGCGAACGGCGCCAACGGCTCGGGCGGGGACGGCGGCGTTTTCCTCGTCAATCCGGTGGTGCTCTCCGAGTTGCTTAGCGATACGCGCGAGGCGCTGGCCGGAAATGCTACCTTCGACCTGCTGCGCAACCCGGTAGGGGAGCAGCTGGACCTCCGACTGCAAACCGAAACCGCCGCCCGCTACGAACTGCGCCTGTTCGACCTCAACGGCCGCCTCCTGCAGGCCCGCAACCTGGACCTGCTGCCCGGCCGACAGAACCTGGCCGTGGATATGGGCGCAGCGCCCGCCGGCCTTTATCTGGTGAGCCTGACGGACGGCCGGGCCGTAGTGACGCAACGCGTGCTGAAGCGGTAAACGAAAACCTGAGTTTGGGGTGATATGTCTCCTTCGGCGCAGAAAAGGTTCGTGAATGATCACCCCAGTCCTGTCCTTGCGCTGGTGGTTGGCCCGGATTATTGACGACTGCTCATGTCGAAGAACCCGGAAATAATGAGGGTCGGCCTTTTCGCCGGGTCGGTGCGCGCGTCGCTGCACGGACCCGGCGCCGTTTTACACCGTCCTGCCGGCTTTGGGATTCGATTTTTTTTATTAGACTTGTTGCGCAACCAGGCTATCGAATTTAGCCCGGATGATTCATGGCTTCGCAATAGATTACTCCATGAATCATCCGGGTTGGCCTATCAATCATCCGCGTATGTACAGTCAGGAAGAACAGCGTGCGCTCTTTGATCTGTCCAAAGAGTACCTCAAGCCGGAGAGCCAGGTGTATCGCCAGTCGGCCGATCAGCAGTATAGCGAACTCAGCCGCTTGATCGTCTATCACGAGTGGCGGTATTACATCCTCAACGATCCGGTGATCAGCGACCCGGAGTACGATCAGCTGTTCAAAAAACTGGAAGCCCTGGAGGAAGCGCATCCCGGGCTGGTTACGCCCGACTCGCCCACGCAGCGGGTATCGGCCGACCTGACCAGCGATTTTCCGGAGGTCGAACACCTCACGCCCATGTTATCGCTGGCCAATTCGTACAACGAAGCGGACCTTTTCGATTTCGACCGGCAGATCAAGAAGCTGGGGGAATTGCCGGAAACGGCCGAAGTGGCTTATGCCGTAGAACCCAAATACGACGGCAGCAGCATCGCGCTGGTTTACGAAGACGACACCTTGCTGCGCGGGGCCACCCGCGGCAACGGAACGACAGGGGAGGAGATCACCAATAATGTGCGGGTCATTCGGTCTATCCCGCTGCGTTCTCGCTTCTCGGCGCACGGCATCCGGCGGGTCGAAGTACGTGGTGAAGTGCTGATCCGAAAGGACGTTTTCCGGCAGGTCAACGCCACACGGGCGGAGGAAGGGCTCTCTCTTTTCGCCAACGCCCGCAATACCGCCGCCGGGGGCCTGCGCATGAAAAACCCACAGGAAGTTTCGCGGCGCGGCCTCGAGGCTTTTATCTATACCCTGGGCTACGCCGTTGACGCCGACGGCGACAATATCATCGACCGGTTCGATACGCATTACGAGAGCCTGGACCTGCTCGACCAGCTCGGATTTAAAGTGCCTCGCCACGAAGTGGAACGCAAGCGCTGTCGCAACATCCGGGAGGTGGTCGACTTCTGCCACGAATGGCAGGCCAAACGCGAAGATTACCCCTACGAGATCGACGGCATGGTGGTGAAGGTCGACTCCCGCGCGCTCCAGGAAAAATGCGGCTACACCAGCCACCATCCCCGCTGGGCCATCGCTTTTAAGTTTCAGGCCAAGCAGGCGACCACCCGGCTGCTCAGCGTGGAATACCAGGTGGGCAAGGTGGGGTCGATCACGCCGGTAGCGAAGCTGGAGCCCGTGCAGCTCGCAGGCGTCACCATTTCTTCGGTATCCCTGCACAACGAGGATTTTGTTCGCGAAAAAGACCTGCATACCGGCGATATGGTGCTGGTGGAACGGGCGGGCGACGTGATCCCCTACATCGTCAAAGCAATGCCCGAGCTGCGCGACGGCAGCGAGCAGAAGATCGAATTCCCGAAGTTCTGCCCCATCAACGATACCGGCCAGCCGGTGGAGCTGGTGCGCGCCGAAGGGGAGGCCGCCTGGCGCTGCCCGGTTTGCGTCTGCGGCGCGCAAGACCTGCAGCGCATCATTTTCCACGTTTCCAAGAACGCGATGGACATCGAGGGACTGGGCCGTTCGATCGTCGAACGCTTCTATGAACTGGGCTGGCTGCGCACTATCGCCGATATCTACCGGCTCGATTACGAGCGGGTGGCCGAATTGGAAGGGTTCGGGGAAAAATCGGCCGCCAATCTGAAGAAATCGATCGAAAAAGCCAAACAACAGCCGCTGCACCGCCTGCTGCACAGCCTGAGCATTCACCATCTGGGGCAGAAGGTGTCCAAGATCCTCGCCGGCCATATCGACCACGTACTCGATCTGCAAAAATGGACGCTCGAGGACTTCGTCGCCATCAAGGAGATCGGACCGGTGCTGGCGGAGAACGTCATGAAGTTTTTCGCCCACGAGCGCAACGTCACCCTGCTGAAAGAGCTGGAGGAGTTGGGCGTCAACGTACGGCCAACGCCTGCCGACCAACTGCCCGCCCAAAATAACGAAGGGCCCCTGGCCGGAAAGACCATCTTGTTTACCGGTTCGTTGCAGAATCTGACCCGCGGCGAAGCGAAAACCCTCGCGGAAGGCGCCGGCGCCAGGGCGCTGAGCGGCGTGAGCAGCAAGCTCGATATCCTGGTGGTGGGCGAAAAAGCAGGGTCAAAACTCAAAAAAGCTCAGGAACTGGGCACCGTCGACATCTGGACGGAAGCGGAGTTCCTTGAAAAAGTGAAAAACAATTAGAAACAGCCGACGCCCCTTTGATTACGGCTCCTGCTCGACCGCATGTGATTTCAGGGTTTCCAGAGAGACGAACTCCAGCGCTTTTTCGTGGGTCGCTTCCAGGACGACGGGCGGGGCGACGCCGGCTTCCAACGCTTCGCGCCAGCGCAACGCGCACAGGCACCATTTGTCGCCGTCTTTCAATCCGGGGAAGCGGTAGGCCGGGTTCGGGCTGATGAGGTCGTTGCCCCGCCGGCGGGAGTATTGCAGAAATGCGTCGGTCACCCGGGCGCAGACGACGTGGGTGCCCAGGTCTTCCGGGCCGGTCTGGCAGGCGCCGTTCCGGTAAAATCCGGTCAGCGGATCGAGGCAGCAGGTTTGCAGCGATCCGCCGAGTACGTTCTTGGCGTCGTTATTCATAGGATTATCGGTATAACTTAGGGAGAAGCCCGCGATGCCGAGCAGCACCAGGGCGATGATCCACCATTCTTTCGGCATGGCTCTGTTTTTTTCAATTGGGTAACGGTGAGCCGTGCGAAAGGTTGCGGCCTTTTTGTATTTGTCGCCCGGCCGGAGCAGGATGGCTTGACAAATTGCCTACTTTTGCAAAAAGCTTTTATGCGACTATTGCTGCTGATGATCATGACGGGGCTGACCATCGGGCTCGCCGCCCAGTCGGTATACGGCCCGGTCGACCGGCGGGACGCGCTGATCGGGGGCGGCGGCCTCGGGCTGTTTGTCACCGGCGCCATCTGGACCAATAAAATGGCGCCCTCCCTGCCGGAAGATATTTACGACCTGCAACCCCGGCGCGACCGGATCTGGGGCCTCGATCGCTGGGTGACCAACAACTGGTCGCCCCGGGCCGCCAAAGTGAGCGACGGTTTACTGCTTTCATCGCTGGGCCTCCCCGCCACGCTGCTGCTCGACGCCTCCACCCGCGATCATTTCGGTCGCCATGGGCTGATCGCTGCGGAGAGCCTGCTCCTCACTACCGCTATTACGCAATTGACCAAACTTTCCGTCCATCGCCCGCGGCCATATTGTTTCAATCCCGACGTGGCGCTACCGTACAAGCTGGAGCCGGACGCCCGTTTTTCTTTTTTCTCCGGGCACACCTCGCTGGTCGCCTGTATGTCTTTCACTACGGCCACCATGTATACCGATCTGAGCCCGGGCAACAACTGGGACGCTGCGGTGTGGACCACGGCAGCCGTGCTGCCCGCCCTCACCGGCTACCTGCGGGTGCGCGCCGGAAAGCACTATGTATCGGATGTGCTGATCGGTTACGGGGTGGGAGCGCTGATCGGTATTTTAGTGCCGCGTTTTCACCGGTAAAAAGCTCACCTTTTTTCATTTTTGAATTACATTAGAGGAGCCGCAAAAGAGGGGCTCAGCTTTTTTTGTTAACAACCATCGGATGGATAAAAAATCCCCATTCTTATGAAAAAAGGAATACTGATATTTTCGTTTTTGTTGCTGGCGATCGTAGCCTGGGCGGCTACCGTAACGCCCGAAACGGCTTTGGTCGTTGCCGAAAATTGTTATCGCCAGGCGGCCGTCCGCCAGGGTTTTGCCGACCGTTCGTCGCAGGATCTTAACCTCGTTTTTACCGACGAAAGCCGGATCGGCGAGGAGGCGACGCCTTTATTCTACGTTTTTTCTCCGGAAGGAGCAGCCGGCTTCGTGATCGTTTCCGGTGACGACCGCGTGCTGCCCGTGCTGGGATATTCCGTTACCCAGCCGTACGAACTGGAAGAAAAACGCCAGCCGGAAGCGTTTCGCAAGTGGATGGAATTCTATCGCCATCAGATCCGCCAGGTCATTCAGCAAGACCTGGAGGGCGACGAGCAAATCGAAACGGCCTGGACCAACTACCTGGAGAACGTGCAGGAACGGAACCTGCTTTCGGTCGATCCGCTCGTATCCACGATCTGGGATCAACCGTTTCCCTACAACGCCCTGTGCCCGCAGGACCCCAATACCGGGCAGCGGGCGGTAGTCGGTTGCGTGGCCACCGCCATGGCCCAGATCATGCGGTACCACGCCCACCCGGCCCAGGGTACCGGTTTTCACTCCTATAACCACCCGCAGTTCGGCACCATTTCGGCCAACTTCGGCGCCACTACCTACAACTGGAGCAATATGCCCAACAGCATCTCCAATTTCAACGAGCCCATCGCGTTGCTGAGCTTCCACTGCGGGGTAAGTATCGAAATGGGATACGGCGTGCAGGTGAGCGGAGTATCTTCCCTGTCGGGTGTCGCCTCGGCCCTGCGCAATTATTTCTCTTACTCCAATACCACCCAGTTCGTGGAGCGCGATCAGTACTCCGACGCCAACTGGATCCAAACGATGAAGAGCGAACTGGATAACAGCCGGCCGGTGGAATACGCCGGCATCGGCCAGGGCGGAGGCCACGCCTGGGTGATGGACGGGTACGACGGCGACTTCTTCCACATGAACTGGGGCTGGAGCGGCTTCCAGGACGGTTACTTTACGCTCAACAACCTCAACCCGCAAACCGGCGGCACCGGCGCCGGCAATAGCGGATACAACAACTTCCAGCAGGCAGTGATCGGCATTCAGCCCGCTACCGGCGGCGGCGGCGGTGGCGGCGGCGGCGACCCCGACCCCACCGAATACACCAACCTGGAAGTCTACTCGGGCGTGACCGCCGACCCGTATCCTATCCAATTTGCCGAACCTTTTACGATCACTGTGGACATCGCCAACCTCGGCAACCAAACGGTGACCGGAGAAATCGCCGCGGCGGTATTCACCGAAGACGGAACCTTACTGGAAATAGTGGAAACCCTTTCCGGCTCCCTGGAAAACGGCTTTTTTTATTCCCTGGAATTTAACTCCGATGGGTTGCCCACCTCTCCTGGCTCTTACATCATGGGCTTTTTCTATCGGCCGGCCAACGGCGAATGGACCCTCATCCCGCCGGGGCAATATTCCAACCCGGTGACTTTCGAAATCGAAGGCCCGTATAATGATATCGTGCTCTACGCGCCCATCGAGACCAGCGCCGACCCGGTCGTTCAGGGCGAACCCTTCCAGGTGACGCTCGACTACGCCAACTTCGGCGCATTTGATTACAGCGGCCAGTTTTCCGTCGACTTGTATACGCTGGACGGCGAATACATCGACGAATTGGCGATCGTGGACGGCGACTTGTGCGCCAACTGCCACTATACCAACGGCGTCACTTTTTCCATAGACGGCGTCGATGTAGAACCCGGTACGTACCTGCTCGCTACCTGGAACCTGCCCAATGGCGGGAACTGGCAGATCGTAGGAAACGGCGACTATGAAAACCCGGTTTATATCCAGGTGGCCGCGCCGGCGATCGTCGCCGATTCGTACGAGAATAACGACGATACGGGAGCAGCCTACAACGTCAACCTCTCCTTCTCGGGCGCCGAGGCGGCCTGGAATACGCAGGGCGCCAATATGCACTTTGCCGAAGATCAGGATTACTTCCGGGTAGATCTGCCCGCCGGCTACCAATACGAGATCGTGGCCCGCGCCCACGATTCCTATAATAGCGGCAACGGACAAACCTACACCAACGACGTGCTTTTCGGCATTAACGCCGGAAGCGGCTGGTCGGACCTGTACGACGACGTCATGGATCAACCCTTCATCGTGGAAGGCGGGAATACTGTATACTTCGGGGTAGCGCCCTATTTCGTCGGTACGCTGGGCACCTACCAGCTGGATATCAATATCGAAAGGACCCTTTCCTCTTCGGTGGACGCTACGGCGCTCGATCCGTATATCAAAGTGGGGCCCAACCCCAGCGATCGTTACTTTGACATCAACATCAACCTGCCGCAGCCGGCTCGCCTGCGCGGACAAGTGTTCGACCTCAACGGCCGGCTGGTTCGTTCTTTCGACCTGGGCCGGGGTGACGCCCTGCACTCGACGCTCGACCTGGGCGATCAGGCCCCGGGCGTATATTTGCTTACCCTCGACGCCGACGGCGTGCGCTACCGGCGCCGGCTGGTGGTGAGCCGGTAGGTATTATTGGTCTTTAGTTTTTGGTCTTTGGTCTTTGGATACTTCCTCCAAAAGACCAAAGACCAAATACCAAAGACAGTAAAGGTCAAAATAATAGCATGACAATGATCCAAAAATCAGTAATAGTGCTGGTGGTGTGCGGGCTGTTATTGGCCTGCAATTCCGCCAAAAAGCAGGCGGCGGCTATACAGATTGAATTTGGGGCCAAGCCGACCATTGTTTACAAAACGACTCAGGACTATGCCCGTTACGTGCCCGTTATCCTGTCGGCCGACGGCAGTGAGATCGTTTCCTATCCCGGGCCCTCCGATGTGTTTTTCAGAGACACCCTGGCTTATCCCACGCCGCTGGAGCGCGGTTACCTGCTCGACAACCGGGGGATCGGTCCGAATGTCGCTTTCCTGGATATCACCTATGAGGCGTACAGCCGCCTGGAGAAGGGCCTATCTGCGGATGAGTTGATGGCGCACATCCAGGATAAAGCGCCGCTGGTGGAATGTTATGACTGCGGTTCGATCCGGGAAGTCGACCGGTTGAACATCCTCATCAAGGGTAAGGCCTTGGATAAGTGCAAGAACTTAATGATGGTCAACGCTGAAAATTAACCCGGATTATAGCCGTCGCACGAAAAGGCTCTCCGCTACTTTGCGGGAGATCGAACTCTCGCCGCTGACCGAATGAATGAGCATGGAGCCGTCAAAGTCGAAAACGGCTTTCACCACCAGGTGCGTTCCCAGCAGCAGTTGTTTCTGTTCCAGGTAGTTGAGCAGTTCTTTGGTGTCTTCTTTGACGCCGGTGATGACGGCCCGGGAGTTGACGGTCAGTTCCGTGAGCACCACCTGGTTGTTGGGGCGGATCCGCCCTTCGCTGTCGGGAATGGGGTCGCCGTGAGGGTCTACGGTAGGATGACCGAGAAACTGGTCGAGCCGGTCGATGAGTTCGCGGGATTTGACGTGTTCGAGCTGTTCGGCGATCTCGTGGACCTCACTCCAGTTGAAGTGTAATTTTTCCACCAGAAAAACCTCCCACAAGCGGTGTTTGCGTACGATGTCGATCGCGATGGCGCGCCCCGCCTCCCGGAGCTGCACCCCCTGGTATTTTTCGTAGGTGATCAGTTCTTTCGCGGCGAGCTTCTTGATCATATCCGTCACAGAAGCCGAATTGATATTCAATTCCTCCGCAATCGCCGAGGTGCTGACGTTGCCTTCCTGGTCTTCGGATAGTTTGAATATCGCTTTTAGGTAATTTTCTTCTATTGGGGATTGCATGCCCTTTTCATTTCTTCAGCTAAAATAAGCTTAAAGATCGGAATGTCATATTCTCACTTTGCCCGTCGATCGTTATCCGGAATGCAAATCCCTGTTTTGCGGGAAAACGAAACCGATCAGGGTTTAAAAAATAAGCGATTGGTCTGCCGGCCGGCCTTGCTGATCTGTACGCAGTAAACCCCTGCGGGCAGTTGAGGCGGCAGCGGCAGCACGACCGACGTCGAGCGGCTGCGAGTATGGTAGTGGGTGCGACCCAGCGGGTCAAGCAGCCGGACTTCAATGGGCGCGCTGTTTTGCTGATTGACGACCAAATGATCCGGAAAAAAGAACATTTCGGGACTCGGCAGGGGGCCGTTCAGATCGGGTGCATTGGTGAGTGCATCGTAGCGAAAGCGGGGCTCTTTATTGTAATACAGGGTGTTGAGTTGGTACGTCTCCTCGCAGCCGTAAGCGATACAGCTGAAAGCGGAAAAGGGATTGACGGTCGATCCTACGCCTTCGATCCAGTATTCCAGGCGGGGCTCCGGCCAATTGTAGGCAGGGAAGGGCTGACTATCCTCCGAAAGGCGCAGCCTGATCCGCGATTGACCGCCAAGGTCCAGCATTTCGCGTTGTTCGATAAATACATTGCGAAAATGGTGCGCGGCGAGCGGCTGGCCGGTCAGCCAGTTGAAGAGCACTTCCGCGTCCTGGTCCTCCGCCAGATCAAAATCGTAAAGCAAACCGGTGGGCCCATCCAGCGTTTTTTTGCCGTAAACGCGCCCCTGCGCCGGTGCAATGGCGTAATAGCCGGCAATCTCTTCCCAGCCGGTAAAGAGGGAATCGTACGATAGCTCGTCGCAAGCCACCGTCCTGGCGAACCGGCGAACCTGGTGCCAGAGGGTGTCGTCCTGCAAAAAAATATCATCGACTAAATAGGTGTGACAGGTAGGGTCGCCCCAAAACGTCCCATCGACCACCCAGACCGGCTCGTCTTCAAAAGCAGGGAAGTGGTCCTGGGCCATGAGGGGAAGAGAGAGCAGGGCAATCAGGGCAAGAGCAGTGGCAATTTTCATTTTTTCCTTTTAAAATAGCCATTCCTGCGTAGCCGCACAAGCCCAATATTTAGGAATTCGATGCGCGCCACGGCCGAATAAAATAGCCTTCCTTGGGAGAGAAAAGCAGCGCCAGGCCCAGCAACAGCCCCGCCACCACCGACATGGCGCCGGCAATGGAGCCGTCTATCCAGTAGGCCAGATAATAGCCGCCTACCGATGAGATAAGGCCGAATAAAACCGTGAGCCAGAGCATCTCGCGAAGCCGGTCGGTAAGCAGGTAGGCAGTGGCGGGAGGGACGATCAGGAAAGCAACGACGAGAATCGCTCCGACCGATTCGAAGGAGATGACCGTGGTGACCGATACCGCGCTCATGAGCAGGTAGTGCCAGAAGGCCGTCGAGATGCCGATGGCGGCGGCGTACTCCGGGTTGAAAGTGGTGACCTGCAATCCGCGATACCCCAGCAGAATGACGGCCAGAATGAGCAGGGTGGCCCCGCCGGTGATCCAGACGGGGCGCGGCCCCATAATTCGGCCGTCGTCCGTGATCCAGAGGTCCAGGGGTACATAGGCTATTTCGCCGTAGAGGACGCAATCCTGATCGAGGTCGATCTGCCCGGTGTACAGCGAAATCAGGATGATGCCGATAGCGAACAGCCAGGTGAAAGTGATGCCGATGGAAGCATCGGTCTGCAGCCGCGCTTTGCGGTGCAGCAGTTCAATGAACAGGGTGGTGAAAACCCCCAGGGCGGCTGCTCCGATGAGCATGGGGAGGGTCTCCCGCGATTCGGATAGCAGGTACGCCAGTACGATGCCGGGCAGCACGGCATGGGAGATGGCGTCGCCTACCATAGCCATCCTGCGCAGTAACAGGAAGGCGCCCAGCAGTCCGCAACTGATAGCGACCATAGAACCGGTGAGGATGATCCAGAATGCTTCCATAAGGATTACAGGTTGTTCGTCCGCGAGTGCTGATAAGGAATAATGGACTCGTGCGGGTCGATCAGCGGGTGGTCGAGTTCTTCGAGCAGCTGGCGTTCCACCTCGGGGGTCAGCACGTGTTCCATGGCTTCTGCATTATTGTGTACATGATCGGGGGCGATGCGCACTCGCCGCGTCAGGTAGAGCTCCCAAAGGCGGTGGAGCCGCACTACGCGCCGGCTCTCGCCCAGGCCGGCCTCAGTGAGCCGCCAGTCGCCGGGGCCGGGATGTTCGACCCACCCTTGTTGCTTCAGTCGCTTGAGGCCGCGTCGCAGCTCGTCCCTGTCGAATGGGCGCACCTGCGACAGTTCTTTCCGGCTGCAACTCTTTTGGTAATCCCCGCTTTTTTCTCCCAGCGTGTAAAAGGCTTTTAGGATATTTTCTTTCAGCATCTTCCGGGCGTTTTCGCGCCGCAGCCGCAGCCGGGCGTAAATGCCGCGTCCGGGCGCCAGGAGGATGGATAAGATCGCGAAAGCGGAGAGCAACACCACGATCCAGGGCCCGGTAGGCATGGAAGGAGCGATGTACGACACCCACGAACCGAACAAGCCGGAGGCCATGCCGAAGAGCGCCGCCAGGAAGACCATCGGCCCGATCCGGTCGGTCCAGAACCGGGCGGCTGTCGCCGGCGTAATGAGCAGCGCCGCCATCAGCACCACGCCCACCGCCTGTATGCCCACGGCTACGGCCAGCACCGTGACGGAGGCCATGGTAAATTCCAGGCCGCGCACCGGCAGGCCGGCGGTGCGTGCAAAATCGGGGTCGAAAGCGACGAGCTTAAATTCTTTGAAGAAGGCAAAAACAACGATCAGCAGCACCAGCGCCACCGCGCCGAAAGTGAGGACGTCCTGCCGGGTCATCGAAGCGGCTTTGCCGAATAGGAACTTATCGAGCCCTGCCTGGTTGCCGCTGCCCGACTGCTGGATCGCCGTCAGGAGCAGGATGCCGAAGCCGAAAAAGACGCTCAGCACCGCCCCGATGGCCGTATCCGTTTTCAGCTTGCTCTGGTTGACGATAAAATCCATCACCAGCAGGGACAGCCAGCCGGTAACCAGGGCCCCCAGCAGCAGGATCAGCGGGCTTTTCTGGCCGCTGACGATAAACGCCAGGCAGACGCCCGGCAGGATGGCGTGGGCAATAGCGTCGCCCACCAGGGCGCGTTTGCGCAGGAAGGTGAAACAGCCGACGATGGCGGCGCTGGCGCCCAGCAGAACGGAGCCGGCGGCGACCATGCGCACGTTGGGATCGGAGAAAGTGAAAAATTCCATCATAGCTTGTCCCGATAGTGTTTTTCGCGTACCGGAAAATCGCGCTCCTGAACCAGGTCGGCTACTTTCGACAAGATGGTGAGCTGACCGCCGTAGGCTTCGCTGAGGTATTCGGAAGTAAAGACCTCGTCGATGGGACCGCTGGCGACCAGGCGGGTGTTCAGCAAAACGATCCAGTCGAAAAACTGGCGGGCCGTCTGCAGGTCGTGGTGGACGATAACGACGGTCTTGCCCCGGCTCTTCATCTCGCCCAGCAATTGCAGGATCGCCTCTTCCGACGCGGCGTCGACGCCCGCAAAGGGTTCGTCCATCAGATAGAGGTCGGCTTGCTGGGCGAGGGCGCGGGCGACAAATACGCGTTGTTGCTGGCCTCCCGAAAGCTGGGCGATCTGCCGGTCGGCGAAAGGAAGCATGCCGACCTTTTCCAGGGCTTCGCGGGCGATGCGCCGGTCTTCCGTGCTGAGCCGACGCAACAGGCGGCCCGGACGGTAGCGTCCCATCCTCACCACTTCCATCACGCTGATGGGGAAGTCCCAGTCGACCGACTCCCGCTGCGGTACGTAGCTGATGCGCGGCCGTACTGAAGCGAGCGGCTGATCGAACAGCTTGACGTAACCGCTGCTGACGGGCGCCAGGCCCATGATACTTTTCAGGAGGGTCGTTTTCCCGGAGCCGTTAGGGCCGATGATCCCGATCAGCCGGCCGGCGGGCAAGGTGAAATCAATGTCCCAGAGCACTGGACGGCGGTTGTAGGTTACGGTCAGATTGTGAACTTCTATCGAAGGGGTCATCTATTTTGTTTTTGCATTTAACGCAGGGCGTCGACAATGGTTACTACGTTGGCCCGCACCATGCCGGGGTAAGTACCTTCGGGCGTACCCTTCTCGCCCATGGCGTCGGAGTACAGCGTGCCGCCGATGCGCACCTGGTGGCCCCGCTGCGCGCAGCCTTCGACGACCGCTTCCAGGGATTTGCGGGGTACCGAGCTTTCCACGAAGACGGCTTTAATTTGGCGTTCGGAGATGAAAGAAACCAGGTCGGAAATGTCTTTTAAGCCGTATTCGGACACCGTCGAGATCCCCTGCAGGCCGCGCACTTCGATCGCGTAGGCCTGCCCGAAATATGCGAAGGCGTCGTGGGCGGTAATTAATACGCGCTGCCCTTCCGGAATGGTGGCGATGGTGTCGGCTACCCAGCGATGGAGGTCGGCCAGTTCTTCCCGAAAGCGGTCGGCGTTTTGCCGGTAAACGGCCGCGTGGGCCGTATCGAGGCGGCCCATTGCACGTCCGGCATAGCCCACCGCTTCCGACCAAAGCGAGACGTCAAACCAGATGTGCGGGTCGTGCGCATCCGCGTAGTCGGTCGAGTTGATGAGCCGGCGCCGGTCGATACTATCGGTGATGGCGATCACCGGTTTCAGGCGGCTGAGTTTTTCCAGCACTTCTCCCATCTTGCCCTCCAGGTGCAGGCCGTTGTAGAAAATAATATCCGCTTCCGTCAGCAGCCGCAGATCGCCCTGGGTCGCTTTGTACAGGTGGGGGTCAACGCCCGGTCCCATCAGGGGGGTCACCTCTGCGTGCGTCCCGGCAATGCGGCGGATGGCGTCGCCGATCATTCCGGTCGTGCACACGATCCGCCGGGGGCCTTCCACATCGCTTTGGGCCGGACGGCAGGCCACTTGTACAGCAAGCGGCAATAACAGGAGCAGGTAGAAAAATACCGGTTTTGGTCCTTTCATTGAAAATATAATTGTGACTAAAACAAATGTAAGTGAAAAAAGATCAATGTTTTTAGAGTTGGCTAATGTTTTATGTTTGGGGGTCTATTTGAGGTTGAGGTTGAGGGGGAGGGGGAGGGGGAGGGTGAGGGTGAGGGGGGAAAGTGCAACGGGCGAGGGGCGTATTGTTGTTTTGCCCTTCGCCCGTTGCGGTGGTTGGGTGGATCGCAGTAATTATTTGCTGCGCACTTCCGGCTTGGGGGTTGCCGGGGTTTCGTAGGATGGATTATCCAGTGCTTGCAATATTTCCTGTACCGCGCGATCGATCTGAGGATCTTTACCGTTGGCCAGTTCGGTGGGGTTTTCCGGCACTTCGATATCCGGAGCCACGCCGTATCCTTCGCGGAACCATTCGCCGTCGGGGTCGTACATGCGGAAGGTAGGCACGGTGACGACGCCGCCGTCGATGAGGGCAGGCGAGCCGCTGATCCCGATGAGGCCGCCCCAGGTGCGGGTGCCGATGAGGGGGCCGAGGTTGGATTTCCGGAAGTAATCGGGGAAGGCGTCGCCGCCGGAGCCGCTCCAGCCGTTGATGAGCATAGCTTTGGGCCCGAAGTGGGCGACGGGCGGCCAGTTCCAGGATTCGCCTACACGCACGTCCCAGTAGGCCAGGAGCGGGCGGTTGAGCAGTTCGATGAACCTGTCGGGGATCTGGCCGCCGCTATTGAAGCGTTCGTCGATGATCAGGCCGTCTTTGCGCCATTGCGCCTGAAATTGGCGCACCAGTTCGTTCTGCCCGTCGATGCCCGTGCTGCGCACATAAACGTAGCCGATGCGGCCATCGGAAGCCTTTTCCACGTATTGGCGGTTATGTTCGATCCAGATGAGGTGTCGCAGGCGGGTTTCGCTGGGCATAGTTTCCACGATGAGGGTGCGGGTGGTGTCCTCACCGGGGCGCTGGAGTTTGAGTTCTATCGTTTTTCCGGCCAGGCCCTCGAAGGCGGCGTCCGGTTCGCGGTCGGTGCGCAACGGGTTGCCGTTGACGGCGAGCACGCGGTCGCCGGCCTGCGCGTCGATGCCGGGCATGGCGAGCGGTGAGCGGGCTTCGGCATCCCAGGGAGCGCCTTCCAGGATACGGTCGATCACGTAGTATGCTCCGTCCCTTTTCCAGTCGACCCCCAGGTAGCCCACGGCGCGTTGCTTGGCGCGTTCGGTATCCCCGCCGCCGCGGTAGGTGTGGGAAGCGTTGAGTTCGCCGATCAATTCCCCGAGGACGTAGTTGACGTCCCAGCGGGTGACAGCCACATCGATCAGCGCGCCGTACTGCCGGCGCATGGCCGCCCAGTCGACGCCGTGCATGTTGGGGTCGTAGAAAAAGTCGCGTTCGAACCGCCAGGCGTCATTGAAGATTTGACGCCATTCGGCGCGAGGATCGACGGTCATTTCCATCTCGTCGGTAGGCAGTAGTTTGTCCATTTTCTGGCCTTCGGCGACGTCAATGATGGCGTGTTTGCCCTGGTGGGCCACCAGCATTTTTTCGCCCTTGGCGGTAATTAGAAATCCGTCGGCATCATCGAGGATGGTTTTTTCTTCGCGTTCTTCGAGGTCGAAGAAGAGAATAGGGCGCTTTTCCTCTTCGGCGCCCGAATTGGGATAGCGCTGATAGGCGATTTTGCCTTTCGTAGCTTGCAGGTTGCCGAAGTTTCCGGCCCGGGGAGGGAGCAGCAGAATGCGCTGTTCAAACCTTTCCAGATCGATGGCGACCGCCTCCTTCTCTTCGTCCTCTTCTGCATCCTTTTCCTCTTCGTCTGTTTCCTCCTCAAAAGCCGCCTCGTCGTTTTCCGGCGCCAGCGGGTTGGGCAGGTCGTCGCGCAGCGTAGCCACGGCGAGGCGCGTGGCGTTGGGATAGACGAAGCCGTTGTCGTAGTCGCTGTAAACCGGGCTGAAATGGCGGTTGGTGTAGAAAAAGAGGTGCTTCCCGTCGGGATCGAAAACGGGACGGTAATCGGAATAGTAGCCGGCGGTCACCTGATGGAGTTGCCGGGCGTCGTAGTCGTACAGGAAAATGGCGTCGTTGGCGGTGGCGGAAAGCTGGCGGGCGTAGGCCAGCCAGCGGCTGTCGGGCGACCAGCTCACCGAAAAGTTGGATAAGCTGTAGTGGTTGGACCAGATGGGGAAAGCCTCCACTTTGGTGGTGGTCTCTTCGTCGCGATCGTAGATGAACAATTGAAGGTCGTTGTCGATAAACGCAATTTTCTTGCTGTCGGGCGACCAGATCGGCTGATACCGGAAACGGGGCCCGTACTCCGTCAGCTGTATTTCTTTTTCGGGCGCTTTCAGGTCGCGCAGCATCAGTTCGTATTCGCCGCTGCGATCGCTCCAGTAGGCGAGGTAACGACCGTCGGGCGACCAGGCGGGGTAGCGTTCGGCCACGCCGGAAGACGCGGTTATGTTTTTGACGTATCCCTTCTCTGCCGGGACGTTGAAGAGTTCGCCCCGTGCGGCGACGATCACGCGCCGGCCGTCGGGAGAAGGCCAGGCTTCGCTGATGAGGTCTTTGACTTTTTCGGTGCGGGGCTTCAGCGACTCCTGGTCGGTGACTACCTTGATGGCTACCTCGTCGTAGGACTCGTCGGCCAGGTCGAACAGGTAGAGCTTGCCGCCGGCTTCGAAGACGATTTCCTCGGGGCCCATGGCCGGAAAATGGATGTCGAAATCGGTAAACCGGGTGAGCTGTCGTACCTGCTTATCATCCTGGTTGTAGACGTAAAGGTTGAACCGCTTGGCGGGCCCACGGTCTGATAGGAAGTAGATCTGCCGGCCGCGCCACATCGGCGCTTCGTCGTTGGCGTCGCTGGCCGCGATCACTTCGGAAGCGTAGGAATCCAGGTTGAAGATCGTGAGGTCGGCTGCAGAGCCGCCGCGGTAGCGCTTCCAGGTGCGCGAAAGGCGGCTGCGCGGCGTGTAGACGAGTTGGCGGCCGTCGGGCGAAAAGTCACCGTATTCGCCGTAGGGCACCGGCAGTTTTTCGGCCATGCCTCCGTCGACGGGGATGGTGAAAAATTGATTGTAGCGCTGGCGGCCGCTATACCGGCTGGAAGTGAAGAGCACCTGCCCTCCATCCGGCGTCCAGCCCTGAACGTTATCGGTCACGCCGTGGTAGGTCAGGCGCTTCGGCGTGCCGCCGGCAACCGGCACGACGTAGACGTCCGAGTTGCCGTCGTAATTACCGGTGAAAGCGATGAACTGCCCGTCCGGGGAAAAAGTAGGGTTGTTTTCGGAACCCTCCGGCGAGCTCAGTTTACTGGCGACGCCCCCGTTCTTTGGCGCCACCCAGATGTCACCGGCGTAGACGAAGGTGATCTGGGTAGCCGAGACGTCGGGATAGCGCAACATGCGCGCATCGATCTGGGCGGGCGCCGGCGCTTGATATAAACAAAGCAACAACAATAGAGAAAAAAAGCTTTTCAGAAAGGATTGCATGGCACAACAAGGTTTTTTATCACTGCTAATCAATAAAACTAGGCTAAAATAAGAAATCGGCCGATGTGATCCGTAAGATCGCCGCCAAACTCTACCAATTGTCATTTTTTTTCGATGAGCTGATCGGGCTGGGCCGAAACCGGTAATTTTTGGAACTCGAAAAAGCAGGAATAGCGAGGATTTTTCCTTCCGCTCCCCGAAAATTTTAGGGCCATCGATAGGTAGCCATGCGGTTGCCCGGGTGGTATAGCGGAGCCGGCTGAACTTGTAATTCCGCTTTCCTACCTTTGCGGGCAATGCAACGACAACGATACTGGCGATTATCCCTGCTGCAGTTTTTGCAGTATTTCGTTCACGGCTCCTGGTTTGTGACAGCGGGCACCTACCTCTTGCAGAACCTGGGGTTCAGCGGCCGGGAAGTCGGCCTGAGCTACGGCGCTATGGCCATTGCCGCTACGGTAACGCCTTTCCTGATGGGGCGTCTGGCCGACCGGCTCTGGGCGTCGGAGCGGATGCTGGCCGGGCTGCATCTGGCGGGTGGTGCGACTTTGCTGCTGTTATCGACAATAAAGGTGTTTGTCCTGTTCTATCCCGTCATGTTGCTTTATGCTTTGCTGTTCATGCCGACGATGGCGCTGACGAATGCGCTCTGTTTCCACCATATCCGCGACGGTCGGCGCGATTTTCCGCGCATCCGGGTGTGGGGCACCATCGGCTGGATACTGGCCGGCGGCCTGGTCAGTTTGCTGAATGCCGAAGCGCTGGCCTTACCCATGCGCATTGCCGGGAGTACGGCGCTGGTGCTGGGGGGGTACTGCTTTACGCTGCCCCACACGCCGCCGCCGGGCGCGCGCGGGCCTTTTCGGGCGGGGTCGCTGTTCTTCGGCCCCGATATGCGCCAGCTGTTTCGGCGTCGCAACATCGTGGTGTTGATCATTGCGCTGGTGCTGATCTCTATTCCTGCCAGTTTTTACTACAGTTTTGTCAACCCTTTTCTGACCGAACAGGGCGTGGCCGGTTCGGCCGGGAAGATGGCGCTGGGGCAGGTGACGGAAATCGCGGTGATGCTGGCGCTGCCTTTTTTCTTCCGGCATCTGGGCATGCGGCGCATTTTGTTTCTGGGCTTGCTGGCCTGGGGGCTTCGGTACACCTTCTTCGCCTGGGGTGCGGCTTCCGGGGCGACGCCCGGACTTTACCTGGGTATCCTGCTGCACGGCCTAGCCTTCAATTTTACCGTGCTGGCCACCCAGATCTTCCTGGACCGCCATGTGCCGGAATCGCTGCGCAGCACCATCCAAGGCCTGATCAGCCTGGCCACCCAGGGCCTGGGCGCCCTACTGGGCACCGTCGTCGCCGGTGAAGTGGTCAATTTTTTCACCACGGGCTTGCATCAACACTACTGGCCGGCTATCTGGAGCGTACCCGCTGCGGTCGGAGCGGCGGCGGCCCTATTCTTCATCCTCGCTTTTCGCCCGAAAGGCGCCGAGGATACCGCGGAGTGAGCCGGAACCTTTTCCGTCAGCTCGTGTTAACAGGCTGATTCCAAAATTTTCAGAACAATATGAAAAGAGGATTGCTGTGGTTTCGCGATGATCTGCGATTGAACGACAACCCCGCACTGGCGGCGGCCGTCGCCGGCAGTGAGGCGATAGTACCGGTATTTGTATTAGACGAACGGCTGCTGCAACGCGATCGCTGGGGTTTCCTGCGGATGGGCCCTTACCGGCTGCAATTTTTGCTGGAGAGCCTGCAGGATCTGGCGGATCACCTGGCGGAGAAGGGGAGCCGGTTGCAGATAGTGCGGGGTTTGCCGGAGCAGGTAATACCGGAATTGGCCGCGAAGTATCAGTGTGGGCAGGTATTCGCCGCCAAGGCCTACACCCACGAGGAAATTCGCGCAGAACAGGACATTGCCGAAAAAGTCGATCTTTCGCTGCACCACGGCAGTACGTTGATTCACCCGGATGACGTTCCTTTCGCCACCGAGCAGTTGCCCGACGTGTTCACCCAGTTTCGCAAACGCGTAGAAAAGTACAGCCGGGTACGCCCCCTGGTGGAGGCGCCCGGAGAGATTGTCAGCCCGGAATTGCCTCCGGCGGAATTGCCCACTCCCGACGGTCTCGGTTTGGAAACGCCGCCGCCCGATGAGCGCCGGGTGCTGGCGTTCCAAGGAGGCGCTATGGCCGCCTACCGCCGCCTCGATCACTACTTATGGGATTCCGACGCCGTCGCGTCGTATAAAAAGACGCGCAACGGACTAATCGGCGGCGATTATTCTACCAAATTCTCTCCCTGGCTCGCCAACGGCAGCATTTCGCCCCGTGCTATCTACCACGAAGTAGAAGCATACGAATCGGAAAGAACCTCCAACAGCTCTACGTACTGGGTGAAATTCGAATTGCTTTGGCGCGATTATTTCAAATTCGTGGCGATGCGGTATGGCCGCAAAATATTTTTCCCGGGCGGCATTCAGGATAAAAGTGTGGACTGGCAGGACAAACCCCGCATTTTTGAGAAATGGCAAACGGGGCAGACGGGCGATCGCTTCGTGGACGCCAATATGCGAGAACTGCTCTACACCGGTTTTATGAGCAACCGGGGGCGGCAGAACGTGGCTTCCTACCTGGTGCATCAGCTCAGGGAGGACTGGCGCAAGGGGGCGGCCTGGTTCGAATCGTTACTCATCGATTATGACCCGGCCAGTAATTACGGCAACTGGATGTACGCCGGCGGGGTGGGCAACGACCCCCGCGACCGGGTGTTCAACACCAAAAAGCAAGCGTCGATGTACGACGGGGACGGGGCCTATCGCCAGCTTTGGCTGGACGGCAACGGGCGGACGCCTCCGCCGGCAGCTATGCTGGATCAGTTCTTTTGAGGGACAGTCAAACATACTTGCGGTGTTTTTTTCTATATTTAGATTTTTTATCTGACAACGGTCACGGTTTACCATCCCCAAAACATCACCGCGATGAGCAGAAGCGGCGTTTTCATCAGTTACGATCGCAGGGATCAGGCCTGGTTTCACGAGCTGCGTGTCCACCTGACCTTTCTCGAAAGACATTACGACTTTTTCATTTGGGACGACTCTAAGGTCGATCCCGGCCTCGACTGGCGCAAGGCCATGCATAATGCCATCCATTCCGCCAAAGTAGCAGTTCTGCTGGTTAGCCCCCATTATTTATCGTCCGACGTTATTTACCAGGAGACCCTGCCGAAGCTGTTGCGGGCCGCCGATAAGGACGGTGCAAAAATTCTGCCCGTCGTGGTCAGTCATTGTATGTTCCGCGAGTCGATGATTGCCGATTTTCAGCCGGTCAACTCCCCCGACCGCCCGTTGACGGCTATGGACAAAGACGAGTGGGGGGCTTTATTCGTAAAGCTTTCGCGGCGAATATTGGAGATCATGCCGCCGGTATCGCCGAAGCAACCTACCGCAGCGGAACACCTCAGGTTATCGCTGGCCCAGTCGCTGGTGCTGCTGATACTGTATCGCAACGACGGCGCCGAGCCCGTTTTGACGGTTTCGGATATTCACAAAAGCGCCGGCATCAAAAACCGACGGTTCGTTTTCCAGTCGCTGAACGAAATGGAAAAGCTCGGTTTTGCCGAAAAGAAAAAAGTAACTAACAGAACTCGTTGGAAATTAACCCAGAAAGGAAAGAAGATGGGATCGGATTTCGATCGTGCTTTGCAATTTACGCTAGGGAAGGATGGCGAGGAATAGCATGCAAGCACTACTTCAGTTTTACGTCAGGAGCGAGACGATTGTGCTCGCAGGCTATTCACTCCGCCTGCCCGGCTTAGCATAAAGAATTTCAAAATCCTGGATCCGGATCCCATGTTGGGCGCCCAATCTTCAAACCTAATTCCTCGAATTCCGCAATAGCGTTCTACTGGCGGACAAAAGCAGGGTTGTAAGGGTAAAGGGCGGTGAAAAACCTCAATAGGTACTCGCCCGTCCGGAAAATGGCTGCCGCCGCTGACGTCTTGGATGGTGCGTAGCCATCCTACATTCAAATTGGTCATAATAAAATGTTTACTGGTTAAAAAATCTGTTTGCTCGTTCCCGCCGAATGGCGGTTTTCGAATAAGAGTGTCGTGTATCACAATTTTGTAACGCCCCTTATGGGGAAAAATTACAGTAGAATAAAAATTTTTTTTAATTATTTTTTCCAAATGTGATTTGGGTCATTTGCCATAAAGAGATTTTCCCGGGGCGGTGACCCGTGCTGACCCCCACTTTTATTGGGCTGAGCTCCGAAAGTGTAAACGGACAGATCGATTTTTCTGGTATATTTTTTGATTTTATGCCAAAATGGAGCGGTCAAATCACCTCAGAAGAAGCATCCTGCTGCAGATGCTGCCGGGTATAGCCCTCGTAGTATACGCGGGTGTAGGGCGCCACGCTTTTCGTCAACCAGACGCTGCCGCCGATGACGCTGTCGTGGCCGATGACGGTATTGCCGCCGAGGATGGTAGCACCGGCGTAGATGACGACATTGTCCTGAATGGTGGGATGGCGTTTGGTTTGGGCCATCGATTTATCCACGCTGAGGGCGCCGAGGGTGACGCCCTGATAGATTTTGACGTGGTTGCCGATTTCGCAGGTCTCGCCGATGACGACGCCGGTGCCGTGGTCGATGCAGAAGCTTTCGCCGATTTCAGCTGCGGGATGTATGTCGATGCCGGTTTTGCTGTGGGCGTCTTCGGTGAGGATGCGCGGGATCAGCGGAACGCCGAGGCCGTAAAATTCGTGGGCCAGCCGGTGCACGGCAATAGCGTAGAAGCCGGGATAAGAGCGGATGACTTCGGTGACGTTGACCGCCGCCGGGTCGCCTTCGCAGATGGCTTGTGCATCTTTCACCAGCAGCTCGCGCACCCTGGGCACCTGGTCCATGAAGGCTTTTTCCAGTTCTTCCGCCGAAGCAGCGACGGGATCGTCGAGGGTATCCAGTATTTTCAGCAATTCCAGGCGCAGGCTCTGGTAGTGGTGCTCAAACTCCCGGATGTTCTGGAAACGGTGGTTGGAGAATTCGGGGAAAAGCAACTCCAGAAGACCTTCCAACCAACTGCAGACGAGGGTTGGCGCCGGAATTCTTTTGGCAGACTGGTGGACGGCGTACAACTGGCGGATGAATTCTTTTTCCATAGCGATGTAGGAAAGATTGTTTGTATATAAGTGTTTTCGAAGTTGAAAAGTTGAGTGGAGCGAGCGGAAATTGGTAGGATCCCGAAGAAGGGAAGAATTGGGAATCATGACGTCTGCTCCCATGGCCGTCAGACTACAACAAAAGATGGTTTGATTTTACCATTTGGGAACGGCCATCGGTGGAAAAGAAGAATTATAGCTGTGGAGTTGCTGGTATGCCTAAAGCCGATAATCAAACACTTCCCTGGAAGATCGGGGACGCGCTGCCGGAGCCCAGACTCTAGACCGCCCCTTTAGCAGTGTTTATTCCCTTTATCTATTCAGCTTCTGGATGATGGCTAGCACCCGCTCCAGGGGCATATCGGCAATGAAGGCGATGTCTTCAGGCGGCATACCGCGTTCATGGCCACGGGCTACCACGATGTATTCCTTTTCGGAAAAACCTTCCGCTCGACCTTCCGCTCGACCTTCCGCTCGACCTTCCGCTCGACCTTCCGCTCGACCCTCCGCTCGACCTTCTTCAATTGCTTTGGCCTTCAATTCCTGGATCACGGCTTCTTCAATTCCCATAGTCTTTTCGAATTTAGAGATTAACCGTACACTATCATCAAATTTACGTAAAAACGCCTTTTCTTCAAAGCGCGTGTAAAATTTGATAAATATGAGTAGCTTTTGAATTTTATTTTTATCTATCTTGTTTTCTAACAAGTAACGCACTAGTTTCGTTTTGAACGCCAGGCGGTCCCAATCGTTTTTTTTCTTGGCGTAAATATCCTCTCGTGCGACTTCCAGAGCGAACCCAAAAACGTTATCCCCTTTCAGCAAAGCACCCAGAGCAAACGCTGGTACAACAAAGGTGCGAAACTTAAAGTGGAATGCGGTCCCGAAATAGGTTTCGTTATACTCAGAGAAATGGTATTTCGGGTCCGGGTCCAGATATATAGCAAGCGCAGTCAGGGGCTTACGGTACCGGTCCCGAAGCCGGTAGGCATATTCAAACATTCGCGTCGCAAATCTGCCATCCCGGTAGCCCTGTATTTCGACGTGTATCAAGAACCACTGATCACGACCATTCAGCAAATGCGCTTGAATCAGTTTATCTGCATGCCGCTTTTTTGATTTCGATTGAGGAAAGAGCGTATCAAGCTCTTTGTCCAGGAAACCAAACCCTTTTGTAAAGTCAATTTGATCGACCGCATCCGGGAAAAAGTAGCGGATGAACTCTTCCGCCAGATCTTCAATAATGCTCTTCCACAAAATATCCTTGCTAACCATGAGCGAGTGCTTTGGCTGCAAGATAATTTATATTTTTGTTTGAAACAATTATTTTCAGTTAAAAATTAATAAAAATAGACGAAGCGCTATTTCGTTGGTTTTGATCGAATTTCTAGCCCTGCCTCCTTTCCTCAACCTCAACCTCAACCTCAACCTCAACCTCAATAACTAGTCTCATCCAACTTCACCTTCCCCCAAAACGTCCGGTACACGAACACAGTATACGTCAACACCAGCGGCGCGCCGATGGCTGCGATGGTGAGCATGATGCCCAGTGACTTTTCGGAAGCCGCCGCATTGTAGACCGTGATATTGTATTGGGGGGCAACCGTTGAGATAATGATCACCGGGTATAGCTCGATCGCGACTACGATGAGCAGCAGGGCCAGGGTAATGGCGCTGAAAATGAAGGCTTGCAAGTACTTGCGCTTGGCGGCCAGCCGCGGGATATTGGCGATGCTGAGAAAGGCCAGTACGGGCACGACGAACAGAAAAGGCAATTCTTTGAACCGGTCGGTCAGGTGCGGAATATAAATGAGGGTATAGAGCGTGACCAGCCCGAAACTCACCACAAAAAAGATGATGGCCCGCCGCAGCAGGACGGTGATCTTGGAGAACAACCGGCCCTCCGTTTTCATCAACAAATAAATAGCCCCGTGCATGGAAAACAAGGCCAGGGTAGTGACGCCCACCATCAGCGCGTAGGGGTTGAGAAATTCCAGCCAATTGCCCTGGAATTCGTAGTTGGGGCCGATCTCCACGCCCAGGAGAATATTCCCGAGTACGACGCCCAGCAGAACGGCCAGCATAATGCTCGCGACGCTATAGCTGACGTCCCACATCCGCCGCCACCACTTCATCGGTTCTTTGGAGCGAAACTCGATGGAGATGGCCCGGAAGATCAGGAACATCAGGAACAACATGAACGGGATGTACATCCCAGAGAGCATGGAGGCGTAAACGATGGGAAAACCGGCAAAAAGTGCGCCGCCGCCGATGACCAGCCAGACCTCGTTGCCGTCCCATACCGGGCCGATCGCGTTGAGCGCGATGCGGCGGCTTTGTTCTTTTCTGAAAAACAAATGTAAGGCGCCCGCCCCCAGATCGAAACCGTCGAGAATGGCGTAGCCGCTGAACAGCCCGCCGATGACCAGAAACCAGAGGGTGGGATAATCGATACCTAAAAATGTCGCCATGACTGTTGTCAGTTTTTAAAGCTGTGTCCGGAGGTAGTAATCCGGGTCTTTCGCTTCAGGAGCACGACCTCCAGACAAGCTCGCAGAATTTATCGGCTAATATGATGGCAGACACCCGGAGGTCGCCGAACCTCGGATGCCTCGATTGTTCTACGTACTAATTTTTCCCAAAAGACCCTACCATTTCTTCCTGCACCGGGCGGTGTTCTTCGTAGTCCTCTTTTGCGGGGCCGCCCTTGATTTTCTTGTTCAGGAGGTAGATAAACAGTGCAAAAAGCAGGGTGTAGATGAAGGTGAACATGATGAGGGAAAACAACACCTGATTGGCCGTCACCACGCGCGAGAGGGCGTCGGAGGTGCGCAGCAGGCCGTATACGACCCAGGGCTGGCGTCCCATCTCCGCCGAATACCAGCCGAATTGATTGGCCAGTTGCGGCAGGATGACCGTAAATACGAAGACCCACAGCAGCCAGCGTTGTTCGAACAATTTTCCCCGCCACCATTGGAAACCAGCGTATAAGGACAAGGCGATGAGAAACATGCCGATGGCCACCATAAAATGGTAAAACTGGAAGATGGCGTTGAGGGCCGTCGGGCGTTCATCTTCCGGGAAGGAATTGAGGCCGCGAACCGGGGTTTTATTGTCGAAATACAGCAGCATGCTCAGCCCGCCGGGTACTTTGAGGCCGGTCACCTCCTGCGTTTTTTTTTCACCCAGCCCATCACGTAAAGGTCGGCCACCGCCAGGCTGTCGAAATGGCCTTCGAAAGCGGCGAGCTTGGCCGGCTGGTTTTTGGCGACGCCGTCGGCCGACTTGTGGCCCGTAGCCAGTTGCGCCAGCGAGGAGCCGATGGCCACGATCAGGGCGATTTTAAACGCCTTTTTCGATAGTTCTACGTGCCGGTTTTTAAGCAAATACCAGGCGTGTACGCTCAGCACGAGGAAGGCTCCGGCCAGGAAAGCGCCGATCCAGACGTGCAGCAGGCGGTCGACGCTCGACGGGTTGAACACCATCGCCCAGAAGTCGGTGATCTCGGCCCGGGCGCTGACGCCCTCGCCGACGATGTGGTAGCCGGTCGGGGTCTGCTGCCAGGAGTTGGCCACGACGATCCAGATGGCCGAGAACATTGAGCCCAGCCAGACCCCCAGGGTGGCGATGAAGTGCACGCGGGAGCTCACCCGGTTCCAGCCGAAGAGCAGCACGCCCAGGAAGCCGCTTTCCAGAGCAAAAGCAAAGATGCCCTCGGCGGCGAGGGCGGAACCGAAAACGTCTCCCACGTAGCGTGAGTAGGTTGCCCAGTTGGTGCCGAATTCGAATTCCATGACGATGCCCGTGGCTACTCCGATGCCGAAAGTAAGGGCGAAAATCTTGGTCCAGAAGCGGGCCATTTGTTCATAAACCTTTTCTCCGGTGCGCAGGTACAAACCTTCCATGATCACCATGATCAGCCCCAGCCCGATGCTGAGCGGCGGGTAGATGTAGTGGAAGGCTACGGTGAAAGCGAATTGCAAGCGGGCTAGTATTTCAACGTCCATTATTTACCAGGATTGTCAGGATGAGAATGATGACCTGTCGCTCTCGGATCTATCCAATACGGGGCAAGATCCGGAAGCCGGCCTCATTCGTATTAAAAAATGTATTGCTTCATTTCACATTTCATACCCTTTCCGATACTCTTTTCGGAACTTCTCCGGACTCATACCCTCGTACTTTTTGAAGAAGCGTCCGAAGTAGGAATTGTCGTCGAAGCTGAGGTCGCTGCCGATCTCGGCGACGGTGCGGGCGTCGTAGAGGAGCATGCGGCGCGCTTCCAGCATGATGCGTTCGCGGATGAGCTCGCCGGCCGACTGCCCTTTCACTTTGTTGCATATGGCGTTGAGGTAGTTGGGCGTCAGGAGCAGCAGCTCGGCGTATTCTTTGACTTTGTGTTTGGTGCGAAAATGCGCTTCGATGAGCCGTTCAAAATTGCGCACGATCAGCGTCGCGTTTTTATCGGCGGGGTGCCGGCTTTCGTAATGGGCGTTGTAAAAGCGGGCGCATTCCACCAGCAGTATGTTGAGGTAGGAACGCAGTGCTTTTTGCTGATCTTCGTGCCGCCCCTGGTATTCCTGCAACGTCAGTTCGAATAAAGTGATGAGGCGGGGCCAGTCGTCCCGGCCGATGCGTACGAAAGGCTCGTTATTGCTGATGTTGAAAAAAGGAAACTCCAACAGGTTGTTGTTATTGTAGCGCAGCGTGAAAAAGTCGGGCGTGAAAAAGAGGAGAAAGCCGCGCAATCCTTCATCTTCTTCCCAGGCGTGCACCTGCCCCGGATACATCAGGAAAATGGTGCCTCTTTCGATATCGTAACTGCGGAAATCGATGAGATGTTTACCCCGCCCGCCGGTGGCGGCGAGCAGCATGTAGTAATTGTGGCGATGGACCAGGTTGGAGATGGCGGAATCGGTGATAAATTCCTCGTACCGGCAGATGTCGAAGCTCTTGCCTTTTTCCTGAAAGGAATCGCAACGCAGGTGCTCAATTCTGAATGCTTTGGGCTCCATGGTCAATCATTTGTGCAAAATTAAAGTAAAAAGGACCATTAAAGATGGAAAGAAAAGGGATTATAATGGCACTTTTTACATCAACTGCCCTTTCAAGCAATGCCTGTTCAAATTTAAGATTTCATACCTGTTGCCGGACCGGACTATTTAGCTGTAGGATGGGACTATTTACTTAACCCATGAATCATCCGGGTTAGCCCGGATGATGCCCCATTTTTTGTTGAAATGCTTTAGGGGACAACTGTTTTTTTCGCTTAAACATCCGCGTAAAATAGGACAGGCTGTTGAAGCCGCACGCCATGTATACTTCTTTGACTTTGCGGCGCGGATCGTGCAGGAGGCTGGTCGCCAGTTTGATGCGTTCGTCGTTGATGAAATCGATAGGAGAGACCCCCAGTTCGTTTTTAAAGACGCGGTGGAAATTGGATTCGCTCATGTGGGCCTTTCGGCTCAGGCCTTCCACGGAAAGCGGTTGATCGAGGTGATCGCGGATGTACTGGATGATGTAGGCCAGGCGATTGCTGCTACTCAGGGTCAGCGCCTTTTTTTCGTAGATCCTGCGCGATTCTACCTGGAGCACCCTGATGATCAGTTCGCGCAGCATCATATCTACGAATAATTGCTTAGAGGGATGATCTTCGGCGAACAGGAAGAGCAGGCGGTGGATGATCTGGTAGATCGCCTCGTCGTTGGTAAAACGAAAATTGTAGTCGATAAAGTTCCATTCGTCAGCGTCATTTTTCGGCAGTGCTTCGTTCATGGCGCAGACCACTTCCCGGATCTTTTCCGGAGAGATCGCCATCGCCAGGCAGCGGGTGGGATTATCCATTCGTGCTTCGGGAAAGTCGATACACATCACTTCATCGGCGGGAAGGATCAGTGATTCGCCGGGTAAAAATCCGAACGGCTGGTGGTCGCGCAGGTGCATCACTTTTTTGCCGACCAGCATACTGGCGAGGACCGGCTCGTTGAATTTCAGCAGAACGCGCTCCGCTTCCTGGTGCGTTTCGAAAACGTGGAGCTCGGCGTTGGGGGTGTTGTAGGAGGTTTGGTTCTCGACCAGTGTTTGTAGTTTCCGGCCCTTGAAGAACTTTTCCGGTAGTTGCATCTGAGAATAAGTTTCGAATTTTATCGACGGCGACAAATAAAAATAGGCCGGATAAATCAAATTTAGATAAAATGTTGGAGATAGCGCGTCACTGCTTGGTCATGATTTGCGAGAATTGTTCACACCTTTAATAGTTTCCTTCAAAAAAAATAGGTTTTTGATAGGTAATTTTGCTTTCAACAAGAAAGGCAGAACAATAGACTCCTTTTTTTTCAATTTACATTTTTTCACTACCAAATCCAACCGAACCATGAGTGATCTCCTAACGAACACACAGGATACCCTGGCCATCCCCAGGTTCAAAGATCAGTACGAAAACTTTATCGGCGGCAAGTGGACGCCACCGGTTCAGACTCAGTATTTCGACAACGTTTCGCCGGTCGACGGCAAGGCGTTTACCCGCATTCCCCGTTCTACCGCCGAAGATATTGAACTGGCCATCGATGCGGCCTGGGCGGCGGCGCCTTCCTGGAATCATTCCTCGGCTACCGAACGCAGCAACCTGTTGCTCAAGATCGCCGACATTATGGAGGACAATCTGGAGGCTCTGGCCCGGGCCGAGACCTGGGATAACGGCAAGGCCCTGCGCGAAACCCGCGCGGCCGATCTGCCGCTGGCCGTCGACCACTTCCGTTACTTCGCCGGCATCATCCGCGCTGAGGAAGGTTCGATGAGCGAACTGGACGCCAATACGGTTTGCATCAACGTCCCCGAACCACTGGGCGTCGTCGCACAGATCATCCCCTGGAACTTTCCGATCCTGATGGCTGCCTGGAAGCTCGCGCCGGCCCTGGCCGCCGGCAACTGCGTGGTGCTCAAACCCGCCGAGCAGACGCCTGTCGGCATCCTCATCCTGATGGAGCTGATCGAAGACGTTCTGCCCGCCGGGGTGCTCAACATCGTCAACGGCTTTGGAGTAGAAGCCGGCAAACCGCTGGCTTCCAGTCCACGCGTCAACAAAGTGGCTTTTACCGGTGAGACGACTACCGGGCAGTTGATCATGCAGTATGCTTCCAAAAACATCACGCCGGTTACCCTGGAACTCGGCGGCAAATCGCCCAATATCTTTTTCGCGAGTGTGATGGACGCCGACGATGAGTTCTTCGACAAATGCCTGGAAGGCGCCGTAATGTTCGCCCTGAATCAGGGTGAGGTCTGTACCTGTCCGTCGCGCCTGCTGGTGCAGGAAAGCATTTACGACAAGTTTATCGAACGCGTGATCGAACGGACCAATGCCGTCAAACTGGGGCACCCGCTCGACCCTGCCACCATGATGGGCGCTCAGGCTTCCAACG
The DNA here is from genome assembly GCA_964419545.1 of uncultured Saprospiraceae bacterium. GTDB lineage: Bacteria > Bacteroidota > Bacteroidia > Chitinophagales > Saprospiraceae > CAYQQU01. The sequence goes on along the minus strand of CAYQQU010000034.1, from coordinate 3,523 downwards.
ACCAGTACGAAAAGATCCTCAAATACATCAAGATCGGCAAAGAGGAAGGCTGTGAAGTGCTGGCAGGTGGCGAAGCGGCCTACAACGAAGGACTGGAAGGCGGTTACTACATCCAGCCGACGATCCTGAAAGGCAACAACAAAATGCGCGTCTTCCAGGAAGAGATCTTTGGCCCCGTCGTTTGCGTCACTACCTTCAAAGACGAAGCCGAAGCTATCGAGATCGCCAATGACACCTTATACGGCCTGGGCGCCGGAGTGTGGACGCGCGATATGCATCAGGCGTACCAGGTTTCGCGCGCCGTTGAAGCCGGCCGCGTCTGGGTGAACAACTATCATGCCTATCCGGCGCATGCGCCGTTCGGCGGCTACAAAAAGTCGGGTATCGGCCGGGAGAACCACAAGATGATGCTGGCCCACTACCGCCAGACGAAAAACATGCTGATCTCCTACGATAAGAAAGCACTTGGTTTCTTTTAGGCGGTCCGCCGCAACGATCCAGCTATACCACCATGACACCGAGAGTATGTGTTACGGAAAAGGCAAAAGCAGTAATCGATCAGCTGCGGGAACAAAATGGCGAACTGATGTTCCATCAGAGCGGCGGTTGCTGCGACGGTTCCTCGCCCATGTGTTTCCCGCAAGGTGAATTCCTGCTCAACGAAACCGATGTATGGTTAGGGACTATTCACGGGTGTGATTTCTATATGTCGAAAGACCAGTTCGAATACTGGAAACACACGCAGCTTACCGTCGACGTGGTGGCCGGCCGGGGCGCCAGCTTTTCGCTGGAGATCCCGCTGGGCCTCCGCTTCGTCATCGACTCCCGCCTCTACACCGACCAAGAGATGAATGACCTGGCGCCGGTGCGTTACGGCGCCTGAATACAACAGGACCTTTTTCCCGAATGCCGACGCCGGCATTCGGGATGGTTGTTTTAAGCCGGATTATTCAATGAATTTATCTATTGCCAGTGGATTTTGTAACACCTGTTCCCTGGTATCTGGTGTTTCCATGGGAAAGTAGGGTAAGAGCTTGTTTGGAGGTAGTCATTTTGGCTGCAAAACCCAGCTTTTGGAACCTCCCTGTGGCATTTTTCCGACCCGTAGCGCTGCTATGAGCCGGAAAAATCCCTTCGGGAGAACCCAAAATCTGAGTTTTTCGCTTCAAAAGCACTACCTCCAAACAAGCTCTTAGCCTGCATAACCCCTTCATCAATAAATTTTCACAATGGCAGGCGCTTCCGAAGCGCCTGCCTCTTGCTGTAGATCGTGGCAGGCACTTTCACTTTCAAAGCGCCTGCCTCTTGCCACCTGCCAGGAGCGCTCATTCCTTTACCACCCGGTCGTCTATCGTCAGCCAGGCCAACAGGCTGCTGCCCAGGGCCATGGCGGCGCACAGGTACATGATCTTGCGGAAGCTGGACAAAAAACTCCGGTCAATGACGGCCTCAGTGTGCTGCGCCTCAGCAGGGGAAAACGCGGCGGGGATCTTTATCTCCGCCAGGTTCTCCGCTTCGCTTTGGATCTGAGCCTGCTGCTCGGCGGAAAGGGCGTTGCCGGCCAGGCCTTCCGACAGCGAATGGCTGAAAAACTGGAGGATGACGATGCCGAATAGCGCGATAGCAAAGAGGTTGGCTACCCGGGAGATGGCGTTGTTGACCCCGGATGCGGCGCCGGAAAAACGATCGGGGGCCGCCGCCATGACCGTAGTAGTGAGCGGGGCGACGCTGGCGGCCATACCCAGGCCGATGGCGAAAAAGGCGGGGAAGAAGGTGGTCCAATAGGAACCGCCCCTTCCGGGGCGCGCCATGATCAAAAAACCCAGGGCGACGATTACCGGCCCGATCGTCAGCAACAGGCGAGCGCCGACATCATTGGCGAGCCCGCCGATCCACCGGGAGAGCAGGGAAAGCAGCAGGACGAAAGGCAAAAAAGCGGCGCCGGTCTGCGTGGCGGTATAGCCCTGCACCTGCTGCAGGTTGAGCGGCACGAAGAAAAGGACCGCGCCCAGGGCGGCGTACAGGAAGAAGGTAACGGCATTGGCCCCGGAGAAAGTAGCGGAACGGAACAGGGGCAGCGGCAACATGGGCGCCGCGGCCCGGCTTTCGCGCCATAAGAACAGGCCCAGGAGGAGCAGGCCCAGCGGGATGCTGCTCCAAGCCAGCGCCGGGGACAATTGCTCGCTGTTGATGCTGATCATCCCGAACGTCAGGCCGCCGAGACCGAGGGTGGCCAGCAGCGCGCCCGGCCAGTCGAGGCGGCCGGATGCTGCGTCGTCTTTACTCTCCGGCACCTGCCACCAGGACAACAGGATCACGATCGTCGCCATCGGCACGAGGATGAAGAAGATCCACCGCCAGGATAAGGCATCGATGAGCCAGCCGCCCAGCAGGGGGCCGATAGCGCTGGTCAGGGCCGAGAAACCTGACCACAGGCCGATGGCTCTGCCCCGGTCCTTTTTCTCGAAAGTCGCATTGAGGATGGCCAGGCTGCCCGGCGTGAGCAAGGCTCCGCCGACGCCTTGTACGGCCCGCGCCAGGATCAGCTGCTCGACGGTGGGCGCCAGGCCGCACCAGACCGAAGCCCCGCCGAAGAGGGCGACCCCCGCGACGTAGATCCGCCGCCGCCCCAGGCGGTCGCCCAACGAGCCGCCGATCAGGATCAACGCCGCCAGAAATAGCAAATAAGCGTTGACCACCCACTGGATATCGGCCACCGTAGCCCCCAGTTGCCGCTGCAGAGTCGCCAGCGCTACGTTGACCGTCGATCCGTTGATGAATACCAGGCTGGAGCCGAGGATGGTAGCGACGAGGGTCCAGTTTTTTTGAGTTTCGGAGATTTGCGGAGCGAAAGCTTCGGATGGCATGCAGGGCGCGGTTTGGTCAGAAATATTGACCCGGATATTCTTGGATTCATCTATTGCCGGCCGCCATTCTGCCCCGCTCACTCACCGTATCCGGGGATACCTGCCGCAGCAGGCGTGTCGCCCTCCTGGGCGAACGCAAGCCTGTCAACCGTCATAACGAAGAACCCATGAATAATCCGGGTTGATGGATTGAATAAATACGATATTTCAATAACAAAAACTGAAGAAAAGGCAAAAAAAGTTTGCTTTCCATTTTCGTAGACGCCAACGATTTACCTGGATGAGCAGTAGACGGGCTAAGAGGTTGAGGTTGAGGTTGAGGTTGAGGGCTCCGCGGGTGCTTATAACGAAGCTAAAGTGCTTGCTGGTGTGCACTTAATAAGTTTACGACGCTAACGACTAAAGACCAAAGACCAACTGCCAACGATTTACCTGGATGAGCAGCAGACGGGCTAAGAGGTTGAGGTTGAGGTTGAGGTTGAGGGCTCCGCGGGTGCTTATAACGAAGCTAAAGTGCTTGCTGGTGTGCACTTAATAAGTTTACGACGCTAACGACTAAAGACCAAAGACCAACTGCCAACGATTTACCTGGATGAGCAGCAGACGGGCTAAGAGGTTGAGGTTGAGGTTGAGGTTGAGGGCTCCGCGGGTGCTTA
>CAYQQU010000033.1:0-63255 GCA_964419545.1 uncultured Saprospiraceae bacterium | reverse complement strand
CTCCCGGCAGTTTCTTTTCTTTCCTCGGCCGTAAATCATAAAACGTCCGTTCCTGCCCCAATACCTTATATTTGATAAAATCATCCCGCCCATCGCTTTTCCGAGCATAGCGTAACCGGCGGGCTTTGTACCTGCTGCATAAAGGGTTGGCTCACGTGCGTATACCGCAAAGTCGTTGTGATATCCACGTGGCCCGGGGGCTCCTGGATGATACGGATATCCGTACCCGCTTCCAACTGACCTAAACCCGGATTATTCATCGGTTTTTCGGGTTATCTTTACCTGAAAAAAACATGCACTTCCAAGCCTTTTCCAAGCTCGCTTTGCTGGCGGGCGCTTTCCTGATCTTCAGCGCCCACGATCTGTTCATCAAGATGAACGCCTATTTCCTTCAGCCCGGCGACACCGTCGAACTCCGGCTTTTCAACGGCACCTTCGACCGCAGCGAAAATACCATTGCCCGCGACCGCTTTGCCGATGCGCGCATCACCGGCCCCGACGGCCTCCGCAAGCCGGACACCCTGGCCTGGTTCGACCGCGACGCAACCACCGTACTGCGCGACCGGGCCGGCTCGCCCGGCACCTACCTCGCTTCGGTTTCTATCCGGCCCCGCATGATCGAGCTCTCCGCGGAGGATTTTAACCAGTACCTGCGCCACGACGGCGTCCTCGACGTGCTGGCGGACAGGGAAGAAAAAGGACTCCTGAACCGGCCGGCGCGCGAGCAATACGCCAAACACGTAAAAGCCCTCTACCAGGTAGGTGAGCCACGCACCGAGCACTACGCAGCAGTGCGGGGCTATCCGGTAGAATTCGTCCCGATGACCAATCCTTATTCGTTGACCACCGGCGACGAACTGGAGGTGCAACTCCTGCGTAACGGCGCCCCCCTGCCCCGCCAACTCGTCTACGCCGGCTACGCCGGCCATCACGCCCATAACGACAAGGGCGAACACACCGAAGCCATACAGACGAGGACCGACGCCCGCGGGCGCGCCCGGATAAAATTATCCCGCAAAGGGGAATGGTACCTGCGCACCATCCACATGGTGGAAAGCCGACAACCCGGCGTCGACTACGAATCCAACTGGGCGACGCTGACGTTTGCCGTCAATTGAATCCGTAACAGTAGGCCGGCCGGTCGCCGGCGCGCGGCACGATGGCCCAGAACAGATGGTCCGAGAGGGTCGGAAGCGATAGCTGAAAGGCCCAGTGCTCTTCGATGGACTCCCCGTTCTCGGGCGGATAGAAGTTTTCTCTCTTGCCTTTTTCCAGGTCGTCGAGCCCCAGCGGGATGTGGTAGAGCTGCCCGTCGGCGAAAAACTGCCGCAGCTTCTCGTCCAGGGCCGCGTGGTAATCGCCGATCCAGCCGAAATTATCCCGGTGTAATTCGGGAAAGACCGTCAGAATGAGTTGCACGACCGACTCGGGGTCTTTTTCATCGCGCGTGAAGGCGCGCAGCGCTTCCCGCAATGCGGCCGGAAAGAGGTAATTGCCGGGCAGCAGCAATTGCCGCTCCACTTCTTCGGCGAAGATGTGTTCCCCCAGGCCGTCCAGCCCGAATTCGCCTTCCACGATCCGCTCCGTCCACTCCTCGACCGTAAACGTCTCCGGAAGGTAGCCGTAACTGAAAGCCTGTTCGAATTCCCGGCGCCGCACCTGGGCGATAAACAGATAATCCGTCTGCGCGGGTACTTCCAACCCGAAGAGCCAGAAATCGGTGATGGGCCAGGGATCGTCAGGGAGGGTAAAATGGAACGCGCCGCCGGTTATTTTGGAAGGATAATTCAACGGGATCAGATGGAGCTTGCCGCCGTTGATCCAGGCGCGCACCACCTGATCCAGGTCTTCCTCTTCTTCCAACTCAAGCCCCATCTCCAGGAAAATGATATCGCGCAGCGAAGTGGAACTTTCCGCTTCGTACAAAAAGGCTTCGACGCCGGCCCGCAGCGCCTGTTCGAACGACTGCCGGTTGTCCAGCGCTTCCTGCCGCGCCACTTCTTGCGGATCGATGGCCCAGCGCAAACCGGGCAGCTCCAGTTCCCGGGCGATCAGCTTACCCACTTTGCGCTGAAAAGGATCTTTGCCGTACAGCTGCTCATCCAGCCAGTCGGCCGCCGCGTCAGTTACCTGAAATTGGTGGCGGATATAAACGAAGGTCCGCAGCTCGGTTTCGGTGAGGCGCCGTCCGTCGAGCGCCGCCTGATAGAGGCGTTGCATATCCGCCTCCGAAATGCGGCCGTCGCCTTTGCCCTGCACCATTGCTTCGGCCAGGGCCAGCAGCGCGCGGTCGTAGCGCACCCCGTCGATGTAGCGGTAGTATCCCATGGACGTTTTACGTCCAAATTAGTAATAATTTGCAACTATTTAGGTCCCTCCTTTTAAAAGCATTTTCGCCGCTCAACCGGAAGGGCCGAAGAGCATGTTTGGAGTTTGCTTCTATTGCAAATTAACAGGTTAGGAACCTGTTGATTGGCATAACGAACCCGCTCCAAACATGCTCTAACCCGAAAGATGTGCTATCTCGTCCGGCCGATGGTGTAGGAAGCCCCCAATCGCAAGCCGCGCCACTGGAAATGTTCGGCGAGCGGGTGGTTGTTTTCGGTAAAGCTGCGGGGAAAATGGCGCAGGCTGGTCAGCAAATGGAGCTGCCATTGCGGGGAGACGCGGTAGGTTACCCCCAGGCCGGCGTGGTAGCTCACACCGGTCTGAGCCTGGTATCCGCCGTTCGCGCCGAGGTCGACCACTTCTTCTTCGGCGTTCACCATCAGCCCGCGGGCCTGCAGCTGCAGGTTAAAATACACCCCTGCTTCCGCTAGGAGGCTGAACTTACGGCGGCCCAGGGTATAGCTCAGGATCACCGGCACGTCCCAGGAAGTCAGCGTGTTGTTGTTATTCCAGCGTTGTTCGAAGAACTGGAAGCGCGTCACCTCGCCGTAAGTGAGCATCCTATCTCCTTCTTCGTTGACGGTAATACTGCGGATGCCCTGTACAGTATCGGCTTTGACGGTCAACGCCCCCCATTCGAAGCGCTCGGTGAGGCGGCTGTAAGCCAGGCCCGTGCGCAGGCTCCAGCCCCCGCGATACCGCAGGCCGATATTGATCTCGCCCGAGCTGGTTTCCAGTACGGTCGTGGAAGCCTCCTTCTGTTCCTTCCATTCCTCGTCGGCCGTGGTGGCGGCGGTCAGCTGCCGGTTGACGCCGTAGAGCCCGGTATAGACGGCGGCGAACAGCTGGTGCGACCGCCCGGTGGAAGGCGTTGCGGGAATCATCATTTCGGGAAGAGCAGGAGGCGAAATGCTAGCCGGCGCCAGCGGAACCTCGCCGGAGAGCGGGGACAGGGCGGTCGCTCCGGCTGCGGCCTTCGCCAGGGTGAGGGAGGCCGTTTTGTTCTGCGAAGTTACCCCCGCTTCGGGAAGCGGCAGCACCGGCGTCGGAGCAAGCGATTTGCGGACGTCAGCCCCGTGCCCGACGACCGAGAGGGGCGCGGCGTCCCCGGCTTCGGCTACGGACGGCGGCGCTTCCGCCACATCCGCTTTTGCCGGCGCCGGCGCCGCCTTTTCTTCGGCGGGCGGCGGCTCGGAAGGCGCCGGTGCGAAGCCGATCGCTCCCGTCAGCAGGGCGAGCCCCACCAGTGCGGCAGCGCGCCACCACCAGGGGCCGCCGCGGCGGCGCGTCCTTGTCGCCAGCTGCGCCCAGAGCGCTTCACTGTCGACCTCACTCAGGTGGTCGTGCAGTTGGCGTCGAATATGTCCGTCCAGTTCATCCGGGTACATGATCCATGTCTATATTTTCGCGTTCCATTTCCGAGATCATCACGCGCAACTTTTTCTTGGCGCGGGTCAGTTGGGAGCGGGAGGTGGAAGCGGTGATGTTCAGCATCTCCCCGATCTCCTCGTGGCTGTAGCCCTCCACGACGGCCAGGTTAAAAATTTCGCGGAAGCCGTCGGGCAGCTTTCGCACCAGGCCCATCAGCTCTTCGGCGCCCAGGTGGTTGTAAACCTCCGGCTCCAGGGCCGGCGGCGTGATATCGTCCAGCCCGGAATGCTCGCACTTGAAATACCGCCGGTCGACCATACGCAGGGCTTCGTTGATGACGATGCGCCGCAACCAGGCCTCGAACGCCCCGGAGGGTTTGTATTTTTTGATGCTCTTAAAAACGCGCAAGTAGGCTTCCTGCAGAATGTCCTGGGCGGAGGCTTCGTCGCGGGCGTATCGCCGCGCGACGGTCATCAGCATAGGCGAATACCGCATCACCAGCGCCCGCTGATGCCTGGCTTCTCCTCGCTGACAGCCACGTATGATTTCCGCTTCGGTATGCTGCATGAGCGCGTTTTTACGGCTCTTTGTTAAAAAAAACTTTGCAGTGCCATTTGCATGGAAAGGCAAGATAAGGAATTTGTTCGTCGGGGGCCACGCACGCCTCTCAAAATGTAAGACCTGCCTGCCGCGGATCATCCGCTTACCCTGCCTTGCTCAGCCGAAGTTTCAATGAAGAACAGCCGCCCTTCGGGGCTGCCCGTTTACGGTGAACCCATTGCGGTTCTACCTGTTCGCCGATCGCGGCGGAACGGCAAGGGAAGCCTGCACTACCCCGTCGCAACCTGAACCATTATAGAAAAAGGATAAACCTCAAAAACGCTGCATAATAATCCGGGTTAAGTACCGGAAAAGCACCGGGCCCGCTACGCCGCCTTTTGGCTGCGCACCCGCAGTTGTTCTCCGAGGCGGCGGAAAGCCTTCTCTTCCGCCGGGCTCAGGCGGAGGTCGCCGTTGTGCAGGGCGCGCAGCAGCGAAAAATAAAGGTTCTGACTTTTCCAGACATCGGGCTCCAGTTTCATGGTCTGGAGTACGCGCATGAGGGTGATCAGCTCTTCCAGTTCGCGGAGGGGCTCCCGGCCTTTCGACAGGTCGCGGACCTTGCGGAAGATCCGTTCGCTCGCCGCCAGGTTGAACGATTGCCGGTCGATGAGCTCCAGGTTCCAGCGGTTCAGCTCTTCGACGAGGTGTTCCAGTTCCTGAATATTGAGGGCCTGGCCGTTGCTGAACAGTTGGTGGAGGTCGTGATTGACGACAAATTCGGCGGCGCTGAGGTAGGCTTCCGGTACGGGAATATCGTTATGCGCTACACTTTTCATCAGCTGGTAGTTCTCGTTGTAGATGCTGCGCAGGCTCACTTCCATCTGTTGCATACTCTGCTCGGTGATCTGGTCCAGGATCTTGCGCTTCTCGTCCAGGAAAAGATTGGAGATGCCGTATTTTTCCGAGCCGAAATACGTTTGCATCACGCCGATCACTTCCCCCAGGTCGTTGCGGTTGAAGGCATCCTCGATTTTTTCGTACATCTCGCCGAAGGTCCGCTCGTCCATATCCACCGAAATATTGCCGATGATGTCGGCCTGCCCGAGGTAGATGACGCAGAAGCTGAACAGCTTTTCGGAATAGGTGATGCGCGACCGGACGATGGTTCGCCCTACGGCCAGCTTGTGTTTGCCGGCGCGGAAGATCTTGTAAAACTCACTCTCGGCCAGGTAGTTGAACAATTCGATCTCCTGGGGATAATCCTCGAAAAGCGAAGAAGCGGCGAAGTGCATGCCCACGCGCGCCAGGTCGAGACGGGCGGGCATCACGTATTTGCGGTAACTCACTGCGCCGTTTTCGTGCAGGTTGCTCGGCGCCTGGGCGAGCCGCTCCAGAAATTCCGGGTGGAGGTCCACGCCGGAAACCTGCATGGCGTAGTAGATGGCCCGGTTGGCGTACTGCAGGATCTGGTTGGTCTCGATACCGGATATCTCGTCGAAAAACCAGCCGCAGCTGGTGAACATCAACATGGCGTTGCGCTGCATCTCCAGGAGCCGCAGCAGTTGCGTCTTTTCGTCCTTTTCGAGCGCACGGCGGGCGTGTTTGTCCAGGAAGCGGTCCACCTCCTCGTCGGTCCGGTTCAGGAGGATATGGATAAATTCGTTGCGGGCCTGCCAGACGTCTTTCAGGAAAACGCCGGCTTCGCGCTCGTAGATCGGAGCGAGCTGGTCGCGAAGCCAGTTGAGCGTCTCGCGCAGGGGGCCGCGCCAGGCCTGGGTCCAACCGGGATTGCCGCCGGAATTGCAGCCGCAGTTGCTGCGCCAGCGCTCCACGCCGTGGACGCAGCTCCAGGAACTGTTTTCGTGGATCTGCGCTTCGTAAGTGGGCGGAAAAAGTTCCAGGTACTGGCCGTAGTTGGTCAGCTGTGACAAGCCTTCGTCCTCAATATAATTGAGGCAGTCCGCCAGGGCCATCTCGCCGCGGTTGTGGTGGTGGCCGTAGCTTTCCCCGTCGGTAGCGATGTGCACCAGTTGGGGTTCGTCGTTCTCGTCGAGAGACCCCGCCAGGCGGTGGGCGAAAGCTTTCCCGTTATTGAGCAGGCCCTCAAAGGCGACGGCCTGTGAGTTGGAGCCGTGATAGAAAAAGAGCGCGATACGGCGGCCCGAGGGCAGCTTACACCAATACGGCCGGCGGGAATCGAGCGTACCGTCGTTGACCGGCTGCCAATCTTCGCTTCCCACGGGCCGGACGGCTTTGGCCTGCCGCGGCGCCAGGATGGTGAACTTGACGCCCTGGGCCGCCAGCACTTCCAGGGTCTCGATATCGACGGCCGTCTCGGCCAGCCACATGCCTTCCGGCCGGCGCCCGAACCGAAACGCAAAGTCGCGAACCCCCCAGTACACCTGAGTCTCTTTGTCGCGCCGGTTGGCCAGCGGCATGATGACGTGCGAATGGACCTGAGCGAGGGCGGAGCCGTGGCCACCGTAGCGCTTCCGGCTGATCCGGTCGGCTTCCAGGATGGCGCGGTAGGTCTCGGGATCGGCCGACTGCATCCACGACAGCAGCGTGGGGCCGAAGTTGAAACTCATCCGGGTGTAGTTGTTCTGAATTTTGATGATGTATTGCTCGTCGTCCAGGATGCGGGCAGTTGCATTGGGCGCGTAGCATTCGAAATTGACGCGCTCGTTCCAGTCGTGAAACGGAGCGGCGGAATCCTGCTTTTCGATAGCCTCCAGCCAGGCGTTCTCGCGCGGCGGCTGGTAAAAATGGCCGTGAATGCAAATGAACTTGTTGGGACGCATGGTTATTCGATGTGTTTTGTCTGCAGCAAAGCGCTTAAAGGTAATAAGTGTACGGACTACAATATCTTATTGCAGCGCAAAAATCTCAAACAAAAAGAATGGCCATTGGTTTCTTATATTTGTCCCCGATTTACAAAAAAAACACCCATGACTGACATGCTTCGCTTGCCGCTTATTTTGCTATTCCTCGGTTTTTCAGTGTATTTGACCGCCCAGGCGCCGCCGCGCTACTCCTCGGCCGAATTGCACGAACGCATTGAAAAACTGCAGTTCCTGGGCTCCGCCCTCTACGTTGCCGCCCATCCCGACGACGAAAACCAGCGGATCATCGCCTACCTGTCCAACGAGAAAAAAGCCCGGACGGCTTATCTTTCCCTGACCCGCGGCGACGGCGGCCAGAACCTGATCGGGCCGGAGATCCGCGAGTTGCTGGGCGTCATCCGCACCCAGGAGCTGCTCGCCGCCCGCCGCACCGACGGCGGCAACCAGCTGTTTACGCGGGCCAATGATTTTGGTTACTCCAAGAATCCGGACGAGACCCTGCGCATCTGGAACGACGACGACGTGCTCGCCGATGTGGTCTGGGCTATCCGCCGCTGGCGGCCCGACGTCATCATCAACCGCTTCGACCACCGGCGGGCGGGCCAGACGCACGGGCACCACACCTCCTCCGCCCTGCTCTCGATCGAGGCTTTCGACAAAAGCGCCGACCCCGACGTCTTTCCCGAACAGCTGCAGTTCGTCGAACCCTGGCAGCCCACCCGCCTGTATTACAATACTTCCTGGTGGCGCTACGGCAGCCGCGAAGCCTTCGAAGCGGTCGACAAATCGAATATGGCGGTCGTCGACGTGGGCGTTTACTACCCCAGCCGGGGCCTGTCGAATAACGAGATCGCCTCCCGGGCGCGCAGCAATCACAAGAGCCAGGGATTCGGCTCGCTGCTCAGCCGCGGGGAAGAACTGGAATACCTGGAGATCGTCAAAGGAGCAACCTTTGGTGAAAAAGACGACCTCTTCGCCGGCATCAATACGACCTGGAGCCGCGTGGAAGGGGGCGCGCCCATCGGCGAGCTGCTGGCGAAGGTGGAAGCGGAATTCGACTACGAAGCGCCCCACGCCAGCGTCCCCAAATTATTGGAAGCTTACCGCATGATCGCCGCGCTGCCCGACAGCCACTGGAAGCAGGTCAAAAGCGCCGATATCAAAGAAGTGATCGCCGGCTGCCTGGGGCTGTACCTGGAAGCAGTGGCCTCGGCCTACTCGGCTACCCCCGGCGAACCGGTGACGGTCAATCTCGAAGCCCTCAACCGCTCCCCCCTGCCGGTAGCGCTGCGGTCGGTTACTATCGAGCCCATGGGAACGACGACTGCTTTAAACCAGGGGCTCGCGGACAACCAGGTTTTTGAAAGCGAACAACCCATCACCCTGCCGGCAGATATCCCGTACACCAACGCCTACTGGCTGAACGAAGCGCCCGAACTGGGCATGTACACCGTTCCAGACCAACAGCTGCGCGGCCTGCCGGTTACGCCGCGCGATTTTAAAGTAGCGTTCGTGGTCGACGTCGCCGGTGCGGAACTGACCTACGAACGCGAAGTGGTCTATCGCCGCCGCGACCCGGTGGAAGGGGAAGTGTATCGTCCCTTTGAGATCACCCCACCGGTATTTACCCGGCTGTCCGATAAAGTATATCTCTTCACCAGCGATTCCCCGCAATACGTAGCGGTCGACGTTATTGCCGGCCGCGCCAATGTCGAAGGCGAGCTTGGCCTCGACCTGCCCGCCGGCTGGAAGGCAAGGCCGCGCACCATCCCGATGGAACTGGACCGCAAAGGGCGGGCCCAAACCGTTACTTTTACCCTCTATCCGCCGTCGGGGCAGAGCGTGGTCGACGTCCGCCCGGTCTTCAAGATGGTCGATAAAACCTACGACCGCGAACTGCACGTACTGCAATACGACCATATTGTCACCCAAACCGTCCTGCTCCCTGCCCGCGCGCGCGCCGTGCGCGTCGAATTCGAAAAGGCGGGCAACCGCATCGGCTACATCATGGGCGCCGGCGACGATGTGCCCGCCAGCCTGGAACAGGTGGGCTACGACGTTACCCTGCTCAACGAAACCGATGTTACGCCGGAAAACCTGGCTTCTTTTGACGCCGTCGTGCTGGGTATCCGGGCTTATAATACCGTCGGCTGGCTCGCCTACCGGCAGCCGGCGCTGCTGGAATACGTCAAAAAAGGAGGAACCATGCTGGTGCAGTACACCAAAGCGCCGCGCTTCGACTCGCAGCTGGTGCTGCCGGCCGATGAGATCGCGCCCTATCAGCTGAAGATCTCCTCCGACCGCGTCACGGTCGAGGAAGCCGAGATGCGCTTTCTGGCGCCTGAACACCCGGTGCTGAACCGGCCCAATAAGATTACGCCGGCCGACTTCGACGGCTGGGTGCAGGAACGCGGGCTTTATTTCGCGGGGGAATGGGACGAAACGCATTTTACGCCGATCTTTTCCGCTAATGACCCGGGCGAGGAGCCGAAGGAAGGGAGCCTGCTGGTGGCGCAGTACGGGGAAGGCTACTATATCTATACCGGATTGTCGTTCTTCCGGGAACTGCCGGCGGGGGTGCCCGGGGCGTTCCGGTTGTTCGCTAATTTGGTCAGTATGCAGGAGGCCCGGCGCTGAGGTCCGGGAGGGAGTGAACGGAAGCACTAGCGGCTACCAGGATACACCGGCGCCGCCGCCGCCGGAGCTGCCGCCGCCCCAGGAAGATGAGCCGCCGCCGGAACCGCCGCCGATGCTGACGCCCCCGATGGAGACGCCGCCGCTGCGCTGCTTGCGGGGAATGGTTTGATATTTCGTCTTGGAATACCGGCAGTTTTTGCAGGCATAGACGATCTCTTTCTTGCCGGCCTGCCGGTAGGTGGCGCGCTTGACCACCCGCGTGCGGGCTACCGAGTAGGTCCGGTAACGGCATTTCGGACACTTTCTGTATTTGCTGAACCGGCGAGCGTACCGCAGGATCAGGACGTCGTCTTCTTCTTCCGTCACCCAGACGTCGTAGTCCACCGAACCGACTTCTTCTTCCGTGACCTGGCCGGCTTCCAGAAAACGGTCATCGGCCTTTTCGGAGAGCAGCTGCATGGGTTTGCCGTTGACGCGGCTGTAGCGGGGCTGACGGCGCAGCTTGCGCAGGAGCCCCCGTAATCCGAAATAAATCAACAGGTAGGGTATCGGGAAAAAAATGATAAATACGAAGCTCGTCACCTTGCGGACGTCGAGGTATTTGTCGTAAAGCTCCTGGCGCGAATGGAGCGTCACCAGCACCCAGATGCCCAGGCCCAGGTGAAACAACAGGTTGACGAGCAGGTAGATCGCCAGCGGGACCGGCATGCCCAGCCATTCGCTGCGCGCGCCTGACCGCCCTTCCGATCGGATCTCGGCCACCACGTCGGGATCTTCCAGCGTAGCCCGGATGCGCTCCAGGGTGGCGAGCAAACCCTGGCCGTAGGCCTCTTCCCGGAAATAAGGCGCCAGTTCCTGCATGCCGATGCGGTAGCAGATAGCGTCGGGCAGCACCGCCTCCAGTCCGTAGCCCGTCTCGAACTCCGTACGCCGCTGGTCGATCACGGAGAGGATGAGCAGCCCGTTGTCGCGACCGGCTTGTCCGACCTTCCAATGCCGAAAGAGGCGATAGGCAAAATCTTTGGGGTTTTCTTCACCGATGGAGTTGACGATGGCCACCGCAACCTGGGCCGTGGCCGAATCTTCGAGGGCCGCGATGATGGTATTGAGCTGATTGACGTCGGACTCGCCAAGGATACCGTCGGGATTGCTCACGTAGCCGCGCCCGCCGCCGGCTTTGGGGTTGGGAAGGGTCTCGACGGTGTAGGCGCTTTGGGCAAAAGCCGCCGTATCGGCAAAAAGGATCAGCAGGAACAGGCAAAGTAGATTCCTCATCTGGTGAATGATGGTTTTGGAACAACTCAATGTACGGAATTTTACTTTTCCGTCCCCCCTTAATCCCCATTTGCTGAGCCTTCCGGTTGCAGTCTGCATAACCCTGCACCATACAAAGTGGGCACGTGGCCGGCACTTTGGAAGTGCCTGCCACGTTGTCAGATATTTGTCAATCCCAAAAAGTATATTTAATTTAACGATGTTATTGGTCAAATTCCAGCGATTCTCGGTTTGGCAGTAAGCATTTTTTAATTCGCAGCGCCGGAGGCGCAAGATATTGGTAGATTGTTTCGAAAGATGGTCTTCCGTGCCGGAGGTACGGAATATACGCTGTATTTTTGCCACCTTTTCTGTTCCGTACCTCCGGCACGGCAATCAGTGCGTACAAAATAGGCTACCGATAGTTCGTCCCGCTGGGACGTGAGCATGACAATGTTTCAAACCGAGAATTGCTGGTCAAATTCCCCAAGCGGCATTCACCACCCAAATCGCCATGAAAGACCTCAACGAGATCAAACAAACGCTCCGCAATGCGCTCCCCCGCGAAGGCATCTCTTTTGTGATCAAATCGCTGAAAGACCTCTTGCCCGCCGACTCCCCGAAGTACGACCTCCTGATCGCATTGGAGGCCGACTACCGGCAGCTCAAGCTCGACTCCTTCGAAGGTATCCTCGATAAGGAAGAGGAAAACCGCATCGCCGCCCAGCTCCGGCGGCGCGTCCTCGAATTCCTGCAGAGCCTGGAAGCCGAAGATTTCGACCGCCGCACCCGCCGCTCCCGCCTGGCGCCCGAGCAGAAGATACAACGCGGCCACGTGCTCTACCGCATCCCCAAACAGATGCAGTTGGGTAAAGAAACCCGCTGCCTGGTGCGCATCGCTTTCGACAAAGCCATGATCGTGGAAGACCTCGACCTGGACGAAAATACCGAGCTGCGCTCCCAGGTGCGCATCTCCGACTACATGAAGGTCGAGCTCACCGACCCCGGCAGCCAGGAAGTTTTCGCCATCCGCTCCACCAGCGAAACCGTACAGTTTATCGACGCCGACGACTTTACCGAGTGGAAGTTCTACGTCCAACCCCTCCAGCCGGGCGAGCACGTGCTGGAACTGAAAGTGACCGTCATGCTGCGCATCAACGGCGAAGACCGCGTGCGCGAAAAGACGCTGGAGGAAAGCGTGGTGATCGTCACCGAAGCGCCGGCGGAAGCGGAAGCGAAGCTCCCCTTCCGGACCTTCGACGAAGATATCGTCCTGCCTTGTCCCCTCGAAACGGTGGCGCCGCGCCGGGTCGGCAGAATACCCGCCGGGTTGCGCCTGGCCGCCATCGGGCTGGCGCTGCTCGCGGGCCTCAGCAGCGGCGTCTACGCCTTCAACCCGGCCTTCCGCGAACAGGTCGACTGGCTGAATACGCGCTACGTGCAAAACGACGCGGAGGCCTACGAGGGGTTTATCGAAAAACACCCGGAGAGCCCCAGGCGCGAAACCGCTACTTTCAAAAAAGCCGAAGCCCTCGACCGGGAAGGAAAAGAAACGGCGGCGGTTGCGGCTTACCTGGCTTACAAACAGACTTACCAGGCCGGCAAATACCTGGAAGACGCCCTGTGGAACATCGCCGCCATCACCCAGGCGCCGGAAGACTACCAGACCTACCTCGCGCAAGCGGACGAGCCCGAACGCGCCGCGGAAGCGGAGCAGGCCATCCGGAAGCTGGAGACCAAGGTCTGGGAAGCAGCCAGCACCCAGCCCAGCCCGGTCACCCTGGACCGCTACCTGCGTCTCTACCCGCAGGGAAAGCATCGCACCGCCGCGATCGAGCGACTGGCGGACTCCACCACCTGGCGACAGCCGGCCACACCGCAGCTCCCGCCCCGCCTGCTGGCCGACACCGCCGATATCAAAGAACGCCTGCTCCGCTACGCCGGCGAGAGCGACCAGCCGCAGGTGAAAACAGCCCTCGAAAAACGGGTCGCAGAAGCGGAAAAGACCGGCTTTTTTGCTCCGAAACCGGCAACTGAAACCACAGAGCGCGCGCCGGCCGATGATAAACAAAAGGAAGCCTCCCCCACCCCGCCCGACACCCCAAAGCCGGCGTCCGACACGGCCGCAAGCGGGGCGAAACCGGCCGTCGATCCCCCCACCACCACCTCGCCGGAACCGGCGGTCGACCAGCCGCGAGACGCAGACGGGGATGGGGTGACCGACCCGGAAGACGATTGTCCGACCGAAGCCGGCCCCGCCACCTTGCAGGGCTGCCCCGATACCGACCAGGATGGCATCGCAGATAAGCAAGATCAATGCCCCACCGTGGCAGGCGCGCCGGAGTACCGGGGCTGCCCACCGCCGGAACCGGCGCCGAATGGCAAAATACCCCTCCCCGAAATGGTCCGCATCCCGGGCGGAACCTTTACCATGGGATGCCTGAATGAAGAGCGGGACGGGGATTGTATCAATGCTGAAAAACCGGCGCACCCGGTTACCGTTCCCGCCTTCTACCTGAGCCGCTACGAAGTGACCAACGCGCAGTTCGCCGCTTTCCTGAACGAGGAAGGGAACCGGGAAGAAGGGGGAACGAAATGGTACGATATCGGAAGCACCTACGCAAAAATACGGGAAGTTGACGGCCGCTTCGAAGTAGAAGCGGCCGGGTTTGAACAACACCCGGTAGTGGCAGTAAGCTGGTACGGCGCCCGCGCTTACGCCGCCTGGCTAAGTAAAAAAACCGGCCAAAACTACCGGCTGCCGACGGAAGCCGAATGGGAATACGCCGCCCGCGGCGGTGAAAAAGGAGCACTGGATCATTTCCTTTATGCCGGCAGCGACAAGCCCGACGCGGTGGCCTGGCATGACGGCAATAGCGGCGGTGGGACGCACCCGGTGGGGCAATTGCAGCCGAACCAGTTGGGGCTGTACGATATGAGCGGCAATGTGTATGAGTGGTGCGCCGACGATTGGCACGGAAATTACGATGGCGCGCCGACTGATGGTTCGGCCTGGAAGAGTGGAGGCGATAGCAGCCGTCGGGTTCTTCGCGGCGGGTCGTGGTTCAACGTCGCTGGGTACGCTCGCGTTGCCTTCCGCAACAGGAACTACTCGTTCAACCGGCACTACTATTTCGGCTTTCGGCTGGCCCGGGACTGACTTACCCTTGGTCACTTGGGGTCAGCCGTCAGGCTGATTACCCTTTTTTCACTTTACCGCCGAAGGCGGTCGATTTTTTTTTTATTTTAGGGGTTGGGCAGCTATGCAAAAGTCAGCCGTCGGGTTCTTCGCGGCGGGTCGTGGAACAACAACGCTGGGAACGCTCGCGTTGCCTACCGCAACAGGAACAACTCGAACAACCGGAACAACAATTACGGCTTTCGGCTGGCCCGGGAGTATGCGCCCATTGCGGAAGCCAGAGTTTATATCGTCACGGCGGTATAGAGCGTGCTACTGCATAGTCCGATAGCTGTCCGGTGCGGCTGCTACTACAGCAGGCGCCAAATACATCGAAAAAGGGCGGGGCTGGTAGCCTGTGGGCGAACGTCCCTCCCCGATGTGTACTTAGAGCTTGTTTGGAGGTAGTGCTTTTGAAGCGAAAAACTCAGATTTTGGGTTCTCCCGAAGGGATTTTTCCGGCTCATAGCAGCGCTACGGGCCGGAAAAATGCCACAGGGAGGTTCCAAAAGCTGGGTTTTGCAGCCAAAATGACTACCTCCAAACAAGCTCTTAACCCGGATTATTTATGGGTTCTTCGTCATGACGGTTGACAGGCTTGCGTTCGCACAGGAGGTCGACACCCAGGCGCCTGCCTGAGGCAGCCAGGTATCCCCAGATACGGTGAGTGAACAAGGCAGAATGGCCGCCGGCAATAGATGAATCCACGTCATCTCTTCGTCATCGGGAGCTAAGACCGGGGCTCCGGGATAGGCGCCGCCAGGCCAGCCTGTTTTTCCTGATCATGACCGTAACCAGACAGTAAGCTGTCCTGTAACGTGGCAGGCACTTAGGAAGCGCCTGCCACGTTACAGAGCAGTAAAGTTAAGAAATGTTAAAAACGCTGCGCCGCCGCCGCTTCTTACTATTTTTAGCTTTTTCTAAAGCCATAATCCAAGTATGGAAGCGCCGAACACCAGTCCTGAGCCGCCGCCCGAGCCGCCGCCCCCTCTCTTCCGATCCTGGAATCAGATGTACGCCTTCGTGCTGATCCTGCATGCGCTGCTCATCCTGTTGTTCTACCTCTTTACTCAATATTACGCTTAAGCGACAGCCATGAGCACCCTCGACTGGACGATTATGCTGGGCGCCCTCTTCGGTATCGTAGCCTACGGTATCTGGAAGACGCGCAGCGTAAAGACGGTACAAAGCTACCTGAAAGGCGATAACGACCTGCCCTGGTACACCATCGGACTGAGCGTGATGGCCACACAGGCCAGCGCCATCACCTTCCTCTCAACGCCGGGGCAGGCCTACGAAGACGGCATGCGGTTCGCCCAGTTTTACTTCGGGCTGCCGGTGGCTATGGTCTTCCTCTGTATCTTCGTGCTGCCCATCTTTTACCGGCTCAACGTCTATACGGCC
This sequence comes from uncultured Saprospiraceae bacterium, assembly GCA_964419545.1. Lineage (GTDB taxonomy): Bacteria > Bacteroidota > Bacteroidia > Chitinophagales > Saprospiraceae > CAYQQU01. Next base: position 47,637 of record CAYQQU010000033.1, on the reverse strand, counting down.
TACGAATACCTGGAAGGGCGCTTCGACCTGCGCACGCGCACCCTGACGGCCGTGCTATTTCTCATTCAGCGCGGGCTGGCGGCGGGGCTGACCATCTACGCGCCGGCCATCATCCTTTCTTCGATCATGGGATGGCGGCTCAATCTGACCATTTTATTCATCGGCGTACTGGTGATCCTGTACACCGTGGCCGGGGGCACCAAAGCGGTGAGCGTAACGCAGAAACAACAGATGATCGTCATCCTCACCGGTATGTTTATCGCGGCCGTGGTGGTAGTGTACAAGCTGCCGGCCGACGTGAGCTTCAGCGACGCGGTGGGCGTGGCCGGCAAAATGGGCAAGCTCAGCGTGGTCGACTTCACCTTCGACCTGTCGAATCGCTACAACTTCTGGTCGGGTATGCTCGGAGGCGTTTTCCTCTTCCTCTCCTATTTCGGGACGGACCAGAGCCAGGTGCAGCGCTACCTGTCGGGCAAATCGCTGACGGAGAGCCGGCTGGGGCTGCTCTTCAACGGTATTTTCAAGGTGCCGATGCAGTTTCTTATCCTATTCGCCGGCATCCTGGTTTTCGTCTTTTTCCAGTTTGTCCAGCCGCCGGTGCACTTCAATCAGGCCAATACCGAGAAGCTCGAAAATTCGGCATACCAGGCCGAATACGAGATTTTCCAACAACAGTACAACGAGACTTTCGACGAACGCCGGGGCGAGGTGCGCACCCTCATCAGCGCCATCCGCGCGGATAACGAGGAGGCGATCGCAAACGCCCAGGAACGGGTCGACGCCCTGATGCTGGAAGAAAAGCGTATCCGCAACGGCGTCAAATCGCTTATCGAAAAACAAAATCCGCAGGCGAAAACCGAAGACCGCGACTATGTCTTCATCACTTTCGTGATCAACTTCCTGCCGGTGGGGCTCGTCGGTTTACTGCTGGCGGTTATCTTTTCGGCAGCGATGTCGTCGACTTCTTCGGAGCTCAGCGCCCTGGCTACCACTACCGTCGTCGACCTCTACCGGCGGCGCTGGGCGCCCGGCCGGAGCGACAAGCACTACCTCAACGCCTCGAAGGGCTTTACCATCCTCTGGGGCGCCGTCGCCCTGCTCTTCGCCGCTACGGCCGACCTGTTCGAGAACCTGATCCAGGCGGTGAACATCATCGGCTCGCTCTTCTACGGAGCGATACTGGGCATCTTTCTGGTGGCTTTCTTTTTGAAAAGCGTGGGCGGACGGGCCGTATTCATCGGAGCGCTGATCGCCGAGGCTCTCGTGCTGCTGATCTTCTGGACGAATACGCAGGAATACTGGCTGCTCATCGGCGATACCTGGCAAGTGATGAAAATCGCTTACCTGTGGCTGAACCTGATCGGTTGTATTCTGGTGATGGTGCTGGCCTGGGGAATAGAACGCCTATTTCCCCCGGCTTAAGTCGGGCGAAATGGCGCCGGAGGAAACAGGCCGGTGCACGATCTGCTGGAACATTTCCTCGGCAGTATAGGCCATATCGTCCTCCTCTTCTTCCGCCTCCGGGGTTTCCACGTGCAGCTTGGGATTGACGTAGGCGTAATCCAGCTCGTCGTATTCGTAGATCGACCAGCGGCCCCATTTGTATTCGAGGGCGGTGAGACTTTCCACCCAGTCGCCGGAGTTGAGGTAAGTTACTTTTTTGCCCTGGATGTTCGCCGTACGCATCTGCGGGCGGTGAATATGGCCGCAGATGACGTAGTCGTATCCGTCTTCGGCCGCCAGTTGGATAGCGGTATCTTCGAAGTCGCTGACGAACTTGATGGCCTTTTTGACGCTGTATTTCACGCGCTTAGCCAGCGACATGCGCGGCATGCCCAGGCTTTCGCGGATCTTGTTGATGAAGCGGTTCAGCAGGATCAGCCAGTCGTAGCCCTTGCCGCCCAGTTTGGAAATGAAGGGAGAGTACTGGATAAAAACATCGAAAATATCGCCGTGGAAGATCCAGTAGGTGCGCCCCTTAAGTTGCAGCACCAGCTTGTCGCGCAGGTGAATATTGCCGGATGAGAAATCGGAATAGCGGCGCAGGGCGTCGTCATGGTTGCCGGTGATGTAATAGACTTTGGTTCCCCTGGCGGCCATTTTCAGGATGCGCTGGATGACCTGCATGTGTTCTTTCGGGAAATAGCGCTTGCGAAATTGCCACATATCGATAAAATCGCCGTTAAGCACCAGCGTCCCGACCTTGATACTCTTCAGATAATTTAGCAGTTCTTTCGCGTGGCATCCGTAGGTGCCGAGATGTACGTCCGAGATGACGACGATGTCAACTTCCCGCTTCATATTTTCCCTTTGTAAAACTCAGTATGGTACTGATCACATTGATCCATCCTAATTAAAGCCAAGATGAGGCTTAAATGTAAAGTGTGTGTAAAATGCTAATTATTAAATGATTAATACGTAAGTTATTTAGCGGCGGCTAATTGGCGAGCCGGGGAAAGGAGTAGGTAAAAAGTTCCGATATGTAAAACAGCCGGCCCGGAAGGCCGGCGGCGATCTACGAGCATGTTTGGAGCTTGCTTCTATTGCAAATCGACAGGTTCCTAACCTGTTGATTTTCCTAGCGAACCCGCCCCAAGCATGCTCTTACTCTTCGGCGGGGACCATCACGCGATCGAAGTTCAGTTCCGACTCCTGTTTCTGGCGCATCACCAGGCGATCTTTGGTCAGGTCCAGGATCACGGAGGTCTGCGGTATGCCCGTCAGGTTGATGGTGACCTCATCCCCGCCGGGGCCCATTTCCCATTCCCCGGGCATATCCTGGTTGTTGAGGTTCAGGGTGATCTTACCGTCGGGTTTAAATTCCATGGTGGCGAATTGCAGGCGATCCATCACGCCTTCCATGTAACTGACCTGCCGGTCGCTCACCGGTTCTTTGAGCAGTTCCGCGCGCGTGGCTTCGAGGTCATATTTCCATTTGCGCATGATCAGCTCGCGGTTTTCCTGCTTCTGAGAAGTACAGGCGGCCACGAAAAGTAAAAGGAAGAACAAGGACAAGTAACGCATGGCAATAAAAATTTTAGGTGTCGATAAAGGTAATTCAATTTCCGCTACTGAACCAATTTCTTGAGGTTGTTGCGATAGTCGCGCGGGCTCACGCCGGTGATATTTTTAAACTGTTTGTTGAAATGAGAAATGTTGTTGAACCCGCTCTCGAAGCTGACCGCCGAGATGCTGAGGTGGTCGTCGGAAAGCAGGCGACAGGCGTTGGCGATCCGGAATTCGTTGACGAACTGGGTAAAGGTTTTCCGGGTGAGCTTTTTAAAATACCGGCAGAAGGCCGGTACGGTCATGTTCACTTTCGCCGCTATTTCTTCCAGCGGGATGGATCGCTGAAAATTGTGTTCGACGAAGACGTAAACCGACTCCAGGCGATACTGGTCTTTGGAGCCTACCTCCAGGGCAAAACTGGCGGCATTGAGCAATTCGTAATCTCCGGATCTGGACAATTGGTGCAATACCCCCAATAATTCCAGCAGCCGTTCCATGCCGCTCAGCGTCAGCATTTTTTCCAGGCGCTTCCCGACCTGGTGCTTGGTTTCGCCGGAAAAGGAGATCCCCTGCCTGGCCCGTTCAAAGAGCTGTTGTACTTTCGACAGTTCCGGTTTTTGCAAAAAGTCCGGCCCCAGAAAGTCTTCCCGCATCTGCACCACGATCTCATGGTGTTGCTCGTGAACTTCTTCGGTAAAGCCGAAATGTGGTAAATTGGGCCCCAGGAAGATCAAGTCGCCGTCGCCGAAGAAAGAGATATGGTCTCCGATGTGGCGTTTTCCTTTGCCGTTGGAAATGTATACGATCTCGTATTCCGGATGAAAATGCCAGAACGGCTTATTGAACAACTCCACCTTGTTGAATTCCCGGATGGTAAAAGAATTGCCGAATACCGGTTCGATCTTTTCCAGAATGGGCTTAACGTTACCTGCCATAGGTTTCGGTTTTTGTTTGCAATATACCTTGATATTAACAAACGAAAGTAAAAAAGTTCAAAACCCGATCAATATCGAACTAAAAACAGCTAATATGGTCGAAGCAACTGGCGGGCCGCCGACCTACTTTTGCCTCGAAAATGAGGCGCCCGCCGGATAGCGATCGTGTAATCGGGAGGCGCCGGATTGGATCACCCGATAATATACAATCAAATGCTGGCTACTTTGCGTGCATTCACTTTACACGGCCCCTCCTGGACGGTCGGGCTGGCTTTTATGACCTTGAACTTTTTATTCGGCAGTTGGCTGGCGCGCCTTCCCGAGGTGCAAAACCGGCTGCAGCTCACCGACGGGCAGCTCGGCCTCGGCCTGCTGGGTTTGTCGCTGGGCAGCTTGTTCGTTACGCCCTTTACAGGCTGGTTGCTGTCGCACCTCCCGGCGGGCCGGGCTACGCTGATCGGTTTGCTGTCTTTCTGTACTGCCTTGCCGCTGGCGGCCTTTGCCCCCAATCTGATGCTGCTCATCGCGGCGCTGATCCTGGTGGGTATCGCCAACGGTTTTCTCAACGTAAGTATGAACGCCGCGGCGGCGGGCGTCGAGCAGGAATTTCAACGCTCCATCATGTCGACCTGTCACGGTATGTTCAGCCTGGGCGGCATGCTGGGCGCGGCCTCCGCGGGCTGGCTGGCGACGCTGGGCTTGCCGCTGAGCCTTCACCTGACGGGGCTGGCGGCGCTGCTCATCCTGGCCAACCTCACCTTTGCCCCCATCCTGCTGCGGCTGGCCGATTTTCGCCGGCCTGCCGGAAAGATGCGCCTGCGCCTGCCGGGAAAAGCCGTCGCCTTATTCGCGTTGCTGGGGTTTTGTTTTATTCTCGCCGAAGGCGTGGTAGGCGACTGGAGTGCGGTTTACCTGCGCAATGTGCTGGGCAGCGACGCTTTCCTGGCCGGTATGGGCTTTGCCGGCTACTCGTTCGCCATGGCGATCGGCCGTTTTTCCGGTGACGCCCTGCTGCTGCGTTTCGGCGCGCGCACCCTCGTCAGCGGCGGCGGCCTGCTCGGCGCCGCGGGGATGCTCCTGGCCGTATTCAGCCCCGATCCGCTGCTCGCCATCAGCGGCTTCACCCTGGTCGGGCTCGGCCTCAGCACGGTAGTGCCCCTGCTGTTCAGCGCCGCAGCGCGCGCACCGGGCATGACGGCCGGCTCCGGCATCGCCTCCGTAGCTACTGCCGGAATGATCGGCTTCCTGCTGGGCCGCCCGGGCTTCGGCCTGGTCAGCCAGTACTTCGGGATGGCGACCGGACTGGGGCTGGTCGCACTGGTGCTGGCGTTCGCCGGGCTTTTTGCCAGGCGGATAAAGTGGTAGCTATAATCCGGGTTAATCCGTCAGCCGCCAGCGGATGCCGAAGATCAGGCGCCCTTCCGGGAAAGGGTAAAACGCAGTCTGATAGAAAAAGCGGTTATCGGAATAGAGGAGGTCGGTCAGGTTTTCGTATTTGAGGTAGGCCCGGAACCGCGTTACGCGCATGCTGAGGAAAGCGTCGGCGGCCGGGTAAAAGTCGACCTCCCGTTTGTTCTGCAAGATAAACGCGCCGGTGACCGGCAGGTAATAGTCGCTGAAATAATCGGTATTATAACGCAGGTCGAGGCCGAGTCGTACGTTGAGCACCCGAAACCAGAAGCCCTGGTAATAGAGGCTGTGTTTTCCGAAAATACCGGGCAGGCGGACAAAATCCTCTGTCGACTGCTGCAGGGCGACGACGTTGTCCAGATGGATCTTCCAGACCCGCAGGTTTTGCTCGATGATCAGCTGCAGGATGCTCACCGGTGCGCCGCTCTGCCGCGGCGCCCCCAGGGTATCCCGGTAAATAAAATTATTGAGGAGGTGGTACGCGCCGGTGGCTTTGAACCCCAGTTTGGGTACGGCGTAGGCCGCCTCTACGGTCGTCGACAGGGTTTTCTCGAAATCGTTATCCCACACCTTCTTTTGTGCGATAAAGAGCCGGTGATCCTGCAGCGTGGGGCTGTACAGTTGGTTGATAAGCCGGCCCTCCAGCTGTCCGAAGTTGCCGAAGTTCAGAACCAGGTGTCCGCTGATCCGGTAATCGCCGGCGTTGTCCAGCAGGCCGAAATGCCCGGAAACGTCGAGGTCGAGCGCCCGGCCGGGATTGAACTGCCAGCGCCCCGTCAGGAAGAGGTTCTGGATCACGGTATCCCGCGGCTCCTGATTGATCGAATGGAAAGTATGCGTCAGCCCGGCCTCAAAAAGATCGCGCGGCGATTCCGGCGGCGCTCCTCCCTTTTGCCGGCCCAGTTTGTACGTGCTGATCCGGAAGCTGTTTTCTATCAGATCGTGATCCACGAAATGGCGAATGCCCCGCGGATCTACTTCGAAGATGCCGTAATAGCTGGAATCGGCAGGCGGCGAGGCGTCGAAGAACTTATAGGCGCTGGAATTGAGGCGGGCCTGGTGCGATAGCGTAAACGCCCGCCGGTAGTTGCCCAGGGTATCGACCTGGCCGCCGAAGCGATAGTAGTGGGTGTACATCAACTCGCGGTGGGCGTGTCGGGTCTGCCCGTTGGCTAAAAACACCTCGGCGGAGCTGGGGCTGTCGAACGCTCCTTCCACGGCCGGTTCCTGTTCCAGGCCGCCATTGTCTTCCTGTTCGATAGTATTGGCCGCAAAGCTCAGGAAGCCGTCGTAGCGCTCATTGGCGCTATGGTACCACAGGCCGGTGGTCAATGCGGTATTGCGGGTGTTCTGGTTGGGATACTGATTGAGGCGCCCGATCATACTCAGGCGCTGGTAATCCAGGGTGTAATTGATGCCGTCGGCAAAATTCCGGCTGAACTTGGCTTTGAAATAAGAATCAGCCTGCTCCCCCTGCTGGTAATAGCTCAGATCGGTGTACGGTCTTTCCAGCTTATAGTAAGGCAGCTCGTTCCCCGTGGTATGGTAAAGGTCGAACTGGTGCTGCCCCAGGTCGAAGCCGCGCCGGTCGGCCGCTTCAAAAACGAGGGGCTGGTGCGCGGAGCCCAGTTGCCCCAGGGTTGCGTAGTCCAGGGTGCGCCGGCGCGCCGGGTCGTATTGCTGGAAATCGGCCAGGGTGGAATCGGCAAAGGGAAAGATGCGCTGCGGCGCATCCACGAAAAAATAGTAGATCTTCGAAGTATCGGGCGGTTCGATGTCCTGCTCCTGTTGCCTTTCGTTGAAGTCTGCCGCGTTGCCGCCCGCATCGGGGGGCGGGCCCGACGGACGGCGATTGGGAATCTGCGCCTCGATAGACGGCGCCATCCCGATCGCTAATAGTAAAATCAATAGTGTCCGAGGCGTAAAATTCATGGCGGAAGCTTCATCACTTTAGGCGCAGCCGGGCCCTTGCAGCGGCCGCCCTCAACGTCCGACGGTCAGGCGATGCGTGCGGTCGATTTCTGCGCTTTGCAGGCGCAAAAGGTACATCCCGGGAGGCAGATCGCCCAGGTCAACCGTCAGCTGCTGCGCTCCCGGGGGCACAGCGCCCCAGGAAAAACGACGCACCACCTGTCCGTTGATATCCAGCAAGGTCAGGTTAACATTCCGTTGGGCTTTTGCCAGCTCCAATGCGATGGTAAGCGTTTCGCTTACCGGTTGGGGAAAAAGCCGGAGGTCCGCTTCGGAAGCCCGGTCGGCAGTAGCGGTCGCCACTTCGCAGTCGACCGCACTTTCCTGGCGCGCCGGGCAGTCGTCGCCGGGTCCTTCCAGTACGAAGAGCCCCGTTTGCATATCGCTCACCAGTATTCGCCCCGAAGGCAGGAAGGGGTAGACGCCCCAGGCCCCTTCGTAGCTATCGGTATGGGGCCGGCTGGAGGTGTTGTAGTACCAGGCCCGTTGGGGGTTGACGGGATCGGAGAGGTCGAAAACCTGCAGACCGTCGTAATAGTAGGAGACGTAGAGGTAATTGCAGGCAACGATCTGGTTGTGGGGAATACTCAATTCCGCATCGCTTTCGGCGTCGAAAAGGCCCGAATAGGTGATGTCGGCCGGATCGCTGACGTCCAGTATCTTCAGTTTGTAGCCATGGTTTTCATCGCCGAGGTAGTAGTACTGGCCGTCGTCGGTGATCCAGCCCGAATGATTATAGCCGGCAAACGGATAGTCGGTCATTGTGCCCAGGGTGACGGGATCGGCGACATCCGAAAAATCGACGATAGCGAAACCGTCATAACCGCAGTTCAGATAAGCGATGTTGTTGTGAACGTAGCCGTCGTGAACGTGCCCGGCCTGGATATTCCCGAAAGTGCTGTATATGCCCGCCAGCTGAGGCGAGACCGGATCGCTGATGTCATAAATGCGCATTGCGTTATAGCCCAGATTGCCGCCGCCGACCCCAAAAGCGTAGAGTTTGGCGTAAGCCGTATCGATAAAAATATTATGCGCCCGGCGGAACAATGCATCCGAGTCGTACACCACCTCCACGGACTCAGGCAGGTTTGAGCAGTCGATGATCTGGAGCGTGCTGGGCCCCTCATCGCAGGCAGCGTAGAGATAACAGCCGTAATTGTGGTAGTCGCGGTGGACGATCTGCACGCCCTGAGCGGCGCCGGGAACGAAGGCCACTTCGGTGGGTTGCGCCGGATTTTCCAGGTCGATGAAGTGGGCGCCCGCGGTAGAACCGATCACGGCGTATTCCCGGCCGTTGATCGCCAGGCCCCATACCTCGTTGTAGGTATTGTCGTAATAGATAGACCCGACGAGGTCATCGCGGCTCCACTGTCCGAGGAGAGTGGCTTCCTGGGGCTGGGCAAAAAGCAGCGCGGAAATGAACAGGGAACTGAGGGTAAGTAAGCTGCGCATTTTTTTAATTTGAAAAGTAATCACTTTTTGGCGGAATATTTGTCAGCCGGCCGGCACGGCCTTTTACATTATGAATTGAGCACCGCCGGATTCATGCCCATACTGGAAAAACCGCCGTCGCTATAGAGGTTTTGCATGGTGATCATCCGGGAGAGGTCGGAAAACATAAATACGCAGTAATCGGCGCAGGCTTCGGCCGAGGCGTTGCCGAGGGGCGACATCTTGTCGGCGTATTCGAAAAACTCGTCGAAGCCTTTGACGCCGCTGCCCGCCGTGGTGCGGGTAGGCGACTGGGAGATCGTATTGACGCGCACCTTGTTGCGCATGCCGAAGTGATAGCCGAAGCTGCGGGCAAACGATTCGAGCAGCGCTTTTGACTCGGCCATTTCGCTGTAATCCGGAAAGACGCGCTGGGCGGCGATGTAGCTCAGTCCGAGGATAGAGCCCCACTCGTTCATGCCGTCGAGCTGCCAGAGTTGTTGCATGACGCGGTGGAAAGAGATGGCCGAGATATCCAGCGTTTTGTGCATAAAATCGTAATTCAGGCCGGTGTATTCCCGTTTTTTGCGAACGTTGAGCGACATGCCGATAGCGTGAAGTACGAAGTCGAGTTTGCCGCCCAGTGCTTCCATAGCCTGTTGGAAGAGGTTGGCCAGGTCTTCGTCTTTGGTAGCGTCGGCGGCGATGACTTTGGCGTTCAGTTTTTCGCCCAGTTCCTGGAGCTGTCCGAAGCGCAGGGCCACCGGTGCATTGGTCAGCGTGATCGCGGCGCCTTCTTCGACGCAGCGTTCAGCCACTTTCCAGGCGATGGACTTATCGTCGAGTGCGCCGAAAATGACGCCCTTTTTTCCTTTTAACAGATCGTTTGCCATAGGTTAGCGTTGCATTTTATGAAGGCGCAAAGTTAGCATTTCTTTTAGTACCCTGAAAACGAGCCGTCAGTTCTGACGCAGCAGCTCGCGCGCATTCTCCAGGGCTGAGGCGCTGGGCGGGCTCTGGCTGAGCATGGTGGCGATCACTTCCACGCGCTGATCGTCGGAAAGGCGGCGGACCTGGGTCACGGTTCTTTCTTCGCGCACCTGTTTGTAGACGAAATAGTGGGCGTCCGCTTTGGAAGCGACCTGCGGAGAGTGAGTGATGACGATGACCTGGTGCTGATCGGAAAGCTGGCGTAGGATTTTGCCCATCTTGAGGGCTACATCGCCGGAGATCCCGGTGTCGATCTCGTCGAAGACCAGGGAGGGCAGGGGAATAGCGCTGGCTACGAGTGATTTGGTAACGAGGGTAAGCCGCGAGAGTTCGCCGCCCGAAGCGACGTCCTTGATGAGTTGCAGCCGGCTGCCTTTGTTGGCGGCAAACAGGAAGTTGACCTCGTCGAGGCCGGTCGGGCTCAGTTCTTCCAGTTCCGAGAACTCGACCAGCAGGCGGGCGTGTTCCATGGCCAGTTGGCCGAGCATCTGTTCGACGCGTTGTTCAAAGGAAGCGATGACCTGGTGCCGGGCCTCGCGCAGTGCCAAAGCCAGGGCCGTCAGTTCCTGCTCCTGCCTGGCCAGTTCGGATTCCAGCGCCGCGATCTCCTCGGTGAGGTCTCCAAAATCGGAAAGCTTCTTTTCGAGTTCCGCCTGGATGGCCAGCAGTTCTTCCACTGAAGCGACTTTGTGTTTATTCTGCAGGCGATAGATCAGGTCGAGCCGATCCTGTACTTCGGTGATCCGTTCGGGATCGTATTCCGTTTCCTCGGCGATGTTTTCGAATTCGTTCGCCAGTTCGCGGAGTTCGAGCACCATCCCGCTATAGCGCTCACTCAGGCGGGCCAGCCGGGGATCGTACTTTTCGATCTGGTGGAGCGACTGGCCGATTTCTTCGAGCTGGCCGATCGCCGATAGTTCGCTTTCGCTGAGTTGCTGAAAAGCCGCCGCGAGGGTCTGTTTGATCTCTTCGGCATTGGACAGGACGGCGAGTTCGGATTCGAGTTCTTCCTGTTCGGAAGCCTGGAGCTCAGCCTGCGTAAACTCTTCGAGCTGAAAGTTGAGGAAATCGACTTCTTTCGCGGCGTTTTCGTTGCGATCCACCATATCGGCCAGGCGGCGTCGACCGGCGGTATATTTGACATAACGGCGCCGGTAGTGTTCCAGGCGGTCGTGGTTGCCGGCCAGCGCGTCGATCATGCGCAGTTGGAAAGAAACGTTGTGAATATCCAGCGTATCGAACTGTTGGTGGAGGTCGATCAGGGCAGCGCTGAGTTGCTGGAGGATCTTCAGGTTGACGGGCGTATCGTTGACGAAAGCGCGGGATTTCCCGGAGGGCGTAATTTCCCGCCGGATCACCAGTTCGTTCTCGTAATCCAGGTCATTATCCGCGAAGAAGGCCTGCAACAGGTAGCGTTCGATGCCGAACTTAGCTTCGACGACGCACTTCTGGGACTCGTCGTAAAGCGATTTGGTCTCCGCCCGGTTGCCGAGAATCAGCCCCAACGCGCCCAGTAAGATAGATTTACCCGCGCCGGTTTCACCGGTGATGATAGTCAGGCCCTCGGAGAAGCGAATCTCCAGCTCATCGATGATGGCGTAGTTGCGAATGTGCAGGCTCTCGATCATGTTCAAAAATTAGAAATACGGAACAATTTAGAGTTCAGTAATTTACACTGCGCTTCGTTCTGTATTTCTCGCTTTTTAAGGCTTGTTTAAACAGCGCAAAAATAAGTGTTTTGCGGATAAAACCGTTAATTTTACGCTTTGAGTTTGCAAGCGACTTTTTTCAAAATAAATTGATTGTCAATGAAAAAATTATTGCCATTGCTACTGTTCGGTCTTTTTTTGGCGGCTTGTCAGCAGAGCGCCACTGACCGATGGGAACCGCTCGACCTGATGTCCTACGGCATCCCCGTTTCCGTTCAGGCGCCCGATAGCGCGCGCGTACAGGTCAGTAACCTGGGCGGCGGACTGATCAAAGATGTTACGATCAAGGCGGGAGCGGATTATTACATTCAGCTTTACGCTTCGGGGGCCGAGACCACCGACATCGCCAAGCTGAAAGCCGACCAGCTCTCGGAGGTGAAAGCCAACCGATATTTTACGCGAATTGTGGAGGAAGAAGAAGACGGATTTATCTATGAGACGCAAATCGATTCGGTGGTCAGTTTCGGTTTCCGGCACATCAGGGTGCAGGGAGATACCGAGTGCATCTTTCAAACCGGTCTGGTAGGGCAGTTCAGCCTCGAAGATGTAGAAAATATGTACGCGGCGGTCAAAGTCCGTTAACTGCAGCATCTGCATGCTTCAATACCGCTGCTCATAAGGCGCAAAGCGGGGCAGGCACGCTACCGGGTATAGCAGCAATACCCGCTGACCGGAGCAGCGAGCCCATTTATCGGAGCAAACCGGGATACAACGACTTACACAAAGAGGCTTTCCAACCGGGAACCCGGAATGGAAAGCCTCTTATATCAAATCGTTAAGCTTCTTTCAGTAACTGGCTGCTGAACAACAGCAGAATCAGCAAGAGGATTCCTAAAATGATCATGGGACAGCGTTTTTCGGATTATAAATCGAGCACGCAGCAGCGTGCAGCCCGAAACCGGGGCCATATATTGTTCTGATACAGCTGACCCGGATTACTCAATGGGATTAATCCGGACTAGAGACAAGATAAGATAGTTTGGCAGGAATGTCAATCGGCTATCACTCGGGGAATGTAAAGGAGAGGACTAAGCTCTTGATTAAAGACCGTCATTTTGACGATCTAGCCCAATTGCGGTATACCTTCTCGACCATTCACAGCTCCATTTGCACCGTATCCTAAATTAACCGATTTTTACCCCTTCCAGGATTCGCATTTCTCACGAATAGAACATATATTTGAAAAAGATTTCATACGAATTCAATAAGTTCGTTCGAAGTACGTTGGACAGCACTACTATACCCCTCCCCGATACCGCCGATTTAGGTATATTATCCAAGCCTGGTTTTCCTGACCGGCAATTACTAGCCAACGGCAACTTCGCTTAGAATAGCTACCCCTTCTTTGAGGCCGATCTACTTTCCATCTGAATATCCGGATGGGGGTATGCGGTATTTTCCCCCGTTATGGACAGAACCGGAATATTTAGCAAAACTATACGCCCTATTGTAAACGGAGTAAGCGTTTCGGCTTACATTCAATGGGGCCAACAAACACATTGTCCCATGTTTTACTTGCACCGATTAAAACAAAACACATTATCGGGAGCCCTGGCTTTATTGCTCCCCCTGTTGTCCGCCCAAGCCTTCGCAGCACCTTCCCCGGCGCATTTGAATGTCGCTTCGGATGGCTGCGCACGGCATTCATCAGAAATTGTTCCCCCGGCGGTAGTACCGTGGATGACGCCGATCTCCTCGGTCTACAGCATGACCTTCAGCGAGATCGGTGAGATCTTTGCGGGCACGGATGAAGGCATTTATCGCTCGCCCGATAATGGTGATTCCTGGGAATTTCTGGGTCTGGAGAACGACCGGGTTAAGTCCGTCACCGTTGAGCCCAACAGCAACGGCCTCTTCGCCCTTTTCGAATCCGAAATTCAAAAGTCCGAAGACGCCGGTCTTACCTGGCGCTGTGTTTTCAAAGCGCCGCCGAATTTCAAACTGATCAATCTCGCCATCGACGGCAATACGGTATTCGCCGGCATGCGTTCCAAAGTGCTGCGCTCTACCAACGGCGGTGCGCAATGGGAAGAGATCGGCAACTTCGCCAATACCATCGAGACGATCGCGATCAATGAGCGGGGTCATATTTTCGTAGGCACCCAGGGCTGGGAGGTGTACCGTTCGACCGACAACGGCGCCACCTGGAAGCACCTGGACATTGGCCTTCCCTTCTCCACTTCTGTGTTCGCCATCAGTTTCGACAGCCGGGGATGGGTTTACGCCGGAACGGAAGACGGCATCTACCGCTCGGTCAACAATGGCGACAAATGGGAGTCGATCGGTCACGAACGGTCGATGGTCAAATCGATCGCCATCAACCGGTCGGATGCTATTTTCATTGCGACGGAGTCCCGCTTGTTAAAATCCATGGACGGGGGCAGGCGTTGGTCAGAGGTGTTCAAAGCGCCCTTTGACATTCGGTTGGTGAAAATAAACGCCAGCAATGATATTTTCGTAATTACCCAAAATAACGGGATCTTCCGCTCGATAGACGGCGGGAATACCTGGTCGTCTATCGGTTAGTTTGGGGTCGGAAAATAAAATCTTTTGCGTTTTGGCGGTGTCTTTTCGTCCTACTCTGGGTTATGTCCTCACCTTGATAGCTTAGACTATGAGGTTCCGGGTGCTCCCTGCCTGGTACGACTGCCCGCACCAAAACGTTAAAATTCTAATTACTTAGCGTACTGAATTCCCGCAATGAAAAAAGGCAGAAAGCGCCATGCTTTCTGCCTTTTTTCATTGCGATTGCGGTGCGGTTCAGAATTTCGAAGCGCCTTCGTTGGCGTCGTTGTACCGTTCGGTTACTTCTTTCCAGTTGATCACGTTGAAGAAGGCGGCGATGTATTCCGGCCGGCGATTCTGGTAGTTGAGGTAGTAGGCGTGCTCCCAAACGTCGAGCCCTAAGATCGGCGTACCTCGCTCCTCGGCGACGTCCATCAGCGGGTTATCCTGATTGGGGGTGGAAGTGATGAACAGTTTATCGTTCTCATCGACGCACAACCAAGCCCAGCCTGAGCCGAAGCGGCCGGCGGCAGCATCGGAAAAGGCTTCCTTGAACTTGTCGAAAGAGCCGAAATCACGAGTGATCGCTTTGTGGATATTCATCCGTTCGCTGGGCTCGCCGCCACCGTCCGGCGACATGATTTCCCAGAAAAGGCTGTGATTATAGAAACCGCCGCCGTTGTTGCGGACGCCGGCCGGATACTTGGACACGTTAGCCAGGAGCTGCTTGATGCTCATTTTTTCCAGGTCCGTTCCTTCGATCGCCGCATTGAGTTTATTGGTATACCCGGCATGGTGCTTACCGTGGTGGATTTCCATGGTGCGGGCGTCGATGTGGGGTTCGAGGGCGTCATAGGCGTACGGCAGGTCGGGAAGTTTGAAAGCCATAGTGTGGGTTATTTAGTTAGTTAATGTTTTGCTTGTCTGCATTAAAACGTCCGCCCCGGGAATTAGTTCAGGCCGGAGGCGCGGTGGTGGACCGGGAAAATAAGAAGTATGTTTTACCGTCTCCGCGTTTCAATTTATCACCCCCCTTTGTATCTTTCCGGTCCAGATGGGCGGCGCTTTCTGTCAGCTCTGCTCATCGCATGCTTACTTTCTGAAAACCGCAAAATAACTCCGATATGGCATTTCGCAAAGAAAAAGACAGCCTGGGTTTCGTAGAAGTACCGGCTGAAAAATACTGGGGCGCTCAGACACAGCGCTCTTCCCAGAATTTCAAGATCGGCGGCCACCGCATGCCCACCGAGGTCATTCGCGGATTCGCCATTCTAAAAAAAGCAGCTGCTCTCACCAACCTCGACGCCGGCGTCTTGCCGGCTGACAAGGCGGAACTCATCGTTAAAGTGTGCGACGAGATCCTCACCGGCGCGCTCGACGATCAATTCCCGCTGGTGGTCTGGCAGACCGGCTCCGGCACCCAGTCCAACATGAACGTCAACGAGGTGATCGCCAACCGCGGCCAGGTGCTCCGGGGCGGCGCGCTGACCGATGAGGAGAAGTTTCTGCATCCCAATGACGACGTCAACAAATCGCAATCGTCCAACGATACCTTTCCCACGGCTATGCACATCGCCGCCTATCAGTACCTGGTCGCGGAGACGATCCCGGCTCTTGTTCAGCTCCGCGACACCCTGCAGGAAAAGGCGGTTGCCTTTATGGATGTGGTCAAGATCGGGCGAACGCACTTCATGGACGCTACGCCGCTGACCGTAGGCCAGGAGCTATCCGGCTACGTCAGTCAGATCGACCACGGCATTCGCGCCATTCGCCATACGCTCGACCATCTGGCGGAGCTCGCCCTGGGCGGTACGGCCGTCGGCACCGGCTTAAATACGCCCCCCGGTTACGCGGAAAAGGTTGCGGCGAAAATTGCCGAACTCACCGACCTGCCTTTCCGTTCTGCTGAAAATAAATTCGAGGCCCTGGCCGCCCATGACGCTATCGTGGAAGCGCACGGCGCCCTCAAGACGGTAGCTTGTTCCCTGACGAAGATCGGCAACGACATTCGCATGCTCGCTTCCGGTCCTCGCTCCGGCATTGGCGAACTGGTGATCCCGGCCAACGAACCCGGCTCTTCCATCATGCCCGGTAAGGTGAACCCCACGCAATCCGAAGCCCTCACCATGGCCATGGCGCAGGTGGTCGGCAACGACGTCGCCGTGAACATCGGCGGTATGACCGGGCATTTCGAGCTCAACGTCTTCAAGCCGATGATGATCTTCAATTTCCTGACCTCCGCCCGCCTCATCGCCGACGCTTGCCGCAGCTTCAACGACAACTGCGCCGCCGGCATCGAGCCCAACCACAACCGCATCCAAGAACATCTCAACAACTCGCTGATGCTGGTGACGGCGCTGAACACCAAGATCGGCTACGATAACGCCGCCAAAATCGCCAAGAAAGCCCATGCCGAAGACAAGACGCTGAAAGAGGCGGCGGTAGAACTTGGCTTGCTGACCGAGTCGCAGTACGAAGAATGGGTGCGGCCGGAAGAAATGACCGGGAGGTAGCGCCAATCCCGTAGTATAGACCTTATAGCGTGTCGGCTATAGCAAAGGCAGTATGATATTTACGTTTTGGAACGGGAGAACTGTAGAACCGAAGCCCGTCTCCTGAGCTTCCTATTCTTCTTCTCGAATTTTAATTAGTTTTTCGATAATGGCGCACACCTCTTCAACGGGCATTGCCACCAGGTCCGCAATGTCAGCGGCTTCCATTCCACGCTTCCAGCCACGTTCGATCACGATCATAGCTGTTTCCATTCGACCTTCTGCAAGGCCCTTTGCACGGCCCTCCGCACGGCCCTCTTCAAGCCCCTTTGTTTTGTAAGCTTTTAAAATGACTTCCTGAACACCCATCGTTTCACGAGTTTTGAAAATAATTCGTACTTCCTCATCAAATTTACCCAAAAAATTGCCTTCGTCAAAGCGTATATAATACTTAATAAAGTCAATTATCAACTTAATTCTCTTTCTGTCTACGGAATATTTGAGCAACAGGCGCACCAGTCGCGTTTTTATCCGCATTTTACTCAAATCATCTTTCCGGGATAAAAGGATCGCCTGGCGAACCGCTTCCAACACGATACCAATCACATTATCTGAACGCAACAACTCTTCGGAGGTATGACGGATAACTGAAAAGGACCGAAACCGGTAGCGCAAGTCGGCGCCCCAAAACGATTCCCGGTATTCGGAAAAATGGAATCGCTGATTCAACCCCGTATAAATTGCAAGAGCAGTAACTTTACGCCGAAAGCGATCCCGGATCCGATAGGCGTACTGAAACATCCGGAAGGCAAAGTTCGGATCATCGTATCCTTGTACCTCCACGTGAATCAGCACCCAGTGCTCCCCACCATCTTTCAACCAGATTTTCATCAGTTTATCCGCATGCCTGACCGAAGAAAGACCACCGGGAAACAACCGGATCAACTCCTTGTCTAAAAAATCAACCCCCTTTTGAAAATCAATTAAATGAATGACGTCGGAAAAAAAGTACCGCAAAAAATCCTCCGCTAAATCTTCAATGACACCTTTCCATAACTCGTCCTTGCTGACCATCGTTTCACTTTTAGAAAAGGTAAGTGACCAGTAGTGGCGCAACGTGCTTACCTACAGGAAATGGAGCCCTAACCCAGGTTAACCGGGTTAAGCTATACGAAACACCACCAGGTAATACTAACCTCAGATTTGACAAAATGATAACTCGAAAGGGCGGCAGACCCTAGCCGATGCAGCAACTGTTCTGTAGAAAGGTTTTGGAGGAAATGATCATCAGTAATCCTGATGACATCTCAAAAGTAAACAAAAGCAAAAATAAAACCAAATAATTTCGTAATAAAAATGTTATGTTTCGCTCATCTTGTTACCCGACTCCCTGCAACAATACTCCACCTTTATGGAACAATAATCACCTTATACCCCAAAAATTCCCCCCATCTTTGTATCAACAGAACGAAGAATCAAAATCCCAACAACATATCCCGTCAGGCTGAAGTGCGCCCCCACCTTCAGCCTTTCTTTTTTTTAGCTTTGATATATTCTCGACCCCTATGAAGCGTTTTTTACTCATCCTGGGAATGCTGTGCACCCTGCTGCCCCTGGCCGTCGTCTCCCAGCAGCGCACCACTGCTGAGCTGGAAAAGCAGCTGCCGGGTACGGAAGGCAAAACGCGCATTCAACTCCTCAACGAGCTGGCCGGAAAATTAATCCGCCAATCGCCCAAAGACGCCCGCCAGTACGCCCGCGAAGCCTTTAAGCTCAGCGAAGACCTGAGTTACCGGCGCGGAACCCTCGACAGCGGCATGCTCCTCGGCTTCCTCGAACGGCAAAACGGCAACTTTCGCCGCGCCGAACGTTATACCCTCGCCGCCCTGGAAGCCGCTCGCCGACTCAAAGACCAGCCGGCCGAATTGATGGCGCTCGAACAACTCGCCGGTATCTATCAGGCCGGGCGCGAGCCGGGCAAACTCGCCGAAACCAAACTGGCCTACACCCGCCTGAAAAACAAACTGGACCTCAGCGAAAAAGCATCGGAGCTTTCCAACCTCCAGGAAGCCTTTGAATCCAATACGGAAGCTCTGTACCGCACCGAAGCGGAAAAGGAGGAAATTCAGGACGTCCTCGACCAGACGCTGGAAGAAAAACTGCGCAGCGAAGCGCAGCTGGCCCGCATCGCCCAGGAAAAAGCCGAACTGGAGGTCAAAGCGCTCGAACTGGAAAACGAAGCAGCCCGAAGAGCCCTGGAGGTGAGCGAACAAGAAAAAGAAATACTCGAATACAACGCCCGGCTGCGCAAACAACAATTCTGGATCGGCATCATGATCGCCGGGCTCGTCGTCGTCCTCCTTTTTGCTGTCCTCCTGGCCCGATTCTACCGCTTAAAAAGATTGCGCGCCGAAGAAAAAGTCCAGACCCAGCGACAGCTCATGGTCCAGGAAAAAATGGCTTCCCTCGGCCAACTCACCGCCGGCATCGCCCACGAAATAAAAAACCCGCTCAACTTCGTCAACAACTTCGCCGAAGGCTCCGTCGAACTGTCGGACGAACTCGTGGAAACTGTTTCCAGACATCGCAACGGCCTACCCCGCGAGGATTTCGAATTGGTCGAAGAGCTGATCGGTGAACTGAAACAGAACGCCACCGACATCCTGACCCACGGGCAGCGCGCCGACCGCATCGTACGCAGCATGATGGATCACGCCCGCAACGATAAAGGCGCCCGGCAGCCGGTAGACTTCAACGAACTCGTCCGCGAAAACCTCAACCTCGCTTACCACGGCTTCCGCGCCAATCATCCCAATTTGCAGGCCGACATCGTCACCGACTTTGACCCGGCCATAAAAACCATCGAAGCCATTCCCACGGAAATCGGCCGGGCCCTGATCAACTTGTTCAATAACGCCTGCTACGCCCTCCACCAAAAACAATCGGAAACGGAGAACGACTACCGGCCCACGCTTACCGTCATCACCGAGAACAAGCCGGGGGAAGTGCTCCTCCGCATTCGCGATAACGGCCCCGGCATCCCGGCCGATATCCGGGATAAGATCTTCCATCCCTTTTTCACTACCAAGCCGACCGGCCAGGGAAATACCGGGCTCGGCCTATCCATCACGTACGACATTGTGGTGCAAGGCCACGAAGGCCGCCTGGAAGCGGAGAGCGAAGCCGGAGCCTTTTCCGAATTCCTGATCGCGCTACCAAAAAAATGATTAACTTTCCTGGTCAAAAGGAAGTTAACAGCTATGGCGGCGAGAATCCTGGTCGTGGACGACGAAGTACAATTTGAACGCCTGGTGCGCCAGCGCCTGCGCAAAACCATCCGGGAAAAAAAATACGAGCTGGTTTTCGCCCAAAACGGCGTAGAAGCCCTGGACATCATCACGGCCGATGCAACCATCGCCATGGTCCTCTGCGATATCAACATGCCCCGGATGGACGGCCTCACTTTTCTCAACAAGCTCCGGGAAGTGCGGCCACAGGTAAAAACCGTGGTGGTCTCCGCCTACGGGGACATGAAAAATATTCGGACGGCCATGAACCTGGGTGCTTTCGATTTCGTGCCCAAACCCATCGACTTCGCCGACCTGGAAGCTACCATCGAAAAAACGCTGCGCGAAGTGGAGGTGGTGCAACAGGCCGCCCGCGCCGAAAATCTGGCCGAGCAAAACGTAAAACTGGAAGAACTCGACCAGCTGAAAACCCGGTTTTTCACTAATATCTCTCACGAATTCCGCACGCCGCTCACCGTCATCTCGGGCATGGCCCAGCAGATCGACCGCGAACCTGAAAAGTGGCTGGCCAGCGGCCTGCAGCTGATCAACCGCAACGTCGACAACCTGCTCAACCTCGTCAACCAGATCCTCGACCTGCGCAAGCTGGAGTCGGGCGCCCTGCAACTGCATCCGGTACAAAGCGACATCATTCCCTATATCCACTACATTTTCGATTCTTTCAACTTCCTGGCCCGGGCGCATGACGTAGCACTGCACTACCTCAATAGCGAACCGGAACTGGTGATGGACTACGTCCCGGAAAAGCTGTTGCGCATCCTCTCCAATCTACTCGCCAACGCGGTGAAGTTCACGCCCGCCGGCGGACACGTCTATCTCCAGGTGGACAAGATCGGCGAACAGCTGCAGATACGCGTCAAGGACTCCGGCGTGGGCATCCCCGCCGAACAGTTGCCCCACATCTTCGATCGCTTTTTCCAGGCCGATAACGCCGCTTCGGAATTCGTGCCCGGCACCGGCATCGGCTTGTCGCTGGTCAAAGAGCTGGTGCAACTCATGGACGGCCGCATCCAGGTGGAAAGCCAGGAAGGACGCGGCGCTACCTTCACCGTAACGCTCCCGATAAAGCGGGAGGCGCCACAGGAAAAGGTAGCCATTCCCCGTGCCGAAGAAGAACTGCCCCTGGCCATTAGCGGCGCCCTGGCCGCCCCGACCGAGGAAATCGCGCTGGAACAAGAAAAGGACGATGACCGGCCCAACCTGTTGCTGGTAGAAGACAACGCCGACGTCCTCCGCTACCTCACCTCCTGCCTCGACAGCCAGTACAACCTATCTACCGCCCCCAACGGCCGGCTGGGTATCGACCGGGCCGTCGAGGAGGTGCCCGACCTGATCGTCAGCGACGTCATGATGCCGGAAAAGGACGGCCTGGAGCTTTGCCAGACCCTGAAAGCCGACGAACGCACCAGCCATATCCCCATCGTGCTGCTCACCGCCAAGGCCGACGTCGAATCGCGCATCAGCGGCTGGGAGCGCGGCGCTGACGCCTATCTGGCCAAACCCTTCGAACGCGAAGAGTTGCTGATCCGGATCGAGAAGCTGCTCGAAATCCGCAATCTGCTGCAGGAACACTACCGCGACCTTTCCGAGGCCGACCCGGTGGAAAGCCAGGAGGATGAATTTGTTCGCAAAGTGCGCACCGCCGTAGAAGAGAATATCGACGACGAAGATTTTGGCATCCACCAACTGTGCCGCACCGTCGGCATGAGCCGCACTCAGCTGCACCGTAAGATCAAAGCCCTCACCGGCCGCTCCACCTCTCACTACATCCGCGCCATCCGCCTGAAGCGAGCCCGCAAGCTGCTCAGCGATACCGACCTCAACATCTCTCAGATCGCCTACGAAGTGGGATTCCGCGATCCCAAATACTTTTCCCGCACCTTCGCCGAGGAGTTTGGGATGCCGCCGAATGCCGCCAGAAATTAGTGCGTTGGAACAATGTTCCACCTATTTGCAACAATGAGTGACGTCGGGCCACGCTTTTCCCCGCATCTTTGTATCAACAGAACGAAACAAAACGAAAAACCGAACAATCCCATAATCCCATTTTAGTTACGCCACTACCTCTTGTTCCCGGGTGGAGACTCAGCGTGGAAGGCGTCGCTCTACGGTTAAACAGTCGTAGCGACCCGATCGCTGAGCATCCACCCCGATACAAGAAGTGCTAGTGAGGTTAAAGGTGATCTTACCCAAATGTTTTCCTTTACCAAGGGGCGTTCCCCCACGTACATGCTTAGTTAGGAGAAGGCCGCAAGCTTAAAGCTGCGGCCTTTTTTTTTCCGATCTGCCCTTTTCAATGACTTTTCCGCGATAGCCATTGCTCATTCGCCCTCGATTTCCAATTTTTGCAACAAAAATTCCATGAAGTATCTGTTGACGCTATTCCTGTCGGGCGTTCTATTCGCCTGCAACAACGGCAGCGCCGCCGGTTCCGCAGCCGAACCGCCGGCCGAATCGCCCGACATCACTGTACAAATTGAAAACGCGCCGCAAGGAAAAGCCTACCTGATCGCCACCTTCACCGACCAGAATTATCGCCTGGATTCTGCGATGGTGGCGGCGGACGGCCAAATGCAGTTTCAGCGAGACACCCCCTACCCTTCCGGTCTGCTTTATCTGCTGCTGCCCGACCAGTCTTACCTGCAGCTGCTGGTCGATCGCGACCAGACTTTTACGCTGCGTACGCGCCATGCCGACCTGGTGGGCAGCATGGCGGTCGAAGGCAGCCTCGATAACAAACTGCTCTACCAGAACCTGCGCTTCGAAGCCGAACTCCAGCCCCAATTCCGCACCGTAGCCCAGCAACTGAAAAGTACGACGCCCGGCACGGCCGAGCACGACCGCCTGCGGACCCGGCAACAACAATTGACGGACCAGCGCCGGGACCACCTGGAAGCGGTCTTCACCAGCCAGCCCGACGCCTTCTATACGGCATTTAAAAAAGCGGGGCAAAACCCCGACGTGCCGCCTACGCCTGCCAACCCCGCGCTGCAGGTTTACCGCTACCGCACCCAGTTTTGGGACAATGTCGACTTCAGCGACGAGCGCCTGCTGCGCACACCGGTCATCGCCAACAAGTTGCGTCGCTACATCAATGAGCTGACCGTGCAGAACCCCGACTCCATCATCGCTTCCGCCCGCTTCCTGATCGACCAGGTGACGGAGCATCCGGAGTACTACAAGTTTTTCGTTAACTGGATCGCCCTCAATTACGAGCCTACCGAAACCACGCTGATGGATCCGCAGGCCGTCTACGTCTTCATGGTGCAAAACTACATCACCTACGAACGCGCCTTCTGGACCGACTCGACCGAGATCTACGCCCTGCAGCTGCGCGCACACGAGATGGCCTCCAGCCTGGTCGGCCAGAAAGGCCCCGACGTACGCGCCAATGACCCGAACGGCCGGCCACGCGCGATCTCCGACATCACCGCGCCTTACGTAGTGGTTTATCTCTATAACCCCACCTGCGAACACTGCATGGAGGAAACGCCTAAGCTATTGCAGTTTTACCGCGAATGGAAAGCCAAAGGACTGGAAGTGTACGCCATCGCCGTCGATACCGACAATCAGGAATGGCGCGATTACATCGCCCAAAACAACATGAACTGGATCAACGTCTTCGATCCCACCAACAAAGCGATCTACGCCAAATACTTTGTGGACATCACCCCGGAGATCTACGTGCTCAACGCGGACCGCACCATCATCGCCAAAAACCTGAAGACCGAGCAGATCGCCGAGGTCATCAGGAAGGATCAACAGCAGCGAGGGGACGGTTAGAAGCGGGCTACGGAGCTTACCCCGGATCACCTATTCTCCAGGCGGTAGATCGAAGGCGCCTTACCGTAGCGTTTGCGGAACGCTTTGGCGAAAGCCCGCCGGTCGGAGAAGCCGAGGCGGAAGGCCACCTCTTCGAGGCTGAGGTCTTGTCGCATCAGCGCTTCGGCCCGCTGCAGGCGCAGGTCGAGCACCTGGCGGTAGGGCGTGGCGCCGTACACTTCTTTGTAGGTGCGCAGCAGGTGGTATTTGGAGAGCAGCGCCGCGCGGGCAATATCGTCCAGCTGCAGATCGGTGGTGAAATTTTCGCGGATGTACTGGTGGGCCAGCGTAAGGCGGCGGTAGAGTTCTTCGCGCGTACTGCGGCGGGTGGCCGGAATGCGCGCCAGCCGCCGGTCGACCTGCTGCTGGCTGCGCAGCAGTTTCTCGGCGAGGGTGTAATAAAAGAGCGGCAGATCGAAGGAAGCGTTTTCTTCCGCCGTCAGCATCGGAATGGATTGCTGCAAAAAATGACCGAGCTCATTCTCGCCGAAGGCATAGAGCTTTTCCAGGAAATAGACAGGCTCCTGGTGATCGGCCGGGAAAGGCTCCTGGCCGGCGAGCGCCCGGAGGGTCTCCGCGATAACGTCCCGGCTGAGGTAGAAGCAGATGGCTTCCACGGCTTTTTCCGAATGGATCTCGCACTCGAACTGCTGGTGGCGATTGACGACGAGAAATTGCCCCGGCCGCAAAGGATAATACCGCCCGTCGATGAAATAGTGCTCCTCGCCATTGAGACTCAGTTTGATGGAAAGCCCGGAATCGGAGACGCGCTTCTCGAATTCGGACAGCCGCGAGAGGATCACTGCGTTATCGAAGTTGAGGTCCAATTGATTCAGTTCATCAGAAAGGCGACGAACGCCCGGCGGCTGCTCCATAGTCCTGGATTTTGACGCGGTAAGTTGCCTTTTTCTGAGCCAGAACGCTTTTTTTTTCTATGGAGTGGGGGGGGTTTATCGACGATTTGTTGTTGGTGAACACTGGGTGCAGCTTGAAGTTGTACCCGGCGGGTTTGGTGAACTCCGGGCACAGCTTGAAGCTGTACCCGGAGGGTGCTCGCTTTTTCATTCTCTCCCCACTACCACTTCCATCTGCTCTGCGTCCCCATAGGCGTTTTCCGCCACCAGCACGTACGCGCCCGGGCGCAGCACCAGCGGCGTCTCGTCGGTGGGATCGTCGAGCATGATGATGTCGACCGGGGCCAGCAGGCTCTCGGTCAGTTCCGACTGCCGGTAGGCGCGCAGCATGACGGGGAATTCGATAGAGACCGCCGAAAGGTCGGGCCGGAAAAGGCGCGACTTTTCGTCCCAGAGCAGCCAGCGGGGGCGGTTATCGACATAGGTGGCCGGCGGGTGATACAACAGGGCGTCGAACAGCTCGGTTCCCTCCGGGCCGTTGAAGAGGTCGCCTTCGCTATTGACGAAAAGCGCGGGGTCGTTTTCCCGGATCAGGGGGTAGTAAGGAGCAGCCGCATCGGCAGTCGACCGTTCGCTGAGCACCACCTGGTTGACGGTGAAGGGATCGATGCCGGTGATTTCTTTGAACCAGCCGGCCATCCAGCGCGACTTGCCGCGGTTCGTAGCGGGATCTACGGGCGATTCGGTCAGGTGGTGGAAGCCGCAGAGCACCAGGATGCGCGCCTCGGGATCATCGTCCAGCACGGCCTTGATGTTCAGAGCCTGTTGGTGGTCGCGTTCGCGTTCTTTGCCGGTATTCTCGTAAGCGACGAGCGTGTACCCTTGCGCCAAGGCCTCGCGGATGAGGTTGGCCATCTGGGGTTCGCGCACGTAATAGCCGGATTTCAGGGTCGGGTAGCCGCGCTCGTTGAGCAGGGTGTCGTATGGGCTGAGGGCTTCCAGGGCGAGGTAGCGGTAGCCGGCCCGGTAGAATTCATCGAGCAGGCTGCGCACGTAAGCGCGATGTTGGGGCGAATGGTGCGTTTCGTTGAACATCACCACCTGACGGCGGCGGGCTTTTTCGGTCAGGTATTCGGTGGCGTCCACAGGCCGGAAGGTCTCGAAGTGCGCCCGGTCGGCGGCGCTGAGTTGGCGGGGCATGCGGTTGCGATCCTCCCACGATTTATCGGTGGTAAAATCGCTATCGTACAATTCCAGCGCACGCCGGTACGCTCCGATGTGGGCGTAGCGCTGGGCGGCGCGCTCGCCCGCTCCCCTGGCCACCAACTGCGAGTCGATGGCTACCGGATGATCGTATTCAAACAGATCCTGCCCCGACGCGAAGCCGGCCGCAGCGAGAAGAACAGTGAACGAGATGATTTTTTTCATGGCTTTCCGTTTTGCATTTTTTCCTAAACGGATGCCGGAGCCAAAATATTTCAAAAATCCTCAACGGTCGTCGGCCGGACTTTCGACCATAAACCGCCAGACGCGCTCGGCGACCCAATCGATTTTGGCCGGATCGAAATCGTTATCTAAAGGGGTGTGGATGTTGTCGATGTAGTAGCCGCCGGGCAGCCAGCTGGGGTTCATCATGGTCACTACCAGCGCGCCTTCGCGGCGAAAGACGAAGTTGTCGTTGATAGGCAGGAAGGCCATATCGAGGTAGCGGGCTTCGGGCTCATCGGTCCGCAGGTGTTGGAGCAACCGCTCGCCCCAGGCCGGCGCTTTGCCGTTGCGCACCACCACCGGTATCTGGCCGCGCCCGATGCAGTCGAGTGAAAGGATAGGTAGGCGGTCGAAGCGAAACCCACGCCGGCGCCACCGGTCGCGCATCAGTCCGGCGCCCAGCAGCCCGTTTTCTTCATTGTCGAGGAAGACGAATTTGACCCGCTCGCGCAGCTTCTCGTCCCGGCTGATCTTTTCGGCCAGGAAGAGCAGGCCCAGCACCCCGCTGGTATTGTCGTTGAGGTTGCGTGGGTTGGGGATCAGCAAGGTCAGGAAAGACAACCAGAAGACAGATTCCACTACCGGCACCCAGCTCACGTCTTCGAAGATGGAAAAGAGCGTCAGGATCGCAAAAAATACAGCCAGCATCAAAAGCTGGCGGGTGTGGCCCGTCAGGCGCACCAGCGGCTCGAAGACGGGGGGCAGGATGGTCGGCGTGTCATAATGCGCCAGCAACACCAGATCGACATCGTCATTGCTGCTTTCCAGGTTGATGCAGCGCAACAGGTTGCGGCCCTCGGTGCGTTGGGTCGGGAAGCCCAGGCGGCCGAGTTCGCCCTCCAGGAATTGCAGGAATTGCTCCTTATGTCGCCGGCGAAACCGTTGCGGATGGGCCCGGATGCGCTGGGCGAGCTCGCGTTGTTGTTCAGTCATAGCGAATTGGTCGTCCGCGTAATATCACCAATTCGGGCTTAAGGTCCAAAAAAGTCCGGAGTTTGTCATCCGACCAATCCTCCTTTTGTTGCCATACCTTCCAACAATGAAGCCTGTATGAAAAAATTGGTCGGTCAACCCGCGACGTCCATGCAACCATCCCGACGGCAGCCACTCTTTAGCAGAGGAAAATTGCTATTTTCACTCATAAAAAACCTACGCCATGAAGACCAAAATCAGGCTTTTCCTCGCGCTCAGCGTCGCTATTCTTTGTTTTTCCCTCATATCCTGCGCCCAATCCGTCACCGCCTCCGGCGATGTAGTGAAGCAGGAACGCGAGCTGAGCGGCTTTACGGGCATCAAAGTGAAACAAGGCATCGACGTCTACCTCAAAACGGGCCCATCCGACCAGGTGGTGGTCGAAATCCACGAAAACCTGCAGGACATCCTGCGTACGGAAGTCAGAGGCGGCACCCTGGAGATCTACCTGGAACAAGGCGTCAGGAGAGCCCGCACCCTCGACGTTTTCGTCACGCTCGCCAAGCTCGACCACATCAAAGCGTCTTCGGGCTCCGATGTGGAAAGCCTGGAGATGCTTAATGTCGAAGAGCTCTCCATCGAAACGAGCGGCGGCAGCGACGTGGAACTGGAGGTCACCGCTTCCAGCATCGAGCTGGAAACATCCGGCGGCGCCGACGC
Source organism: uncultured Saprospiraceae bacterium (assembly GCA_964419545.1). Classification (GTDB taxonomy): domain Bacteria; phylum Bacteroidota; class Bacteroidia; order Chitinophagales; family Saprospiraceae; genus CAYQQU01. Next base: position 20,081 of record CAYQQU010000033.1, on the reverse strand, counting down.
CCACCTGAGCGGCAAAACCGGTAAGCTCAAAGCCGAAGCGAGCGGCGGCAGCGACATCAAGGCCCGCAACCTGGAAGCCGAATCGGTATGGGTGCGCGCCTCCGGCGGCGCCGACGCCAGCGTTTACGCCACCGGCGAGCTCGATATGGAAGCCAGTGGCGGCAGCGACATCAACTACCGCGGCGGCGCCAAAGTGGTGCACATGAAAGCTTCGGGCTCTGCAGATATCAACAAGCAATAACCGGCGATCGGCTCAACCGTTTATGCGCTACCGCTTTCAGAAACTGACCGCCGACGACCGGCGCCTGGCCCGGCAATTGCTTCGCGCCTGGTGGGCCGACGAAGGGATAGCCGATCCGGAGCTGCTGGACGACGAGCACCTGGACCGGCTGCTCGCCAACCCCTTCTTCCACGCCTACGTGGCCCTGGCTGAATCAACGGTCGTCGGCGGACTCACCGCCTACGAGCTGCCCCTCTTCGACGCAAACGCCAATGAAATGTTCCTCTACGAGATCGGCGTAGCCCAGGCCCACCGGCAACAAGGCGTCGCCCGCCGCCTCATCGATGCCCTCCGCCAAACCTGCCGGGAAAAAGGGATAAATGTTATCTTCGTCGGTACATCGATGGACAACGGCGCCGCCCGGTCGCTCTATGAACGTACGGGCGGCGAGCTGGAGATCATCCCCTGGTATACCTACGACCTGAGTCGGGCCCCGGGAGATGAAAACGACCATTGATCAGAATAATCTTGATTCGTTGGGATCGCAAAATTTATCATGAGCTACCGATTTTTATTCCTTGCCTTATTGGGACTGACTCTCAGCCTGGCCGGATGCGAATCCGGCAACGGCGGCGCGAAAGGTAAGCCAGGGCGCGCCCCGGCCGCCGGAGGCGATTGTTTTATGCACCGCTTCGAAGCCTTCATAGAAGCGTTTCCCAAATACCAGGACGGGGTGCTGCCGGGATACTACGCTGCTTCCGGTTACGACCTGCCGCGCTTTGTTCGCCGCTTCGAAACCTTTATCGAACAGCGCCCGGAACACGCAGACGGGCTGCTGGCCGGATATTTTGCTGCTTCCGAATACGATGCCGCCGCTTTTATGGCCCGGTTCGAGGAGATCATTGACGCCTACCCCGATTTTGCCGACGGCTTTCTGCCGGGCTATTACGCACAATCGCCGCATTCGCTTTCCCGGTTTATGGCGCGACTAACCGAATTTACCAGCCGGCACCCCGAATACGAGAACAGCGCGCTGCCCGGTTACTACGCCGCTTCCACGCATGATCCCGCCACCTTCCTGCTCCGGCTGGCCGAGGTCGACGAAAAATATCCGGACGACCAGGAGGGCTTTCTGCTGGGATTTTACGCTCAATCGAATCACCGCCTGTGCCGTTGACGCCTGCAAGGAAAAAATCCCAGCCGCATGCGCGAATGGTTGAACAAACCTTATCCTTTAATCGAAAACCCTCGCTCCAAGCTTTTACTGGTGCTGGGGTTCAGTGTGTTCACCTACCTCTTCCTGTTGTTGTACCAACCCTACGGCGCCGCCGGCATCGACGGCAAAGAGCGGTACCTGGCGGGCTTCGGCCTGTCGGTGCTCACTGCGCTGGCCTTCAATTACTTTGTCTTGCCGCGGATTTTTCGACGGTGGTTCCGCCCCGACCGCTGGCGGATCAAAAATGAGATCCTCTTCGTATCGTGGAGTTTTGTGCTGATCGCCCTGATCAATTACGGTTACAACGCCACGGCGGGCCGGGATATCGCTCCTCAGTTCAGTTTGCTCCAATTCCTCGGCATCACCCTGTCGGTGGGTGTTTTCCCGCTGCTGGGCCTGGTCTTTATCATCGAATTGCGCCTAAACCGAAGAAACCAAACTGCCGCCCGGGCGCTGGTGCAAAGCCGGGAGAAGCAGCCGCCGACCGGCCCGGCCCGGAAACGGATCACCCTGGTCGCCGACACCCAAAAATCCGGAAAGCTGGAGCTGAACGCGGATGATTTTCTCTTTGCCACCGCCGACAGTAATTACACCTCCGTCTTTTATTGGCAAAACGGTGCAGTCGAAAGGCAGCTCCTGCGCCTCACCCTGAAAAACCTCGAGCAGCAACTGGCGGATTTCGATAACCTCATCCGCTGCCACCGCTCCTACCTGGTCAACAAATCCAAGATCCGCAATATCTCCGGCAACGCCCGCTCCCTCAACCTCGAGCTGGAGCATTACGATGAGCCCATCCCCGTCTCCCGCAGCTTCCCAAAAGAGAAACTGCTGTGACTTTTGCTTCCGCTCTCCGGTTGTGCGTACCCCTCTCGCCTTTCCCGCACAGCCCATTTCCCTCCCATTGGTCCCTTCTTTTTTTATCCGCGCCTGAAGCCCGCTACTTTTGTGCCCGTCATCAGCTGAATCACAGCGAAAAAATATCACTATACCATGAAACTTTCACAAGCTGAAAAAACGCGCCTGAAAAATCAGTACGGCCCCTGGGCCCTCGTCACCGGCGCTTCTTCGGGCATCGGTAAAGAACTGGCCGAACGATTGGCGGAAGCCGGCCTCAAAGTGATCCTCACCGCCCGGCGGCGGCCTCTGCTGGAAAAACTGGCCCGCGAGCTACAAGACCGGTATTCCACGGAGACCAGGGTCATCGATACCGACCTGGCTACGGAAGCAGGAGTACGCCAACTGATAGAAAATACCGACGACTTACAAGTGGGGTTGCTGGTCGCCAACGCCGGCTTCGGCACCTCGGGCCACTTTTTGGCGGCGTCGCTGGAAGAAGAGCTCAACATGCTGCAGGTGAACAACGCGGCCTTATTGCGGCTCACCCACCACTTCGGCAACCGCTTTGCAGCATACGGCCGCGGCGGCATCATCATGATGAGCTCCATTGTAGCCTTTCAGGGGGTGCCTTATTCGGCGCACTACGCCGCCACCAAAGCATATGTACAGTCGCTGGCCGAAGCCCTGTCACTGGAACTTCGCCCCTACGGCGTCGACGTACTGGCCGCCGCCCCGGGACCGGTAAACAGCGGCTTTGCCGAACGGGCCAATATGGAGATGGGTAACGTACTGAAGCCCGCCGACATCAGTGCGCCTATATTACGGGCCCTGGGACGGAAATCGACCGTACTGCCGGGATGGCTGACAAAGGTGCTCGTCGGCTCATTACGCACCGTTCCGCGCTGGGCGAAAGTGCGGATTATGCGCATGGTAATGGGCGGGATGACCAAACACCAGGTAAAGGGGAACAATCGTAGCGGGAAAATGCATGACTTTCATCCGGAGCAGAGTCGGTAAATACGATGATCCAAAGCAACCCGAAAGGCGGGGCATTTCGACAAAAGGGCTAACTTTGGTCACAAAAGTTGTCGCTTGGAAAAGGAAAATAACCTCCGCGTGGGCCTCGCCCAGATTGCACCGGTTTGGCTGAACAAAATGCAAACCCTGGACTATAACCGGATACTGGAAGAACGCCAAAACTTCGACCCCTCCGGTCATTATTCCCGACCCGATGTCACAAAGTTGTCACTGAACCGCAAACGACAATCCATCCTGGATGTTTCTCTTTAAAAGCCGCTTATCTCTAGCCCGGATTATTCATGGATCAATCTATTGCGAAGAACCCATGAATAATCCGAGATAACACTATGGCCAATGAAAATCAACCGACTACTCACCAACATCTGCTCCGAGAAGCTGCCGGAGAGTAAAGCCTTCTACACCGGCCTGTTCGACTTTACCGTCGACTACGACAGTGACTGGTTTGTGCACCTCATTTCGGCCGACCGGAAGCTCGAGCTGGGCATCATCCAACGTGATAATGACATTGTACCGGCCTCCAGCCGTCAGCAGCCGCAGGGGATTTACCTCACCTTTGTCGTCGAAAGCGCCGACGATTGCTATGCCAAAGCCAAAGCCGCGGGTTTTCAAGTCATCGAGCCGCCCGCCGATACCTTCTACGGGCAGCGGCGGATGCTGCTGGAAGATCCCAACGGCGTCGTAGTGGACGTTTCTTCTCCCATTCCGAATTTTGAATCCGGCTAGTACTTGACAACTTGCTGGACGCCCCGAAAGGCCCCGCTCTGCTCGTCGATCAGCTGCAAGGTATAAACGCCCTTCGGGAGCCCTTCCAGGTGCAGCTCGCCACGGGTTACGCCATGCACACCGTAGAAGCGGCCGCCCGAGTCGTAAACCTGTACCCGCATAGGCTGTCCGGCCGGCGCCGGTAAGCGAAATAAACCACAGGAAGGATTCGGATAAAAAACCGGCGGCGAGGCGAACGCCCCGGGCAGCTCAGTTGTATTGAGAGCTTGTTTGGAGGTAGTCATTTTGGCTGCAAAACCCAGCTTTTGGAACCTCCCTGTGGCATTTTTCCGACCCGTAGCGCTGCTATGAGCCGGAAAAATCCCTTCGGGAGAACCCAAAATCTGAGTTTTTCGCTTCAAAAGCACTACCTCCAAACAAGCTCTGACGATTTCGCCGGCATCCGTATCCAGAAAATTACCCGGAGAATTGTTCACAAAAAGCAATTGTCCGAAAAGAAATGCCAATGATTAGGCAAAATAGGTTCCCTTTCCGCGAGCGTTATTCTGCTTTGTATTCCAGTCGCCGGATCAAAGCATCCAGTTTGCGGAAGCATTCGCCGGTGAGCCTGGCGTCTTCCAGGGCGTCGTGGTCGTAGCCTTCGCGTTCGAAGCCGAAGAAGGCGGAGATGGCGTCGAGGCTCTGCCGCTTGGGCACGTCCATTCCGGCATTGCGAAAGACGGGGAACAAGGCGTGGGTCAGGCTTTGCATATCGAGCATGCGGTAGGAGAAGGGCCATTTGCGATTTTCCATACCGTAGGCCGACCGCAGGAAGGCGAAGTCGTTTACCAGCCCCAGGCCGGCGAGCATGGTGCTGCGCAGCATCCGGCTGTTATCGAATTCGTCGGGCCGCAGGTTGCGGGCTTTCAGTATCCACTCTTCCAGCATTTCCAGGGCCTCGTGCCGCATGGGCGCGTCCTGCAGCTCTTCCAGCGTCAGCCCGTGTACTTCCGCCGACGGCTGCGAGAAAGCCTCTTCATTGTCGGGATAAACGTTGGTCTTAAACTCCGACACTTCTTTCCAGCCGCCGGTGTACAGGACGGCGCCGATTTGGATGATATCGTGCCAACTGGGGTCGTCGCCCGACATTTCGAGATCGATTACCAAATAGTGCATAACGGTTAACTTCTGACTTTCATCGTTTGACTTCTTCTTTTTCTACTATGAGGGCCGGCACCTCCCGCTCCCGGAACATCCGATTATACGCCGCCACCTCTTTCTGTTTCAGCGACTCCATGGCCCTTTTCGCCGCCGCCCACTGTGCTTCCAGGTCGGCCAGGCGGTCGCGCACGCCCTGGGTGATGCGCGGGTCGTGGGTGTCCACCTTGCCGCGCAATGCGAAGTACTCCGCGTTGAGTTTACCCGGCCAGTTGATCACGTCCTGTACGCTCTTCTGCCGGCGTTCCACCACCGTAGCTTCCCAGGCGTCGATCTGCTCGATGAGGTCCTTGCCGGCTTTCACCAGATCTTTCATTTCCTCTTTTTCGCGCATCACTTTATTGTAGCCTTCGATCTGCTCCTTGAGCTGATACATGGTATTGACCGCCCGGTGCATTTCGGTGATCCGGTTTTCCAGCAGCGCCAGCACCTCCTGTTGTCCGGCCCAGTCGGCCCCGGCGGTTTCCAGGCGCGGATCGGGCAGGATCTCGATGCCGGCCGTAGCCACCTGATCGCCGTAGGTCAGGCGCGCCTGATAGTTACCGGGCGCCACCTGCCGGCCCTGATAGCTGCCGTAAATGTATACCTCCGGAATACCGGGCAGGGTTTCGGTACGGAAATCCCAGGCGAAGCGGTTGAGGCCGGCTTTGGCGGGCAGTAGCTGCGGCGGAGGCGGGCCGCCGGGATAGCGTTTGAAGTTTTCGGCTTGCTGATTGGAATAGGTGCGAATGACTTTTCCCTGCGCATCCAGGATTTCCAGCTGCAGCCGGTTCGAGTCCGCCGCTTCCGGCAGGAAATAGGTCAGGATCACCCCGTTTTTGGGATTTTCCCCCACATTGGACGGTTTGGGTCGCCAGGAGGGGGCGTAGCTGGTGAAGCGCACCGTCGGCTTAGGCAGATAAAGTGCGATCGTTTCCTCGTCGAACACCCCTTTCGATTGTTGCAGCGGCCCGAGGTCGTCGAGTATCCAGAATGCCCGCCCCTGGGTGGCCGCGATCAGGTCGTTATCGTTGATGATGAGGTCGTTGACGGGAACGACAGGCAGGTTGAGCTGCCGCCGCCGCCATTGAGCGCCGCCGTCGTAGGAGATGTAAAAGCCGCGCTCAGCGCCGCCGTAGAGGAGGCCCGGCGTTTTGGGGTCTTCCCGCACCACCTTAATAAAATCATCCGCTTCGACCCCGTCGTTGACGCCCTGCCAGGAAGCGCCGTAATCGGTGGTTTTGTAAACCATGGAGCGCAGGTCATTGAACTTGTAGCGCGTCGCGCATACGTAGGCCGTCCCCGCAGCATGCGGCGATACGTCGATGGCGTGGATCAGGCATTCCGGCAGGTCGGGCGGGGTGATGTCTCGCCAGTTTTGCCCGCCGTCGCGCGTAACGTGCACCAGTCCGCAGTCGCTCCCCGTATAAATGACGCCGGGCTCCAGCGGCGATTCGATCAGGTAGGACAAGGTGTTGTAGTTTTCGCCGCCCGCCCCTTCGTTGGTAAGCGGGCCGCCGCCCCGGCCCTGCCTGGTGGTATCGTTCCGGGTGAGGTCCGGGCTGATGGTCGTCCAGCTCAGGCCGCCGTCGGTGGTTTGGAATACCCGGTTGCCGGCGTGGTAAATGAGGTCGGGGTCGTGGGGCGAAGCGACGATCGGCGCATTCCAGTTGAAGCGGTACTTCATGTCTTTGGGCTCGGCAGCCAGGTTGAGCGAAGGGTACTGCATGATGTCTTTATCCTTCCCCGTGCGGGTGTCGAGCACATCGATGAGGCCCTGGTAGCAGCCGCCGTAGAGCCTTTCCGGGTTGTCGGGGTCGAAGGCGATGAAAGCGCTTTCGCATCCGGGGCCCGGTTCCCAGTCTTTTTCGGTGATGCCGATCCCGCCGGTGCGGCTGGCGATCACGACCGAGCTATTGTCCTGCTGCCCGCCGTATACGCGGTAGGGAAATTGCCGGTCGGCGTTCACCCGGTAAAACTGGGCGGTGGGCTGGTTGTTCAGCGACGACCAGCTGCGGCCGCCGTTGAAGGTGAGCTCCGCGCCGCCGTCGTTACCCAGTATCATATTCCGGTTATCGTGGGGATTGATCCACAAATCGTGCGTATCGCCATGCCCCACCTGTAGGCGCGAGAAGGTCTTACCGCCGTCGATGGAGCGCAGCATGGGGGCATTCAGCACGTAGACCACGTCCGCGTTCTGCGGGTCGGCGAATACCTCCATATAGTACCAGGAGCGGGCGGTGAGGTCCTGGTCGTTGCACAAGAGTTCCCAGCTGCGGCCGCCGTCGTCCGAGCGGTAGAGGCCGGCTTTGGATTTTTCCGCTTCGACAATGGCGAAGACGCGTTCGGGATTGGCCGGCGATACGGCCAGTCCGATTTTACCCAATTCCCCGGGCAGCCCTTCGGTGATCTGCTCCCAGTTTTCACCGTTATCCGTCGATTTCCAGATGGCCGAGCCGGGGCCGCCGCTCTCCACCTTCCAGGGGTATCGCCGGTGTTCCCAGGTAGCGGCGTAGAGGATGCGGGGGTTGGCGGGATCGAAGCGCAGGCTGGAGGCGCCGGTATTTTCGTCGATGTACAGCACTTGGCGCCAGTTTTTTCCGCCGTCGGTCGTTTTGTAGATTCCCCGCGCTTCGCTGGGCCCATGCACCGCCCCCTGGGCGGCGACGAACACCGTTTCCGGATCGTCGGGATGCACTACGACGTCGGAGATATGGCGGGTAGCTTTCAGGCCGATATTCTGCCAGGTTTTCCCCCCGTCGGTCGAGCGGTACACGCCGTCGCCGTAGGAGGTCATCACGCCGCGCACGGCGTGCTCGCCCATCCCCGCGTAGATCACATTGGGATCGGAAGGGGCCACGGCGATGTCGCCTACCGAGCCGGTTTTCAAAAATCCATCCGAGATGTTGCGCCAGGTGAGGCCGGCGTCTTCCGTTTTCCAGATCCCCCCGCCGGTATAGCCGGCGTAGTACAGCTGATCGTTTCCGGGCACGCCGCAGACGGCATTGGAACGCCCGCCGCGAAAGGGGCCGATATTGCGCCACTGTAAAGCTTCGAGCTGGTTGGAGTCTTTGGCTGCCTCCTGGCCGCCCGCGTTCTTCATACTCACAAAAAAGAGGCACGATGCCAGCAGGGTCAGAGCGGAGATTTTTCGCATGTAAAACAATTTTATCGCGCAAAATAAAAAATGCCGCAGGAAGTTCGGAGTGTGGCGGTAATTTGCCGCATAAAAAGTTCTTCCATTTGTCTACTACCGGCCTGCCGCCATCCTGACGTGAAAAAAAAGGCCGGGAACCGTACCTTTGCCGGATATAAAGAATTGGCAAATGGAAATCTTCAAACAATTCACTTTCGACTCCGCCCACTGGCTGCCACACGTGCCGGAAGACCACAAGTGCCGGCGCATGCACGGGCATACCTACATCGTGCGCCTCTACGTGCAGGGCCCCCTGGAACCGACCCTCGATTGGGTGATCGACTTCGCCGATATCAAAGCCGTCTGGAAACCATTGGAGAAGCGACTCGACCACCGGGTGCTCAACGATATCGAAGGCCTGGAAAATCCGACTGCGGAAAATCTGGCCGTCTGGATCTGGCGCCAGGTGAAACCGCAACTTCCCGGGCTAAGCCGGGTGGAGGTTTGTGAAAACCCGAATAGCGGGGTGATCTACCGGGGAGAGTATGAGGGGCAGTGACGGCCGGCTTTTTTCCAAAAAAAAGGATTCGGCAAAAGGTAAGCGAACAAAACTGGCGTACCGTTTTTAACCCGGATTATTCATGGGTTCTTCGTAATAGATTAATTCATGAAGAATCCGGGTTACCCCCTCATTTTTTCCAAATAATGCTATATCTTCCCTTCCAAAATCAAATACACCAACCCATTTACCTGACACATGAACACGAAAGACATTCCCAATCCAGTAGCGGTGCGCATCCTCGATTTCTTCAATCGCGTACGGCGAGTCACCGATATTACCGATACACTCATCCAGGATGATCCCTCCGACGGTCCGGGTAATACGATCGGCCCGACCCTCGCCGCGCGCATTCTGCGGACCCGTTCCGAACAACCGTTCAATCGGTTCGACAATCTGGAACAACTTGACGCTATCGCCGGCTTTGGCGAGGGTACTTGGCAAGACCTGGTTTACACTTTCGGCAGGACGGCCGCCGAGGCGTTCCGGGACAACTTATAAGTTAACAACGTCATCTTCCAGGCGAACTGGCCCGTCTGGATTTTCGAATTCCCCATCGAAACGGAGGACCGGTTTGAGGAACTGGTTAGCAATGCGGCCCAATACCGTTCCTTCCTCTCTGACAAGCTGGCGGAAATCGCACAAAAAGAGGAGGTAGTGGAAAGCCTCGCCGAATCCGCCATTGCCAATGTCAAAACGGCTTATATCGAGCGATTCGAGGACCCCACCCTGTCGGCGGTCACCTTCGCCGCCTGGTTTTATCGTCTCGACCCCGGAAACTGGTTCAGCTTCGACCGGATGTTCGAACAGACCTTGGCTTACTTCGAATACTACGTTCCCAAGTATTCCTTTCAGGAAGTGCGCTACGGCTCGACGATAGAGTTGATCGCTTTCAAGGGAGTCCCCGGCACCATTATTGAACCTGCCGGCACGGCGGCGCCCGACCTGGTTACCGCCGCAAATTATCCGGAGCAGAGCATTACCGTCTGGATGAGTAGCTTGTATGATTAGCAGTGCGACATCGGAGGTTTCTAAGAGCTTGTTTGGAGGTAGTGCTTTTGAAGCGAAAAACTCAGATTTTGGGTTCTCCCGAAGGGATTTTTCCGGCTCATAGCAGCGCTACGGGCCGGAAAAATGCCACAGGGAGGTTCCAAAAGCTGGGTTTTGCAGCCAAAATGACTACCTCCAAACAAGCTCTAAGACTTCCGATGTCTCCCGCATTCAACTTTCATTGCTCCAGCCACTCCTTAAAAGCGGTTACTTTCAGCCGGCTGACTACCGCCTTATCGACTAGCTTGACATTGAGGTGCAGAACAATTTTTCGGTTGAAATAGGGTTCAAAAGACACGACTGCGTGGCGATTGACCAGCATCTGGCGGTTGATGCGGAAGAATTGATCGGGATCGCAGACCGATTCTACATATTCCAGCTTCTTGAATAAAGGGAATCTTTCACCGGAAAAGGTGTAAAGGTATACGGTTTCGAGCTCTACGCAAAACAGCGCAATCTCTTCTACCCGTTTCACGATCGATTTTTCGCGGTATTGGGTCAAAAAACTATGTTGGTACAGCCTGGTGTTGTCCATTTGAAAATGAACAGGGGAAAGCTGCTTTGCCTGTAAATTGGCAATTAACTTTTTGTATTTCCGGAGCGCACCATGAATTTCTTCCTCCTTGAATGGTTTCAAAACGTAATCGATACCGTTGTTCTTGATTGCCTGAAGGGTATACTCATCGTAGGCTGTACAAAAGACGACAGGCGCCACCACATCGATGTGTTTGAATACCTCAAAGCTATGCCCGTCCGCCAATTGGATGTCAAAAAACAATAGGTCTAAATTTTTCTGGTATTTACTTAGGTATTGCACTGTTTCAACGACGGATTCCAGCTTTTCCGTTACGATAAAATCACTGTCTTGTTCGATGACCTCCTGCAAGAGGGAGGCGGTGTGCGCTTCGTCTTCTACGATCAGTACATTCATCGCTTATATCAGTTTTAATTTAACGGTGAATTCCTGGGCTGTTTGTTCGACAATCACCCCATGCTGAATATTCATTAACTCGTATCGCTTTTTCAATAGATTCAACCCGTAGCCGGATGTCTCATTGTTCCCGATTTTCGGCTGAATGTTATTGCTTACTATGATGTAATAATCCTCGGTATTGCGCACCTCGATGTGGAGCGGCATTTTTGAGGTCATACTATTGTGTTTAAAGCAATTTTCAACCACGCCCTGCAAAGCCATCGCGGGTAAATGAAATTGATGTAAGGAAGGGTCGATATTGATGTTTATCGAAACGGCTGCCTCATTCCTGCTTTTCATCAAAAACAAGTAAGACTGCAATACCGTCAATTCTTCTGAAAACGGCAGGGTGGTATTTTCGTTGTGTTTCAAGGTCTGGCGGTAAAAATCCGACAGGCTCATGATAAATTTCTCGGAATTGTCATGTTGTTGCCGCACCATGGAACGCAACGTATTCAGGGAATTAAATAAAAAGTGCGGGTCGATTTGAGCGCGAAGCGCTTTCAATTGTACTTTGTAGTTTTCCGTTTGCATCTGTTCTTTTTCTAACAAAAGGCGGGAAATGTTCTGCTGGGCTTTCAAGGCGTACTGGATGGATAAGAACAAAATCGACACCATAATAATTCTTGAAAACAAATGACCTTTGAGTTCATCATTGCTTTTTAAAAATAATAAAAATAACACCGTAAATACAATTCCAATGGATAATATTAAAGCAATTACATGCCACAACTCCTTGTACCTGGATTTCAGATCCCACAAAAACCAAAATATATACCATAAGATGTATAAAATGACGGAGCCCGTGAGCCAGCTTCCAAACAACCCGATGATCTCCATCAAGATTAATCCGGAATTGGAATAAAAACTTAGTCCGGGCAGGATCAATGCGAGCGCTACCGGCAATATGGCGTTTATCTTTGATCTCAATGGCAAGACTTCTTTTTTTGGCAAAGCTACAACTTTCTTTTGTTCTGCAAGATTAAGCATGTTTGGAGCCTGCTTCTATTGCAAATCAACAGGTTAGGAACCTGTCGTCAAGATAAAATGCTCATTTACCCCGGTAAACGCACATTTTATCTTTTAGTTAACCTGTTGATTTTCAAAACGAACCCGCCCCAAACATGCTAAAGGACTATCGACAAGCCTGCGTTAACTGCCAAACCTTGATAACTTAAATACCCGCCAATAGTCTCTTCAAATCGATTGGATAAATAGTAAGCGGAGTTCAGCGTAAAGATCGTCCGCTTGCCTAGTCTGTAATCAAGCCCGGCGCTTATGTAGCCAAGCTTTACGCTATCACCTATCTGATAATCTGTTCTGTTGATCCCGGTATTGATGTTTCCTTCAGCAATGGTATATCTGGAATTGGCCAAAACCGACCCAGCGCCTAGTCCTAAAAATGGTCTGAATCTTTTTTTTGTAATATAATATTTCAGACCTATATCGATGGGAAGAAAAAGAACACCGAATCCTTCAAGTTCAATATTATTGCCGGCTAACACGGAAAACACATCAGGTGTTGGCACCTCTCTTTTAAGCTGAATACCAATAGACAGCCCTAAACAAAGTCTTTCACTAAAATGCCATGAGCCGGTGAATTGCCACCAACTCATAGGACCTGAAAGCGAAAATAGTTCTTCATCATTTGATATTGCATCATTGATGAAGTACCATCTGCCATAGGCTAATGCTATTTCCCACCTGTTTTTCAGATGAACTAAAGTGGAATCTAAAGACTGGTTCTTTTCCTGCTCTCTCCTTTCAAATCTATCAATTTCCCATTCTTGCTTTTGAGCAGATAAGCCGCTATTGCTCAATATAATCGCAAAAATTGCCAAAAGGCAGGGTTGCTTTATGATACAATTGGTGTAAATTTTCATTTTAGTAATTTATCCCAGGAATTACACGATTAAGAGCCCGGCTGCCGGATGGGCGCAGAGGGTGATCAGGTTTTCAAGCTTGTCTACCGAACTTGCAGGTAATTTGCTGACGGACCAAGACATCCGAAGTTTCGAAAACTTCGGATGTCCCTTCGCACACTCTTTTCCGCTATAGATTGATAGAAAGAGTAGAGGAATAATAAATACCAAAATACCCAAGCAGGTTTTTATTAAAATTACCGGAAGGATTGTAGGGGGTGACTGAGTTAGATCTATCACCCGCTACTGAAGATACCTGGAAAAAATAGTCGTAATAATTTTCGTCCGTGCTGAGCAACTCGATGGTCACCGTGGTGTTTTCTTCAAACCGTTCCCGGATGGCGAAATTATGCTCTTTACCATCTCCGACCAGTTCATCGGTGAGCACGGTATATTGATCGGGTTGAAAGATACCATCCACATAAGTTCGAATGCGATAAAAGTTCTCAACACCTGCCGGATCGTCCCAAATAGCCGATAGCAGGATGGAGCCTTCATCGTCACCACCAAAAGGGAGGCTTCCGGTTTCTAATATTTCGATTTCATTGAGGCTGACCGGGTAGGGAACGCGAGAAGTAGCTACATACAATTCGCCTTCGATCTCAACGGTTATGATCAAATCTTCTTCTGGATTTACCTCGATATTTTCGGCTACGTAAATGCCATCTTCCGTTTCCGGTAAGGTGTAGGCAGCGCCTGTCTCATTTTTCAGGATGACAGTAGCGCCGGAAATTTTCTCCGGAACCGTATCGTCGTAAAAGTCATTCGATTGGGTAATGACGACCGTTGCAACTTGGTTTCCGGCATCCAGGGTGCTTTCGATTACCAAACGAGGCGCTGTAGTTTCCAAATCCAATTCAATGACATCTTCGCAAGCAGGAAAAACGAGTAAGCCGATGGTGAAGAAGAAAAAATAAATTAAGCGATTCATCTGATTAAATTTATTGAGGCAGCAGGCTGCGACTTTTATTTAAAAATTAAAATTCCAGGTCACCGAAGGAACAATCCCAAAAAGCGCCAAACGGGTCGCTTCGGTCACGCCGGCATCGTTGGTGTCAAAATTGATGGAGTACGCATTTTTGCGGTTGTAGGCGTTGTACACCGAAAAGTTCAGGTCGTTTGCGGAGGCTTTGTCACTTAACTTCCAGGTCAGCCCCAGGTCCAATCGGTGATAATCGGGCATGCGGTCTGCATTTCGCTCGGAATACAGATTCACTAAGTTGCCGTCGATAAAGTATTTACCCACCGGAAAGGTGACCGCATCACCGGTATAATACACCCAACTGCCCGAGAGGGATAACCTGGGCGACATTTGATAAATACCTACAATAGAAATGTCGTGTGTTCGGTCTTGCCGGGCGGAAAACCACTCGCCATTAGCAATTTCATCGTACTGTCGTTCGGATTTACTCAGGGTATAGCTCAGCCATCCGGTGAATTTCCCCTTGGTTTTTTCCACCAAAAACTCGACCCCGTAAGCGCGGCCCTGACCAAAGACCAATTCCGACTCGATGTCGTTATTGCCGAAAATTTCGGCGCCGTCCTCGTAATCGACCGTGTTCTGGAGGTATTTATAATAAGCCTCTACGCTGAACTTGTACTTATTGTTATTGAAATTCTTGAAGTACCCGATCGCTACCTGGTCGGCCAAAGTCGGTTCTACCAACGGGCTACTCGGAATCCATAAATCGGTGGGGGAATCCGCGGTTGAGTTAGACAATAAATGCAGGTATTGCGCATTCCGGTTATAGCTCAATTTGAGGGAAGTGTTTTGATCCAACAGGTAGGTAGCGGAAAAACGGGGTTCGAGATTGAAATAAGTGTTATAAAATTCACCGCTTTCGTGTACGGTTTCCTCTACTACTTCATCGTCCGCGTCGAAGGCCTTTTCGGTATACGCTCCGACATTGCTGAAGGAAGTCAACCGAATCCCGTAGTTCAATTGGAGCCGGTCGGAGACTTTTTGCTCATTGGTGAGGTAAAGACCTCCTTCCAGGGCGTCTTGTTCCTGGGCAGGGTCCTGCACCTCACCGTCAAAAGCGAACCGTGCGGGCTGGAACTGATGGTAAATGCCTTGCCACCCGAAGGTGATTTTATTGTTGGGGTTGAGATAGAAATTGTAGTCCTGCTTCAGGTTAAAATCATAAATACCCGCATCCAGGTCCACATCGATGCCTCCGTTTTCGACATTGAAGCCATAGTCATATTCGGAATAAATAAAGGAAGTATTGGAAAATAACTTGTTGCTGAAGGTATGATTCCAACGGGCGGTAAAGGTCTTGTTCCCCCAATCAAAACCAAAGTTATCGGTACCCAGTACGTCCCGACCAAAATACCCCGAAACGTAGACCCGGTCATTTTCTCCGAATTTGTAGTTGGCCTTGAAGTTCAGGTCGTAGAAGTAGAGCCTGAAATCGTCGAAGTCCTCGAGGAACGGCTCCGCCAGTATGTCGGCATAGGTGCGTCGGGCAGAAAGTATGACCGAACCCTTATCTTTTACGATTGGGCCTTCCAGGGTCAGTCTGGAAGAAATCAGCCCCAATCCGCCCGAGCCTTCCCATTCTTTCATGTTTCCGTTTCGCATCCGGACATCCATGACGGAGGAAGCGCGTCCGCCGTATTGGGCGGGGATGCCGCCTTTGTACATTTTCACATCTTTCAGGGCGTCGGAATTAAATACAGAAAAGAAACCAAGCAGGTGAGAAGCATTGTACACCGGCGCTTCATCGAGGAGGATCAGGTTTTGATCGGCATCGCCACCCCGTACGAAAAAGCCGCTGCTTCCCTCCGAGCTAGCGCTCACGCCGGGCAGCAGCTGCATGGTTTTAAGCACGTCCTGCTCTCCAAAAATCACCGGGATCTTTTTGATGTCTTTGACGTCCAGGCTCAGCACACTGACTTCGGTATTGGTGACATTGTCATTCTCATTATTAGCGACAACGACCACCTCTTCAAGCTGGGTAGAAGCCGTGGCGAGTTCGATATCCAGGGTGATATCTTTGTTTAATTCGACTTCGAGAGTGGTTGATTCATACCCCACATACGAGTAGTTAATCTCATAGGCGCCCGCGGGCAGGGTTAGCGAGTAGAAGCCATACAGGTTGGTGCTCACGCCTTCGGAAGTCCCCGCTACCGAAACGGTGGCGTACAATAGTTCTTCCCCGGTATCGGCATCCCGCAGGTATCCACTCAAGGTGAAATGCTGGGCAAAAGTACATACACTAATCAGCACACCTAGCATGGTAAAAATCAATGGCCGCATTGGGTTATAATTTTTGTTCTGTTCAAAAGTGAAGAGAACCGCAATGCATTGCAGTGCCGGTCAAGGTGAATTGAACAATATAAAGGGTGAATTGAACAGATAGCAGCAGCCAGCCGGAAAAGGCCTCGCCGATGTGCTTTAGCCCGGATTACGCATGGACCCCATTGCGGGATAACCCGCAGCCCTAAAAAAAGTCCGCCGGCTTTTTCCCGAAGCGCTTTTCATAGAGCTGCGAGAAGCGGGAAACATGACGGATACCAACCGAATAAGCCACTGCCGTTGCGTTGTCGTAGACGCCGTCTTCCAGTAACCGGCGGGCTTTCTGCAGGGCTACTTCTTTCTGATACTGTTTGGGCGACAATCCGGTGAGGGTTTTCACTTTACGCCAGAAATAGTTGTAGCTCATATTGAATTCCTCGCTCAGATGGTTCAGCGAAAAATCTTCGTTTTCCAGTTCAGATAGGATCCTTTGTTCTACCTGCGCGATAAAATCCTGATCTTTTTGCTTTATCCCGTCGGGGTCAGCAGGCGAAAGCTGGATTTCCTGCGCCATTTGTTTTCTCGCCTCGTACCTGCTCAGCATGTTATCGACACGCGTCACCAGTTCCCGGGGGGAAAAGGGCTTGGTCAGGTATTCGTCGACCCCCAGGCTCAGGGCGTGGTACAGCTTGCTTTGATCATTTAGCGCAGTGAGCATGATGAAGGGAACGGACTGCCGCCTCGTCGTTTCTCAGGCGGCTCAATAGGGTAAAGCCATCCATCTCGGGCATCATGACATCCGAAACGATGAGGTCGACGGCTTCTTCATCGAGGCGTTGGAGAGCTTGTTTTCCGTTATTCGCCACGGATACCCGGTAGCGCTCCCTGAACAGGTTACGGATGAATTGCTGCATGTCGGGATCGTCTTCGACGATCAGTACCCGGGGTCGCTCCATTGGGCTGCCCGGGGGCGGCGGAGCGGGAAGGGCCATTTCCAGCTCGTCCGCTATTTCGGGCGCGGCTTCCGGCGTAGCGACCGGCGGCGCCGGCGTGTAAGGCAGCTCCAGCGTAAAAGTACTGCCTTCGCCTTCGGTGCTGGATACCGAAAGTGCACCGTTCATGAGGAGGGCGTATTCTTTGGCCAGAGCCAGACCGATGCCCGTACCGCCCTGTATGGGGGCGTTCGGTTGTCGGCTTTGGTAGTAGCGGTCGAAGATATGAGGAAGGTCTTCCGGAGCGATGCCGCTGCCCGTGTCTTTTACTTTTACAGACCAACGTTCCGCCTGCAGGCCGGCGGTCAGCTGCACCGTTCCGCCGTCGGGCGTAAACTTAAGGGCGTTGGACAGGAGGTTATTGACGATCTTTTCCGTTTTGCCGGCGTCCATCAGGATGGGGGCATCGGGCAGTGCTTCCAGGTCCAGCTCCAGGGAGAGGTGCAAATGTTCGGCCAAAGAAGAGAAGTTGTCCCTGATCCTGCTCAAAAAAGCGTGGGGGCCCACCTGGTGGCGGTGTACTTCGATCTTGCTGGTGTTGAGCCTGGAAAGGCTGAGGATGTCGTCTACCAGGGCGCGCAGTTTCTGGGTGTTCCGGTGTACGATAGCCAGCTCCTCGCGGATAGCCGGATCGGCGGATTCATTATTCAGGGCTTGTTCTACCGGGGCGCTGATCAGGGTAAGCGGGGTGCGTAGTTCGTGCGAGATATTGGCGAAAAAGCGCGATTTGACCTGGTCCAGCTCCTGCAGCTCCTGTTTTTGTCTTTCGATCTCCTCGTTCTTTTTTTCCAGCAGGGCGTTGGTTTTTTGTTTGTCGCGGTAGCTTCGGTAGATGAGCAAGGCAATGACCAAAATGGCGACGAACGCCCCGGCGGAGGCCCAGGTGATGTATCGCTGTCGGGAGAGTCGCTGCTCCTGCCTGGCTTTGATCTGAGCGTTGGCGAATTGGATGGAATCCTTTTCCTGCTGAAATTCGTATTCAGCCGCCAGGCGGGTGATATTCCTCGTTTTTTCTTCGTTTACCAGGCTATCCGACATTTGTTTGAAAAGGACGTGGGCTTCAAAGGCTGCTTTGTAATTGCCCAGTTCTTTTTCGGCCACTGCCAGGTTGTTTGCAACGTAGTGGAGCAGCTCGACTTTTCCGGTTTCCCGTGCAAGGCGCATCGCTACCCGGAGGTGCTGCTGTGCAGTCGCAAATTTTTCCTGCTTTAGATATATCGATCCGATCTGGGTCAGGGTATTGGCCGTTTCTGCTTTAGCGTCCAGGTCTTCAAAGGATTTTAAGGCCAGGCCATTATATTCCAGGGCCCTTTCGTATTCGCCCTTTTCAAAGTAAATCATTCCAATATTGCCATGAACATGGGCAATGCCGTATTCATCTTTCAAGTCTTTAAAGAGTTGTAAAGCCCGAAGCCTGTAGTCCAGTGCGTTCTCGAGGTCGCCCTGGGAGAGGTATATATAACTGATGTTATTGTAACTATAGGCCATTTCGCTCTTTGCCCCCCTCGCCTTATCGATGTCCAGCGCCTTGAAATAATATTCCAGCGCCCGGTTGTAGTCACTTTGCTGCGCCAGCACCATCCCGATGTTGTTAAAGGTGGAGGCCATTCCGGCTTTATCCCCCAGTTCTTCCTTGATCTTCAGGGATTTTAAGAAGTATTCCAGGGATTTTTCGAGGTTGCCCTGATGCCGGTAGATCACTCCTATGCTGTTGTAGCTGTGGGAGATTCCTTTCTTATTGCCTTCGGTTTGACGAATTTGCAAGGATTCGAAAAAATTTTCCAGCGCCGCTCCGTATTCGTTCTGATGATAAAAAATGGCGCCGAGCTGATAGTAGGCGCTTGCCATTCCTTCGGGGTAATCCAATGCTTCCGCGCGTTTTACCAACTCCCTGAACAGGTTTTCGGATGCTTGGTAGTCCCGGGAGCGCATCTCCGCCCTGCCGATTTCGATCAACGCATTGAATTTTCCTTTCTCATCATCGATGCGGTCCGCTATTTCAATCGCTTTGCGGCAGTAGTTTACAGCCTGCGCGGCATCTGCATTCCGGTATTCGCGAGCCAGCGATACATAAGCCTCTACTTTTTTCGGGCCCGGCGCGTCGCCCTGCACCACGTTCAGCAGCGAATCGACCACCGGCCGGTTTTGGGCGGGCCCCGTCCGGGCAATCAGCAGGCAAAAGCCTAAAAACATTAAGCTACGCATAACACATCTGTTCATCTAATATGACATTTGCAAAGTCGCTGGTTGTTGCGGAACTCGCTGTGAAACAAAACTAAGCCTCTTGGTGAGGCAAACTTCTGACAGCCGGTGCAAACTTCTGACAGTTTATCCAAAATTCTGACAACGAAAGCAAACTTCTGACAGCGATCATCTCAGCATTACGCCTCATTTTTGCACCACACCATTCTAAACAAGCATTTTCAAACCCGTTCAAAAAAGCTACACACCATGGCCATTGATCTAGAAAGCGTCAAGCGAATTTACAATTTATCGAGGAAGCTTACCATAAAGGACATACAGACCTTGCTGCGATCGGCTAAGCCCCGCTCCTTCGCCGCCCGGGAATACCTGCAGGAGGAAGGCAGCCGGAACCGGACCTTGTACTTCATCCAGAAAGGCCTGATCCGAAACTTTCTGATCAACGATCGCGGAGATGAGGTCACGACCTGGCTGCGATGGGAGAACCAGATGTTCCTCAACCTGGATGTGGTGCTCTTCGAGCAACCCTCCCGCTTTTACGTGCAGGCGCTGGAACCCACCAAAACTTTGACCATCAGCTTTGACCTGCTACAACAGGTCGCCGACCAAAATCCCAAACTGATAGAAACCCGAAAGTACTTTATCCGGGACCTTATGCGGTCTACGCTTCAGCATAACGAATCTTTTTTATTGTACTCCCCGGAAGAACGCTACCTCAAATATATTGAACAAAACCCCAGTATCGCCAATCGCGTTCCGGACAAGATCATCGCCCACATCCTCGGTGTCACCC
>CAYQQU010000032.1:0-63602 GCA_964419545.1 uncultured Saprospiraceae bacterium | reverse complement strand
GGAATAAAGTAGATCGATATGGATATTGAGCTACATTAAAATGGAGCCACACCCCGGAATACGCTTTTAGGAAAAAGTCATTCCATTTTCGTCGTTGCGTAAAAATCGATTGCGCCCTGCCCTTCCAACGGTTTCCAGCCGGTATCCGTGATCCTCAGGATGGTCGCATTTCCCGTGATCTCGATATATTTCTGGATATCCGCTTCAATTTTTTTGTAAGTCCCCTCCAGGTGCCATTTTTCCACCTGGTTCTCCTTGATCAGATCGACGATAAAAGTTTCACCGTCACGGGTGCCCGTCAGGATACCTTGCTCGCCGGAATCCAGATAAAAAGAGCCTGTCAGTTGATTTCCGCCGCCTTCGTTCTTTTCGGATATTTCCATGGCGCCGGTCGAGTACCCGACTTTCAAAAACCATTCTCCGGACCAGTTGATGGCGGTTGGTTTGCCGATAGAGTATTTTGAGACGATCAACAGAGTATCCGAGAAACGCCCGTGCCGGGTCCTCAACTCGGCGATCAACCGGCAGGGCCCCGTTTCTTTAGTCCGGAATTTGATTTCATCTTCTCCCTTTGGCGGGAAAACCCTGGCTTGCTCGATCTCTTCGGTTTCGAATTCGGTATTTCCGGTAGTGCGCTCCAGGGAATCTTCGGGATAGGTCAGCGTAAGAATACCTTCCGAAATATTGATAAAAGCGTTATTGTATACAGCGACCGATACGGAGAATTCATTCCCGAGGATGACGTTGTCGCTCGCCCGGATATCGATCGCTGCGTCTTCATTCCAGATCAGATGAAAGATGGCCGGTTTCAGAGGCGACAGCCAAAAGCCCACTGCGCCGGCGACCGCCAGCACTGCCCCTGCCAGCACGCCGCCCTTCTCCTTGATGAGCAGGTCGATGAGAAAATTGATTATTTTCCGGACATTCTTGCTGCCGCCCGCCAATGTGTTGCCCTTATTCTGCTTTTCTTGTTGTGGCGCATCTGCTTCCGGCGCCTCATGCCCTCCGGTTGGTTGCTTTTCTTCCATCAGTTGGCCGTTACTTTTAGTGCGTTAGGTAAATACCCGCTTTCGCGGATTCCGTAGTGCCGCCGCATCGACGGAATATAAATATGGACACTGGGCCCGCCGTCCAGCGCAAGCAAGGTCTTCCCTCCAGGTCCGCCGTCTCGCTCGCTTATGGTGATGAGCTGTCCAAATTCGTATAGCGACAGGGCGCGGTCGGCAGAGGTCATCCCCAGGCAGATTAGAATTTCATCGTCTTCCGTCATGCCGATGCCGATCCGGTTTTGCCGTTTGCGCATAGCCCGATTTACCGCTATTTCGCCGTCATCCACCACGATCGGTTTGCTTTGCAGGGCATGACGGATCCTGCTCCGATCTAAATACTTGTAATAGTTGTGAGGCACAATCCGAAAGAAATCATCCTGCTGGACGACGATGCCTCCTTCGCCCCAGTCGATATATGGGTTTACCTCCTTTTGATCGACCACTACGAAGCCTTCCGGTTTTTTATCGTCATCGTAAAAACCGCCATTGATCGTCACCAGGTCCCGGCCGTAAGTGATGCCTTCAAAAATTTCTTGGAAGTTGCCTGTCCGCTGCACGTCCACCGCACGCAACGCCGCCCCTTTTGATATCTTGATCCAGACAAACTCGAGGTCCTTCCAATTTGAGAAGATGTCTTCGTTTTTGATCTCATTGACTTCGATGGTGTAACCGTTGACCCTGCGGGTCATGGTATTGACCTGACAATTGCCGAAGACGTCGTATATGGATTCCTGCGCCGACAAATGAACACCGGGCTGGCATAAACAAGCGCAGCAGCAGGCGATAAGGAACGTTCTCATGGGTGCGTCATTTTTTTGGTAGCTTAATTTAATCGATCACCGCGATGATCGGCCCCAGGAAGCCGTCCAGGTCATCCCTGATTCGCGGAAAATACATTTTCGAGATCACCCCGTCGAGGTACAAGGCATTGTCACAACCCCGTTCCCGGAAGAAAAGAGCAAAGTCGTAAAAATTGACCTTTTCATTGGAAATAGCAAAAATAACGTCGCCACCGCGGGTGACCCCTACCCCGTTGCGAACGAACTTATTACTCGATCCTTCGTTGAAAGCCGGATGCACCTCGCCGTCGATGAGGAGCATCGGCCCCGACTGCGTGGCGAGCTTGAGCTTTTCCTGGTATTTTGGCAATTGATACGTAGGAATCACCGCAGCCCTGTTTTTGTGGTCAATTAAAAATATACCGTTGGGTTGCAAATAGAAATTGAGATATTTTCCCGGAACGCCTTCTTTTTTATCGACGTTGACGATAGTGAGCCCGTCCTTCACGAATAGCCCTTCCGGGCGCGAATCGGGCTGAAACATCCCTCCGTTGACCGCAAAATACAGGGTTTGTTTTCGCCCATCCAGGTATTGCTTCAAACGGCCAATATTGGTGAACGGGGTATTCCGGTCGTCCCGCCAAAAGAGGCGGAGCATAGGGATCTGAGCCCTTTCCAGTACGAACTGATCATAGCTTTGCCCGCGGTGCACAACCTGCTCGATGCGAAACGGGGTTTTCCATTCCTTTTCCGGCGCGGGGGCATCCTCTTGCCGGCGGGCCGGATAACGTTTACCGGCCCATTCAACCTGGTGCAGCAGTTTCTGGGTTGCTCGCCCTTTTTCTTTCATCCCTCCCAGCAGGGTAGCCGCCCGTTTTATCCCTTTCCTGCGCCGATCGATCATCAAACCGGTGAATACGAGGCTGTCCATACAGCTTTTCAGCTCTTTTTCACGCTCTGTGTAATGGCTGCCCGGTGACGGGCGGTTTCCGGCATCGCAAACAAGCTCATGTTCTCTTTGCAGGTAATCGAAATCTGCACGAAGAAAAGAAGCTTCTCTGACGTAGCCTTCTTTTTCATTGGGGGGGATTTCAACAGCTTGCAGGGCCGTAATGCCTGCTTCAAGCGAACGGAACATCTCCCAGTTGCTTTCCAGACGCGCTTGATTGTTCGCGCAGGCTTTATCCAGTTTCAACCCCAGTTGCCAGACCGACTGCTCGGACCGGGCCAGCTCCTTCCGGCATTCGGCGTCGCTTTGGAAGTCGGCGTAAGGATCCCCGGATTGTTGTACGTTCATATTGTTGCAGCCCACCCAAAAATAAACGGGGAGGATCAGCAATAAGGATATCTTTTTAAGGAGCACCACGATCGTTATATTTGATGATCAGTAAAATTCATTTTTCCCGACGCCATACCAAGAGATTAGAAGCGTAATCGATATTCCGGTTGGCGGCGCCGTCGAGGACCGACAGCTGACGGCCATCCTGATCGAACACCATGAAGAAGTCGTTCGGACCGGTATCCAGGCTGACGATGGCGATAACGTTCATTTCTTTCTGTCCGTTTAAATACTCCAGCGCTTCAAAAGCCATGGTTTCCAGGTCAATGGCTTCCCGAATATCGATGATGACGTGATACAGCCGCTGCGAACGGTCTTTAACCAGGGCGAATGCCCTTCGCTCTTTGTTTTGGCGCGCTTCATCGGTATGCAAAGCGGAAAGCCGGATGCTGTTTTTCCAGGCCAGCAGGTAGGCCTGGAAGAAATTCGCGCTTTGATCTACGGCCCACTCCAACACCTTTGCGCGTTCTCCCGGATTTTTCAGGTTAAATTCGCGACGGTATGGTTCGATAAAAAAATCACCGTTCTTCACGTCCGAAACGCGGATACCACCGATGGGCTCGACCAATACCAGAGCGTCCATCTCTTCTTCGAAGCGATCGTTGATCACCTCTCCGTCTTCCACCGTCAGCCCTAAGGGGATATCTCCGGTGCGGTCGGCCCCTTCGGAAGGAGCTGCGCTGCAAAGGGCGATAATATCGGCATCGGAATAGTTCCGCCAGCGCTCAAACCGGGCGTAAGGCTCTCCGATGGCCATGAATTTAGCTTTGATGTTTTTGGGCGCCCGATCCAGCCATACGGCATGGCCATAGGGGCTGCCTCTCTTGGAGAGTTCCCAGATCGTAACTTCGCCGTCAAAATACCGCCGGTACAGAATTTCATCGAAAACAGCACCGGCCGCATGCGGTTGATCCAAAGGAAGGAAAAACGAGAACAGCAATACAAGGTAGGATTGAATCATCTTTGGTCTTGGCGTTTAACATCGTACGTACAACTTCCTCCAGAGGAAGTTACATTTACTACATTTGATCGAAAATTTCAAACAAATTAACTATAATAGGGAAAAATTACAAAAAATATATCTGCCGGCTTCGGATTCGCCCTACGCAGCCCGGGAAGTTGAAGTATGCAAGCGTCCTTTGCGCGGCCGGTTGATAGCCAAAGTCCGGCGTAAAATTAACCGGTAAACCCCGATTATTCACCCAACCGTTAGTATTATCTTTACCCAAAAAATTATGCCCGCTCGCATCCTACTCTGCGCCGTCTTCCTGCTGACCGCCTGCAGCCGTAAAACCGTCGCGCCGCCCGACCTCGTCCCCGCCACGCCTTTCGCCAACGTCCGCCTCGACGCCGACCGCAGCGGCATCGGGCCTTGTGAACCCAGCATCTGCATCAACCCGGCGAACCCCGACCAGGTAGTGGCCGGCGCCATCCTCGACCGCTACTACTATTCGAACGACGGCGGGAAGACCTGGACGAAAGGGACCCTCGAATCTCCCCACGGCGTCTTCGGCGATCCGGTCATCCTGGCCGACTACGCCGGCGTCTTTTACTACGCGCACCTCTCCGACCCCAGCGGGCTCGGCTGGAGCAGCCCCCGCCTGCTCGACCGCATGGTGGTGCAAAAGTCGACCGACGGCGGAAAAACCTGGAACGACGGCAGCTACACCGGGCTGCGCCATCCCAAAGACCAGGACAAACAATGGCTCGGCGTCGACCCGCGCGACAATACGCTGTACATCACCTGGACCGAGTTCGACGTGTACGGCAGCAGCAACCCGACCCATCACAGCCGCATCCTCTTTTCCCGCTCCGACGACCAGGGCGACTCCTGGAGCGAGCCGCTGGCGATCAGCCAATACGAAGGCGACTGCCTGGACGACGACCAGACCACCGAAGGCGCCGTGCCGGCCGTAGGCCCCGACGGCGACCTCTACGTCGCCTGGTCGTACGACGAAAAGATCTGGTTCGACCGGTCGGCCGACGGCGGGGAAACCTGGCTGGAAAAAGATATCGTGATCAGCGATCAGCCCGGCGGCTGGAGTTACGACATCCCGGGCCTCTCCCGCTGTAACGGCATGCCCGTCACCGCCGTCGACCTCAGCGACGGCCCGCAGCGCGGCCGCCTCTATGTCAACTGGAGCGACCAGCGGTATGGCGAGACCGACACCGACGTCTGGCTGGCGTATTCCAACGACGGCGGCGACACCTGGTCGGAACCCATCCGCGTGAATGACGACGATACCGGCCGCCACCAGTTCCTCACCTGGATGGCCGTCGATCCGGTCGACGGCGCCGTCCACATCGTTTTCTATGACCGCCGCCGCCACGAAGGCAGCCGCACCGACGTTTTCCTCGCCAGCTCGTACGACGGCGGCCAGACCTTCGTCAATCAACAGATCAACACGGAGACCTTTTTACCCAGCGACCGCATTTTCTTCGGCGACTACAACAACATCAGCGCCTACGGCGGCCGGGTGCGCCCGATCTGGACGCAATTCGACCGCGGCGAGCTCAGTGTCTGGACGGCGCTGATCGACCTCAAGGGTCAGCCTTGATCGGCACATTGCCGGTGGCGTCGTCCGGAGCAGCCTGATCTCCCACCACGGGCAGGTAAATGCGGAAGGTGCTGCCCCGACCGGCCGCGCTGTCCAGCTTGATCGTTCCGCCCAGCCGTTCGACCAAACGCTGAACGATAGCCAGCCCCAGGCCGGAGCCGGAGAAGTCCGACTTCTTGTGCAGGCGGCGGAACATCTCGAAGACGGTCGCGTGAAACTCCGGCGCTATGCCGATGCCGTTATCCGATACCGAGAGCTCGTGGTGGCCGTCGACCAGCGCGTAGCGGATGCTGACCCGCGGCGGTTGGCTGTCGTTGTATTTGATGCCGTTCTCGATGAGGTTTTTCAGGATGACGAAAAGCTGAGAAGCATTGGTTGTGATGACGGGCAGATCAGCGCAGGACACAACCGCCTCGTTCTCGGAAACGAGTAAGCCGATGGAATCGAGCACATTGGCCACCACCTGCCGGAGGTCCACCTTTTCCACTTTTTGGTCGAAGTGATTGATCTGGGAAAAATTGCGAACGTCCTCGATGAGGTCGTACAACTGGTGAACGCCGCGGTTGATAAAAGCAAAATATTCCTCCAGGTCCTGGTCCTGCCGATCCGAGAAGCGGCGCCGGATCAGGGTAATAAAACCCGCGATATTGCGCAGGGGCTCCTTGAGGTCGTGCGAAGAGATGTGTGCAAAGCGCTCCAGCTCTTCGATCTTTTTCATGAGTTCTTCATTGGCGCGGCTGAGATCGTGGGTGCGCTCGGTGACGCGGGCTTCCAGTTCCAGGTTCTGGTTTTTGAGCTCTTCGAGCAGTGAGGCGATCAGCTCGGCCTGTTTCTTGCGCTCGTCGATATTTTTGACCATACCGATGGCGTATTCGAATTTCCCGGAGCGTTCCTCGTACAGGTAAGAAGCGGTAATGCTCACCCATACGGGCGCTCCGCCCGGGCGAACGATACGGGCCTCGTGATTGGTATGGTCCAGTTGCCGCACGATCGCCTCCCGCACCTGCTCTTCATGCCGGGCCAGGTCTTCATCGAAGACAAAAGTTTTCACGGGCTGACCGATCAGCATCTCGCGCGGCCGCTGGATGATGCTGCAAAATTGATTGTTGACCTTCAGGATTTCTCCCTGTTCTCCCATCCAGATGACGCCCAGCGGGCATTGTTCATAGAAGCTGCGGAAAAAAGCTTCGCTGTCGCGCAGCGCGGCTTCGGCGCTTTGGTGACGGGCCTGTTCTACCGGACCGGCATTCGGGCTTACGGCCATCCCGCGGGTGCGGTTGAGCACCAGGTCTTCCAGCTCTTCCTTGCTTTCACGAGCCTGGCGCACCCAGCGGCAGACGAGGGCGTAGGCGGCGACCAGCAACAAAAAGAGCAGCAGCAGCCGGAACCAGGTCGTCTGCCAGAACGGCGGCTTAATGACGATGCGCATACTGGCGCCGGTTTCGTTCCAGATGCCGTTGCTGTCGGCGGCTTTTACCCGAAAGACGTATTCGCCGCCGTCGAGATTGGTATAGGTAGCCGTGTTTTGCGCTCCGCAGTATACCCAGTCCTGATCGAACCCCTCCATGCGGTAGGCGTATTGGTTTTTATGCGGCTGGGCGTAATTGAGCGCGGCGAATTGTATGGTGAAAAAATTCTGCCGGTAGGAAAGGGTTACTTCATCCAGGTAAACGACTTCCCGCTCAAAACGGATCTCCTTATTGAACACTTTGACGCCGGTGATGTATACCGGCGGCGGCGTACTGTCGATAGCGATGCTGTCCGGATGGAAACAATGAAATCCTTCCAACCCTCCGAAGACGATGCGGCCGTCGCGCAGGCGGCAATCGGCGCCAAAGAACATTTCGTGCGTTTCCAGGCCGCTGGCTTCATCGAAAAGTTGGGCGCGCTCGTGCACGGGATCGAAGCAGCATATGCCTTTTCGGTGCTCAACCAAAGCCGGCCCTGATCGTCCGGAATGATGGCGTAGACGTTGTTGTAGGGAAAACCTTCTGCCCGCGAATACCGCTTAAAGCTTAGGGAGTCGGCTTCTTCGTCCTGGCTCAGCAGGCGATTGAGTCCTCCTCCGAAAGTGCCGATCCAAAGGACGCCGTCGGCGTCGCGGGAGAGCGCGATCACCTGGTTGCTGCTCAGACTATGAGGATCGCCCCTCCGGCGGCGCCAGCTTCGAAAGGTCTGACTAACGGGGTCGAACCGGTTCAGTCCGCCCTCCCAGACCCCGACCCAGAGGACGCCGTCGGGATCTTCCAAAAGGGCGTTCGACTGTACGCGATTATCACTGATACTGAGGGAGTCGAATGGGTCGTGCCGGAAACGTTCCCATTGGCCGGTACGCGGATCGAACCGGTCGAGGCCTCCCTCCATACCAATCCAGAACCGGCCGTCAACGCTTTCGCGAATCGCCTGTACGTATTGGTGCCCGGGGCCGTCTTCCCGGCCGGAGCGATACGGAAAATGCTCAAATTGCCTGGTCGCCGGATCGTAAATGGCGAAGCCGTTGGCATGGGTGCCCAGCCAAAGCCGGCCGTCGGTGTCTTCGTAGATTTCGGTAATCTCATTGGAAGGCAGGCCGCCCGGCGCCAGGTGAAAAGCTTCCTGCAGGCCATGATCCGGATGAAACCGGAACAAGCCGCCGCCTTTCTCGGCGCCGATCCACAAACTGCCCGTCCGATCCTGGGCCATGGCCCTCACGAAATAGCCTTTCAGGCCGATACTGCCGTCGGTGGGAAAAAAGGAAAAGGGCTGCCCGCGCTCCCCCCGGTACAGGCCATTGTTTTCTATACCCAGCCAGGGCTGCGCCATCCGGTCGAAGTAAATGGCGATAACCGCCCCCTCGCCAATGGAGAAGCCATCGGAAGGATCATGAGTGTAAACGGTCTGGCAAACCCCGTCTTTCATGGTGGCTACTCCGATATCGAAAGCCAACCAAATATCTTCGGAAGGACTTTTTCTCATTCGCGTCAACAAAAGTTCTTCCCAACCCACCGGAGTGTTCTGCAGACGAGTTTTGCGCACCACCCGTCCGGTATTCCCGGGGGCGTTGTCCAGTGCGTAGAAAAAATTATCCTGGCTGGACACCCATATTTTCTGATCGTCGGTTTCGGCAATGCCGCGAATCCAAAAGTCACGGGTGGCGCTCAACGGTCCGCTTTCCGCGGATAGGGAACGTATGTTTATCGCATCGGTGGCGGCGTCGGTGTACGACAGGCAATTGAGCCCGCCGCCGAAGGTGCCTGCCCAAAGCTGCCCGCGCTGATCGCAAAACAAGGTCAGTATCCAATTATCGGAAATCGTTTGGGGATCACCGGGCTGGTGCCGGAACACATCGAACCGGGCGGCTTCCTGCTGATCGGCCCGCAACCGGCACAGCCCGCCGCCATTGGTGCCAAACCAGAGATGGCCGCGCCGGTCTTCGCTAATGGCGAAAACGTTATTGTTGCTGAGGCTTTGCGCATCAAAAGGATCGTGCCGGTACCAGCGCATCTTACCTGTCTTGCGGTCGAGCCGTCCCACACCGGCGGCCTCCACGGCGAACCATAGGTACCCACGCGAATCGAGCAACAACTCGCGAACGAAGCGGCCGTCGATAGTCGTCGAATCGTCGCGGTACGGCAGGTAGGCTTTCTTTCCGTTTCCGTCGTAGCGGTACAGCCCGTCATCAGTGGCCACCCAAAGGAATCCTTCGGGATCTTGCACCAGGTCGTGAACGGTGACCTCTTCAAAAACCGGCAATTTTACTTTCTCGAAAAGATAATCCTGGGCGGGAAGGGTCTCCCGCCACGAAACCAGGGCCGCCCATATCAGCAAAAGGAAAATTCGGGGTGCACGCTTCATGCTTTTGAACCTTTATTCGTGTGGGTAAGGGCTTGTTCAAAAAGCAGTCGCAGCAGTACGGGCCACTGCGATCAAATAATCTGCAATATCAAAAAAATACCGAACTTTTGCCGGCAAGGCCGGATAATTCATGGGTTCTTCGTCATGACGGTTGACAGGCCTGCGTTCGCGCAGGCGGGCGACAGGCAGGCGCTCTCACGGCGAGTATCGACTAACGAGCAAACGCAAGAATGGCGGCCGGCTTGGCTTCGCAATAGATGAATCCATGAATAATCCGGGAAAAAAACAGGACCATTCAAGCCCTATTTATCCTTTTTCCTTTCTATTTTAGACAAAATTTACCCAAATACCATGAAAAACTTTTTCAAATCCCTGAAAAACCTGTTCCGCGTCTTATTCAGCGGAAAGTCAAAGCCTGCCCCTCCAACCACCCTCGAGGACGGCGGCGACCAGTATTTTAACGAAGACCAACCAGTCCCCGCGCCTTCGCCGCCGCCACCGCCTCCCGAATTCAGCTCGCGCTATGCCTGGATGATCGATTGCGGCCACACGCAATTTACGCCGGGTAAGCGCAGCCCGAAACTTTCGGACGGCAGGCAATTGCTGGAATACGAGATCAACCATTGGATCGGCGACCGGCTGATCAAGCGGCTGCGCGACCGCGACCTGGAAGTTTTCCGCACCTGCCGGGCCGATGAATTCCAGGACGGCCACAATGGCGACGATCTGAGGCAGCGCTGCTTACGCGCCAACAATTACATTACCCGGCGCCCCAAACTTTTCGTCTCCATCCACCACAACGCCTTCGGCAGATCGGGCTGGACGACGGCCCACGGCACGGAGACTTACCTCTTCACCCGCCCCACCAATGAGGAAGCCAGCGAAAAGATGGGCCGCGCTTTTCAACGCTGCCTGGTCGAGGGCCTCGGCACGCGCGATCGCGGCCTTTTGCGGGCCAATTTCCAGGTGCTGCGCCAAACCGCCATGCCCGCCTGCCTGCTGGAGGTGGAGTTTTTTAACAATGAAGAAAAAGTACTGCGCCTCTTCGACGAAGATTTCCGCAACCGCACCGTCGATGCTATCGAAAAGGCCATACTGGAAATCGAGGCGGAGGGGTTGCCGGGCTATCCGTTCGTCGTATGAAAAAAGCTATGGCGGGAGTGCTTTTTCAGCCGTCACTTCGCCAGCACCTCATCCACCAGACCGTACGCCCGCGCCTCTTCGGCGCGCATCCAGTTGTCGCGATCACAGTCTTCGGAGATGCGCTCATACGGCTGTCCCGTCGTCTCACTGAGTATAATATAAAGCTGCTCCTGCATCTCTTTGAAGAGCTTGTAGGTGATCTCCATATCACTGAGCTGCCCCTGGGCGCCGCCCGACGGTTGGTGGATCATCACCCGCGCATGGGGCAGGCAGGTGCGCTTGCCGGGTGTGCCCGACGATAACAATACCGCCGCCATTGAAGCCGCCATGCCCGTACAGATGGTGGCGATATCGGGCGAGACGTACTGCATGGTGTCGTAGATGCCCAGACCGGCTGTGACGGAGCCGCCCGGACTATTGAAATAGATCTGGACATCCCGCTTGGGGTCCAGCGAATCGAGGAAAAGCAGCTGCGCCTGGATGACGTTGGCGACGTAATCGTCAACCGGCACCCCCAAAAAGATGATGCGGTCCATCATCAGACGGGAAAATACGTCCATCTGTACCATGTTCAGTTGCCGCTCCTCGATTACGGAGGGCGTAAAGCCCCACAATTGAGGCGTCGAACGCCGGATGTACCGATCCAGGTACATACCGCTGAGCCCCCGTTCGCTCGCAGCGAATCGTTGAAATTCTTGTCCGAAATCCATAGGTGTTATATTTAAAATTGACAAAAAACACTCCGCCCTTCGATATACCGGTTGATCGAAGGCTGATAACTTATCACTTTAGCCCGGATTATTTAAGGTCGACACGCAGGCGCCTGACCGCTGCAGACAGGTATCACCAGATACGGTGAGTGAACGGGGTAGAATGGCGGCCAGTTTGGTTTCGCAATAGATTAATCCATGAATAATCCGGGTTAGCACTTACTCGCTACACCGAAGAAGTTCAGTGCAAAACAAACCGCTCCCCCCTCCCCTTTTGGGTCGGCAATTAGTTGCGCGACCAGGGAAAAAGATACCGGGCCGGTAACATCCGCTTCCAGCGTGCGCTTTGTTGGCGGCGCCGGATCGGCCGTCTGGCCACCCATTCCTGCACCTGAGCGAGGGTCACCTCCGGCGGCAGCTCGCGCAATGAACGGAACGCGGCGGGTAGGTTCTTTCGTTCTTTCATAACAGGATAGTTGCGTAGATTGACAGCCGCTGCGCCACGGTGAGGCGGGCGCCGTCCTCTTCCAACAGTGTTCGCAGGCGCCGGCGGCCCCGGCTGAGTCGCGTCTTGACAGCCGCCGGGCTGGCGTTCTGAATACCTGCGATTTCGTCGACCTTGAAGCCGCTCACTTCGAACAGCAGGATCGCTTCTCCCTGCTCGGCCGGCAACTCGCGCAGCGCCTTGAGCAGGTAGTGGATATCGAGCGCCACCTCGGGGCTGGGAGCCCGGCTTTCCAGGTGTTGCAGCGCCTGCTCGTCCCACTCCGCCCGGAACTTGTACCGGCGGCGGGCATTGCGGACCAGGTTGTTGACCACCCCGATCATGAAGGACAGCAATTTATTTTTATCCCGTACGCGATCAAAAGCTTCCAGCGTTGCCAGAACGGCCTCCTGCGCCAGGTCTTCCGCGGCCAGCAGCCCGTGCGCCTGACTGCTGCAATAACGGATGAAACGGTCGTGAATGGGCGTATACCAGTCCATGAAGGCCTGGTCGGTTACTTTTTCCATGTTGCTTGCGTATCGTGTCTATCTATAAAGTAACCCGAGTCGGGAAAAGGTTACAAGGGCGGGAAAGAATTTTCATCATCCAAGATATTTAGGAGCTATCCGGGATTTAATACCCCCGGCCCGCAAAAATGGTGGCTTCCTCGTGTAAATTTATTAGATTTGACAAACAAAGAAAAACCTCAGTCGCGTTAAGCTGTCCTGCCTGCAACCGGAAAAGACAGCGCCGGAAAGAATAGACAAAAAACAAAAACTTCATTTTTTCATACCAAAATTTTTTTTATGAACAAGCTGAAATTAGCGCTATTGGGGCTTTTAGCGGCATTCGGGCTAAACCTGATGAGCTGCAGCGATGACGATGACGATACGATCTCGACGGTGAACTTTGAGGAAGGGATCTATAACCTGACCACCAATGATCTGAGCCCGTTCGAGGTAACGCTGGCCATCACTCCTGCGGCCCGCACCGATTCGGAAATTACGATCGAATTCTCGGGAGCGGACCCCGGCGTCGTTTTCAATACGGACCCCGCTATTTCGGGCAACACCCTGGTGGTGCCGGTGCCCAGCGGCGCCAACTTCGTTTCCTTTACGTTCACGCCGATCGAGGCGGGTATCCAGGGCAATGTCGTGATCGATCTCGATCTGGTAAGCGCCGG
The DNA here is from genome assembly GCA_964419545.1 of uncultured Saprospiraceae bacterium. Classification (GTDB taxonomy): domain Bacteria; phylum Bacteroidota; class Bacteroidia; order Chitinophagales; family Saprospiraceae; genus CAYQQU01. The sequence continues at coordinate 50,523 of CAYQQU010000032.1, read as the reverse complement.
CGAGGGCCTTACCACCGGCATCAACATCGAATCGATCATCACCGTTGTCGACGTGGGAGTAAACCTGCCGCTCACCGAAGAGTTTGAAGGCTGCCAGGAAGATCCGCAACAACCGATTCCCGACGGATGGACCGAAGCGGTCATCGAACAGAACGCCGAAGGTTCCGCCGTATGGCAATGCGTCGACGAAGGCTTTTTCGGATTTAACGCCGTAGTGGTAAACGCCTTTGTTCCCAACTCCTCGGATGCTTCGCCTTCCGAAGTGTGGCTGATCACGCCCCGGCTCAATCTGACCGAAACGACGAACCCGATCCTGAATTTCGACGTCGACCGCCGATTCCCGGGTACGGGCAATTTCCCGGAAGACCTGTACGATATCCTGATCTCGACCGACTTCTCGGTGAGCGTGGAAGACGCCACCTGGACGCGCTTCGAGCCCGGCTTTGAAGCCATGACGGCCAACGACCCGGGCGCCGACGGGCTCACCAATACCGGCGACCTCGATCTGTCGGCATTCAACGGCGACGTCATCGCTATCGCTTTCGTGTACCGCGCCGGCGGTCCCTCGACTTTTGACGCCACGATCCTCCGGATCGCCAATGTTTCCGTAACTGACAATTAGAGGAGTAAGAGTGTGGGTGTGAGTGTGAGTGTGGGTGTGGGTGTGGGTGTACATACTTACAACCGCACCCTTCATCCGGATTATTCAATGGGGTCTTTGGTGAGGAGAAGCCGTTAGGATTGGATAATTTTTCTTTTGAGTTGCTTTTTTTTCCGCGCCAGGCAGGAAAATCACTCCACCCGTCCTCGCACGTTCCAATTCACCCGCTCCGGCGTAAAGTTGCTGTAGCGTTGCCAGTCGTTGGTGCTCGACCGGAACAGCCAGTCGCCGTTCGGATGGTTGGGACCGGCGTCGCAGCCGATCGACTGTTGCTCCTGGGTGTGCGTGAAGGCGATGGCGATCCACAGCTCCTGTCCGGTGATGGGCACCGGGGTATTCAGGCGGTGGGTATTCCAGGAAAGCGTCTCCACGTCGGCGGTCACGTCGCCTTCGTAGAGCAGGTCGCCGGGCGCACTGCCGTCGCCGGGGCCGTAAACGCGCACCTTGCAGCGCTGGGGCGCCGGACCGAGAAACCAGGTCACCTCGGTGAGCGACTGCCCGGAGAAGCGGTCGGTCTCCGAAGCGGGAAAGCGGGCGGCAGCTTCGTAGTCGCCGGCCTCGAGTACCGGCCCCGTCTGGTTCGGGCCGTCATAATTCAACAGGTTTTCGGGCTGCATCCCGTCGTCATCCGAACAGGCGGCCATCACCAGCAGAAAAAACAAGAGAAAAGTAGCCGATTTTTTCATTTCCAAGTATTTTTAATCAATGAACCCATCGCGGGTTTGGTCTTTGAGCCGAAAACTATTTATTAAGCGTATAATAGGTTCAATAAACGGACTTCTCGCCTCGTTTGCAACGTCCGGAATGATAATGTAATGTTAAACCCTATGCAAATCGTCTTTTTCTCCGATACCCACAGCCGCCACGCCAAAGCCACCGTTCCCGACGGCGATGTCCTCGTCCACGGCGGTGACGTCACCAACGGCCGCACCGGCCAACTGGAGGATTTCCTCGACTGGTTTGCCCGACTCCCGCACGCCCACAAGATCTTCACCGGCGGCAATATGGACTACGACCTGGAGCGCCGCCCCGACCATTACCGCCGTCTCCTCCCCGCCAATACCCACTACCTGGAAAACGAAGGCCTCGAGATCGCAGGCTTTCACTTCTGGGCCTCCCCCATGATCCCCCGCTTCGTAGGCGCCTTCAACCGCGAACGCGGCCCCGAGCTGCGCGCCTACTGGGAACGGATCCCGGACGATACCGACGTGCTCATCACCCACACCCCGCCCCGCGGCTTCCTCGACCGCACCTCGCTCGGCCAGTCGGTGGGCTGCGACGATCTGCGCGAAAAAGTGCTGCAGGTGCGTCCGGCCTACCACCTTTTCGGCCACGTCCACGAAGCCTACGGCAAAACCGAACAGGACGGCGTCACCTTTGTCAACGGCAGCTTCCTGCGCCGCTTCCGCTCCGGCAATGCCGCCTGGGTGCTGGAGCTGTAATACCGAGTGAGTAGTTTGGACTTCCAAGAATGGGAAGAACACCACTCAACCCTCTTTGCCACCGTTACGAGCACCCGCGGAGCCCTAAACCTCAACCTCAACCTAAACCTTCTGGTCTTTGGCCCGTCCGCTTCTCATCCGGGTAAATCCTAGGCGTTCCAAGAATGGGAAGAACACCACTCAACCCTCTTTGCCACCGTTACGAGCACCCGCGGAGCCCTAAACCTCAACCTCAACCTAAACCTTCTGGTCTTTGGCCCGTCCGCTTCTCATCCGGGTAAATCCTAGGCGTTCCAAGAATGGGAAGAACACCACTCAACCCTCTTTGCCACCGTTACGAGCACCCGCGGAGCCCTCAACCTCAACCTAAACCTAAACCTCTAGCCACCCCTCAATTCTTTCCCGGTATCTGCTCCAGCGTCGCCAGCAGATACTTCCAGAACTTCTCCACCGATTGGATATTGACCATTTCATCGGGCGAGTGAGCGTGGCGGATCGTCGGGCCGAAAGAGATCATATCCAGCCCCGGATAGTGGCGCCCGATGATGCCGCATTCCAAGCCGGCGTGGCAGGCCGCCACGTGAGGCGCTTCGCCGAACAGTTCCGTGTAGTTTTTTTCCATGACTTCCAGGATAGGCGATTGCGGGTCGGGGGCCCAGCCCGGATAATCGCCGGCATGCGCTACCTCAGCGCCCAGGTTGTGAAAGACCGCTTCGATGGCGTTGAGGATGTCGACTTTGCCCGACTCTACTGAACTGCGCTGCAGGCTATGGGTCTGGAATTGCCCGTCCCGGATGATCACGCGGGCCAGGTTGGAGGAGGTCTCCACCAGATCGGGAATGTCGGGGCTCATCCGAAAAACGCCGTTGGGCATAGCATACAGGGCGTTGAGAACCCGTTTTTGGTGGTCTTCGGCCATCACCTTAGCAGGTGCTTCCGCTGCGGCGACCGCTATCGTCAGGTTGGGTTCCACCGACTGGTATTCCCGCTTCAGGGCGTTGGTCCGTTCGGCAAGTTCGGTCATCAGGGCTTCCTTCTGATCGACGGGTACGGCGACTAGCGCGAAGGCCTCCCGGGGAATGGCGTTGCGCAATCCGCCCCCGTCGAAAGCCGCCAGTCGCAGCCCGTGTCCTTCCTGCCGGAAGAGCAATCGGGTAAGCAGTTTATTGGCGTTGCCTCTTCCTTTGTGGATATCCATGCCCGAGTGGCCGCCGCGCAGGCCTTTCACGGTGATGCGCAGTCCGTCGGCGCCGCCCGGGGCCGCCGTCTCATCGTAGGTAAAGGAGGTGCTCGTGTCGATGCCGCCGGCGCAGCCGATGGTCAGCTCGTCGTCTTCTTCCGAATCCAGGTTAAGCAGGATGGAGCCGGAGAGCAGGTCTTCCGCCAGGCCTTTAGCGCCGGTCATGCCCGTCTCTTCGTCAATAGTGAATAGCGCTTCCAGCGGCGGGTGCGAAATATCGGTCGACTCCAGCAGCGCCATGATCGCCGCCACGCCGATGCCATTGTCGGCGCCCAGGGTGGTGCCTTCCGCTTTTACCCAGTCGCCGTCAACATAGCTGCGGATGCCTTCGGTGTCGAAATCGAAATCGGTATCCGCATTTTTCTGGTGCACCATATCGAGGTGCGATTGCAGGATGACCGTCTGCCGGTCTTCCATGCCCGGCGTAGCCGGCTTCTTGATGACGACATTGCCGGCATCGTCGACGCGGGTCGGCAGTCCCAGCTTTTCTCCGAAAGTACGCATGAATTCAATGACGCGCGCTTCTTTTTTCGAGGCGCGGGGGATGGCGTTGAGGTCGGCGAAATGGCGCCAGACCGGTCGTGGTGAGAGGGTTGTGATACTCATATTCGATTAATTTTTTTGGTTAGTCCCTGGCGCCGGATGGATCATTTCGCGACCGATCTCCCTTACGGAGCGACAGCCGGCAAGCCCCATCGTCAGCTCAAAATCGGCCTGGTAGCTGCGCAGCAGGTCGCGTACGCCCGCTTCGCCGGCTACCGCCAGTGCGTATACATACGGGCGCCCGATACATACGGCTGTGGCGCCCAGCGCGATCGCTTTGAACGCGTCGGCCCCGCCGCGCACGCCGCTATCGATCAACACCGGCAGTTGCCCGGCTACGGCTTCCACCACCTCCGGCAGGGCGGTCAGCGCCGCCGCTGCGCCGTCTACCTGCCGGCCGCCGTGGTTGGAAACGACAATGCCATCCATCCCGGCATCCCGGGCGCGACGAGCATCGTCGGGATGGAGGATGCCTTTGAGCAGGATCGGCAAGCGGGTGCGCTCTCGCAGAAAAGACAGGTCGTCCCAGATCAGCGACGGGCGGGTGTAGATCTGCACGAATTTTCGCACCGCCGCCATCGGCCGTCCGGAACGCAGTTTGCGGAAAAAACCACGCCCGGGATAGCGGTTGACCATCTGAACAAGCGCGGCCAGCGTCTTCAAGTTGAGCGGCGGCCGAACGGGCGGCGCCTCGTCCGGCTCGTCCAGCAATTGTTGAAAGACGGGATCATGGACGTACTGCGCGATACCCATCCCCCGCAAAAATGGCAGGTAGGCCAGATCGATGTCGCGGGTGCGCCAACCGAGCAGGGTCGTATCGAGGGTCACTACGATCGCCGAACAGCCGGCGGCTTCGGCTCGCTGCACCAGGCTCTCCACCAGTGCGTTGGATTTGCTCCAGTACAACTGAAACCAGCGCGGCCCCTCCCCCATTGCCGCTGCACAGGCTTCCATCGGATGCGAAGCCTGATTGGAAAAGATCATGGGAATACCCATTTCCGCTGCGGCGCGGGCCACCGCCAGGTCGGCCTCGCGGTGAGCCAGCTCCAACACGCCGATCGGGCTCAGCAGAAACGGCCCGGGCAAAGTCCGGCCAAACAGCTCGATCGAAGGGTCTCTTTGGGAGACGTCGCGCAGCATCCGGGGCCGGATCTGCCATTCGGCAAAAGCACGCCGGTTCGCCGACATCGTTTCTTCCAGCCCGGCCCCGCCGGCGACGTACGCATAGGCTGCGCGGCTCATCTTCCGGCGGGCCGACGCCTCCAGCCGGTCCCACGCCAGCGGCGTCGACAACCGCTTGCCGCTTACGCCCTGGGTGTAGACGGAACGCTGCATGGCAAAAGCCGGACTTTCTTGGCTACTCATTTCCAATCGCGATTATTTGCGGATGGGAAAAAATAGCACTTTTTTTTGGAATCCGGCTACCGGACGGGCTATATTGGCTGAGTGCAAATGTATTGGGGCGGCCATACCCCAATTATGGATTTGCTTCGCTGTTAGTTACCAGGCCTTTTGTCTTCTGCCGACTCCGGCCGGCAACCGAAGATCAAAGCCAAAGAAAGACCAAATTATGAAAGATCCTATCCTGTCCGCTCCTAAAGTACTGCTCGCGCTGGAACTGGGCGAGAACGACCCCGCCATGCTGCAGTTCTTCAAGCTGCTGGCGCCCGTGCTCGGCGCCGAGGAAATAACCGTCATGCACGTGCTGCCGGGCTTCGAGCCGTTCCTGCCGTTTCCCGAAGAGGCCACCCCCGACCGGCTGCAGGCCGCTGAACAAAAAGAAAAAGAGGCTGCCCTGCGCCGGATGAAAGAGGCTCTGGCGGAACACCTGCCCGATTGGCCGGAAACCAAACGCTACCTTTCGATAGAAAAAGGCGATCCGCTGAAAGAGCTGCTGGAAAAAGCCAAGGAGGTCAAAGCCGACCTGGTCGTCATCGGACAGGAAAGCGGCACGGTTCACCATGACGTGCTCGCCCGCAACCTCGCCCGCTACGCGGATTGCAACGCCATGGTGATCCCCCAGGTCAGCAAGCCGCGTATCCAGCGCCTGCTGGTGCCGATCGATTTTTCGGACAATTCCGTGCGCGCCCTGCAGGCGGCCCTCACCCTGGCGGAAAGCCGCAATTGCCGGATTACCGTTTTCAACGTGTACGAACGGCCCGACCTGATGGCCTTCCACCTCGATAAGACGCCCAAACAGATGGACGCCATCATCGAAAAGAACCACCGGGAAGGCATGGAGCGTTTCCTCAACGAACACATCCCCGAGCCTCACCGGTCGGCCCTGGAAGTCGTGCTGATGCGCCGCCTCGACGATCCCATCGCCGCGCACATCATCGAATACGCCAGGGAAAGCGCCGCCGACCTGATCCTGCTCGGCGCCAAAGGGCATTCGCAGGTAGCCGTTCTCTTCCTGGGCAGCGTCACCGAACAGCTGCTCGACCGCGACCACGACATCCCCGTGTTAATTGTCCGGTAGCTTCCGGCGAATGCGACGCAGGGCTTTTTCGTAATCTTTCAGCCACGACCAATCGTGGGTCTCCACGTTTTTCACGTAAACGGCGGTCAGCCCGGAGCCCGGATAAACCGAAAAGCTTGCCTGGACGCCGGGCCACTGCCCCCAGTGCCACAGCTTGTCGCCGCCCCGCTCCACGTACCAGCCGAAGCCGTATTCGCTCTTGCCGCCTCCGGGCAGTTCGGGCGGCCGGATAGCGGCGCGCCAGGTAGCCGGCTTAAATAATTTGCCGCGCTGCAGCGCCACCGACCACTTCAACAAGTCGGGCAAACTGGCGACGATGTTCCCGTCCCCCTCGATGCCGCTCATAGCTATGACGTAGCGGGTATCCGGCGCAGCTTCGGGGCGCACGAAGGCGCCGTCGATCCGGCGGTGAGGAAAGGCATAGTTCTCGGGAAGGATACCGGTGGTCCAGCGTTCGGCGTAAGCCCGCGTATGCTCCATGCCCAGCGGCTCAAAGATGTTTTGCCGGAGAAATGCGCCGAAAGGCTGCCCGGTAACGGCGCTGACCACGGAAGCCAGAAAGACGTATCCGGTATTCGAATACTTGAACTGCGTGCCCGGAACGAACAGCAGCGGCGGCTGTAGCCGCGCAAAACCAGCCAGGATATCGGCATTGGCGGCCACTACCGTATCCGGCCATTCCACGCCCATTTCGTAATAATTGGGCAGGCCCGCAGTGTGGTTGAGCAGATGGCGGAGGGTGATCTCCGGGTACGGCAATGCCGGCAGGTATTTGACCACCGGATCGTCAAAATCCAGTTTGCCCCGGTCGTGCAGCAACATAATGGCCGCCGCGGTAAACTGTTTGCCCACCGAGGCCAGCTCGTAAACGCTTTGGTCCGTATTGGGGACCCCTTCGCTGAAGTCGGCCATCCCGATCGATCGCCGGAAAATGATGTCTTCGCCGGCCGCTATGAGGACACTGCCGTTGAAACGGTCCCCGGCCGCCAATTCGGTGAACAATTCCTCCAGTCGATCCACCGGCAGGTCCGACTGCCCGGACAGGCCGGTATGGAGGCAAAAAACGAGAAACAGAAAACAGTAGCGCATGGTGCAAGCAATGTTTGATTCGCTTGCAAAGTCAGGGTCGGCAGCCGTTGCGAAGTTCAGAAAACGGCAAATTGCAGTTATTTGGACTGCTGGGCGGCCTTTTGGAAAGCGCGGGGCGTCAGCCCGGTCCGCTTTTTGAAATTGCTGTAAAAACCGGCTTTGGAATTGAACCCGGCTTCCAGGCCGATCGACAGGATATCGTAATGGCTGAATTCGGGATTCAGCAGCTTTTCCTTGACGTCGGCCACGCGAAAATCGTTGACGAAGTCGGAAAAGTTCTTCTCCGTTTTCGAGCGGATGATGCGCGACAGATAACCCGGGCTGATCGCGACTGCCGCGGCCAGGCTGCCAACGGTCAGGTTGGGATCGCGGTAGCGTTGTTCGTGCTGCATCAGTTCCCGGAGTCGCTGGAAATATTTGTCCGTTTCCGTGGAAAGCGCCGGTGCTTCCCGGGTAGCCGCAAATTCCTTTTCGCCCACGATAAAAACGGATCGCTGGCGGTATCCGGCCAGGCCGATCCAGTAAATGATCACCGTGGCGCCCAGCCAGAAGGGATAATGGTTCAGGGTAGCCACCTGCAGACCGGCCAGCTCCAGCGTCACCGGCAACGCCCAGAGCACCCATAATACCGCAACCGCCCCGATGAGCTGCTGCAGCCAGGCCAGGCTGTAAGATTCGCTGTTGGCGTGCACGGCGCGCAACTTGCGCTGATAGCGGCTCACCTGCCGCCAGGAGAGGGCCAGCAGCAATAAAGCGTAGAGCACGGCCCCGACCTCCCGCGGATAATACACCGCTTCCACGTAGGCCCGAAACCCTTCCCCGTAAGGCGCCGCTATCCCGAAATACGGTTTCAGACCCAATTCCTGTACGACATCAAGTAAAACCGGCGCCAGCAGGGCGTATTCCCGGTAGTGCAAAACCGGCCGGGAACGGGTGAGCAAAAGGACGTAAACGTAAAAACTGGCGGGGATAACGAAATTCCAACTCAGCGGCAGGAAATAAATAAGCGGGTAAGCGCGGATCAAGCCCGCGTCGATCGACCAGTAGTAAAAATTGTTGAGCGCAAAGCAGGCGATGAACAGGCCGAGAAAAAAGTTGGCAAGGCGGGAAAAACGCGGATGCACCCACAACAGAACGCTCAGAATGACGCCCTGCAGGCTGCCGAGCAAGATGAGAATATTGACGGGATTGAGCGCTAAGGCAGGCAAGACGAAAAGCGAAATGGTTAACCCGGATGGAAAAAAGGGTTTCAAAGTTTCAGCCGTGAAGCCTGAAACTTTGAAACCCTGAACCCTTAAAAAATTATTTCAACTCACTGGTAATGACCGCACCGCCCATCTGCGGCACTACCGATTCGGCTTTGACGACTTTATTGTCATCCGTCACCCAAAGCGTGCGGCTGCCGGGATCGCCTTCGGCGGGTTTGATCTCCACTTTCAGCGCGTTGAAAGTACCGCTGGGCACCTTCACTTCTTCCCTGCCGACCACTTTCAGCTCGTAGAGCTTCGACTTCTGGGCTTGCACGTCGAAATTGCGGAACAGCAAAGTATAGCCTTCGATGAGCGGCAATTGCGCCAGGATCTCGTTCGAGCCGCCGCCGTCGGCAAACATCGGCCCGTCGATCTCGGCCTTGATCTCGGTTTCGTTGCCGTTCATATTCATCGTACCGGTCACGGCCTCGTCCGAGTACTGCATCGCGATCTTGACCGGCCCCTGGGCTACTTCCCGGCTGACCATTTCGAGGGAGCCTTTTTTGACTTTCACCTGATCGGAAACGGCGCCCATGGGCGTCTGGGCCACCTCCGAGATCAGCCAGTACTCACCCTGATCTTCGATGGTCGTAGAAGTTTGCATTTGCATCTCGTTGTTGGAGACCTCGATCTTGGCGCTGTAGTTGTTTTCGGCGGCCGATAGGTCGCTCTCCACTTCCGGCAATCCGGCCGACATCGCGGAGGCGTCCACTTTTTTCGGCATCTCCACCTTTTCGATATCGACGGTTATTTCTTCGAGGCGCTGGCCTACTTCGTCGGTCATGCTCTCCTGGTACCGGCCGTCGAGGTGTTTGGCGAAGAATTTTTCCATAGCCGCCAGGAAAGCCATGTTGTTGACCGGCTTGCGGAAGCCGTGGCCTTCGTCGGGAGCGACGATGTACTCCACCGGCAGACCCAACTCGCGCATGGCGACGACGATCTGATCGGACTCGGCTTTCTTGACGCGCGGGTCGTTGGCGCCCTGCACCACCAATAACGGTACTTTGATCTGGTCGGCGTAGAACAGGGGCGACTGTTTTTTCAGGAGCGCTTCGCCTTCCGGCGTGTTCGGATCGGCCATGCGGGTGTGGAAGATCTTGCGGCCGGCTTCCCAATAGGGCGGCAGCGAATTGAGGAGCGTCAGCAGACTGGAGGGTCCGACCAGGGATACGCCCGCTGCGTAAAGATCCGGCGTGAACGTGAGGCCCGCCAGGGTGGCGTAACCGCCGTAAGAGCCGCCGAAGATGCCCACGCGCTCCGGATCGGCAATGCCGCTTTCGATCAGGTACTGGGCGCCGGCCGTCAGGTCGTCCTGCATCGCCTGCCCCCATTCGCCGTTCCCGGCATTAAGGAAGGCCTTGCCGTAACCGGTTGAAGAACGGAAGTTGGGCTGCAACACGGCGTAGCCGCGGTTGGCCAGAAACTGAGCATAGGGATCGTAGCCCCAGCTGTCGCGGTACCAGGGGCCGCCGTGCGGCATGATGATCGTCGGGAGGTTCTGCGGCTTCACCCCTTTGGGCAGGGTGAGATAGGCCGGAATGAGGAGCCCGTCGAGTGACTTGTACTTCACCGGCTTCATCGGAGCCAGATCGTCGATCGGCATCTCCGGGCGGCCGCGGTACTGAAAGGTCAGCTCCTTGGTTTCCCGGTTGAACAGATAGGTCGCCCCCGGGTCGGTATCGCTGTAGGCATTGACCAGCCACAACTGCTCGTCATCGGTAGAAGAGCCCAACCCGACTTCTTTCCCGGCCACCTGCCGCTTCAGGATCTCATAATCTTTCTCAAAAGCAGGATCTTTCCAATAGCGGCGACGCTTCTCGTCATTGTAGAAGGTAGCCACCAGTTCGTCGTCCACCTCCGAAAAATAGGCCGAGCCGAAATCGACGCGGTTTTCCGGGTCGGATTCCACCAGCTCGACTTCCTTCGTTTGAGGATTGAAAAGGATCATACGGGTGAGATCCACGTTATCGCCTTTATTGGTGACCATGTAGATCTGCTCGCCGTTTTTGTGGAAGCGCAGCGGGTAGCAGGTCTCCAGTACGTCACAGGTATACACCAGCTCGAAGCCGTCATCGTCGACCCGCAATACTTCGGTGTCGCCGTTCTCGGCGGACCTGGTCGCCATGCGCAGATTATCGTCAAGGTCGAATACCCAGCCCGTGATGCGCTCGGTATTTTCGCGCAGCAGCTTGAGCTCGCCGGTAGAGATCCGCAGGGTATACAGGTCGTGCCAGCTGCGGTCGCGATCGTTGAGCCCGATGTACATCAGATCAGGGTCGCTTTTAGGCACGGCGTAGATGAGCGCCCGCACCTCGTCCATCGGCGTGAGGTTGCGCGCCTCGGGAACGTTCAAGTCTCCGACCGGTTCGCCCTGCGGGTCGACCGCGTAGATGTGGTAGTTCTCATTGCCCCCCTTGTCTTGTACGTACAACAGGTATTCCCCGTCGCGGCTCCAGAAGTAGCCGCTGATGGGACGGGTGGTGTCTGCGGTTACCGGACTGGCCTCCTCGAAGTCCTGGTCCACCTTTTTCACCCAGATGTTGCGCGTTCCTTTGTACGGTTTCAGGAACGACATGTATCGACCGTCCGGAGACAACTGGGCCCCGGTAATCTCAGGATCGCCGAAAAAGATCTCACGGTCGATCAGCGGTGGTAGTTGCGCCATCAAGTTTGGAATAAGCGTGGAAACGAATAAGAGAGCGGTCAGTAAATAACGGGTTTTTCTCCTCATGGTTAAAATTAGTTTTTGTTTTTATCAAAAAGCCCCTCAGAAGGGCTGAATTGAATGCGAAGGGTAGCACTTTTCTCCGAATCCGCACAAAAATAAAGACCGATCGCAAGCTTTTATAGAAAAACGGCATGCATACATTTGACAATTTCCTAAAAAAACACCGCTAAACTAATGGTAAAATCGTTTTGCGGTGTATACAAGGTAAAAAAGTAACCGAAAGATGAAAAACACTAAAAATCTGATCCTGGCCTTCGCCGCCGTCACTGCTCTGCTGACGAGCATGGCCTGCAATCGCGACGATTCCGCCAATGTGAACCAGGCACGCATCTTTACCGAGTACGAACTCTTTTACAACGGCAACGACGACAAGACTTACGCGCGCGCTACCTTCCGCTTCAACAACGCTTTCGGCACCAAACTGGAACTCTCCGAACCGAGCAATGTCGCCTTCAACGGCGATGAACTGACTTTCAACAACCTGCTGGCTTATTACGAAAGGGAATACGCCGGCTTCGTAACGAGCGGCCAGTTCTCCTGGACGGACACCGAGGGCAACACCTACAATAATACCATCGAGGTCCACCCCATCGACTACGCCGCCGGCCTCGACACCATCGACCGCGCCAACAGTTTCGAGCTGTTCTTCACCGGCGACCCCCTTTCCGCCGACGAAGCGGTTACCGTCACCATCAACGGCGAAAATGAAGGCGACGCCCGCGTTTTCACTACCAACGACCTCGGCAGCCAAAGCATCATCCTGGCGCGCGACAGGCTCCAGGAAATCGGCATGGGCCCGGGAACCATCTGGCTCGACCGCAGCTTCCAACCCGACCTCTCCGAGGAAACGGAGGTGGGCGGCATCCTGCGGGGCAGGTACCGGCCGGTGAATGCGGAGGTTTATTTGAAGTAGAGGAAGGGGTGGTCTTTGGTCTTTGGTCTTTGGTTTTTGATGCCTCAACCTCAACCTTAACCTCAACCTCAACCTCAACCTCAACCTCAACCTCAACCTCAACCTCAACCTCGATTGATCTTCGGTCTTTGGTTTGTTTCCAACAGGTTCGGGTTAAACTTTGGCGGGTGGCGCTTTCCTTTTTCCTCTTCTGGGAACTATTTCCCCTGGCCGGACTTTAGTTCAAAAAAAAGCGGATCATGGAAAACGATTACCGGGAGATCAACCGCAGACTGTGGAACGCCAAGACGCCGGTTCACCTGGAAAGCCCGATGTACGACCTGCCCGGATTCCTAGCCGGGAAGACCTCGCTCAAGCCCATTGAACAGGAGTTGCTGGGCCCGGTGGGAGGATTGAGCGTACTCCATCTGCAGTGCCATTTCGGTCAGGACACCCTTTCGCTTGCCCGCATGGGCGCCCGGACTACCGGCGTCGACCTCTCCGACGAGGCCATCGCCCGGGCCCGCCAACTGAACGAACAGCTGAACCTCGACGCCCGCTTTATCCGTTGCGATATCTACGACCTGCCTGAGGTGTTGGACGACACCTTCGATCTGGTCTATACCTCTTACGGAACCATCGGCTGGCTGCCGGATATCGAGCGCTGGGCCGGAGTGGTAGCCCGCTATATCCGGCCGGGCGGCCGTTTTGTTTTCGTCGAATTCCACCCCTACGTCTGGATGTATGACGAGCACTTCCGGGAGGTGGCCTACTCCTACTTCAACGGCGAGCCCATCATCGAAAAGACGGAAGGCACCTACGCCGACCGCAATGCGCCCATCGCCAACCTGTCGGTATCCTGGAATCACAGCCTCAGTTCGGTGCTGCAGGCGCTGCTGGACCAGAGGCTGACCCTGCGCGACATCCGGGAATACGACTATTCGCCTTACGATTGCTTTCTGGACGTCAAAGAGGAAGAACCCGGTAAGTTCCGGACGATCCGGCACGGCAATAAGATTCCGATGGTTTATTCCGTGGTCGCGGAGAAGCCGGTGTAATTCAGGCCCCCATTGCGGATCCAGGGATAAAAGCGCCGCCGGTCACTGCCGCACCGCCTCCAGGCCGAGCTCCTTACCTTTTTCCAGCATGAAATGATGGGCGGATTCGTAACTGTTGTCGATGTCGCCGTCGAGAATAGCTTCGCGGATAGCGTTTTTGATCAGGCCGACCTCGCGCGAAGGAGGAATATCGAAAGTAGCCATGATCTCTTCCCCGCTGATAGGCGGTTGCCAGTTGCGGAGGCGGTCTTTTTCTTCCACCTCCTCCAGGCGGCTGCGCACCAGCTCGTAATTTTCGAGGTAGCGTTGCACCTTGCGCGGGTTCTTGGACGTGATGTCGGCCTGGCAAAGCAGCATCAGGTCGTCGATATCGTCGCCGGCGTCGAAGAGCAGGCGGCGAATGGCGGAATCGGTGATATTTTCTTTGGTCAGACTGATGGGACGAAGGTGGAGGCGCACCAATTTTTGCACGTATTTCATCTTATGGTCGAGCGGCAGCCGCAGGCGTTTGAAGATCTTGGGCACCATGCTGGCCCCCAGCACCTCGTGGCCGTGGAATGTCCAGCCCTGTTCGGGATGAAAGCGCTTGGTAGGCGGTTTGGCGATATCGTGCAGGATGGCCGCCCAGCGCAGCCACAGGTTGTGGGTATGCTCAGACAAGTTGTCGAGCACCTCCAGCGTATGGTAGAAGTTGTCTTTATGTCCTTTGCCGTTGCGCCTTTCCACGCCCTGCAGGGCGGCCATCTCCGGGAAGACGAGCTTCAAAAGGCCCGTGTCGAACAGCATTTTGAACCCGCGCGAAGGGCGGTCGGCCAGGATGATCTTATTCAGTTCGATATTGATGCGCTCTTTCGAGACGATGTGGATGCGGCTGCGGTATTTGCTGATAGCCGAATAAGTTGTGGGGTCGATGCGAAAATCGAGCTGCGTGGCGAAGCGGATGGCGCGCATCATGCGCAGGGGATCGTCGGAAAACGTTTTTCCGGGTTCCAGCGGCGTTTTGATCAACTTCTCCTCCAGGTGCTGCAGCCCTCCGAAGGGGTCGATGATGGCTCCGAAATCCATTTCGTTGAGGCTGACGGCCAGCGCGTTGATGGTAAAATCGCGCCGGTTCTGATCGTCTTCCAGGGTGCCGGCCTCCACTGTGGGTTTGCGGGAATCGACGCGGTAGCTTTCTTTGCGGGCGCCTACGAATTCGGTCTCGATACCGTTATGGCGCAGCATGGCGGTGCCGAAGCGTTTGTAGACGACCACGCGCGGCACGGGTCGCAGGCAGGCCGCCACCTCTTCCGCCAGGCGGATGCCGTCGCCCACACAGACGATATCCAGGTCTTTGGAGGGGCGCGCCAGCAGCCGATCGCGCACGTATCCGCCCACGACGTAGGCCGGGAAGCCCAGCCTGGCGGCGACTTCACTCACCAGCTGAAAGATCTTGCGTTCGTGTTGCTGTATATTAAAAACCACCGGTCGGTTGCGTTGTCAGCGTATAAAAAAAGCGGAGTACGTTATGCCGTCACCTCCATTTCACTGTAGGCCGCTTCCACTTCGTCGAGAATGGCGAACAAAACGGCGGGATCGTCCTCGTTGACGAGGCGCGACCGGAATTTCTTAACCCCGGGATAGCCGCGGAAGTAGTTGGTGTAGTGCCGGCGCATCTCGAAAACGCCGAGCTTCACGCCCTTCCATTCCAGGGAGCGGCGCAAGTGCCGGCGGGCGGCCTCGACGCGTTCGTGCACAGTAGGCGGCGGCAGCAGCTCACCGGTGGCGAAGTAGTGTTTGATCTCGCGGAACACCCAGGGGTAGCCGATGCTGGCCCGGCCGATCATGATGCCGTCCACGCCGTAGCGGTCGCGGTAAAGCGCGGCCTTTTCCGGGCTGTTGATGTCGCCGTTGCCGAAGATGGGGATGTGGATGCGCGGATTTTCCTTGATCCTGCCGATGAGCGTCCAGTCGGCCTCCCCTTTGTACATCTGCTTGCGGGTGCGGCCGTGGATGGAAAGCGCTTTGATCCCGACGTCCTGCAGACGTTCGGCTACTTCTTCGATCTTGATGGACTTTTCGTCCCAGCCCAGCCGGGTCTTGACGGTCACCGGGAGGTTGGTGGATTTAACCACCGCCTCGGTGAGGGCCACCATTTTGGGAATATCGCGCAGGATGCCGGCCCCGCACATGCGGTTGACCACGTTTTTTACGGGGCAGCCGTAGTTGATGTCCAGCACTTCCGGCCGGGCGGCTTCCACGATCTCCGCCGCCCGCATCATGCTGTCGAGCTCCGCCCCGAAGATCTGAATGCCGATGGGGCGTTCTTCGTCGTAGATATCGAGTTTCTGAACGCTCTTCTCCGCATCGCGGATCAGCCCTTCCACGGAAATGAACTCCGTGTACATCATATCGCAGCCCTGTTCTTTGCACAAGGCGCGAAAGGGCGGGTCGCTCACGTCCTCCATGGGCGCCAGCAGCAGCGGAAAATCTCCCAGCTTTACATCTCCGATCTTAACCATAATCACATCATTCTTGCAAGCCACAAAGATACAGAATTTCAACGAGGCGGGACGCGATTCCCCCCGGCTTTTCGGTTGCTTCCGGCGCCGGAAACATTTTCGGCAAAAAATTCAGTACACTCTAATATTGTTTTATTTTTGCTTCCCGGAGTATATCCCCTTTTTACGTCCGAAAATGACATTGCTATCCTATGATCTCCGCAATTATTCTTTGTTTTATTCTGGGCTACCTGGCGATTGTCTTTGAGCATCCGCTCAAGCTGGACAAGACGGTGCCCGCCCTGATTATGGCTGCGGTTTGTTGGGCATTGCTCGCCGTTGGGTTCAACAATGGCTGGATCTCGGTAATCGACTCGCACGAGCACGTCTACAGCCTGATGGGGCACGGCGGCCACGGCGGCGAGGGCAGTCACGCAGCAGAAGAAGGCTTCATCAATACGCTGCTCCACCACCTGGGCAAAACAGCGGAGATCCTGGTCTTCCTGATCGGCGCGATGACCATCGTCGAGATCATTGACCTGCACCGCGGCTTCGAAGTGCTGAAAAGCTACGTTAAAACCAAGAAAAAAAGCCGGCTGCTGTGGATCATCGGCATCCTGGCGTTTATCCTTTCGGCCATCATCGACAACCTGACAGCCACGATCGTCCTCATCACCCTGCTGCGCAAGCTGATCAACGACAAGACGGAGCGCATCTGGTTCGCCTCCCTGGTGGTCATCGCCGCCAACGCCGGCGGCGCCTGGTCGCCCATCGGCGACGTTACGACCACTATGCTCTGGATCGGCAACAAGGTGTCGGCCCTCGGCCTGATCCAATACCTGGTCATCCCGTCGGTGGTCTGTTTTGTCGTGCCTACCTTTATCGGCTCTTTCCTGCCGGCCTTTCGCGGGAACATCAATACCGAGATGGAGGGTGAGACGGAAGAGAACCGACTGCTCAGCAGCCGCACGATGTTGTTCCTGGGGCTGGGCGCCATCGTATTCGTACCGGTATTCAAAACGCTGACCCACCTGCCGCCCTACGTCGGGATGATGCTCAGCCTCGGCGTGGTCTGGCTGGTGTCGGAATACATCCACCCCGAAGAGAACTTCACCGAAGAACGCAAACACATGTACTCGGCGCACAAGGCGCTTTCGCGCATCGAGATGTCGAGTATCCTCTTTTTCCTCGGCATCCTGCTGGCGGTGGGCGCACTGGAAAGCCTGGTGTTCGGCACGGTAATGACGGAAGGTCAGGATGTGCAGGTAGGCACCCTGCGCTACCTGGCAGAGATCCTGGACCGCTACATACCTAGTCAGGACGTGGTGGTCATTTTCCTCGGGTTTGCTTCGGCCATCATCGACAACGTACCGCTGGTGGCGGCGTCGATGGGGATGTACGACCAGGCCATGGACGCCAAGATCTGGCAGTTTATCGCTTACTCCGCCGGTACCGGGGGCAGCATGCTCATCATCGGCTCCGCGGCCGGCGTCGCCGCCATGGGCATGGAACGCATCGATTTCATCTGGTACCTGCGCAAAGTATCCTGGCTCGCCCTGGTCGGGTTTATCGCCGGAGCCATTACCTTTATCGGTTATTATGCTTTACTCCACTAAACGGATCGTCGCAGCGGCGGCTATAGGTTCGTTCTTACTGCTGGCCGCTTGTCAAAGCGATACGGCGCCGGACACTATCATCGGCGAATGGCAGGCCGCGAAGGTCGTCGAAGCCGGCGATTCGCTGGCGATCGACCCCGCCGAGATCGGCTTTATCTTTACTGCCGACGGCCGGTACCGCTACCGCAGCACCCTCAACTACCGCGAGGCCGGCCGCTACCGCGTGAAAAACCGGCTGCTCTTTACCACCGACACCCTGCAGGCCGACGGCAAAGAGAAGGCCGTCGCCATTGAACAACTCAGCCCGGATTCGCTGACCTTGAAGATGATGCAGGAAGATAAGGAAAGACGGGTGGTCTTGATCAAACAATAGCCAGGGGTATCAGCCCCAAGGCGATGTCCGGCTGGGCGGAAAGCAGCTCTTTATTCGCCGCGCCGTAACGGGAGCAAAAAAAGGGTTGAAGCCGGGAATCGCTGACCGCCCGTTTCCCTCAATTCAGCCCCGTCACCTCTACGTTGATCTCCCCTTTGATCGCCAGGTCCACCCGCATGCCGCCGGGCACCAGGAAAGCGTTCCGGATATCGAGGGCGTCGAGTTTCCCAACGAGTCGGACGTCCTTGGAGATCTGATAGTTGGCCAGTTGTTCCCGCAATTGCTTTTCCAGTTCGCCGATATTGTACTCCAGCTGAAAATCCAGCATTTCCTGGATGCGTTTGCGGAAGGCGCCTTTCAGCAGCCAGCCGCCCGATCTTTGCAGAAAATTGCGGGTTTCGAGGGTAAAGTTGAGGTCTTCGACATCGATGGCGTTGCGTTCCAGGTTGAAGTAAGGCCGGCCGGTGAGGTAGATATTGCCGTTGTACCAGCCGGAGAGCTGCGTGGTGATTATCAGCTCGGATCCCTGACCGAACAGTTCGATATCCTCGACGGTCACCGAGCGTTTGCCCTGGGCAAAGGTCTCGCCCTTGATCTGGCTGCGGGCGATGCGTTCGGCTTCTTCGTAGGGCACTTCAGTGGTGAGGTGAATAGCGAAATCTTCCCCCAGCGAGTCGGTATAGGCAAAAGGCGGCAAGGGATGGTAGACCACCGTTTCCGGTCGCTCGCCCAGCCGCACCCGCGGCTGGGAAGCAATGATGATGGTGCCGGTGATCGCATCTTCGGTCATTGCCAGGGGCGTCATGCTGATGCGCTGAGGGTTGACCTGCAGCCAGGTGTTGTATTCCGGGGAGACCAGGATGGGGTCGTACATCTGGTTCCAGGCTTCCTTGATGATGGAGCGCAGATCCAGGTTGTCCCGCACTTGCTGATCGATCGCTTCAGTGATCGTTTTACGGCTGTTTTTAAGGATGACGTCCGCCACGAGCCCTATCGGCAGGCGGATGCGGCCCAGCTTGAGGCGCGGTTTTTCTATCCACTCATACCCGGCGATCTCGGTTTTGGTCTCCAGATTCCAGTCTTCCTTGATCTCGAAGCCGGTGAGCAGGCTCATGGCGATATCGCCCTCGCCTTCCACGCGGGCGATGCCGGTATTGTATTTGAACCAAACGCGCAGCGGCAGGCGGTAGCGAATGCGTTCCTCCTCGACGCCAAAGGAAAAATCCTCCAGTTTTTCCAGGCGAAACATCAGGTCGTCCCCGTCGTCGAACCTATTGTCTTCATAGAGAACACCCTGCAGCTGCTGATTGAGCGATGCTTCCAGATCGCGCACCTTAATTTCTACCGGTATATTGACCACCGATAGCCGTTCTTCGATCATCTCGAAATATTTTTCGTCGGGCCGCAGCGGCTGCGTAGATTTACAGCCGGACAGCAAAAAAACAATCGAGCCTAATAACATAACAACAAAGCGGACCATAGCTTTAGTTTTACCTATCCTGGTAAGCAACCTTTGTCTCCTCTTTTTGTCTCTTATCACAAATTTCATTAAAGGAAACGCAATTATGAAAAACCTGGCAACATTTGTATTGCTGTTTTTTGCCTTAGCCGGGACGACCGCCCAGGGGACGGCCTTTTTGGGGATCAACTTCGACCAGCTCAGCCCGGCGAAAGCCCGTGCTTTGGGTTTCGACAACCTCCACGGCAGTTACGTTACCGGTATTATTGATAATACGACGGCCGACCGGGCCGGGTTACAGCCTTTCGACTATGTTTTCGGGCTCGACGATAAGCGCACCGGGCCCGGCCGGCCGTTCGGCGAATTGCTCGACGACTACCGCACCGGCGACCGCGCGACCCTGCACTACCGGCGCTGGGGTGAAGACCGAACCGTAAAGATCACCTTCCTGGCCCGCCCTCCTTCCGCTCCCGACGGCAAGAGCGACCGCGGCTTCCTCGGCGTCACGCCCCATTCCGACAATGACGACGGCCGGCTGGGCGTGCGCGTGAATATCATCGAAAACAGCACCGCCGCCGAACTCGGGCTGCAGGACGGCGACCTCATCACCGCCATCGACAGCTTTCCGATGGTCGACTGGCAGGATATCAGCACGGCGGTCGCCATGCTCTCCACAGGCGATCTCGTATCCGTAAAATACCGGCGCAACGGATCCGAAAGCCGGGCCGCCGGTACGATTAAAAGCTACCGCGAAACCCGCATCATCACCGGACGCTTGTCGGAATGGCGGCAGGGCGAACGGGCCTTCCTCGGTATCCGATCCACCGACGTGAGCCGCGAAAAAGCGGAGCGCCTCGGTTTTCCCAACCCCTACGGCAGCTACATCACCGCCGTACTGGGCAATACCGCCGCGGAACGAGCCGGGCTGCAACCGCTCGACTACGTCTACGGCATCGACGAATACCGGACCGGCGTAGAACAAAACCTCAGCCAGATCCTGAGCCATTACGAACCGGGCGACGAGGCGGACGTTCACTACATCCGCCGCAAAGAAGCCAATCGCCAGCGAGTGACCTTCGGCAGCCGCTCGGATGCCGATCGCGAAAGCAGCTATCGCTCCGACGACTGCGAAACCGACCCCTTCCTCGGCGTTCGGCAACCCCGCGATAAGCGCACCGAAGAAGGCATCCCCGTCAACATCGTCAAAAATTCGACCGCCGAAGCCATCGGCATGAAAGACGGCGACGTGATCACCACCATCAACGGCTATACCATGTACGACTGGGACGACATTCGCTACGCCGTCAACAGCCTGCGAGTCGGCGATCCCATCGAAGTGGGCTACCTGCGCAACAGCATCAAACAAAAAGGCAAAGCACCGATCCAGTCGTACTGCGATACCGAAATGGAGAAATTCGAGATCCCGGAAATCAATATCAACATCCCTCCTTTTTCCGGACGCGAAAGAGAACGCGACAATCTCCACTCCGCCCAAATCAAGATCAGCGCCCTGAGCGAAGCCGAAGCCCGGCAGATGAACGCGCAACACGATGTGGCGCTCTCGACCGCCAACAACCTCGACCTGCGCGCTTTCAAGCTGCTGCCCAATAAGGAACTCCTGCGCATGCAATTTGTGCTGCCCGACCGGGGTGACACCCGCATTCGCGTCTTCAACGAGGCCGGCCGCCTGATCTACGAATACGACCTGGGCGCCTTCCAGGGCGAATTCAGCGACGACCTCGACATCGCCCAAAACGGCGAGGGCGACTATTATCTGGAAATCCGGCAGAGCAATAGATACGCCGCCAAAAAAATAACGATCAGCGGATTGTAAAAAAATCCTCAAGGCGAGGTTTTTCTCAATATCGTCCCGGGCTGCGTCGCTTTCTGCGGCGCGGCCTTTTTTTGTTCGCAGATTAATCCTTAATTTTCCCTTCTCATTCTCGCTATTCGCCACTCTCCTGGTTAACTGGTTTATAACATCGCATTTCAAATCGGCTTTCCCGGCTCGGGAGGCCGTGGTTATCATTGGTAAACTGCTGAAAAACGCTTAACGTATGATCAAGCACAATCTGATCGCTATGCTGGCGCTGCTGCTCGCCCTTACGGCGCCGGCCTCCTTCTCCGCACAGGAACCCGCCTTTGCGGAGTCCCTCTTCGAATGTATCAAATGGCGCAATGTCGGTCCGCACCGCGGCGGGCGCTCGGCGGCCGTCACCGGCGTGCCGGGCAAACCCAACCTCTTCTACTTCGGCGGCGCCGGCGGCGGCGTCTGGCGCACCAAAGACGGCGGACAAACCTGGGAGAACATCTCCGACGGCTTCTTCGGGGGCTCCGTCGGCGCGGTGGCCGTAGCCGAATCCGACCCCAATGTCCTCTACGCCGGCGGCGGCGAGGTGACGGTGCGCGGCAACGTCTCCTACGGCTACGGGATGTGGCGCTCTACCGACGCGGGCAAGACCTGGACGGCCGCCGGACTGGAAAATTCGCGCCATATTCCGCGCGTGCGCATCCATCCGCAAAATCCCGACCTCGTCTACGCGGCCGTACTCGGCGACCTCTACCAATCGAGTGAAGCGCGCGGCGTCTACCGCTCCCAGGACGGCGGGCAGACCTGGGAAAAGATCCTCTTCGCCAATGCCGACGCCGGCGCGGTCGACCTGGTCATGGACCCCACCAATCCGCGCATCCTCTTCGCCACTACCTGGCGCATCCGCCGCACGCCCTACAGCCTGGAAAGCGGCGGCGAAGGCTCGGCCCTCTGGAAGAGCACCGACGGGGGCGATACCTGGACCAACATCTCCGATAAGGAAGGGCTGCCCGGCGGCCTCTGGGGCATCGCCGGCGTGAGCGTCTCGCCCGTCAACCCGGAACGCGTATTCGCCATCATCGAAAATGAAGAGGGCGGCGTCTTCCGCTCCGACGACGGCGGCGATACCTGGAAGCGCATCAACAGCGAACGCTCGCTGCGCCAGCGCGCCTGGTACTACTCGCGCATCTACGCGGATACCGAGAACGAAGATATCGTCTACGTGGTCAACGTGCGTTTCTGGCGCTCCCAGGACGGCGGCAAATCCTTCGAAAGCATCTCCACGCCCCATGGCGACCACCACGACCTGTGGATCGCGCCGGAAGACAACCAGCGCATGGTGATCGGCGACGACGGCGGCGCCCAGGTGAGCTTCGACGCCGGCGACAACTGGTCGACCTACTACAACCAGCCCACCGCCCAGTTCTACCGAGTCACTACCGACAACCACTTCCCCTACCGCATCTACGGCGCCCAGCAGGACAACTCCACCGTGCGTATCCTGCACCGCTCCGAAGGCAGCAGCATCGGAGAACGCGACTGGGAGCCCTCCGCCGGCGGCGAGAGCGCCCACCTGGCCATCGACCCGACGGACAACGACATCGTCTACGGCGGCAGCTACGGCGGTTTCCTCACGCGCATCAACCACCGCACCAAGCAGATCCAGGCCATCAACGTATGGCCGGACAACCCCATGGGCTACGGCGCCGAAGGGATGAAATACCGCTTCCAGTGGAACTTCCCGATCTTCTTCTCGCCGCACGACCCCCAGAAGCTGTACGCCCTCTCCAACCACGTACACGTCACCACCGACGGCGGCCAGTCGTGGGAACTGCTCAGCGACGACCTCACGCGCAACGACACCACCAAGCTCGGCCCCTCCGGCGGCCCCATCACCAAAGACAATACCGGCGTGGAATACTACTGCACTCTCTTCGCCGGCGCCGAATCGCCCGATGAGGAAGGCCTGATCTGGGTAGGTTCTGACGACGGACTGGTGCACCTCTCCACGGACGGCGGCGAATCCTGGAAAAACGTCACCCCCAAGGGCATGCCGGAATGGATGATGATCAACAGCATCGATATTGACCCCTTCACCAAAGGCGGCGCCTACCTGGCCGGCACGCGCTACAAACTGGGTGACTACCGGCCCTACCTGTACCACACCAAAGACTACGGCAAAACCTGGGAGCTGATCGTCAACGGCATCCCCGACGATCACTTCACCCGCGTGCTGCGCGCCGACCCTGCCCGCCGGGGCCTCCTCTACGCCGGTACCGAATCGGGCATGTACGTCTCTTTCGACGACGGCCAAAATTGGCAGCCCTTCCAGCTCAACCTGCCGGTGGTGCCTATCACCGACCTCACGGTGAAAAACCACAACCTGATCGCCGCCACCCAGGGCCGCAGCTTCTGGATGATCGACGACCTGACGCCGCTGCACCAGCTCAGCGACGAGGTGGCCAATAGCGACCAGTACCTCTACCAGCCCATGGACAGCTACCGGATGCGGGGCGGCCAGCAGGAGAAAAATTTGACCGCAGGCAAGAACCACCCCGGCGGCGTGATGGTCCACTTCTACCTCAGGGAAAAGCCGGCCGATAGCGTGGCCGTCAAACTGTCTTTCCACGAGGCCGACGGCGTGCTGATCCGCGAATTTTCGTCCACCGCCGAAGAAAAGGCCGAAAAGCTGGAAGTCGAAGCCGGCGGCAACCGCTTCGTCTGGAACATGCGCTATCCCGACGCCAAAAAATTCGAGGGCATGATCATGTGGGCCGCCGGCCTGCGGGGGCCAATGGCGGTTCCCGGCGACTACCAGGTCAAACTGACCGTCGGCGACCAGGAGATGATGCAAAACTTTAAGATCCTGGCCGACCCCCGCTCGGAGTCTTCGCTGGAAGACCTGCAAGCGCAATTCAACTTCATCACCGAAGTCAACGAAAAGGTCACGGACGCCCACGAGGCCATCATCGAGATCCGCGACATCAAAAAGCAGCTGAAGCACTACACCGAGCGGCTGGCGGAAGAAGACAACCTGGAAGAGGTGATCGACAAAGCCAAAGCCATCGAAAAGCAGATGTCGGAAGTGGAAAAGGCCCTCTACCAGACGCGCAACCGCAGCCGCCAGGACCCGCTCAACTTCCCCATCAAGCTCACCAACAAGCTGGGCGCCGTCGGCTCGCTGACCAGCTACGGCAACTACCGGCCGACGCAGCAGGCCTACCAGGTGAAGGAGGAGCTGACGCGGCAGATCGATGAGCAATTGCAGCAGTTCGCGAAGATCAAATCCGAAGAGCTACCGGAGTTTAACCGGATGATGCGGGAGAAAGCGGTGGATGCGGTGATTTTGGAGGCTAAGGATCCTGCTCAGTGAGCGCTTTAACCCGGATTATTCATGGATTTCCACATCCAGATCATTCAATGCTCTTACTTCAGCAACGCGAACAACAACTGCACATAAACGATCTTCGCCACCATTGACACCGGCAGCATCAGCGTAAAGCCGATATTGGGCAGCTTATTGCGGGTGCGATCGAGTGCAAAGTCGAGGATGGCGGGCTGGTTGGCGACCATACCGAGCAGGAAGCTGAAGGGAATGCGCAGCAGCCGGTAGCCGATAAACAAGGTGATGATGGTGGTAAAAAAGCTGATGATGGCGCCGGCCAGGAAGATCATCGCGCCGCCGCCCTGAGTGATGGTGCTGAAGAAGTTGTGCCCCGAATTGACGCCGATGCCGGCCAGCATCAGGATGAGGCCCACCTGCCGCAGGGTGAGGTTGGCGCCGTAGGGCAGGGTCCAGACCACCGGCCCGGTGCGGCGCAGGGCGCCGAGGATGAGGGCAACGATGAGCGGGCCGCCGGCAAAACCGAGGCGGAAGGTGAAGCCGCCGGGCAGCTGGAAGGTGATCATGCCCAGCCAGAGCCCCAGGGCCATACCCAATCCGAAAGACAAGAGGTTGATGCGGCTGAGCGCATCGTAAGAATCACCGAAAAAAGAGGCGATGCGGGGAATATCATCCCGGCGGGCGACGAAGCGCACGCGATCGCCCAATTCGAGCACGGTGCCGGCGTTGGCCAACAGGTCGATATCGCCGCGGCGCACGCGGGTGACGATAGCGGCAAAGCGCTCGTTGAGGTTGAGGGTGGCCAGCCGCTCGCCCGCGATGTCGGGATTGGAGACGAAGATGCGGCGGGTGTCGTATTCCGAGCGGTCGTACGACAGCTTGTACGATTTGATCTGGCCCAGAAATTCGCCCACCCGCTGCAGCTCGTCGACGTCGCCGACTACAGCCACCTCATCGCCCAGCTCGAATACCGTGTCCCAGTTGGAAAGCATCACCGTATCACCGCGCTGGACGCGCCCCAGGACGATCGACCAGCCGTGCCTGGCCTTCAGGTCGCGCACGGGCTTGCCCACCGCCTCCGGGTTGGTGACTTCAATGGTGCGGCTGGTTACCGTGGCTTTTACCGGGTACTCGCTCTTCAGCTCTTCCTCTTCCCGGCGGTAATCGATCTTCATCAGCCGCTGCATGATGGCGATGGCGATCATCACGCCGATGACGCCCATGGGATACGACAAGGAGTAGCCCACCACCCCCTCTTCGCTCATCATCTTTGCCCTCGCCGGATCAGGCTGACTGTTGCTGATGGCGTCGAGCAGGCCGGCCAGGGCGGGGGTATTGGTGGTGCTCCCCGCAAACAAGCCCGAAGTGGTGCTGGCCTGAAAGCCGAAAAGGAAATGCAGCCCGACGGTGAGCGCCGCCGAAAAGGTGAGCATCAATAGTACGAAAATGATGTCGCGCGAGCCGCGCTGCCGGAAGGTGGCGAAAAAGCTGGGCCCCGAGCTCAGCCCGATGGTGTAGACGAAGATGGTCAGCCCCAGAAAGATGATCACTTCCGGCACCCGAAACTCGGCGCTGAGCCCGCCGAAGGCCAACCCGACGAAAAGCACGGCCGCCACGCCCAGGCTGCTGCCGCGCACCTTGATGCTGCCCACGCCGTACCCCAGTCCGGCGACGACGAACAGCAACAGGGTCGGATTTTCAATGAAAGCTTGGATCATGGCTGGGTTTTGCAGTCTGCCGGCAAGGTAAGGGTAGATTGGGGTTTTGGCAAAATTAATAAAAAGTTACCCTGAAAATAAAGCGGCCGGCGCCTGGCCGAATGGACGCCGTTTCTTGATCTCCGGCCCCTTTTAATAGAAAACCTACAATTGGTCCGCCTTTTTTTTGTAATGGGCCGCCTGTTTGAGTATGGCTTCTTTTTTTTCCCCGTCCATCCGGTCCCACACGCGATACATCATGCCGATGCGCGGGTTTTTGCCGAGCTTATCGCGGTGGCGGTCGTAGAAGTCCCAATACAGGCTGTTGAAGGGGCAGGCGCGCTCGCCGGCCTTCTGCTTTTTATCGTAATAGCAGTTTTTGCAGTAGTCGCTCATCTTGTCGATGTAGTTGGCGCTCGACACGTAGGGTTTGGTGCCCACGATGCCGCCGTCGGCAAACTGGCTCATGCCGCGGGTGTTGGTGATCTCCACCCATTCGATGGCGTCCATGTAGATGCCGAGGTACCACTGGTCGACCTCGTCGGGGTGGACGCCCAGGAGCAGAGCGAAGTTGCCGGTGACCATCAGCCGCTGGATGTGATGGGCGTAGGCGTGGTCGAGCGATTGGCCGACGGCGTGCTGCAGGCACTTCATGCGCGTCTCGCCCGTCCAGTACCAGGCCGGCAAGGCCGCCTGGTGCTCGAAGAAGTTGAGCTTGCCGTAGTCCGGCATTTTAGCCCAGTAGATGCCGCGCATGTATTCGCGCCAGCCGATGATCTGCCGGACGAAGCCCTCGATCTGGGCGATATCGATCTCTTCCCGGTGCTTTTCCCAGTAATCGACGCAGGTGTTGACTACTTCCAGTGGACTCAGCATCTTGGTGTTGAGGGCGAATGACAGTTTGGAGTGAAAAAGCAGGTAATCGCGGTCGGTCATCGCATCCTGATAATTACCGAAATGGTGGAGGCGCGTTTCGGCAAAATGGTCGAGCAGCGCCAGGGCTTCTTCGCGGGTGACCGGCCAGGTGAATCGCGCCGGGTCGATATTGCCGATCGTCTTGACGCCTTGTGCTTTGATCAGGTCGACCATCGCCCCTACCTCCCGCTGAAAAGGCAGGTCTTCGGGGATGGATTGTTTTTTAGGCAGCTTTTTGCGGTTCTCGGCGTCGTAGTTCCAGCGTCCGGTGAGCGGCGTTTCGCCGTCGGCTTCCATCATGATATCGAAACGGGCGCGCACCTTGCGGTAGAAGGATTCGAGGAGGTAGTTCTTTTTGCCTTTGAACTGTTCGGCCACTGCTTCGCGGGCGGTCAGAAAGTGTTCGGTATCGCAGGCTTCGGCGGGGATGGGCAGTTTGCCGGCCAGGGACTTCAGCTCGTGGTCGAGGCGGTATTCGTCAGGAAGCTGATATTCAAAATGATCGACGCCCAGCGCTTCCACGGCCCATTGTACGTTTTTGGTCACCGAGTGCCCGTTGCGTTCGTCGTCCAGCGAGAGGTAGATCACTTCGCGCCCGCCTTTTCGCAATTCCTCCGCAAAAGCCCGCATCGCCAGAAAAAAGCCGGTCACCTTCTGGATGTGGTGGCGCACGTAGTCCGTCTCGGACCGCATTTCGGCCATCAAGTAACAAATGTCGTCATCGGTTTCCGCAAACCAGGAATGCGCGCGGTTGAGCTGGTCTCCCAGTATCAGTCGTAGTTTTTTCGCCATGGTCGCTTGTTGATTCCCTAACCCAACAGCACGGCATATTCAATGTTCATCCAAGCCCGGCGGGCGTTGATCCAAATTACAGGGGTATGATATTCGGGTTTATTAACTTTAACCCGGTAACCCGGATCATTCTGACAAAAGCGACCGATATCCGACTATGACCATCCTTCAAACCGAAGACCTGACCAAGACCTACGGGCGCCTGAAAGCCATCGACGGCCTCAGCATGCAGCTGGAAGCCGGCATGGTTTACGGACTGCTGGGGCCCAACGGCAGCGGAAAGACCACCACGCTCGGCATCCTCCTCGGCGTCATTCGACCGACGGCCGGGCGGTTCGAGTGGTTCGAAGGGAAGTACGGGGCCAATCCGCGGCGGCACATCGGGGCATTGCTGGAAACGCCCAATTTTTATCCGTACCTCAACGCCGTCGACAACCTGCAGCTCGTGGCGCACGTCAAGCGGGTGGCCGAACCGCGCATCGACGAATGGCTGGAGCTGGTCAAGCTGAGCCACCGCCGCCGTTCGAAGTTCCGCACTTACAGCCTCGGCATGAAACAGCGCCTGGCCATCGCCGCCGCCATGATCGGCGATCCCGACGTGCTCGTCTTCGACGAACCCACCAACGGCCTCGACCCCCAGGGCATCGCCGAAGTGCGCGACACCCTGCAGCAGATCGCCCGTCGCGGCAAGACCATCCTCATGGCCAGCCACATCCTCGACGAGGTGGAGAAGATCTGTTCCCACGTCGCCATCCTCAAAGAAGGGCGGCTGCTGGCGGACGGTCCGGTGGGCGCCATCATCCGCGACGAGCAGGCCATCGAGGTGGCGGCCGAAGACCGGCAAGGGCTCCTCGAACTGCTGCACAGCCTGCCGGAAGTGACGGAAATAAGGGAGGAGAACGGACAACTGCTCGTCCTGGCCGAAAAGACCTTGGCCCCGGGCGCGATCAACCGCCTGGCGTTCGAGCGGGGCCTGCTGCTGCACCACCTGCGCGTGCGCCGCCGCAGCCTGGAAGCCGAATTTCTGGAAATCACCCGATAACCGCAGAGATATGACCTACCTTTTGCGACTGGAGTGGAAAAAACAATACCGCAGCATCCCCTTCTGGATCTTTACCGGAGCGTACGCCGTACTGCTGCCGACGCTGTTGTTGCTCGGAAAACAACTGGAGGAACTCCCGCCGCCCCTGCTCACCAACGAAGTGCTTTTCATTTTCCCCACCGTCTGGGAATACCTGGGCTACGTCGGCAACTGGCTTTCCTTTTTCTTCCTCGGCTTCCTGGCCATCACCACCATCACCAGCGAGTACGCCTATCGCACCATGCGCCAGAATATCATCGACGGCCTCGACCGCCGCTCGTACTTTTTCTCCAAAAGTGCATTCATCACCATTATCGCGCTGATCGCCACGTTCTATTATGCTTTGTGCGCGCTGACCATCGGCTATTTCAACACCGAATCGATATACTGGCACAAGATCTGGCAGAACGTCGACTACTTGTGGCGCTTTTTTCTGATGAGCCTCGGCTACATGAGCTTCGGCCTGCTCCTCGGCTTTCTGGTGAAGCGCACCGGAGTGACCTTGTTTTTGTACTTCAGCTACATCATGTTCATCGAAGTGGTGCTGCGCTGGGGCGTGCACTACAACCTGTACCAGCATCCGAGCATGCACTATTATCCGATCAACGCCTTCGCCGACCTCATTCCCGAGCCCTTCGCCCCGCAGGCCGACAGGTTTCTGCAACAGGCGGGGTTCAGCCTGTACCTGCCGCCCGATCAGGCCGTTCTGTTCGCCATTTTCTACATTCTGATCTTCTTCGCCATTGCTTTCCGGCGGGTGTTGCGGGCCGATCTGTAGGTGGGGCTGCGCTGGATATTTTCGGCGCTCCTCCAAACAAAAATTGGTGTTTGCAGGTATTGTAGTATACAATAGCTTTACCAATTTTTATCGCGAAATTTTATGTTCAAAAACAATTTTGCCCTATCTTGCCGTCAGATTTAAGAATTTCTTAACATCTGCTTAATGAACAGCCAGACGTCAATCGGACGCCGCAGTTTGCTCGACCATCAGATAACGCCTTTTGGGTTAAATCGTTATCAATGGTTGTACAAGAGGGTATATTTTAATCCTTCATAATAACAGTCGGGTGATTTCTTACAAGAGCGAAGCATATCTCTTTTGACTTCGCTCTTTTTTTTTGCCGGGACGAAAAAATTACCAGACATCAATAAAACCTTACACCCTATCCGATCATGGAAAAGTTCGAACTCAGTATTGTCGACATCAGCATTATGGTGCTGTATGGCGTTTTGATCATTGCGTACGGGCTTTATCACGCCAAGCGCAAAAACTCCGAGGAATACTTCCTCGCCGGCCGGAATATGACGTGGCCCATCGTGGGCATCGCCCTCTTCGCGGCCAATATTTCCAGCTCAACGCTGGTGGGGCTGGCCGGCGACGCTTTCAAGACCAACACCCACGTCTACAACTACGAGTGGCTGGCGGCGGTGATCCTGGTCTTTTTCGCCATTTTTTTCCTGCCTTTCTACCTCAATTCGCGCGTGTACACCATGCCCGAATTCCTGGAACGGCGCTACGACAGCCGGTCGCGATACTATTTTTCCTTCATCACCATCATCGGCAACGTTCTGATCGACACGGCGGCGGGGCTGTACGTGGGCAATATCATCCTGAAGCTCATGTTTCCGGACCTGCCGACCTACCTCATCATCATCATTCTCGCCTTTGCCGCGGCGGCTTATACTATTCCCGGTGGTCTGAACTCCGTGATCCAGACCGAGGTGGTCCAGGCCATTCTGCTCATTTTCGGTTCCATGTTGCTCACTTACTTTGCCTTCGACCAGGTAGGCGGCTGGTCGGGCTTCATCGCCGGGCTCAACGAGATGGCTGCGGGGGGGCGGCTGGTGGAGGCCACCCCGGGGGTTCAGCTGAAGAACGCAGAAGAAGTGCTGAGCGTCATCCGGCCGGCCAATGACGAATTTATGCCGTGGACCGGCCTGCTGTTCGGCGCGCCCATATTGGGTTTCTACTTCTGGGCGAACAACCAGTTTATGGTGCAGCGGGTGCTGGGCGCCAAGGACGTCAACCACGGTCGCTGGGGCGCCCTCTTCGCCGGCCTGCTCAAGCTTCCGGTGATCTTCATTATGGTGCTGCCGGGCTCCGTAGCGATACTGTTGTATACCGACCTGGACCTGTCTTTCCTCAACTACCAGCTGCCCAGCGGCGAGGTCTGCGCCGACCTCGGCGACTGTCCGAATATGACCTATCCCCTGCTGTTGTTCAACCTGCTGCCGCAAGGCATCCTCGGCCTGGTGCTGGCCGGGCTGCTCGCCGCGATGATGTCGAGTGTTTCGGCGACGTTCAACTCCGCTTCGACGCTGATCACGATGGACTTCGTCAAGACGCTGCGCCCCGGCCTGACCAGCCAGCAGCTGGTGCGGGTCGGACAGATCGTCACCCTCGTCCTGGTAGTACTGGCCTCGCTTTGGGCCACCCAGATCGACAAGGTCGCCGACACCCTCTGGCTCTATCTGCAGACGGTGCTGGCCTTCATCTGTCCGCCGGTGGTGTCGGCTTTCATCCTGGGCCTGTTCTGGAAGCGCGCCAACGCGCACGGCGCCATCGCCAGCCTCTTGTCGGGCTTCGTCCTGGCGCTGCTGCTGGTCTTCGCTTCGGTGATCGCCAATAGCGCGGACGCCGCCCCCACGGGCATCGTGGCTTTTGTTACGGATATCCACTTCCTGCACATGGCCTTTTTCCTGTTCCTCGTTTGCCTGCTGATCCACATTATCGTCAGTGCGCTGACCGGCGAGCCCGATCCGCAAAAAGTCGAGGAATACACCTGGCGCCGCGAGCTGTTCACCCAGGAAACGGAAGAGCTCAAAGGATTGCCCTGGTATCAGAACTAC
This sequence comes from uncultured Saprospiraceae bacterium, assembly GCA_964419545.1. Taxonomy (GTDB): domain Bacteria; phylum Bacteroidota; class Bacteroidia; order Chitinophagales; family Saprospiraceae; genus CAYQQU01. Next base: position 18,725 of record CAYQQU010000032.1, on the reverse strand, counting down.
CGCATCCTGGCGATCCTGCTGCTGATCCTGACGGCCATCTTTGTGGGTAGTTTCTGGTAAGGAAGCAGAACTATCGGCAGCATTGTTGGTGCGCAGGGATTGCCGTTCCGGAGGTACGGAATCGTAAAGATGGCCAGGATACAGCGTATCTTTATTCCTTAGCGAAAATTCACAGGGAACGAAAGGAAAAATCCTCGTTCTTCCTTTAGCCCGGGTTAGGATCGAGGTAAAAACGAGGATTTTTCCTGCTTTTTGAGATAATGTGATTGCCCCGGGTAAGGACGCCTTTCCCTACCCTTTTGTCGGGAAAGATCGTAGTTTAGCCGATCAAAAAACGACACTTTTGATTCAAGCGAAAAACATCCACCGGTCATTCGGCAACCTCCATGTGTTGAAAGGCGTCGACCTGACCGTCAAGCGAGGAGAGGTGGTCTCCATCATGGGGAAATCCGGCGCCGGCAAGAGCACCCTGCTGCACATCCTGGGCACCCTCGACCGGCCTAATCAGGGCGAGCTGGCCATCAACGAAACGCCGGTGGCGGGCCTGGGGCAGCGCAAGCTGGCGGAATTCCGCAACCTGAATATCGGGTTCGTCTTTCAGTTTCACCACCTGCTGCCCGAATTCACCGCCCTGGAAAACGTTTGTATCCCGGCTTTTATCGCCCAGCAGAACGAAGCGGCGGCCCGCCGGCGCGCCGCCGAATTGCTCGATTACCTGGGACTGGCCGAACGCCTCACCCACAAGCCCACCGAGCTGTCGGGCGGCGAACAACAGCGGGTGGCCGTAGCGCGGGCCCTGATGAACCGGCCCGCCGTCGTCTTTGCCGATGAACCCTCGGGCAACCTCGACTCTACCTCCTCTCAGGAATTGCACCAACTGCTTTTCGACCTGCGTCGCGATTTCCAACAGACCTTTATCATCGTTACCCATAATAAGGAACTGGCCCAGATGAGCGACCGCGTCCTGAACATGGAAGACGGCCGCCTGGTCTGAGGCCCCAAACACCACCGGATGAAGGAAGAACCCAAACCCGTGATCGACGAACCGCGTACGCTGCGCGAGATCATCAGCGAATTGTTCGAAGCCGTGCGGCGCTGGTTTCGCGACCTGATCGACCTCAAGGAAGGCCTCGACCGGGAAAGCACCATCATCACCATCAAAAACAACAAGCGCATGCGGGGCGCCAACGCCTGGCTGCTCATGTGCTCGATCATGATCGCCTCCCTCGGCCTCGACCTCAACTCACCGGCCGTCATCATCGGCGCCATGCTCATCTCTCCCCTCATGGCGCCCATCCTGGGCATCGGGCTCGGCGTAGCGACCAACGACAAAGACGCGCTATTCATTTCGCTGCGCCATTTCGGCATTGCCATCCTCATCGCCCTGTTTACCAGTACACTCTACTTCGTCGTCACCCCGCTCGGCACGCTCACCGACGAGATCCAGGCCCGCACCGCGCCGACCTTCCTCGACGGGCTCGTAGCCGTATTCGGCGGGCTGGCCGGAATCATCTCGGCTTCCCGCCGCGACAAATCGAACGCCATACCGGGCGTCGCCATCGCCACGGCGCTCATGCCGCCCCTCTGCGTCACCGGCTACGGGATCGCCAAAGCCAACTGGACGGTCATGCTCAATTCGTTCTACCTTTTCTTCCTCAACTCTTTTTTCATCGCCCTCAGCACCTACATCATCATCCGCGCGCTCAATTTCCCTTTCCGCGAACACGTCGACGCCCGCGAAGCCCGCCGCAACCGCTGGATCGTATCGGTTTTCAGCCTGATCATCATCATCCCCAGCGCCCGCATCCTCTACGACCTCTACCTGTATCAGCGCGACAAACAACGCGCCGAACAGTTTATCGAAGTGTACTTCGGCGACAACCCGAACACCCGCTGCATCGATTATTCCCTCATCCGCGAAGACAGCACCCAGCAGCTCATCCTGCAACTACTCGGGCGATCCATCCCCAAAGACTCGCTCGACTTTTACTACCAGGCCATGCGCAGCTTCGGGCTCGACGATACGCGACTCAGCCTGATCCAGGATTCCGATATCGAGCTGCAACAGATCAATAAGCTGCAACTGGAACTCTCCAACCTGGGCCAGATCGCCAATAAGCTGGAAACGGTCAGCAAAACCAAAACCGACCAGGAGCTGCAGATCGAATCCATGCAGCAAACCATCGACAGCCTGCGCCGCGACACCATCCCTTTCCACCAGATCTGCTGGGAAGCCAAAGTGGTCTTCCCCGACCTCGCCACTATCGGCTACGCTAAAGTTCAGCTGACGGACTTCCAAACACCAGCCGCCCGAATACCGTTATTTGTAGTAGAATGGGAAGCGGAAAAATCGAAGAACGCCCGCCATACCGAAGAAAAAAAGCTCTACGAATTCTTAAAACTTAGGGCCAGTTTGGATACCTTGCAAATCGTACATCCCGGATGATGAAGCCAGCACTGTTACTCGTCGACATACAAATTGATTTCTGCCCCGGCGGCGCCCTCGAAGTGAAGGACGGCCACGAGGTCATCCCGGTAGCCAACCGGCTGGCGGAACGGTTCGACCTGGTGGCGGCCACCAAAGACTGGCACCCCGCTAACCACGGCAGCTTCGCCGCCAACCACCCCTGGCGACGCCCCGGGCAGGTGATCGAACTCAACGGGCTCGAACAGATCCTCTGGCCCATTCATTGCGTACAGCACACCTTCGGCGCCGAATTCGCGCCCGGACTCCATACCGAAAAGATCGACACCATCTTTTACAAGGGTACTGACCCCGGCATCGACAGCTATAGCGGCTTTTTCGACAACGGGCATCGCCGCGCCACCGGGCTCGGCGACTTCCTTAAAGAAAAAGGCGTCACCGACGTTTTTATCGTAGGCCTGGCGCTCGACATCTGCGTCAAATTCACCGCGCTCGACGCCGTCGAACTCGGTTTCCGGACCTACCTGGTGCGCGACGGTTCCCGCCCCGTAGAGCTGGAACCCGGCGACGGGGAAAAAGCCGTACAAGAAATGCAGCGCAAAGGCGTGGAAGTAACGACCTCCGACGCCGTTGCCGCCAACTATAACCAAGCATAAAACGCTAAACATTATGGTATCAGCTACCGGACTCTCCTCCCAGGACCTCATGTCGCTGGAAGATCAATATGGCGCGCACAATTATCATCCGCTGCCGGTGGTGCTCTCCCGCGGCCGGGGCGTCCACGTGTGGGACGTAGAAGGCAAGCAGTACTACGATTTCCTCTCGGCCTACTCCGCCGTCAACCAGGGACACTGCCATCCGCGCATCGTACAGGCGCTCACCGAACAGGCGCAGCGGCTGACGCTCACCTCCCGCGCTTTCTATAACGACGTGCTGGGCCGCTACGAACGGTACATCACCGAATACTTCGGCTACGACAAGGTGCTGCCCATGAATACCGGCGTCGAAGGCGGCGAGACGGCCGTCAAGCTATGCCGGAAATGGGCCTACCAGGTGAAAGGCGTGCCGTATAACCAGGCCAAGATCATCTTCGTCACCGGCAATTTCTGGGGGCGCACCCTGGCGGCCATCTCTTCCTCCACCGATCCGAGCAGCACCGGCGGCTTCGGCCCCTACATGCCGGGCTACGTCATCATCCCCTACAACGATATTCCCGCCCTGGAAGAAGCCCTCCAGGACCCCAACGTAGCGGGCTTCATGGTGGAACCCATCCAGGGCGAGGCAGGCGTGGTGGTGCCGGACGCCGACTACCTGCCGCGCGCCTACGAGCTGTGCCGGCAACATAACGTCCTCTTCATCGCCGATGAAGTACAGACCGGCATCGCCCGCACCGGCAAGCGCCTGTGCTGCGACCATTTCGGATTCCAGCCGGACATCCTGGTGCTGGGCAAAGCCCTATCCGGAGGTGTCTTCCCGGTATCCGCCGCCCTGGCCCGCGACGAGATCATGCTCACCATCAAACCCGGCGAACACGGTTCTACCTTCGGGGGCAACCCGCTGGCCGGCGTCGTCGCCATGGCCGCCCTCCAGGTGGTCAAAGACGAAAAACTCGCCGAAAACGCCGACTACCTCGGCCGTATCTTCCGCGAACGCATGCAGCAGAACCTGGTCGAAAAGACCGACCTGGTCACCCTCGTCCGCGGCATGGGAATGCTGAACGCCATCGTGATCAACGACGAGGAGGAAAGCGATACCGCCTGGAACATCTGCCTCCAACTGGCCGAAAACGGGCTGCTCGCCAAACCGACCCACGGCAATATCATTCGCTTCGCCCCCCCATTGGTGATGACGGAAAATCAATTGCAGGAATGCTGCGAGATCATCGAGAAGACGATCCTGAACTTCGAGGCTTAACGCTTGCTTCTTTTTTTTCCTTAAATTGTCGGCAATAAGATAATCGGCTCCAAAGTTTTTGTAGTTACAAACACAAACCTAAGCAAGCATGATGATCAAACGACTTGCTCTTGTTATCGTGGCCTCCTGCCTGATCATACCCCTGATCGCCCAGCGCACCGCCATCTACACCGAAGCCAATGAAGCCTACAAGCAAGGCCGGGAACTCTACGACAGCAACGTCTTCGGCAAAGCCCGCGATGAGTTCCTGAACGCCATCCGGATGCTGCGGCCGGCCAACGAACCCCAGGCCATACTCCTGCGCACCAAAGCCGAGCTGTACTACGCCAAGAGCGCCGTCCAGCTCGGCCTGCCCGACGGCGAAAAGCTCATCCTGGAGTTTATCCGCAAATATTCGCCCGACCCGATCGCCGATCAGGCATTGCTCGAACTCGCCGACTTCTATTACATCGACAAAGAATACGAAAAAGCCCTCGCCTATTACGAAAAGATCCCGCTTTCCGGCCTCACGCGCGAAGATCGCACCCGCGTGCTCTTCCGGCGGGGCTACAGCAATTTCGTTCAGAAAAAGTTTACCGAAGCCAAACGCAGCTTCCGCGAGATCAAAGATATCCGGGGCGAATACTACGAATCGAGCAACTACTATCTGGGGCTATGCCATTTTTACGAAGGCGAATACGACGCGGCGATCGCCGCTTTTAACGTGGCCGAACGCTCGAAGGACTACGAAGGGTATATTCCGTTTTACAACTGCCAGATCTACTTCGCCGAACGCCGGTTCGAGGAGCTGATCAACTACGCCGAGCCCCGCCTGCGACAGCGGGGTTTGCGCAAAGAAAAAGAGATCCGGCAGCTGGTCGGGCAATCCTATTTCGAGCTCGGCAACTACGAACGCGCCCTGCCCCATCTCGAATACTACGCCGAACGCAGCGGCAGCCTGCGCGAAGAGGAATTCTACCAGCTCGGCTACGCCCATTACCAGACCGGCAAATACCAAAAGGCTGTGCGCAGCTTCGAAGAACTGGCCAGCGTGAAATCGGAACTCGGCCAGTTCGCTATGTACTACCTGGCCGACTGCTACCTGAAGCTCGAACTAAAAGGCAAAGCCCAGACGGCTTTCGCCCTGGCCAGCCGCATGGACTACAACCCGGCCATCCAGGAGGAATCCACCTTCAACTACGCCAAGCTGGCTTACGAGATGCGCAACGGCAGCCAGGCCATCGCCGCCCTGAAGACCTTTACGCCCGAGTCGCGCTACTACACCGAAGCCCAGGACCTGATGGCCGAGATCTTCCTCAATTACCGGGACTACCAGCAGGCCATCACCGTCATTACGACCATGTATCCCGAACGCAGGGACCGCACGCCCAAAATACGCGAGGCCCTGCAGAAGGTGACCTACCTGCGCGCCCTGCAATTGCTGCAGGCCGACGACCTGGAAGGGGCCAAAACGCGGCTGGCGCAATCCCTGGAAGACCCCGTCGACTCCAGAACCCGCGCGCTCGCCATCTACTGGCAGGGAGACATTGCCTATCGCGAAGAACAATACAACCAGTGCATCCGGCTGATGAACCAGTTCCTCACCCTGGCCCGCACGCTGGATAACCTGCCTGACGAATCGTCGGTATTTACCGCCAACTACCTGTTGGGCTACTGCTACCTGAGACAGGAAAATTTCACCGGCGCCCTCGACTTCTTCGAAGAAGCCGTCGCCGGCATTCGCCGCAACCGCGCCTTCATCGGCAACCCCGACATCACCAACCAGATCCTGGGCGACGCCGTAATGCGGGCGGGCGATTGCCAGTTCAAACGCAACCGCTACGATCAGGCCATCGCTTATTACGACCAGGCCGTCGACCAGCGCTATCCCGGCTACGTTTACGCGCTATACCAGAAAGCCATCATCGAAGGCTTGCGCAACCGGATCACCGAAAAGATCCTGGCCCTCGAATCGCTGGCCCGCCGGTTTCCCGACTCCCCCTTCGCCGACGACGCCCTCCTGCAACTGGGCGTCACCTACCAGGAGATCGGGCAACTGTCCAAAGCCGCCGAACCCCTGCGCACCCTGGTGGCCGACTTCGGCAACCGCTCCGAGCTGCTCAATCAGGCGTTGCTGCGCCTGGGCCTCATCAGCTACAACCAGGGCAACCTGCAGATGGCCATCGACTACTACAAGCAGGTGTTCAGCAATAATCCCGAACCCAGCGAAGCCAATATCGCCCTCACCGCCCTGGAAGAGATCTACGTGAGCGACCTGGGGCGCGCCGACGATTATTTTGCTTTCCTCGAAACCATTCCCGGGTACAATGTCGACAACTTCGCCCGCGATTCGATCAATTTCCGCGCCGCCGAAGTGCAGTACGAGAACGCCAATTACGAACGGGCCGTCCAGGCCTATACCGATTATATCCGCAAATTCCAGCAGGGCGCTTACCTCCTGCAGGCCCACTACCACCGCGGCGAGTCGAATTCCGTACTCAAACGCTACGGCGAAGCCTTGCTCGATTACGAATACGTCGTGCGTCAGGGCCAGAGCCGCTTTTACCTGAAAGCTCTCGAAAAAGCCGCGCTCATCGCCTATAACTACGAACAGGATTTCGACAAAGCCTACGAGCTGTACTCGCAGATGGAAACGGCCGCCGCCAGCGCCGAACAACGCTTCGACGCCCAGCTCGGCGCCCTGCGCAGCGCCTACCGTACCGGCAATACCAACGCCGTTTACGAACTCGCCCGCAAGGTGGGAACCAACCCGGCCGCCTCCCAGCAACAAATGGCGACCGCCAACTTCTACCTCGGCAAAGTGGCTTTTGACCAGCAAGACTATCAAAACGCCCTCTCGGCATTCGAAGACGTCATTCGCCTCAGCAATAACGAACAAACGGCCGAAGCCCGCTTCCTGACCGCCTATATCTACTACCTGCGCCGCGACCTGGAGCGCGCCCAGGAGATCTGCATCAACGCCAACCGCGAAAGCTCCGGCTACCCCTACTGGGTCGCCAAATGCATCATCCTCCTGTCCGATATCCTGGCCGAAAAGGGCGACCTGATCAGCGCCCGCGCCGCACTGGAAGCCTTACTCGAGAATTACGACGAAGACCGGGAGATCGTTAATACCGCCCGCGACAAGCTGGACCGGCTCGATACCCAGATCAACAATACCAGCCGGCTGAGTACCGAGCGGTCGGGAGAGTTTCTGGAGATGGAAGAAGGAGGAGGAAACTAAAAGGGCCGCAACCAAAAGGGAACGCCATGCCAAACATTTCTTCAAACCGAATGATCATGAACCGATCGATCCATTGTCTGTTTTTTCTGAGCTTCATTTGCTGCAGCCTGTCGCTAAAGGCGCAGGAGCCCGACCTGCCTGGAGGCGAGGTGGACGTCATCAAGAGCTTCGACGCCCGCCTGCTCGAATCGGAGCGCTTCGCTATCGATCCGACCCTGCCGCCGCTGGACACGGCGGTACAGCGCCAGCGATACGACATCCGCCAGCAAGACCTGGAGGTCAATTACCTGCCGCCCAAAATACGCCCCCTGGCGATGAAGGGCGACGACCTGCCGCCCCAGTACCGCGGATACGCCAAGCTGGGCGCCGGGCTGCCGTCGGCCTTCTATGCCGATATGGGATACAGTGCTTTCAATTCGGAAAATTTTGACCTCAACGTCAACCTGTTCCACCATTCGGCCAACAATAACCGCAATGTCGAAAACCAGCGTTTTTCCTATTCGAGCGGCGAACTCGACGGCACCTACTATTTCAACGACCGCGGATTCGCCGTCAACGGCATGCTCAACTACACCCGCGATGCGGTCCACTTTTACGGCTATAACGAATTCAACGAAGAGAACGATACCGAGATCTCCTTCGCCCAGGACGACGTCAAACAGCGCTTCGCCACTTTTTCCGGGCGCGCCGCCATCTTCAACGGCCAGCCTACGGAGCTGGACTTCAACTACAGCGCCAGCCTGGATTTCTACTTCCTCAACGACAACTACCGGGCGCGGGAACGGGGCTTCGACCTGTTGCTCTCCGGCACCAAATGGTTCGACGAAAAGCACCCCCTGTCCATACAGCTGCGCACCGACTTTACGGCGTTCCGGGATTCGAGCAACCAAAACCTCAACAACTTTTTCCTGCAGCCGAGTTATACCTACCACGGCGATCGCTTTATGGCCAAGATCGGGGCGAATATCGCTTCCCACGAGGATGAGTTTTCCTTCTTTCCCGATCTCGAACTGGCCGCCAACTTGTTGCCGGGCGTACTCACCGCCTTCGTAGGCGCTACCGGCACCCTGCAGAAAAACAACTTCCAGGCCCTTTCAAACTACAATCCGTTCATCCTCTCGGAAGTGGAAATTGAAAATACGCGCCTGTACCAGTATTACGGCGGCGTGCGGGGCAACTTCCAGGGCATCGACTTCCGGGCCCAGGCCAATTACAAGACCGCCGACGACCTCGCTCTCTACCGCAGCACCGTCAGCATCAACGATACCATCCCCCGCTTCCGGGTGCTCTACGATACGGCCGAGATCATCAACATCACGGCCAGCCTCACCGCTCCGCTCTTCGATGGGCTGCAGCTCACCGGCGCCGTCAGCCAGAATTTTTTCACCCTCGACCGCGAAGAAAAAGCCTGGCACCTGCCCAGCCTCACCGTCAACGCCGGCGCCAGCTACACCACCAGCGACGAGCTGCTGACCCTGCGCAGCGAGATCTACCTGGAAAACGGCGTTCCCTTCGTCAACGACGAAGGCGAAGCGGATAACCTCAACGCCCTGTTCGACGTCAGCGTAGGCGCCGAATACCAGTTTTCCGATAACGTCAGCGCTTTCGTACAACTCAACAACCTGGCCAATAACCGCCGGCAACGCTGGCGCTACTATCCGGTGCTGGGCATCAACGGATTGGTGGGGGTCACCGCTCGGTTCGGATCGCCGCCCAAAAGGTGAGAACAGGAGAAGTGCATCCCGGGCATCAAGTGCTACGACGCCGCCGAGCGATGGCCGCTTAATTTTATGGGTTATACGTTAAGATTTTTTGAAAAAAAACGGAAAAACGCGTAAATTATCCCTACAAAAGATCAATTGACGGCAAGCCGCGCTGCGCTGCACAGCGCACCTTTTGACAAACCGAAAGCAACTCTTTCTTTTATCATCAAAATCAATGGAATATGAATATCACTTTCGATGAACTTCGCGACATCAAACACAAGCTCCCGACCGGCAGCGTCAGCCGGATCGCCCATGAGCTCAACATCGACGAGCAAACCGTACGCAACTATTTTGGCGCCCACAAGTATGAAAACGACGAAGAGATCGTAGACGCCCACATCCAACCCGGACCGAACGGAGGCATCGTCCACCTCGAAGACACTACTATCCTCGATCTGGCCCGCAAGATCATCGCCGAATCTAACCAATAAATTAAGCCGGATTATTCATGAATTCATCTATTGCCGGCCGCCATTCTGCCCGCTCACGCACCGGATCTGGGGATACCTGCCTGCAGCAGGCAGGCGCCTCCGTAGCGCCCTCCAGTGCGAACGCAAGTCTGGCAACCGTCATGACGAAGAACCCATGAATAATCCGGGTTAAGAGCATGAGTCATTCCTCCCTTCCGGCGGAATGACTCATGTTACGAACCCACCTTTTCCCATTCACATCTTCAGGTAAAACGCGCCGGTCAGCGCCACGTATTCGTCCGTCCAGGCGTTGGCGCCCGCATGCTGAATGACGAGCTTTTCTTCCCGCAGCGCTTTTTCCCGGCGCTCAAACTGCAGCAGCAGCCGCTCTACCGGCTTGTCGGCTTTGGGTTTCACCTCCATCAGACGGGTGCAGTACAAGTTGTAGGAAGCGGCCAGTTCCCGGAAGCGCAGGCCTTCGATAAACGGCAGGATCACACAGAATTTGCCCTTATCCGACAGGAGGGTCCGCACCGCCCCCAGCAGGTCGCCATGGGGTAGTTTTACCGTGTGGCGCACACTGGTGCGGTCCTGGTTATTGGAGAAGGTGCCTCCGGAAAAAAACGGCGGGTTGCTCAAGATCAGGTCGTATTGGTGCGGATGCGTTCTGGCAAACTCCTGGATCGAAACGTTGAAGGCTTCCAGGCGATCCGCCCAGGGCGCCTGCGCCATGTTCTCGCGGGCTTGCTCACAAGCCTCCGTGTCGATCTCTACCGCGTGAATGCGCGCCGTTTCGGTACGCTGCCCCAGCATGACCGCAATGACGCCGGTGCCCGTGCCGATGTCGAGTAGGTGCTCCGCATCCGTAACATCAGCCCAGGCGCCGAGCAGCACGCCGTCCGTCCCCACCTTCATGGTGCAACGGTCCTGTGCAATAGCAAACTGTTTGAATTGAAAGGTTTGGGTTTTCGCTTCTGCCATCATTTTGATTTGAACTGTGCCTCAAATATAAGCTAAACGCTATAATCGGGAATGGGTTATCGGAAAGCGGAAAAATTGCAGAAAGCGACATCCCGGATGCGGCGGCGAGCCGGCATCCGGGACGGAAGATAAAGTCTTTGCGCCCTTACGGGTTGATATCATTCAGGTCGCGAATAAATATCTGCGGGTCGTTGAACTCGGAGACGACGGCGCGCAGGTTGACCGTACCGGAAGGCACGGCTGCATTAGCAAAAGAAGCTGCGGAGCGGGTGAACATACCCAGGGAGCCGGTATCATCGGTTACCGTCAGCAGGCCGTTGAAGGTCGAACCGCCGCTGATGGTAACATTCTCGATGAGCACCAGGGTGGATTCCCATTCTTCCAGGTTGGCGATGATCTCGCTGACCGTCGCCACGCGCGGTTCCGGCAGCGTGCCGTTGCCGAAGCTCGCGGCCGAACCGTTGGGCACTTCGTTGACCTGGAACAAGCCGTTGAACTCCGACAGTTCCATGCCCGAAACGATGACTTCCACGTCTTCGCCGAGGGCGAAGTTGTGATCGTCGGTAAAGCGCACCACCAGGCCGCCCGTTTCGTCCTGCAGGACGACGTTGCGCCCCGTCGTATTTTCGTTGTCCTTATCGGAGATGACGATGCCGCGGATCTTGCGATTGACCGGGCCGGTAGTAGCGCCGCCTTCGTAAAGGTCGCGCAGGTCGGCCATGGCGATCAATTCGGGATCGCCGCCGCCGCCGCCGTCGCCTTCGACATCATCGCCGTTGCGCAGCAGCAATTGCGGGCCGTTGAAGTCACCCACGAGCGCCACCATATCCACCGCTTCCGCCGGCAGCGGCTGGTTGGCGAAATTGGCGTCGTTGCGCGTAAACATCGGGATGGAGCCCGTGGCGTCGCTGACGGTCGTGGAGCCGCCGAAGGTGCTGCTCCCGGTGATCGTAGCTGCAGCGATAGCGACCAGCGTCGATTCCCAGGCCTCGCTATTGTCCAGTATTTCCTGCACCGTAGCCATGCGCGGCGCCGGCGGGTTGCCCGTACCCAGGCCCGCGGCGCGGCTGTTCGGCACCATGTTGACTTGCAGCAGGCCGTTGAATTCGGACAATTCTTCGCCGCCGACGGCAATTTCCACTTCCTGGCCCAGACCAAAATCGTGATCGTTCTCGAAACGTACGACGATACCGGCGGAAGCGTCTTGCAGGACCAGGTTGCGGCCGTCGAAGTTGCCGGCGTCTTTATCCGAAACCACGATGCCGCGAATTTTCTGCCCTTCCGGGCCGGAAGTCTCCCCGTCGCCGAAGAGGTCGCGCAATTCGCTGATCGGCAGGAGGTCGCCGTCGATGCCGCCGCTCTCGCAGCGCGATCCTTCGAGCTGCACGTCGGTCAGGTCGCGCAACAGCAGCTGGCGCGTATCCCCGAAAATGGTCAGCACGGCCACCAGCGTACCGTTGCCGGCGGGCGTCTCCTCGCTGGCAAAGTCGGCGAAGCCGCTGCTGCGCACGATGATGGAGCCGCCGTTGCAATCCTCCAGCGTCCGGTTGATCGATTCGCGGTTGACGGCGTCGGCGTAGAAGACCGCCGTATCGGAGGCGGCGAACTGCACTTCGTCGAGCCGGATCAGCCGGCCGTACATCTCGGGCGTTATTTGTCCGATAGTCGTCATCAGCGGTTCCACCGGCTGGTCGAAACGGCCGCCGATCACGAAATTCGGGATCAGCACCTCTTCGATGGCTTCGTCCGGGCTGCCGTTGATCTGGATCAGGTTGTTGAAGTCGCCGACGTAGAGGCCCTGGCATTTGACGAACACTTCCCGGCCTACCGGAAACTCGTTGTAAAGGCTGTTGGCGTTCAGGCGCAGGATGATGCCGCCCGTTTCATCTTCGAGGACGATTTGTTTGAAGAGATTGCCCGATTCGTCATCGGCGGTGACGACCCCGCGGATAACGACGGAGTCCGTGATCGGCGTGTCTTCACTACCCACCGTATGCCGGGCTTTCAGTTCGGCGATGGTGGTATTGGCCGTCAGGTTGGGCAGTTCGCCCACCGGCGGTTCGTCGAAATCCTGGTCGACGCAGCTGCCGAGGCCCAGGGTGAGCAGCGCAAATAAAAACAGATATACAGATGCCTTATTCATGGTGAAATGCTTTTTTTAGATTCGGAAAGAGAGGTTGACGAAATAGTTGCGACCGAAGGAATAGAACAGTCGATTAGGAAACTGGTCGACGTCTTTATCTTCGAAGTCGAAGCGCAGTTGTTCGTACCCGCCGGTCACGAAATCCTGATTGTCGAGGATATTGCTGACGCCGACGTTCAGATAGAGGAACACCTTACCCAGTTTGAAGGATTTGCCGCCGAAAAAGTCGACGGTGAAAGCGCTGGGGGCTTTCTCCTGCTCGATGATATCCCGCCAGAGCTGCGACTCCGGGTCGACGGTCTGTTCCTGGAACTGGGGGTCTTGTACGAAAGAGACCGCCTCGACGGTGCGGCGCGCCGGGTTGAAGTCGATCCAGACGTTGTCGAAATAGTTGAAGTTGAGGTTGGCGAACCAGAACTGCTTTGACCGGTAGTTCAGCCCCACTGAATAGGCCGTTTGCGGCGTTCCCGAAAGGTAGAAGTTCTCGATAAACACCTGCTGTTCCGAGAGCTGTTCGGCTACGTTGTCGAGGAAGATGGTCACCTCCGGCCGGTTGCGGTAGGTGTATTCTCCGATGGCGGCCACCCCGTTGACTTTCAGTCCGGGAGCGATCTGCACTTCGGCGGCCAGTTCCAGGCCCAGGTGGCGGGTGCTGATGCCGGGCATGATGTAGTTGACGAAGCCGCCGCGGGTGCCGTCGTCGGTGATGATGGCGTTGTCGAGGTAGAAGCTGCGGTTCCAGAGCAGGTCGTTAAACTGCGTAAAATACCCCATCACGCGGGCTTTGGCGTAGGGCGCCTGGAGGAGGTAGCCGCCTTCCAGGCTGAGCACTTTGCGCGTCTCCAGCCCCTGCACGGCGTCGTGCCGGGTGCGCGGCGACACGTAGGCGTCGCGGGTGGAGGGCGCCTGGCTGATATATCCCCCGTTGAGCATCAGGTAGTTGCGGCCGTCGATCTTGTAAGTCAGGCCGGCTTTGGCGCCGTATTCGAAGAAGTTTTGTCTTTCGGATTCTCCGCCCGAGTTGTCGGGAAATTTGCCGTTGCGCACATTGCCGAACCGCCAGAAGGTGGTATTGCCTGCGTTGCCGGCGAAGAACAAGTCGATGCGCGGGAAGGTAAGATCCGTCTGGAACCAGGCGGCCGCCTTGCGCACGTGGATATCGTAGTCGTACCCCCAGCGGTCGCCCTCGCGCAGGATGCGGTTGGGGGTGTCGATGTCGTTCTGAATAAAAGCGTTGTTGGCGGTGGAGTCGAACTCGGCGAATTTGTCGATATCGACGTAGAAGTCGGCGCCGAGCAGGTCGTCGACTACTTTGAAATTGGACCCTTTGTGCCAGATGTAGGAGGCGCCCCCGTTGAGGGTGACCTGGTCGCTGAGGATGCTTTCCAGCACTGTGTTGAAGACGTAGCGCTGGTCGTCGAAGCGGCGGTCTTCGATGATGTACTGGGCGCGCAGTCCGCTGACCGTATTGCCGTCGATGCCGTCGGCGTTTTCGATGGTGGCAAAGCTATTGCGGTTGGCGGCGTAGATCTGGTCCCAGTCGATCTGGCGGGCCGCTTCCGATTCGCGCAGGACCTGCTCTACGGCCGCAGCCTGTTCGTTATCGATAAAGCTGGGCAGGCGGCGATAGTAGTCCGGCCGCGGATCGCGCGCGTCGTACCAGTCGAGCGCCGTGCTGCCGTTGCGGCCGAACTGGTAGGCGGCCGCTGTCATCAGCGTCGTCTTTTTACTGATCTCCCAGTCGTGGCGCAGGATGGCCATCGGCTGGTGGGTGTTGCCGACGCGGGCGTTGCGCTTTTCGCCGTTCTGGAACCCCCAGTTCGGGTTGTAATAGTTGGTGCCGGCCAGGTCGTACATCTCTTCAGTGGCGGCGGTAGAACGCCCGCGCCGGATGGGCGCGCCGAAAGTCGTGAGGTTGAGGGTATGGTTGCTGCCGAGCTTTTTATCGACCGACAGGAAATAGGCCCAGGCGTCGTAGAAGGTGCCCGGTTGGTAGCCCTCTTCCGCCCAGCGGCGCGAGCCGGAGGCGGAGATGGCCCATCCGCCCTGCAGCTGACCGGAAGAATAGGTCGCCATCACGCGGTTGCGGTAGGTGCGGTTGGCGAGGGAGTAGGTGAGCCGCAATTGCTTGCGCTGCGTACCGGCGCGCGTATCGAAGCTGGAAGCGCCGCCGACATTGCCGAAAGCGTAGCTCACGGCGCCCAGCCCGATGCTGTTGTCGCGGTAGCGCGTCACGTCGTTTAAGCCGCCCCAGTTGCTCCAGAACACGCGGCCGCTTTCCGGGTCGTTCACCGGTATCCCGTTCATCAGGATGGTGGTGTATTCCGAATCGAGGCCGCGAATGCGGAAGCGCGCCGGACCAAAGACGAAAGCCGCGGTGGAAACGAAAACGTCGCGCGAGGCGGTCAGTACGCCGGAGATGTTCTGGGCGCCCTCGCTTTCCAGGTCGTTGACCGATAAGGTAATGATGGGGATCAGATCTTCGGCGCCGATCTGGTCGATATTTTCTTCAGGCCGCAGGGCGATGACGCCCATATCGATTTCCTCCTGCCCGGTGAGGTCGATTTCCTGGTCGAGGGATTGGTAGCCGTCCCCTTCGAAGGTAACCAGGACTTTTCCGCCCGGCAAACTCGTTTCCAGCAGGAAAGCGCCCACCGCGTCGGTGGTCGTCCGGTTTCCCGCCGGCAGGCGCACCTCCACGCCCGGGAGCTTCTCTTCGGTGCGCGCCGACTCGACGACACCCCGGATGATCTTGGTCTGCGCCGACAAAAGCAGCGGGCACAGCGCCAATAAATACGCTACAGTCAGGTTTTTCAACATAACGAAACATCAGTTATGAGCCGCCCGCAACGGAGCGGGCAACTTGGTTAAACGGTCTTAATTCTCGGTAAATCATTAATCGGAGGAACCCAGACGGGCAAAAGCAGCAAATCATCTTGAAACAACAGGGTATGGGGTGCGTTCGGCGGTCGCAAAGTTAATATTTCCGAGCAATTCCTCTTTTCCGGATATGAAAATTAACAATAAGTTAATCCGAAAAAGAACGCAAACGTCATATATTAGCCGCCCTTTGCGAATCGTTAATTTTAGGAACTAACGCCGGACCATGAGAAAACTTGTATTGCTTCTTTTCTTTTTCCCGCTTTTTTTATCCGCCCAGCAGCAGTATAAAGTCGGCTGCATCGGGTTCTACAACTTCGAAAACCTCTTCGACACCCTCGACGCGCCCGATATCCGGGACGAGGAGTTCACCCCGGAGGGCGACAACCGCTATACCGCCGAGATCTACCGGGAAAAACAGGATCGCCTCGCTTCGGTGGTGGCCGAACTCGCCACTGACCTCACCCCCGACGGGCTGGCCCTGCTCGGCGTCGCGGAGGTCGAAAACCGGTCGGTGCTCGAAGATTTCGTCCGCCATCCCAAAATTCGCGACCGCAACTATCAGATCGTGCACTACGACTCGCCCGACGAACGGGGCATCGACGTCGGTCTGCTCTATCAGCCCAAATATTTCACCGTTACCGGCAGCAAAGCCTATCCGCTCTTGCTCTACGAAAACGACAGCACCCGCAACTTCACGCGCGACGTGCTGTACGTCTCCGGCCGGTTCGACGACGAGCCGCTGCACGTGCTCGTCAACCACTGGCCCTCGCGCAGCGGCGGCGAAGCCCGCTCCCAACCCCTGCGCAACGCCGCGGCCCTGCTCTGCAAACAGATCTGCGACTCCCTGCTGGCTATCGACGCTGAGGCCAGGATCGTCATCATGGGCGACCTCAACGACGACCCCATCAGCCCGAGCGTCAAGCAGATCCTCAACGCGAAGCGCAAAGTCGGCCAGGTAAAAGACGGCGGCTTCTTCAACCCGATGTACGATTTCTTCAAAAAAGGAATGGGCACCCTCGCCTACCGCGACGCCTGGAGCCTCTTCGACCAGATCATCGTTTCCCACGCCCTGGTCCGCGAAGACCAGCCGGGGTTCCGCTACCTGCGGGCCGTGATCCACAACGAGCCCCACTTGGTGCAAAAATCCGGCCACTTCAAAGGCTACCCGTATCGCACCTTCGGCGGCGGACAGTACCTGGGCGGCTATAGCGACCACTTTCCCGTATACGTGGTGCTGGTGAAACCGGTGAAGTAGAGCGGCCGGTTTTTATCTATCTTGGGTAAAAAACGAGATATGAAAACGCCCATCGCTTTGCTCTTCGTCCTTTTATTGTTCCTCTCCGGCTGCGCCGTGGCGCGCGCGCCCGTTTCCGGCTTTCTGTACACCAACGTCAAAGGGCCGGTGCTGGCTACCCAGCGCCCCATGTCGCCCAAAGTGGGAACAGCGGAAGCCAAATCCATCCTCGGCCTTATCGCCATCGGCGACGCCAGCATCCAGGAGGCGGCCCAGAAAGCGGGGATCACCAGGATCTCCCACGTAGATTATGAGGCGTACAGCATTTTGGGGATCTATGCGAGCTATACGGTGTACGTGTATGGGGAGTGAGTAGTAGCTTGGAGCCAGTATAAAGTGAAAGAGATTAACCCGGATTATCATCGTACTGCAATTATTTGTGGCACTAAACATCCTTCGAATCTGGTTGGTAACCAATCAGAGAGCTAGCATCTATAGGGGGGGCGACGGCAGGGCAAAGACCTTACGCGAGGAATTTGAATTTTATGGATTGCCTCTTTGGTTTATGTATGTTGTTGGAAGCCTTAAAGTTGCTGCCGCCATCGGTTTGATCCTTGGGATTTGGATGCCTTTTCTGATTCCATTTGCTGCCGGTGGGTTGATTGTCCTTATGCTCGGCGCCGTTGCCATGCATATCAAAGTCCATGATAAGTTAAGGACGTATTTGCCTGCGCTTCTCATGCTCGTACTATCAATTACCATACTCCTATCAACACGCTAAGCAGAACGAGGAAGCCCCTCTTTCCAAACCAATATCTTGCGCTTCCGCTGCTGCGAATTAAGAAATGCTAAGAGATGTTTGGAGGTAGTGCTTTTGAAGCGAAAAACTCAGATTTTGGGTTCTCCCGAAGGGATTTTTCCGGCTCATAGCAGCGCTACGGGTCGGAAAAATGCCACAGGGAGGTTCCAAAAGCTGGGTTTTGCAGCCAAAATGACTACCTCCAAACAAGCTCTCAAGCTGCAACGTCTGGGACTGCGCTTTCACTAAAAAATAGTCTTGATAGTATATCTCCTTACATTTCTTCGGGGCCTATGATCGAGTTTGCTAAACGCAATGATCTTTTTACTAATACAGAGGTTATTGATTATGCAGAATCTAATCCAGAGTCGGTTCGTAGTAATTCTGTACGTTCTACCATTTCCGCTGAAGCTGGACTTTCGGGATTAGAACAAGAAAGCCTCGCGGCCGCTGCTGATAGCATCAGCCCCCGAGGAACTGCTGAACAATTGTTGGATGATGCACTTTACGAAATGCAAGCAGCGGGTCGTGCTCTTTCAATTGATATCTTATCAGATACTACCGGTGTTATTTTAGATACCATTCGAGCTAGACTTGAACAACAACAAAGCCTTTATGCAGGTTTTGGTATTGTTGATTCTTATCTCCAGGCAAGGGATACAACTTCTGCTTCAGCAGTACTTGACAGTTTATCAAATTGGTATTTGATAAGCGGACCAGAAGAAGAGAGTGTTGCAATGATCAAATTTCTAAAGGAACTTATGATCAATGCTTTTTCACAGCAACGATCGGTTCATGAATTAACCGAAGCCGAATTAATTGACTTACTGGCATTGGCTGATTCAAGTGATAGTCGGGCGGCTTTTCATGCGCGCCATTTGGCTAATTTTTTTGTAACTATTTAGGTCAATTTGCAACTCTGCTGCGCTTGGCTTATCGCTAAATGC
>CAYQQU010000031.1:0-64015 GCA_964419545.1 uncultured Saprospiraceae bacterium | reverse complement strand
CAAAGAACACAAAGATATAAAAACTATGCGTTATTTAGCGCCGAAGGCACTAGTGTATTCTCCTCTTGGCGCAAGCAGAACTACAATGTCTTTCTTGAACTTAAAGGGCTGCTAGCTGGGAATAGATTTGAATTTGGGATGCAAATAACCTAAGTAGTTACAGTTTTTTTACCATCTTCTTCGATTTTGTAAAAATCGAGTTCGATAGGAAAGTTCTCCCGGATAAATGAGGAAATGAAAGGGGTAACCTTTTGTAAACCAATCGCCAGTGCAGTTTCATAGGCGGCTTGGTTATCCACTACGGCGGGATTTTCTTTCGGTAGGATTTTGTCCATTAGAAACTCTTCGTTCAATTCAAATCTACCTGAAGGAGATATCGCTTCTGCCGCTACGACTTCACCTGTTTCAACGTCAAAAATCCTTAAAAAGAAAGAGACATGTGTTTCATATCCCCCTTCTGCTGTTCTGATCGCAGAAGCCGCAACGATTTGACCACCTACCATCCATTGAGCGCCAAGTTCTTTCCCTTGTTTTACTATTGTTTCACTGTCTATAAATCTTGATCCATCCTTCTGGAGCTCTTTTTCGTCCTGGACTACTTTATCGTATTCTCGATCGAGCACCCGGAAGCGCTGGGCTTCATAGAAAGCGGTGACAATGTAATTGTAAATCCCAATTGCAGCTCTTTCACTGCAAGTAGCCGGTGAGTACCTCAGTTCTGAAAATCCTACGGAAATTTTCTTTTGGGCATAAATAGAGGAAAGTGAAGTGAATAACATCAGAGCTGTGATTAAAAGAGTTGGTTTAAACATAAATGTTTCGTTTTTAAGTTAAACTATTTACAGTTTTGTTTTACCCTTGAGCGCATACTAAAAAATGAACTTAAGAGGAAGGATTACATTACCATTAGTTGTAATACCTTCTTCTTAAAACTAAAATAAGAAAAATTGATAAAACGACAACCAAACGGTTCAATTAGTTTGTGTAGTTCCCTTCTGCATTATACTATGGCCTCACACATTAGAATCAAACCCCACCTGCCAAACCCCTTCCGCATTCTTTAGCCAAACCAGCACGTACTTCCCTCCATAAGAACCCGAGCATTGCCCGATCTCCAAAACGAGCCGATCCGACACCGGTTGGATCAGGATCGGGCTTAGCGTCAGCGCGTAGTCTTCGCAGTTCATGTAGCTATACTCCTTTGCCAGCGCTTCCGTACCGATCACCAGGGGCTTGTGGTTGTAATAGACCGCGTCGGGCGTGTACATTTGAGTGACCAGAGCGTTGGCGTCGTGCTGGTTGCAAAGGGTGATCCATTGGTCCCGGGCAGCGCGGATCGTCGCGGTATCGGCCGGTGTTTCCCCGGCCGGCGCGATCAGCTCCACTTCGCGCAGCCACAGCTCGCCGGTCTTTTTCCAGATCAGCAGGAAAGCGTAGCGTTGGCCGTCGGCCCCCGTGAGGTCTCCGAGTTCATACCGAAGTTCCGGTCCGACCCCCACGCAGCCCTGAGATTGGATGGTCTGGATTTTGCCGATGGTGGCTGCCAGTTGGGTCTGGTAAGCCGCCCGGTCTTCGGGAGTAGTGTAAGCCTGCAGCGTCGGGCTGAGCAGGACGGCTTCGTCCAGGTAGAGCGGGGACAGGGATGCAGGGGCTTCGTTGAAGCGGCGCTGCCATTCGGCTTGGGGGAGGTTGCACTCGGGTACCGTTGGTGCGGCTTCCGTTTCCTGAGCAGCGGTGGGGGAACTTTCCTCTCGGGAGCGATCGGGCGTGCAATTGGAGAGCGACAAGGCGATGGCCAGGATCGCTATGCCGGCCCAGGGTTGTTGTATACCGTTTTTTAGCATGACTGACGGGCTTTTGGTGAAAAACGAACTGGATTTGATATCAAAGTTTGCAGCAGTCTATATACCAATCATCCCGAACCTTGGCAGCAGCCGAAATCCGGGATGATTTAAGCTTTTAATAAACCCTATTGTACACTCATCAGTTCCAACTCACCGTCTCCGGCAGCTGGGCAATGACGGTATAAGCGTCGCCCTTATTATACATCACCTGTTTCCAGAGCACTTCCGGTTCGCTCTTGAAGAGGTAATTGGGGTGCATGTCGGCGAGCACCCAGGAGCCGTAGACCATCTCGTCCGCCAGTTGGCCGCCCGACCAGCCGGAATAGCCTACGAAAAAGCGGATATTATCGGGCAGGATTAGTTTGGAGGACACCAGGAACTTCAGCTGGTCGAAATCGCCGCCCCAGTAGACGCCGTCGGCCACTTTGATGCTGTCTTCGAGCAGATCGCCGACATTGTGCACATAGTGAATCGTATCCGTCTGTACGGGCCCGCCGAAGAATACTTCGGACGCGAATTCTGGAAAATCTTCGATCAGTTCGTCGATGCGCGTTTTGAGGGGTTTGTTCATAATAAAGCCTACACTCCCCTCTTCGTTGTGTTCGCAAAGAATAACGGCCGAGCGCTTGAAGTTGGGGTCCAGCATGAAAGGCTCCGCTAATAAAACTTTTCCGCTGGTGACTTCATTTTTTATCATCATAATCTTGTCTTATACCTTCAATATCCATGGTTATGGCTAAAAAAGCAATAGACCGGCCTTGCCTTACAGCTTGGAAGTCGGAAAACGGCGATCGAGTTTCTTGACAAAACCCTGCAAGGTCTTTCCGGCGCCGCCTACTTCCACAAATTCCGTCACGCCGTCCGCGATCATTTGCTGCATGGTTTGCGTCCAGCGCACGGGGGCGGTCAGCTGCGCGACCAGGTTCTCCTGGATACGGCCGGGATCCCGTTCGGCGTTCGCGTTGACATTCTGGTATACCGGGCAGACCGGCTCGCTGAAATCCGTGGCTTCGATGGCGGCCCGCAATTCTTCCTGGGCCGGCTGCATCAAAGGAGAGTGGAACGCCCCGCCAACCGGCAGCATGACCGCCATCTTCGCGCCGGCGGCTTTGAGCTTGTCTACGGCTTGCGTGACGCCGGCCACTGTGCCCGAAATGACCAATTGCCCCGGGCAGTTGTAATTGGCGGGGATGACCAGCTCGTCGATTTCGGCGCAGGCCGCTTCGACTACCTCATCGGCCAGGCCGATGATGGCGGCCATGGTGCTTTCGGTTGCCTCGCAGGCCTTTTGCATCGCCCGGGCGCGCTGCACCACCAGTTGTAATCCCGATTCGAACGACAGCACCTCGGCGGCTACCAGGGCGGAAAATTCGCCCAGGCTGTGCCCCGCCACGGCGGCGGGCTGAAAATCATCACCCGCCATTTTGGCTTTGACGATAGAATGCAGGAATACCGCCGGCTGCGTGATGATGGTCTGCTTCAGCTCTTCGGCGGAGCCCTCGAACATGACGTCGGTAATGCGGTGGCCGAGCAGTTCGTTGGCTTGTTCAAAAAGGTCGCGCGCAAGCGGCGATCCTTCGTACAGGTCTTTACCCATCCCTTCGAACTGGGATGCCTGGCCCGGAAAAACGTATGCTTTCATTATAATTCCCTTTATGTGCCGGGAGGGTTCTCCGCTCCGCTGCGGCGGCGGAGAAAGCCTCCGATTTGCGATCAATGCAATTTGGCGCCGATCAGGTTGAGAAACTCCATCCGCGTTTCGGCGCGCTGAAACTCACCCGTAAAAGCGGAAGTGGTGGTGAGCGAGTTTTGCTTCTGCACGCCCCGCATCATCATACACATGTGCTGTGCTTCGATAACCACGGCCACCCCCAGCGGGTTCAGGGTGCGTTGAATACAATGGAGGATCTGATCGGTAAGCCTCTCCTGTACCTGCAACCGCCGGGCAAATACGTCAATGACGCGCGGCAGTTTACTCAGCCCGACAATGTAGCCGTTGGGGATATAGGCGATGTGGGCTTTACCGAAAAACGGCAGGATGTGGTGCTCGCACAAGGAGTACAGCTCGATATCCTTAACGATGACCATTTCGCTGTAATCCTCCCTGAACATAGCCGACCGCAGCACCTCTTCCCCATCCTGTTCGTAGCCCTGCGTCAGGAACTGCATGGCTTTGGCGGCGCGTTCGGGCGTTTTCATCAGCCCTTCCCGGCTGGGATCTTCGCCCAGGCGTTCCAAAATGCCGGCGTAGTACTGGATGAGCTCTGTGGTGACTTCCGTCAAATATCCATCTTTTTTCAAGTCTGCCATTTAAGCTGTTTTTCTGCCAAATAGAGCGCTAAAATAGGCATTGCTGCGGGCAATGCCGCAAAAAGGGGCGCCCTTTTGAGACGCCTTCCACCGCCCCGGGAGGAGCCGGATCAACGCGAAAAGCCGATCCCTTTCTTACCGTGGGCTTTCGTTTTCCGCAAATGCGCCATGCGGATAGCGGTGACGGCCGCTTCGACGCCTTTGTTGCCGTGCCGCCCTCCCGCGCGCTCGTGCGCCTGTTCCAGCGTGTCGGGGGTGAGCAGGCCAAAGATGAAGGGAATGCTCGATGCGATGCTCAGGTTGGTAAGCCCGGTGGCCACCGCATTGCTGATGTACTCGTTATGAGCCGTTTCCCCTTTGATGACGCAGCCCAGGCAGACGACGGCGTCCACCTTGGTGCTCCCCGCCATGAGTTTGGCGCCTACCGGCAGCTCGAAAGAGCCGGGCACCTGCAGGGTGTGGATACTGTCTTCCGCTACGCCGTGCTTGCGCAGGGTTTCGTAGCAGCCGTCGTAGAGAGCGTGGGTCACCTCGGCGTTCCATTCCGAGACGACGATCCCGATCTGCAGGTCATCTGCCGCAGGCAGGGTCGAATCATCGTATTGGGAGAGGTTGTGATGCACAGTAGCCATTGCGCTGAGATTGAATTGTTGGAAAGAAAGATTAGTAAAAAACGAAAAGGCAAGATGGCTGTTCCCCATCCTGCCTTTTTGCGAACGTCTGCGATGGGCCGGATCAGCCTTGTGCTTCGGCTCGCGTGATGTATTTTTCGATATCCCGCCCGTCGGGGGTGTTCGGAAATTCTTCTTTGATCTGGCGGTAGGCCTCGGCCGCCTCCTCGAAGCTACCGTTGCGTTCGTGCAACAGGCCCAGCTTTTTGAGGTAATAAGCCGTCAGGATGCCGGTATCTTTCTGGCGAACGGCCCGCTCGTAGTAATCGAGGGCTTTGTCGAATTCTCCGAGCTCTGAATAGGCATCCCCCAGGGCGCCGTATTTCATGATGGGCGTTACATCGCCTTTGGCGTTAAAATCTCTGAGGTAGTCGACCGCCGCTTCGTATTTTCCGAGATAGAGGTAACAGATCCCGGCGTAATACTTGGCCGTATTGGCGGCCGCCGTGCCTTTGTAATTGTCGACAATATCGAGGAACCCTTCGTAGCCGCCCCCGGGATTGGTGAGGGCCAGGGCGAAAGAATCGCGCTCGAACTGCACCTGCGCCTGGTACATTTGCTCCATGGCGCTGGCCTGGCGCGGTTTTTTGTAAAAATTGTTATAGGCCAGATACCCGCCGATGATGAGTACGATCAGGGTGAGGCCGCCGAAGATGTATCGCTGGTTGTGGTCGAGAAAATCCTGCGCCGAATCGCGCACTTCAACGATATCCACTAAGGTCTCATCCGCCTTTTTCTGGTCTTTTTTTCTCCTTGCCATTACGCTTCTCTTTAATTTAAAGGCCGCCACCGGCGCCCCTTGCCAAAAAACTGCGCAAAGTTAAGCAATCTTTTCGGTTGGTGCGGAATTGATGTAGGTTTTCTGCGCCGACTGTTTCCGGGCCCGGGACAGGCCGGAAGGCAAAAAGGCGATTCAGAAGCAGATCCCGCAGCCGGCACTACGTGAGGAACGGATAATCTTCCTGCAGGTAGTTGTCGGTGTACAGCTCCGAAGGGTCCGGAAAATCGGAAGCCTCGGCAAAGTCGACCGCCGCCTGGATCTCTTCCTTGATCTTGCTTTGAATTTCTTTGATCTCCTGTTCGGTAGCAACCTGTTTATCGAGCATATTCCGCTCGGTTACCTTGATGGGGTCCCTGCCTTTGTATTCGGCCACCTCTTCTTTGGTGCGATATTTAGCCGGGTCGGAAACAGAGTGGCCCTTGTAGCGGTAGGTGCGCACTTCGAGGAAATACGGTCCGTTGCCGGCGCGGACGTGTCCGGCGGCTTTGGCGAAAGCCTCGTGAACCGTTTCGGGCTGCATGCCGTCGACGGGCTCGCTGGGCATGTCGTAGGCATGGCCCAACTTATAAATATCGGTGATGTTACTCGTTCGTTTGACGGAAGTACCCATCGCGTAGCCGTTGTTCTCACAAACGTAAATGACGGGGAGCTTCCAGGTCATTGCCATATTGAAAGACTCGTGGAGAGAACCCTGGCGGGCGGCGCCGTCGCCGAACATGGTGACGCAGAGGTTGTCCGTTTCCCGGTATTTCTCGGCGAAAGCGATGCCGGTGCCGATGGGAATCTGCGCCCCGACGATGCCGTTGCCGCCAAAATAGCGCAGCTCGTGGGAGAAAAAGTGCATGGAGCCCCCTTTGCCCTTTACGATACCCGTCTTTTTACCAAAGAGTTCGGCCATGCAGGCATTGGTGTCGCAACCGCGCGCCAGGGCGGTGCCGTGCTGGCGGTACGCGGTGACGATCGCATCCTCTTGGCGGATAGCCGATTCGATACCCGCAGCGACGGCTTCCTGCCCGATGTAAACGTGACAGAAACCGCGGATCTTTTGCTGCCCGTACATCATCAGCGCCCGCTCTTCGAAGCGACGAATGCGAAGCATCAATTCGTACCAACTGAGATAAGTTTCCTTGCTGAAGGAAGATTTTTTGTTCGTCTGCTTGGTGGATTTCTTTTTTTCTACCACGGTACCGTTCGTTTTCCTGATTTTCAAATATTTCGCTTATCTGAAAGATAAGCAATTTTTCGGCAATGAAAAATAGGGGCCGCTGTAACAACCTCGCCTATACTCAACAGGCGCCCCGCGCGGTTGTTTGTAAGGGCAGGGCAAAGAAACTAATTTTCCTTTACTTTTACACGAAAAGCAATTGACGGCTTGCACCTCACGAGGCTCATATTAACGAATTTCAAAAACTACGAAAGGCAGGAGCTCTCCTTTTCTCCGCGCCTGAACGGCCTGGCCGGGCTCAACGGCATGGGTAAGACCAACTTACTCGACGCCGTGTATTACACCTGCCTGGGAAAAAGTCATTTCGGGCTGACGGACAGTAACGTAGTGCGCCGCGGGGCCGATTTTTTTCGCCTCGAAGCCTATTTCGAGCACGCGGGCATACAGGAGAAGATCGTGGCGAAGGTACAGCCGCGGCGCCGCAAAGTATTCGAGCGCAATGACGCGCCTTACGACCGGCTTTCCGAACATATCGGGCTGATACCGGTGGTCATCATCGTGCCCGACGATACGCTGATCCTGCTGGAAGGCAGCGAATCGCGCCGCCGCTTTCTCGATAACACGCTCTCCCAGCTCGACCCCGTTTACCTCGAGCAGCTTATCCGGTACAACAAAGTTCTTTCCCAGCGCAACGCCGCGCTGAAACAAATGGCCGAGCAGCACCGCTACCAACCGGAGCTCATCGCCGTTTACAACGATCAGCTCCTGGCTCCCGCCCAGTACGTTTACGAACAAAGGCGCGGCTTTCTCGAACGCTTCACGCCCCTGGTGCAGGACAATTACCGGAAAATCTGCGGCCAGTCGGAATCCGTCGACCTCGCTTACCAATCCAGGTTGCACGACGCCCCCCTGTCGGAGTTGCTCGCCGGTGCCGCCGAAAAAGACCGCATACTGCAGCGCACGACGGTCGGCGTCCATAAAGACGACCTGGCGGGCGCCGTAGCCGGATTCCCGCTCAAACGCTACGCCTCGCAGGGCCAGCTCAAATCCTTCGTACTGGCGCTCAAACTCAGCCAGTACGAATGCTTTCGCCGGGAAAAAAACATGCGCCCGCTGCTGCTGCTCGACGACATTTTCGACAAACTGGACCAGCAAAGGGTCGCTTTTCTGCTCGAACTGCTCTCGGGCCGGGACTTCGGGCAGGTGTTCATCACGGATACCCATACCGACCGGCTGTCGGGCCTGATCCGGCAAATCGGCGTCGAGCACTGCCTTTTCAAAGTGGAGCACGGCGCAGCCTCCCTGGTAGCGGACGCATTCGAAACCAATTAGCGAAATGAAAAAAGACAAGAACGAATTTACCCTGAAGGAAGCCCTCCTGGCAATGGTGGAACAATACCGCCTCAAACCCAAATTACACAAAACCCGGATCTCCGGCGTCTGGAAAGAACTGATGGGGCCGACCATCGCCGACTACACCACCGAGATCAAGATCCGGGGGCGCGTGCTGTACGTCAGCATCGCCTCCGCTTCGCTTCGCCAGGAATTGACCTACGGCAAAGAAAAGCTGCGCCGGCTCATCAACGAAGAACTGGGCGAAGACTACCTGGAAGAGGTGGTTATCCGTTAGGGGGCTATCCGGTTTTACGGTACGGCGTTGGGCGCTTTCAGCTCACTGAGCTGTTCGGCGGTGATCACCCGGCTTTTCCCCTTTTTCTTTCCTTTGGTTTTGGCGGCCAGCAGGATGGCCTTGTACAGGTCGACAGCGCCGCCCGTCAGGCACAACTGCGAGAACGGGACTTTTTCCTGCGTGCCCGGCTTGAGCACCTTGCCTTTCTGCGGCTGGGCCGATTGCAGGATGATCGCTTTGACCTGCTCCGCCGTCAGGTCCGGAAAATAAGACCGAAGTACGGCGGCCACGCCTGCCACCACCGGTGCGGCCATGCTAGTGCCCTGGTTGTTCTCGTATTCATCGTCGGGAATGGTCGAGTAAATATCCACGCCGGGCGCGAAGATATCCACTTCCCGGGGGCTGTAATTGGAAAAAACGGCGGCGCGCCCCTCCCCTTCTTCCCAGCTCAGGGCGCCGACTTCGATCCAGGAATCGGCGTATTTCGAGCCGAAAAGTTTATTGAAAAAGCCTTTGCGGCGGTAGGTGTCGTTCGGAAAGGTATTGTCAACGGTATTGAGCTGGCTATCGTTGCCTGCCGCGTGCACCAGCAGTACGTCATTGCGCACGGCGAAGCGAACCGCCTCATCCACTACCGGCTTATAAGGAGAATAGCCTTTTCCGAAGCTCATGTTGATCACCGTTGCTCCGTTTTCCACGGCGTAGCGAATGGCGTTGGCTACGTCTTTATCGCGTTCGTCGCCGTCGGGCACGGTGCGTACCGACATGATGCGGACGTTATCGGCAATGCCGTCCATGCCCAGTCCGTTATCCCGGATAGCGCCGATGATGCCGGCAACGTGAGTGCCGTGTTCGGCGTCGGGGCCTTCGACGTCGTTATTCCCGTAGTAGCGCTCCTCCTTGTCGGAATAATCGTCATCGACCAGCTCCCGGGGATCGTACTCTTTGTTATAGTGATAATGGTAGCGATTGTAAAAGTATTCGCTGACATCCTTGATCTCTTTGGAGATATCGGCGTAGGACTGCCCGTCGGCCATGAGGTTGTTGAGCAGCACGACCACGCGCTGGAGCATGGGATCTTCGGGCTCGTAGTTGTTCAGTTCGTCGAGCGTGATATCCGACTTACCGATATCTTTTTCCAGGGCTGCGAAGGCGTCGGCGATGGTGCTGTAGAGCATCACGTTCTGGGCCAGCTCGGTCCTTTTTTCGTCAACCTCCTCTTTGATTTCCTGGTATTCCTCGTAGTCGGCCTTTTCTTTTTTAGAAAGCTTACTCGGGTCTACGCCCTCGAAGCGTTTTTCGTACTTTACGAGCAGGCGCACGGCCTCCAGGTTATCGTGATGGATATTCTCTCCGGAAGCGTTGCCGATGAAGTTCCAGCCATGCACATCGTCGACGTAGCCGTTATTGTCGTCGTCGATTCCGTTGCCGGGAATCTCGTCTTCATTGACCCACATGATGTCTCGCAGGTCTTCATGTTCGGCGTCGACGCCGGAATCCAGAACGGCGACCACCACCGTTTGTCCTTGTTTTTTGTTGAGTAGTTCCTGGTAGCTTTTATTGGAACTGATCCCCGGGAAAGTGTCCGTTTCCGCATTGAGGTGAAACCATTCTTTAGGCGGGGTTTGACTTTGGGTATAACCGGCGTTTGCGAACAGCAAAAGCGCTAGTAACAATCCGATGCTAAACTTCATTTTGAGTCTTTTACTAATTTGAATATTCGTGAAATACGAGAGCTTTCGATGACGGGCATTTAGGTGTGCGGCGGATGGTATTTACGTTTTGGCGAAAAATAACGATCCAAATAATAAGCGAAGATAGGCAGAAATTATTTTCCTCAAGGGGTCAAAAATGTGGAAAACCACCGAATAAACGCTTTTACAATCCGTTTATATTGCGAAATTTGAGTTCTCGATCCGAATAAATACTCCTGTTATGCGAAACCTCATCCTGCTGATCTTTGCCTGTCTTCCGTTCTGGACGGCCGCGCAGCACCTGGAAGCCGGCCTGATGCTGGGCGGTTCGAACTACCTGGGCGATCTTTCGGAAAATTCGTCGCGCGTCATTTTGAGCGAGACCGGTTTTTCGGGTGGTCTTTTCGGCCGTTATAATCTAAACGACTTTGTTGCCGTTCGCCTTGGCCTGCAGTATGCTTCTGTACGCGGCTTTGACGCCAACGCTTCCGATCCGGCGATCCGACAGCGCAACCTCAGCTTCCGCTCCAGCATTTACGAAATCTCGCTCACCGGAGAGTTCAACCTGCTCGGCTACCAGCCTTACGCCCTGAGCCGCACTTTTTCACCGTACCTTTTTGCCGGGGTAGCAGGCTTTCGTTTTAACCCCAGAACAGAATTTGCCGGCGCCACGGTGGCGTTGCAGCCTCTCGGCACCGAAGGCCAGGGCCTGCCCGGCCGGCCCGCGCCATACCAATTGGTGCAGTTTGCCGTTCCCTTCGGCATCGGCCTTAAATACGCACTCAACGACAGTTGGAACATCGGATTGGAGATCGGCGCCCGCAAGACCTTTACGGACTACCTCGACGACGTCAGCACCACCTACGTCGCCTACGAAACCCTGCTGGCCGCCAAAGGAGAAGAAGCCGCCAACCTGGCCATCCGGCAGCTCGAAACCGACCCCGTAGACATCGTCACCGGCACGCCCCGCGGCGACGATACCGGCAGCGACTGGTATTTCATCGCGGGCGTGACCATCTCCTACAATTTTATGGACAACGGCCTGGTCGGCTCCCGCTCACGGGGCCGCAAGCGCAGAGGATGCTACAATTAGTGGCCGGAAAAATACCATGCGCCTGATCACCCTGCACCTCCGTTTGTTTTTCCGTTGGCTGGTCTACTACTGGCGCGCTCGCACCATTTACGATCTGCAGGCGCCTTTTTTGTACGACTTTGCGCTGCACGTGCTGGAAGACCGTCGCCACTTCTACGTATTCAGCCAGGTAGCGGTGCTCCGCCGGCAACTGAGTAACGAGACCCGCGAAATACAGGTGACGGACCTCGGCGCCGGGTCGCTGGTGCGCCCCGCCGTCCGCCGCAGCATCGCCAGCCTGGCCCGCTATTCGGCCGTCTCGCCCGCCCTCGGCGCCGCGCTTTTTCGCATCGTTCACCGGTACAAGCCGGCGCGTATGCTGGAACTGGGCGCCTCGCTCGGCATTTCCGCCATCTACCAGTCGGCGGCCTGCCGCACCTGCCATCTCACCACTGTGGAGGGTTGCCCGGCCACCGCCCGGGAAGCTCAGCGCCATCTGCAATACCTCCAGGCAAACAACGTATCCCTGCTCAATACTTCTTTTTCGCAGGCGCTCGACCAGTTCCTGAACGACTCCGCCCCCCTCGATTACCTTTACCTGGACGGCGACCACCGCGAAGGCGCCAGCATGCAATACTTCCGGCGTTGCCTGGAGCAGGCCCACAACGACAGCATTTTTGTCGTCGCCGACATCCACTGGTCGGCCGCCATGCAGCGAGCCTGGCGACAAATGATCCGCCATCCCCGCGTGCGTGCTTCAGTCGATCTGTTTCACTGCGGCGTCCTCTTCTTTCGCCGGGAGATCCGCCGGCCGCAGCACCTGTGCCTGGCTCCGGCCCGCTGGAAACCCTGGCGGCTGGGCTTGCTTTGATCCCGATTCCGCTTGATAAAAGTCATTCCCCTAAAATGATCAATATCATTCACAACCTTTAACTTTGGTGTCATTTTGAATGAGATCAGCCTGTAAGAAGTTATGAAAAAAATAATTTTGCCTACCGACTTTTCCGAAACCGCGCAGAACGCTTTTCGTTACGCACAGCAGTTTGCCGCCTACCTCGGGCAATCCCGCATCGAAGTGGTGCACGTCTTTATGCCCCAGGTCGAATCGGAATACCCCAACTTCGCCCCCCCGATCACGGAATTTATGAAGATCCGGGAGGAGATGCTGGACCGGTTTATCGAAGAACAGCGTTTGCCGGACCTGCCCGACCTGGAAATAGCAAAAGAACTGCTGGTCGGTTTCGCCGCCGAAGAAATAAACCGCAAAGCGGCCAAAGAAGACCTCATTATCATGGGCACCACCGGCCAGTCGGGGGTCATCAACCGGCTTTTCGGATCGGTCTCCACCGCGGTGACCAAGGGCGCAAACTGCCCGGTCATTCTGGTTCCCGGCAGCGTCGCCTTCCAACCCTTTCACCACATCCTCTACGCCAGCAATTACGAATCGGCGGATGACGATATGCTGGAAGACCTCATGGATTTCAACCGGCCGTTCAACGCCAATATCCACTTTGTGCACGTGCGCACCAGCGGTCGCGACGATTTTCAAAAGACTAAAGAGCAGATCTTCGAAGAATTGTTCGAAAAAGGCGAGCCCTCCTTCGCTTTCGAGATCGAAGAAGTGGCCGGCGAATCGGTCACTGAAGGACTGAACGCGTATACCCGAAACCATCCGGTCGACCTGGTTGTCATGGTCAATTGCCGCCACTCCTTCTGGACGTCTATTTTCGACAAAAGCCAAACCCGCGATATGGTGCTGCACACCCAACAACCGCTGATGGTGCTGCACCTGGAAGAAGACTAGTGCTGCTTGTTTTCTAGCAGCTACCGTAGCCTGACGACAATGGGATTGCTGTTCTGTGCAGGAGGAAGGTCGCCCGTACGCCAACCGAGGATAAGCGAATAGCGCCCGAGCGCCAGCGTGTCGGGCGGGGTAAGTTGCACCTGTAACGCCAGCGTGTCCTTCGCGGGGATCTCTCCGGGGGGCGCCAGCAGCCGGGCGGGGCTCATTGCGGCCGCGTCTTCCCCAGCGCCGTACCAGAGCGCCACGAGGGTGATCGGCATATTGCCCTGAGTGCGATCGACGGCATGGTCATAAGGATTGATCAGCCGGCCGGAGAGCAGGGCCGGTTCCTCTTTATTCAGGGTTGCCGGAAAAGAATCCACGCGCATTTCCACTTTTTGGACAATCTGCAAGCTTTCCGCCCATTTCAGCTGGTAACTTTTGTTTCCCGACAGGTCGACGCGCTCGCAGCCGGCGCAGGGCCAGCCTTTGCCTTTATGGCCGGCGATCAGCACTTTTTGGTTGTGCAGGCGACGCTCGAGATTCCAGATATCGAACTGATTGCGCCGGTAGTCTTTATCCGTGAACGTATAAGCCGGCTCGCCGGTGTAAAAGGCGTATTTGGAAGCGTCGCGATAGGAATCCTGAAAGACCAGGGGCCGGCCCGCAGCGCGGTCTGCCAGTTCTTGCGTCCAGGCCTGACGGTGGAATTCTTTATTGAAGCGAAAAGCCAGCTGAGGAACAACCAGGGTAAGCCGCCCCAGCAGGAAAAGCAGAACCGAGGCGGCGCCGATCCGACGCACCCACCGGGCCGTTTTTCCGTCCTTCCGGGCGTACCGGTAGGTCAGCAAAACCAGCGGT
This sequence comes from uncultured Saprospiraceae bacterium, assembly GCA_964419545.1. Lineage (GTDB taxonomy): Bacteria > Bacteroidota > Bacteroidia > Chitinophagales > Saprospiraceae > CAYQQU01. The sequence continues at coordinate 50,204 of CAYQQU010000031.1, read as the reverse complement.
ACGCTAAGGACAGCCGTCCATTGGGGCTCGGCATGCCCTTTGAAAGTCATCAGGAAAAAGAAAAGCCAGAACCCGAAGAGGTTAAAGTACCATGCCCGGCTTTCGGGATCCTCCTTCCGGAAAGAACGCCGGAGCGCCAACCACCAGAGCGGCGCCAGCAACGGGTTGAAGATCAAAAGCTGGTTGACCAGGTAGGTCGCCGTATGCTTCAGCTCGTAAGGATCGTCGCGCCCTACCAGGTGATAGCGAAAAGACGGAAAATCGTTAAGGTGCTGCCAGTACAGATGAGGCAAAAAGAGCAATACGCCGCCCACGCCCGCAACGTAAAAGGAAGGGCGCCGCCAAAGGTTTACATTGGACAGGGCGGTAAAACCGATCACCAGCAAACCGTGGTATTTGCTGTACAGCAAGGCAGCCATCGCACCGGCCAGCAGGGCGGCATTCAGCCACGAATCGCGTTGCAGATAACGGCGGTATACCCAGAAGAAGAAGATCGTAAAAAAAAGCAAAGGGCCGTCGGGCGTAGCGATAAACCCGTAGACCTGTAACATGGGCATAGCCGCCAGTAAGGCGATCAGCAGCAGGCCGCCGGCCCCGTCGCGGGGGCGGCCCGCCAGATCCCATAGGAACCAGAAACTGGCGGTTTGCAGCAGTACGACGCCCAGGCGCACGGCCAATTCTCCGCTGAACAACCGTTCGCCCAGCCAGATCAGCAGCGCAATCGCCGGGGGATGGTCGAAATAACCCCAGGCGAGCTCTTGGGCGTACATCCAGTAGTACGCTTCATCCGGATCGAGTTCGGTAAAAGCAGCTTGTAGCAGATTCACCCCCAGCCACAGCCCGGCCAGCCACCAGAACGTCGGGAAGCGATTATTCTGGTCCGGCATCTTTTTTAGGTTCCGGCTCGTAGTCGAGCGGGCGTTCGGCGATCAATACCAATTTGCCGTTGGAGCCGATCAGCTCCATATACCGTTTGCTGAGAATATTGAAGCGCTCGGTATTTTCCAATAGCGTCAGTAATCGTCGCTCCTGCACCATAAAGCTTGGGCACATCTTCTTGGTCGTGCTGATGGTCCCGAATTTTAATGCCCGGTCGCCGTCCCAATCGTAGTCGGCTCTGAGGTCGTTGCATCCGGTCGTGCCGAAAAGCTGCCCCCGGGAGAAACTGAGCACCGCCTGGGCATCGTCGATCGGTTCGTACTCCTTCCCTTCCAGGGTATACCGCTGCAGGGTCCACTCGCGGTCGGCCAGCGGCATGGGCGGTTCGGGTTCGGGCGGCCGGGTCGTCGTATCCGGAGGCGTCGTCGGTTTGACGACCTTAGTTGTGTCGGGCGCCGGAGTTTCCGTGGGCGGATTGGAATTATTCGGCTGATCAGTACATCCCAGCAGCAGCGTCAGGCAACTGCAGCAGACCAACAAGCGAAAATACTGCATATCGGTAATTATTTTAGTTTGGCGAGCGAAACCGCCCCTTCCAGTTCGTCGAAAGATAAGGAAAAATACGTCGGCCCCAACGCAAAAGCACCGGCCTCGTAGGTATTATAATACAGCAGCAAGCCCTCGGGGTCGAGTGCAAAATTTTCGGGCAGCCGGAAGGGCGACTCCCAGAAAAAGCCGGCGTCCTGCAGCAGGGCGTCGGACGGTACTTCCCGTACGCTTCGGAATTTGGCTTCGACTTTTCTTTGCAGCAGTTGTGCATCCACCACTACATCGGTCCAATCGAGTACGCGCCCCGTACGCAGATCGAAATTAAAGAAAGTGGTGGTCTCGTTGGGGTGCGCTCCGCCGAAGTAAGCGTTGTGCACCAGCTCGATGGAGGCGATGTGTTCGTTCTGCCAGCGCACGCGCCCCTGCACGTCGACCCACCAAGGCAGCGCGTAGCCGGCTTGTTGGTCGTTGATTGCGCGGTATTCGGAGAAGAGTTGCTCGGCGGCGAAAGCCGTCAGTTCGGGAAGCTCCGGCACCCGCCGGTCAAAGATGGCGAGGGCGTGGTGCAGGTAGGAAGTCAGAGTGTCGTTGATCCGGTCGGCCACCGAGTCGGCCGCGCCGGCGGCGTGGGGCAGGGCGACTTTCACGCGAACGCAATGTAAGGTGTCAGTAGCGCAATCGGGCAGGGAACGTTCAAAGTGGAAGGGCCGGAATTCGATACCGGGCCGGGTGGTAAACCCTTGCAGACTGCTGCCATCCTGTGCGCAACCCGGAAGGAATACGAGAAGAAACAACCACCATGAGAAAAAACGCCACTTTTCCATAGATCTACCTGCATCCTTAACGAAGTTGCGCAAAATTAACAAAAAATTGGCGTTATACCACTGCGCGCGAAAGGTTCTGCCGATCTCCCGTTCCATCCGAACGGGAGTAGAACAATACTTCAAACCGACGACAGCTGAAGGACGACCCATCCTATTAAATTTTTTTCACACACATAGTATTTTGCTAATCAATTTGGCACGGTCCTTGCCTTTAATTCAGTGAAAAGGGAAAAAATCGGAAAAAAAATTCCGACATATTAGATTCTATAATATATTTTATAGATATTAGCCCTGATTTCGATTTTCGCACTAAACTGAAACACTATGCTAAAACTTTTACCACACCGCCCCTGGGCGGACTGTGAGCCACGTCCGCCATCCTGATTTTCCATTTAACAAGTTCGGAAAAGCCACTTTTATTGGCAAGAATCACGACTGCCCGATGCTTTACCTACTTTAACATCGGCCCGGTCGAAAGGTGAAAAAACATTTTTTTTAAACCCAAGCACCCTGCTTTAAAAGGCTACCCCTACGCCCTGTCCTGACTGTTCCCCTTCAGGATGGACCGGACACCCTTTGCCTGATCTTTTGCTGCATACTGCCGACGGGCGGTAGGCCAGGGTTTCCCTTGCAAAACTCTAGCGCTGTGAAACACAAAAACCAAAACAAGAGCCCCAAAACCCTTGAAAACCTCTTTTTACTTGCTTTGTTCCTCTGCGGCCTGTGCGGCGCCCTTTACTTTTTCAGCCCGGATAAAGGCGCGCTGCCCGACGACACGCTCCACGATTGGGAAGTTACCGAAACGACGCCCCTGATTACCGACGACCCCACGCACGACGATCCCCCTGCGACACAACTGCACATCGAAGGCGTCCCCGAAGTAGACGCCACCCTCACGTTCAAGCTATCCGGCTTCCGGGCCGGCCAGCGCTACCTACTCGACCTGGGAGACGGGCAGTCGATCCTGCTGGAGGACGACACCTACCGGCATGCCTACGGCAAAGCCGGCGCCTACCGGGTCCGACTCGAATACCTCGCCGACGGCGACCGCTTGTTGTTGTACTCCGAATTGCTCAAGATCGAAGAAGACGTAGAAGTAGCGGTGAGCAGCCTCTACTGATGAATACCCCTGCATATCCAAGTCCCCCGGAACGCATTTCGCACGAATAATTCCGCCTGCAAAACACCCGGAGGCCGGCGCCCTACCGCCGGCCTCCAAAAAATTCCTGATTTCGTAAAAAAATGGGCGTATCTTTACGATCCATTTTGTTTTTATTTTGTTTTCTTCCCATTCGTAAAAACGACTGGCGCATGAACCAAGTAAAAAACCTTCTGGAACGATCGGCATTCGGCGTTTGCAATTACCTCGGCGCTAAAATGGGTATTGCCTCGGCAAGCGTTCGGGTGTATTTCATCTACATCTCTTTCGTCGGGTTGGGTTCCCCGATCATCTTCTACCTTTTCGTTGCTTTCTGGCTCAACATCCGCCGCTACCTCAAGCGTAGCCGGAATATCGTCTGGAACTGACCACTCACTATTTACGGGATGCTATTGCTGAAAAGCGTACTGCACCAGGTTGGCTCCCATCCGCAGGGCCTGTAGCCGCACCGCCGGGGGGTCGTTATGCACGTCCGGGTCTTCCCAGCCGTCGCCGAGGTCGCATTCGTAAGTATAGAAACAGACCAGCCGCCCTTCCCAGAAGAGGCCGAACCCCTGGGGCGGCTGTTGGTCGTGTTCGTGGATTTTGGGTAGGCCGTTTTTGAATTCGAACTTTTGCCGGTAGACCTCGTGCTCGAAGGGCAGTTCGATAAACTCCTGTTCGGGGAATACCTGCTTCATCGCTACGCGCACGTAAGGGTCCATCCCGTAGTTGTCGTCGATGTGCAAAAAACCGCCGGCGATGAGGTAGTTGCGCAGGTTTTCCGCTTCGGCATCCGAAAAGACGACGTTGCCATGCCCGGTCATATGCACGAAAGGATAATTGAAAAGATCGGCGCTGCCCACCTCGACGGTAGCAAAATCGGGATCGAAGTTGGTGTTCAGCTCATCGTTGCAAAAGCGCGCCAGGTTGGGCAGCGAGGTCGGGTTGGCGTACCAGTCGCCGCCGCCGTTGTACTTCAGCAAAGCCATCTTCAGGGTGGGCGGAGCGGTTGGCGTGGTAAACGCCAGGCTCCAAAAGGCGAGAGACAGGAAAACAAACAAACGCTTCATCGGATACTCTATTGATTCAACAAATGGATGGTGTGGCAAGCCACCAGGGCGGCCGTCTCGGTCCGCAGCCGGCTGGGGCCCAGACTCACCGGCCGGAAGCCGGTTGCGCGGGCCAGGGCCACCTCCTCCGGGCTGAAATCCCCTTCCGGCCCGATCAAAATGCAAACGTCGGCTCCGGGGGAATAGTTGTGTTTTAAAGTTTCGGTAACGTCCGGATCGATGTAGGCGATGAAGCGTTGCGCGGGCAGCCTTTCCGCCCGGGTCAGCCATTCGGCGAAGGGCGCGGGCGGGTCGAGAACGGGCAGGTAAGCCTTCAACGACTGCTTGGCGGCGGCCAGCAACACGCGCTCCAGCCGGTCGGAGCGCAGGCGCGTACGCTCGGAACGGGCGCAATGCAAGGGCGTGATGCGGTCGACCCCGATTTCCGTAGCTTTTTCCAAAAACCACTCGTAGCGATTGATGTTTTTGGTAGGCGCCACCGCCAGGTGGACATTAAAATCGCGGCGCCCCTCCCCTTCGCGCACCAGCTGGATCCGCGCTTCGAGCCCTTTTTTATCCGCTTTTTCGACCACCGCCTCGAAAAAGCGGCCCTGCCCGTCGGTAGCCAGCAAGGCGTCTCCGGGGCGCAGGCGCAGCACCTGCACCGCATGGCGCGCCTCCTCCTCGGGAAGACGCAGTCGCTCGCCGTCGATATCGCGGGTAAAAAACAGATTCATGACCGGCAAAGATAAACGGTATGGCAGGCTTTTAGTAGAGGAATACCCTGCTTTTGTCCCAATTCGGAATCCGGAACGCGAAAATTATACCGAAAGCTAGTACCTTTGTCGAGCTTTTTACAACATTGCGCCCTTACACTCTGTTTTTAAAGGGCTTTCAGATTTTTTGAATTCGACTTGGTCAAGATATGGATTATGTGATTATGGTTGGCCAGCTGGTGCTGAGCCTCTCTATTTTGATAGTTTTGCACGAAATGGGGCACTTCGTACCGGCGCGCCTGTTCGGTACGCGGGTAGAAAAATTCTACCTCTTTTTCGACCCCTGGTTTTCGCTGTTCAAATATAAAAAAGGAGACACCGAATACGGCATCGGCTGGCTCCCCCTGGGCGGCTACGTCAAGATATCGGGTATGATCGACGAGAGCTTCGACACCGAGCAGATGAAAGGCGAGCCTCAGGACTGGGAGTTTCGCGCCAAGCCGGCCTGGCAGCGGCTGGTCATCATGCTGGGCGGGGTGACCGTCAACTTCCTGCTGGGCTTCCTGATCTACGGCCTGGTGCTCTGGACGTGGGGAGAAGAGTACCTGCCCGTGGAAAACGCGACTTACGGCATTTACGCCGATTCGCTCGGCCTGAAAATGGGCCTCGAACACGGCGACCAGGTGCTGGCCGTCGGCGACGTGCCGCTCAACGAGGTCAACGACCGCGTCGTGGTGCGGGAGATCATCATCAATAACGCGCAGACTCTGACGGTCAAGCGCGACGGCGAACGCAAACAAATCCCGATCGCCGACGAATTCGTGGGCATCCTCTCCAGCCACGAAAACAAGAACGAGCGCCTCTTCCACGCCCGCATGCCCTTCGTGGCCATGGAAGTAATGGAAGGCTACCCGGCCGATTCCGCCGGTATAGAACCCGACGATCGCATCATCGCGTTCAACGACCAGCCGACGCCTTATTTCACCGACTTCCTGAAGAAAGCCCGCCTGAACCCCGGAAGAGAAGTTACTGTTTCCGTGCTGCGCAGCGAACGGGATACGATCGACTATACTATGACCACCACCGATCAGGGCACCATCGGGGTACGCCCCTACGGCCCGGATTATTTTTTCGATATCGAGCGCAAAGACTATTCCCTGGCTGCGGCCCTGCCCGCCGGCGTCGACCGCGGCTGGAACTTCCTGGTCACGCAGGTCAAAGCTTTCGGGCAGATTTTCCGCGGCAAGATCAAAGCCTCGGAGAGCCTGGGCGGCTTCGGCACCATCGGCAGCATGTTCGGCGACCAGTGGATCTGGGAACGCTTCTGGACCATGACGGCCATCCTCTCGCTCATCCTCGCGTTTATGAACCTGCTGCCCATCCCTGCACTCGACGGCGGCCACGTGATGTTCCTGCTGTACGAAGTGGTCACCGGCCGCAAACCGAGCGACAAGTTTATGGAGATCGCCACCATGGTCGGCTTCATCATCGTCATCGGCCTGGTCCTCTACGCCAACGGCTTGGATATCGTTCGCAACTGGTTCAATTGATTATTCAACTTCCAACTCCCGGGCCATTGCCGGATTTGGAATTTTTAGGTAACTTTGCCAACCAAAATTTTTGCGCACCATCACGCCCTTTTCTCCAACGGGAGATTGAAGCGCCTCACTTTAAAATACGCCCGAGTGGGTAACCACTCCCGCACTATAATCCTTTTATTAATCCCACACGCTGGAAAAAAACTTCCAACGGGAAGTAAAATCATCCAGCTCTAAATCATACACTTGAGTGTCGGATAAACCCCGTGGCACACCCACACTCAAACCCCTTTAAAGCCGATGTGGCGGAACCGGTAGACGCGCTGGATTCAAAATCCAGTGACCGCAAGGTCGTGTGGGTTCGAGTCCCACCATCGGTACTAAATGGGTGTGGGTGTGAGTGTGGGTGTGACAAAAAAAGCGGGGTTCAGGGCTTGCAGAAATGGATAAACCGCTTATATTTGCGGTCGCTTTTTGAGTATGCGGTGTTGGAGTACATCCGGGCGGATAAAAATTGCTAGACGTGCTGGAAAACCTTCCATCGGGAAGAAATAACTTCCAGCTCTACATAACTTGATTGAGCGTTGGATAATCCCCGTGGCACACCCACACCCAAACCAACACTCAAACTCTTTTACAGCCGAAGTGGCGGAATTGGTAGACGCGCACGTTTCAGGTGCGTGTGCCTTCGGGCGTAAGGGTTCGAGTCCCTTCTTCGGCACTTTTTAGACTAAGCCTGTCGGTTTCGACAGGCTTTTTTTGTGCGCCAAAATTACTGAACGCCGCCAAAAAAGGGCCCGGCCGACTCTAGGAAGACGGACCAGGGCAATCGCATTTAACAGATGCTACCTCTCAATTGCCATGGGAGGATGTGCCCTTCTTTTCGGACTTTCCCAATATTTCCGTAGCTTGGTCAAATCATATTATCTTTTATTGCATTATGTTTTCCGCACTGGCAGGCTGTGTAAACGCTCCTTATCCCCCGCTTCCGGAAAACGCACTAAAACGAAATGACGAGCCAATGACCCAACCCTACTTCCCGCACCTCGACAAGATCAAGTACCTCGGCCCTTCTTCCAAAGCCATCATGGGTTTTTCCTACTACGACGCCCAGCAGATCGTTATGGGTAAAACCATGAAAGAACACCTGCGCTTCGCAGTCGCCTACTGGCACGCTTTTACCAATGCCGGCGGCGACCCCTTCGGGCCCGGGCCGCGGCCCCTGCCCTGGAACGCGGCCGCCGATCCGCTGCAGCGCGCCCGCGATAAGATGGACGCAGCCTTCGAATTTATCGGAAAGATGGGCATCCCGTTCTACTGCTTCCACGATGTTGACCTCGTCGATGAGGGCGACAGCATCGACGAGACGCGGAAGCGCATGGAACTGATCACGAATTACGCGCTGGAAAAACAGGAGCAGACCGGTATCCGACTGCTCTGGGGAACGGCCAACCTCTTTTCGCACCCGCGCTACATGAACGGCGCAGCCACCAATCCCGACTTCCAGGTGGTGGCCCATGCCGCCGCACAGGTCAAAAACGCTATCGACGCCACCATCAAGCTGGGGGGCGAAAACTACGTCTTCTGGGGCGGCCGCGAAGGGTATATGTCTTTGCTGAATACCGATATGAAACGAGAACGCGACCACCTGGCCGCCTTCTTGCACCTGGCGCGCGACTACGGCCGGAAAAACGGGTTTACGGGTACGTTCCTCATCGAGCCTAAACCGATGGAGCCCACCAAGCACCAATACGACTTCGACGCCGCCACCTGCCTCAACTTCCTGCGGGAGTACGACCTGCTGGACGACTTCAAGCTCAACATCGAGGTCAACCACGCTACCCTGGCGGCCCATACTTTCGAACACGAACTACAGGTGGCCGCCGACGCCGACATGCTGGGCAGCATCGACGCCAACCGCGGCGACTACCAGAACGGATGGGATACCGACCAGTTCCCGATCGACCTCTACGAACTCACCCAGGCCATGCTGGTCATCCTGGAAGCCGGCGGACTCGGCCGCGGCGGCGTCAACTTCGACGCGAAACTGCGCCGCAACTCGACCGACCTGGAAGACCTCGCTATCGCCCATATCAGCGGCATGGACGCCTTCGCCCGCGCTTTGCTCTGCGCCGCAGAGATCCTGGAAAACAGCGACTACCGACAGTGGCGCAAAGCCAGGTACGCTTCTTTCGATACCGGCGCCGGCGCGGCTTTCGAACAGGGCAACGCTACCCTGGAAGACCTGGCAGACTACGCCCGCAGGGAGGGCGAGCCGGAACAGATCAGCGGAAAACAGGAGAAGTTCGAACGGCTGATCTCCCTTTACTTATGAGCTGCTACAAGGGTGCAAAGCGCGCCTGAAAAAACCGCAGCCGCTTCGGCTCGTACACCATCTTCAGCCCGCCGACCGACGCCCGTTCTTCGTACACCGCACGCACCGATTCGGCTACGACGTCCATATGCGCTTCGGTGTATACCCGCCGGGGAACGGCCAGCCGGGTCAGCTCCAGCCGGGGATAGCGGTGATCACCCGTCCGGAGGTCACGGCCGGCGCTGACGATGCCGCGCTCCATGCTGCGGATGCCCGAGTCGAGGTACAGCTGGGCGGCCAGCATCTGGGCGGGAAACTGATCCTGGGGCAGGTGCGGATAAAAGCTTTTGGCGTCGAGGAAAATAGCGTGGCCGCCTACCGGCCGCACAATGGGTATTTCCCAGTCGATCAGCAGCTGGCCGAGGTACAACAGCTGCCCGACCCGGGCGCGGATGTAATCTTCCTGCACCGATTCGCGGATGCCGATGGCCATGGCTTCCATGTCGCGACCGGCCATGCCGCCGTAGGTGTGCAGGCCTTCGTACACGACCACCATGTTGCGCAGCTCGTCGAACAGCTCCGCATCGTTGACGGCCAGCCAGCCGCCGATGTTGACGAGATGGTCTTTTTTTCCGCTCATCCAGGCGCCATCGGTATAGCTGCAAAATTCTCTGAGGATCGCAGCGATGGATTTGTCGGCATACCCTTCCTCGCTGGTTTTGATAAAATAGGCGTTTTCCACCATGCGGGTGGCGTCGAGGAACAATCTGACGCCATACCGGTCGCAGAGTGCGCGCACGGCCCTGACGTTGGCCATACTCACCGGCTGCCCGCCCGCCATATTCACCGTGCCGGCCAGGCTGACGTAGGCGATCTGCTCGGGCCCTTTTTCCTTGATCAGGTCTTCCAGCTTGTTTAGATCGATATTGCCTTTGAAGGGATGCAGGTCTTTGGGATCGTGCGCCTCGTCGATGATCACGTCGACGAAGACGCCGCCGGCCAGTTCCTGGTGTACGCGCGTGGTGGTGAAATACATATTGCCTGGCACGTACTGCCCTTTCTTGATGACAGCCTGGCTGATGAGGTGCTCGGCGCCCCGCCCCTGGTGAGTAGGTACGAGGTGGCGGTAGCCGTAGTATTCCCAGACGGCTTCCTGTAAGTGGTAGAAGTTGACGCTGCCGGCGTAGGCTTCATCGCCCAGCATCATGCCCGCCCACTGGCGGTCGCTCATGGCGCTGGTGCCGCTATCGGTAAGCAGGTCGATGTACACTTCTTCGGATTTCAGCAAGAAGGTGTTGTATCCGGCCTCTTCCAAGGCCCGTTCCCGCTCTGCCCGCGTCGTCATGTGGATGGGTTCTACCATTTTGATGCGCCAGGGCTCGGCCCAGGATCGGCGGCCGGCCTGTTCTCCCATGGTTTTGAAGCGATGAGGACTCATAGGGAAAGGTTGAGATGTGAAAAAAGAACGGCGCTTTCGCCTGTTGAAAGTTAGCGAATTTTCACAAAACGACCACGAAATGTCCCCGGTATATTGATGAAGCTGCTTCGCTCGAAGCAACCCTCACAAAATAGCTTTGGGCGCCAGGGGTGTCTCTTCTACCGCCGCCTGCGACGCTGCACCATAAACACGATCAACCCCACCAGAAAGAGGAGCGCCAGCCACACCAGGGGCGATTCGTACCAGGGGGCGGGCGTCGGCGGGTCGAAGGTCTGATCGCTGTAAGGGCTTTCACTTTCGGGTTGTCCGATGGCCGCAACAGCAGCGGTTAAAAAGACAAAAAGAGCGGCATATAACTTCATCGAAATATTTTTTGTGTACAGATCGGAGATCATACCAGCGCCGTTTCCGTGCGGGCGCCGAGGTAGCGGCGTTCGACCTCCGGCCAGTTGATCAGATTGAAGAAGGCGTCTACATAGTCGGCGCGCCGGTTCTGATATTTGAGGTAATAGGCGTGTTCCCAGACGTCCAGCCCGAGGATGGGCGCCCCACTATAGTCGTTGATATCCATCAACGGATTATCCTGGTTGGGTGTCGAGCAGATGTACAGCTCTCCGATGGGATCGTCGACGCAGAGCCAGGCCCAGCCCGAACCGAACTGGCCGGTGGCGGCTGACTTAAATTCGTCTTTGAACTTATCGAAACCGCCGAAGGCGCGCTCCAGGCCTTCGCGCAGGCGGGAAGTTTCTCCGGCCAGTTGCTTTCCGCCCGGGATCATGATGCGCCAGAAGAGACTGTGGTTAAAATAACCGCCGCCGTTATTGCGCACAGCAGTGGAATGCTTGGAGACGCCGCGCAGGATCTGCTCGATGCTCTCGTTTTCCAGTTCTGTATCCGCAATGGCGTTGTTCAGCTTGCGGGTATAGCCGGCGTGGTGCTTCTGATGGTGGATCTCCATGGTTTCCGCATCGATGTGGGGTTCGAATGCATCGTAAGGGTAAGGAAGATCAGGTAGCTTGAAAGCCATAAAAGATGGGTATTTAAATGTAAAAATCAGGCTTTGTTACACCTAAATAACTCCAAGCATTCCGGCCATGTTCGAAATCCCGCTCTAACTTCTACGGTTCAACCATTCCTTTCCCTCATTCCAGCTCCAGGATCATCGGAGAGCGGGCGGGAACGGTCAGGGTTTGGTCCAGCGTTACTGTTTTTCCTGAAATGACGTCGCGCCCTTTACGCACGTTGTTCAGCAGTTCGGCGTACCGATACAGCGACAGCTTCGTTTCGGAGGCGGCTTTGTTCAGCAGCACCATTACTTTGTCGTCTCCGTAGTGGCGAAAAACGACGTATACCCCGTCCACCGGCGCGAAATGAGTCGTTTTCCCGTGGTGGATCACCTCGGCCGATTGCCGCCAGGTGAGGAGTTTTTTCACGAAAGCCTGGGCGTCGCGCTGCTCGGCGGTGAGGCCCTCGCCGGTGAAAGCGTTGGCGGCGTCGCCGGCCCAGCCGCCCGGAAAGTCGGAGCGGATGATCCCGTGGGCGGTGGTGCCCGGATTTTTCATCAGCACCTCCGTGCCGTAATAGATCTGCGGGATGCCGCGGATGGTGAGCGTGTAGGCCAGGCCGAGCTTGAAAAGGCCCAGGTCTTCATTGACCTGCGTGAAAAAGCGGCTCATATCGTGGTTGTCCGGAAAGACCACCAGGTTGTCCGGGTCCGGATAGAGAAAATCGTTGGCCAGCATGCGGTAGAGTTTGACCCAGCCTTTGCCGGCGGCGGCTTCCTCTTCTTCATTGAGCGCCACCCGCATGGTTTCCTGGATGGGAAAATCCATGAGGCTGGGCAGGCAGGAGACGTAGCCGTTCGGATTCAACTTGCCGCGCTGCCAGTGGGAGACCAGCGCCGGGTTGTTGGTCCACTCCTCCCCTACGATGTTCAGATTGGGATATTCTTCCATCATCCGGCAAGTCCAGTCGCTCATATACGTCTTGTCGGGATACGGGTACGTATCCATACGGATGCCCTCCAGCCCGGCGTATTCCACCCACCAGACGCTGTTCTGGGTGAGGTAGGTAGCCAGCAGCGGGTTGCGCTGGTTGAGATCGGGCATCGTCTCGACGAACCAGCCGTCGGAAAAATGGCGGGTATCCCACTCGGAAGCGTGCGGGTCCTGGATAACAGTGCGGCGGTGGTTAGTGGGCACGAACTCGCCGGAAAAGTTGATCCAGTCGGCAGTAGGCAGGTCGTCCATCCACCAGTGTTCCGAGCCGCAGTGGTTCAGGATCATATCCATGATCAGCTTGATGCCTTTTTCTTCCGCCACCTTGCTGAGGCGCAGGTAATCCTCGTTGGTCCCGTAGCGCGGATCAACCCGGTAGAAGTCGGTGGTCGAGTAGCCGTGGTACGAATAGGTGGGCTGGTCATTTTCCAGCACCGGGTTGATCCAGATGGCGGTAAAGCCCATATCTTTCAGGTAATCCAGGCTGCTGATGATGCCTTCGATATCCCCGCCGTGCCGGCCGCCGGGATTCCTGCGGTCTACGCCCTCCGCCAATCCGGCCATCTCATCATTATCGGGAACGGCGTTGACGAAGCGGTCGGGCGTGATCAGGTACAGAACGTCCGACTGATCAAATCCTTTCCGCTGAGCCGAACCGGGTTGGCGGGCGCGCAACTCATAAGATTGGGTAAGTGCTACCTCCGTTCCCGCCATGAACCGGATCTCGAAGGCGCCGGGCGCGGCGTCCTCCTCGATCAATAGGTTCAGGAACAGATAGTTGGGACTCTCTACCTGAATGACTTGTTCCAGGCGCAGGCCGGGATGGTCGATCGCGGGACGGGTATGCCCGATATTTTCTCCGTAGACCATCAGCTGGAGCTGCGGGTCCTGCATGCCCACCCACCAGAACGGGGGCTCCACCCGCTCCACGCGCGGCTCCGGAGCTTGAGCGTAACCGGTGGTCAGGCCGATCAGAAACAATGCGTAAAACAGAAAAAACACCTTGGCTTTCATGTTAAAATGTTTGTGGTTGTGGATAGACAGCGGGACTGCACCTGACGATGGCAGTCCCGCCTGTTCTGCGCTTTTTGGAAGGGAATAGTTACGAAAAATTACCGTTCCCTCCAAAAAACACCGGTCACCCGATGTTGCGGCATCAGTTTTTGGTCACGGTATAACTGTACACCGGCTGGTGGAGCAACAATTCTACGGTATAGCTGCCGGGCTCCGCCACGGCGATATTATCGCCGTCGTACTCCAGCGACAGGTTGGCGTCGGTATCGCCCAGGTTGACGGCCCAGTCGTCGTTGGCCCGGAATTTCATTTCTCCGGCTACCAGGTCGAGCGTGATGGACCATACGCCGGTTCCCGGATCGTAGATCATGTCCTTGTCTTCGTCCCAGCTGCCGGTGGCGTCGCCGATCAGGCCCCATTCCGTGCTCAGGCTGGTATAGGTCAGGGCGTTGAGGTTTACGTTGAGCCGGTAAACGCCGGCCGTCTCGGCCAGGATGTTGTCGCCCCCGGCGTTCAGCGTCCCGTCGGCGCCCGTATCGCCCCAGTTGACGTCCCAGCTGACGCCCTGCGTGAATTTATATTCCGTATTGTCGCTATCAAAAAAGATATATCCGTCGTAGTTGCCGTCGCTTCGGATGGAGTAAATCACCGTCGTTTCATTGGCGGGATCCCATCCCTGGTAACTGCCCGGCACCTGCAGCTGCGGATACACGATGATGATCTCGTAGGGCGTGATGGTCAGCGTAATCACCGATGAATAAACCGGCTCTACATCGTCGCTGACCTCCGCTTTGACGCGAAAGGCCAGATCGGAAGGTTGCCCGGGCGGCAGCGCTTTGGTGACGAACAGCTTTTCGTTAATATCGCCGTTCGTCGTCTGAAAAGTCAGGGCATTGACCACTCCCAGCGTAACGGGGTCGGCGAAATCGTTGCCGGCTACATCCATTTCCAGGGTATACTCCACGGCGGCGTCGAAGCCGAAATCGGTCGCCGTCCATTCGAAAGCAGGGAACAGGTCTCCGGCCGTCGCTTCGGTAAGCACATAAGAAGAGCCGTCATCGGGGCCGGTAAGCGCAGAAGCTTCTCCTGTCTGCAGCACCGGGCCGAGGTCGTCGTCGGCGCAGCCGCTCAGCAAAAGCCCCGCCACGAGCATGAATATCCAATATCTTTTGATCATTGCAATTTTGTTTTTATGCTTGGAAAGGCCGCCGATCGGGTATCGCCCTTTCGGCGCCCTTTCGTGATGGATGAAATTAATAACCTTCGTTCTGTGTCAGGTTCGGGTTGGCGCCGAGGTCTGCTGCCGGGATGGGGAAAATATCCCGATAGCTGGGCACGGTGACGCCCTCCGGCTCACCGCCTTTCCAGGGCCACAGGTAGTCACCGTCGGTAAACTGGCCGAAGCGCACCAGGTCGGTGCGCCGGTGACCTTCCCAGTACAGTTCCCGGGCGCGCTCGTCGAGCAGGAAGTCCAGCGTCAGTTCGTTCTCGGCAATAGCTCCCGCCCCGGCGCGGCTGCGCAGGTCGTTGACGTAGCCGAGCGCCTCGGAGAGGCTGCCGTTGCCGCCGCGCAGTACGGCTTCGGCGTACATCAGGTACGCATCGCTGAGGCGGAACAACGGATAGTCGGTATCCGGGAAGTTGCCGTTCACGCCGGGCAGCCCGTCGCGGGTTACGTTTTTGAACTTGGTGATGGCGTAGCCGTCGTTAAAGTTGCTGAGGTCTTCGATCTCCAGCGTCTGCCCGTCCGTAAAGAAGAACTTGCGCTGGTCGTCTACTTTGGAAATGATGGAATAGGTGTAGTCCGGACGCGTGAGGTACAACCGGATCTCGAAGAGGCCGGCCCCCGGAATCTGAATGTTTTCGCCCTCGTATTCCAGCAGCGCGTCGGCGCCGGTATCGCCCAGATTGATGTCCCAGGCGTCATTGGCCCGGAACTTCATGGGGCCGGCCGTCAGGTTGGTGGTGATGACCATTGCGCCCAGGTCTGCGTCATAGGTCATATCCACGTCTTCGTCCCAGCCGTTGACAGCGTCGCCGATGATACCCCAGGACATTTTCGTGAGGGTGTAGGTCAGGTCGTTCAGATTCAGTTCAATGCGGTACAACCCGTCTTCGGCTACAAAAATATCGCCGCCGGCCGGTTCGAGCACCCCGTCGAGGTCGCTGTCGCCCCAGTTGGTTTCCCATCCGCCATCGGCGAATTTAAAGCCTTCTTCGGCGATGAGGAAAACGTAACCTTCGTAGATGCCGTCGTCATTGATGGAGGCCACGGCAGTTTCGTCATTTTCCGGATCCCAGCCCTGGTATTGGCCCGGGACGTTGATCAGCGGATAATCGCCGCTGCCGAAAACGGGTTCTACTACCGTACCGCCGACTTCGGGAAACTTGGCGACAAATGCGCTGGTGGTGCGCAGGCCGCCCCAGCCGCCTTCCACGCCGGAAGCCGCGGGGTCCATATCGCCGCCGATGGAAGCATTGATCACGAAGGTCATGCCGCCGAAGGTCTGCGTGCGGTTGCCGTCGAAAGCGACCGGGAAGATGATCTCATTGGAAGTCTGATTGTCCGCCAGGAAGTTGTGTTCGTACACCGGTTCGAGGGAATAACCGCCGTCGATGATGCGCTTGCTGTAGTCGGCGCAGTCGCTGTAGCGATCCTGACCGATGTATACGTCGGCGTTGAGGTAGAGCTTCGCCAACAGCATCCAGGCAGCGGCCTGATCGACGCGGGCGTACTCGTTGGTCTTCGGCGCGAGCAGTTCGTTCTCGATGGCCTGCAGTTCTTCCTCGATGTACAGGAACAGGTCTTGCGAAGAGATCTGCTCAGGGAAGAATGACCCCACCTCATCCGCCTCCGTCACGAAGGGTACGGTACGGAAAAGGTCCAGGGCGTGGTAATAGGCCAGCGCGCGCAGAAAACGGGCTTCCGCCCGGTATACGGCGACCTGTTCCCGCACGTCGGCCGGTTCGCCGCGGCCATCCAGCTTCGCGTCGGTTGTCTCGCGGATGAATTCATTACAGACCGAAACGGTATAGAAGATGCGGTAATAAAGCGCGGCGATAAAGGGATCCTGCGCATCCCAGTCTTGGGCGTGAAAATCCTGAATGGTCGCATCATTCCAGGCGATGACCGCCTCGTCGGTGGTCAGTTCCTGGGCGTACCAGTACATGCGCAGATAAGAACTGAAGCCTTCATCGATGCCGCTGATATCAGGCAGTCCGGCCGGCCCTTCCTGGCCGGTGACCGCCAGCGAAGCATAGAGCTTAGCTAAAACCTGTTTGTAGGCCCCCGGTTCATCGTACACCACATCGGCGGTGCGGATATCTTCGTCCAGGGGCGTCGTATCCAGATCATCGAAACACGCCGTCGTACCCCAGGCCAGGGCGAACAGGATCAGCGCCGTTTTAATGAAAGAAGAGCTTTTCATATTATGGTTGTTTTACGCGTTTTACAAATTGACGTTCAGGCCGAAGAGGATCGTCCGGGAACGCGGATAAATGTTGTTGTCGATACCGCCGAAAACTTCGGGATCGAGCCCCTCGTAGTCGGTGATCACGAATGGGTTCTGTACGGTGCCATACACCCGGATGCTGCTGCCGCTGTCGGGGCCCAGAAAATCATTGAACCGGTAACCCACGGTGACGTGATCCAGGCGCAGGAAGGAAGCGTCCTGGACGAAGAAATCGCTGAAGAAACGGGGGTTGCCGAAATCAATGGCGCGGATATCGCTGTGGACGTTCGACAGGTAGTTCGTGGAATTGTACAAACGGCTGTACTCCGCCAGGACCGACAGGTTGTTGTTGTAGACGTGGTTGCCTAAGTTGGCGCGGCCGGCGAACGAAAAATCGAAATCGCCGTAGTAGAAGTTGGAAGTAAAGCCGAGGAAGGCGTCCGGCGCCGGGTTCTCAAAGCGGTAAAGGTCATCGGCGTTGACGATGCCGTCCTGGTTGCGGTCTACGTAGAGGTCCTCGATCGGCATGCCGCTTTCGTCGTATACCTGTTCGAAGACGTAGAAGGAATTAGCCGGATGCCCCACGCTATGGATCTGAATATTGTTGCCCACGCCGCCGGAGATGCCGCCGGTGGCCACGCCCTGGTATTCCGGGTCTTCGGTGGCCGTCAGCCGGGTGATCTCGTTGACGTTGCGCGTGAAGTTGAGCCCGAACGACCACTCGGCTTCCGCCCGCTTGTAGGGGACGGCGTTGACCGAGATCTCGAAGCCGCGGTTCTCCAGGTCGCCTACGTTGGCGTCGACGAAGTTCGACAGGTTGGTGCCGGCCGGCACCGGAATGAAGTTGAGCAGGTCTTCGGTATTGCGCTGGTAGACCTCTACCGAGCCGTTGAGGCGATCGTCGAAGAAACCGTAATCCACCGCGATATTATAGGTGGTCGTTTCTTCCCACTTCAGGTCTGCGTTGTATCCCTCGGGGCGCAGGGTGGTCAGGAACTGATTGCCCAGCTGGTACTGCGCCGTTCCCAGCGAAGCCAGATAGGTGGCCTGCGAAGGATAGAAGCCGCCCACGGCCTGCTGGCCGGTGACGCCGTAGCCGAGGCGCAGCTTCAGGCTGTTCATCTTGCCGACCGGATTGTTCGGACCGATGATCTTCCAGGCGGCGGCGGCGGCGGGGAACAACCCGTAGCGATTGCCCTCGGCAAAGCGGGACGACCCGTCCTGGCGCAGCGTAAATGTCAGCAGGACACGATCGAACAACGAATAATTGACCCGGCCGAACAGGGAGATGAGGTAGTATTCTTCTTCGTTGGTATTTTCCCGGATGCCGTTCTCATCGTCCCGGCGGTCAAAGTTTTTCCGGTAAAAACGCTGCCAGGAGTAACCGCCCATGATATCGAGCTGAGTGTTGCCGAAATCTTTGACGTAGTTCAGATAGAATTCCAGCAGCTCGTTGCGGTCGGTCTGTTCGTATTCGTTATTCACGCCGCCGTTGCCGGCGTCGTTGAAGGCGAAGGAAGCGTTATCCGGCACTACCACCGTCCCTTCGCCGACGGCCTCATCGTACGCCAGGTTGAGGTTGGCCCGCAGTTCGGGCAGAAAAGCGAAGCGATAGTCGGCGGTAAAATTGGCGATGTAGCGGTTGACGGTGGATTCGTCGTCGCGCATTTCAAGCATAGCGAGCGGGTTGGCCGGCGCGATGGTAATCGGATTGCCGTTGGGCTGCGTCCAGGTGAAGAACCCGCCGTAAGGGCTTTCCGGATCGCGCACCGGCTGGGTGGGGTCAAACCCGATCGCCGAACCGATGGCGCCGCGGTCGGCGAAGTGGTTGGTATTGCGCATGCCCTTTAAGCCGGCCTGGATCTGCAGCCGGTTATCAAAAAAGCCCGGCGACAGGTTGACGCCGTAAGTCAGGCGGTTGAACTCGTCCGTCTTCAGGATACCGTCCTGGTCGGTATAGCCTAGAGTGACGCGGTAGGGTATCCCGGCCACGCCGCCGGCAAAGTTGAGGTTGTGGTCGTGCATGACGCCCGTCTGATAGATCTCCTCCTGCCAGTCGGTATTTTCGCTGCCGAGCAGCGAGCGGGCCGGGTGGTCTTCGGCGAACCGCTCCTCGATCAGCCCCCGGAAATCGTCGGCTTCAAGTACGTCGACGGTGCTGGCCGGATTGCTGAAGGCCACGCTGCCGTTATAACCTACCGAGATCTTGCGGCCCACCTTGCCTTTCTTGGTGGTGATGATGATCACGCCGTTGGACGCCCGCGATCCGTAGATAGCAGTGGCGGAGGCGTCTTTCAGCACCGTGAAGGTCTCGATGTCGTTCGGGTTGATCAGGCTCAGTACGTTGCGCTGCCCCGCCGTATTGTCATTGGAGACGGGCACGCCGTCGATGACGATCAGCGGATCGTTGGAGGCGCTCAGGGAAGAGCCGCCCCGGATGCGGATGGTGGCGCCGCCGCCGGGTGTTCCTTCCGGCGTGATGGACACCCCGGCCACCTTACCGGCCAGCAGTTCCTGCGGCGAGGTCAGGGCCCCGCGGTTAAAGGATTCGGTGGTCACCGTCTCCACCGAGCCGGTAGCGTCTTCTTTGCGGACGGTGCCGTAGCCGATCACGACGACCTCTTCCAGCACTTCCCCCGCCGCCATGGCGACGTCGATCACGTCGGAAGAACCAATATCAATGGTCTGCGAAGCGTAACCCGTATAAGAAAAAACCAGTTGCTCAGCTCCTTCCGGCGCCCGCAGGGTGTAGGTGCCGTCAAAATCGGTAACCGTGCCGGTGCTCGTTCCCTTCACCAGAATGTTGGCGCCGATGAGCGGCTCACCGGTCTGCGCGTCGGTAACGGTGCCCGACAGGTTGCGTTGGGCCGACAAGGAGGCGCCCAATAGCACCGCGGCCAGGAGCAACCCCAGTTGTCGCATCTTTTGTCTCATATGCTTTCTGTTTGTTTAACTAATGGTGTAAAATGACGTTTGTCGGTTTTCTTGCCGAAGAGGAAGCTACTAAAACCCGCCAATTCCACCAATGACAACGGGGTTGAAAAAAGTCAACAAAAGCGAACAAAATTCTGAAAACCAGATCGATACCTCATTACATTTATTTCGCCGGCGGCGATACTCAAAAAGATATCGATTCCGAAATCCGGGTTACCTTCGTTTCAAAGCGTCAGCAAATACTCGACCATCTCCGAAGCGGAGTCGATTTCCAGTTTCTTGCGCAGGCGGAAACGCGAGGTTTTGACGCTTTCGGGAGAGATGCCCAGGATGCTGGCGATCTCGGCGCTGGACAGGTTGAGCCGGATGAGGGTGCACAAACGCAACTCCTGGGCCGTAAGGTGCGGATGCCCGGCTATCAGCTTTTCAAAAAAGCCCGGGTGGACGCTTTCGAAATAAAGCTTAAACCGCTCCCACTCTTCGTCGTTGCGGAAGCTGAAGTCGATAAGCGAAAGCAATTGGTTGATTTCTTTGCGGTTTTTGCCGCCGGTATGCCGCAGAAAATGATACAGGCCAGTCTGCAACATTTGCAGGGCGCGGTTTTTCTGGATGAGGTGGAGCGTATAAGTGGTGAGTTCTTTGTTTCGGCTTTCGATTTTTTCCTGGAGCTGCTTTTCCTGCAGAGCCCGGTACCGTTCCTGCTGATCCATAATCTTTTGGTTTTGCCGCATGATGTCCTGGGTTCGTTCTTTCACCAGGCGGGAAAGCAGCTTCTTCTGCCGCAACAATTGCAGATTATAGAGCCGCGCAACGAGGACGATCACGGCGAAAAGCGCCACCGCCAGCAGCGCAATACCCCACCACGACAGGTACCAGGGACGCAGCACCCGGAAGGGTAAGGCAGCTGGTTCGCTCCATTCAAACCCGCCCGCGCGGCGGGCCCGGACCTCAAAATGGTAGTTGCCGGGATCGACGCCGTGCAGCAGCACCGATCGATCGGTCGTTCCGTCGGACCAGCGGGTCGTCCGCGCTCCTTTCAGCCGGGTCTGATAAACCATCCCCATGGGCGGAAAAGCCGGAGAAAAATAACTGAACTCCAGATTTCCCCCGGCCGGCGCCGCCAGCTTCGATTTTCCGCGAAAATGACGTTCCAGCGCATTGATTCGCACCCGGGTGATCACCGGACGGGGCGTGCGGGAAGAGAAACCCGAGATCCGGGAGCGCAGTACTGCCGCTCCCCGCGAGGCCGCCACCCAGACGTTCCCTTCGTAATCGACCACCAGCCCGCGCTGGGTCAAAGTATTGCCCGGCAGCCCGCTATACCGGTCGTAAAGCAATACCTCTTTTTCGTGGTACCGGATGAGCCCCTCATTCGTCGACAACCACAAGGCGCCGTCGGGAGTACGCTCCATCGCCAGGATGGGCTCGTCTTCCGGTATTTCCTGCAAATGGAGCCGGGTGATGCCCGCTTCGCGCCAGGATGGCGAATAACGATACTGCAACAAACCGTGCGAGGTAGCCAGCCACAATTGTCCGTCCTCGCCGTCCAGCAACTGGTGCACGGCAAAATTTTGCTTAACCGGGAAAGGCAACGGCCGACTGATGTCCACCAGACTGTCCAGCAGCGGATAGTAGAAAAAGAGAAAGCGATCGGGATCGGCGCCGCCGAACAGCAACCTTCCGGAGGCGCTTTCGTAGATGGCCCGGATTAGCGGTTGGGCGCCCGCATCGTAAAAGCGAAGCGTGCGGTCCGCTGCGATCCGCAGCAGCCCCTGGCGTTCGTTGCCGGCCGCCCAGACGTTCCCGCGCCGGTCTTGTTTCAGTTGCGTCACCTTATTATTGGCCACAATGCCCGGCAGAGGCGTCGCTTCTTTCGTACGGTAGTCATAAAACCAGATCTCTCCGCCGATCATCCCCATCCATATCCCGTCCGCTACACCCAGCAGGGCCGTCTTGGTCTGGTCTGCCGGCTCGACCGGTAAAGGTTGAACGCGCCAGCCGCCTTTATCTTTGTATACCTGATCCAGCGTAGCGCCGGAGGCGATCAGCAGGGAGCTGTCGGGCAAGAGAGCCAGCGAAGAGATCGGCAGGCCGCTGGTCGTCAGCTTCAATTCCTGAAAGAAACCGGGCGTCAGCGTGGCGACGGCTTCTTCGCCCACCACCCACAAGCCGCTGCGCGAATCGAAGTGCAGGTCGACGATCATCTCGAAAGCGCGCGCGCCCAGCCGCTGCACCTGCCCGGCGGGCGTCACCCGGTACAGGCCGCGATCCCAGGTGCCCCAGTATAACTGGTTTTCGATCAACTGGCCGCAGGAGATCCGCTCCGGCCCCGGTAATGGCCGCCAATCGACCAGCTCGTAGCCGGGCCCGACCGTCAGTGCATACGCTCCGACCCCGGCGCCGACCAGCAAACGACCGTCGGGGGCCCGCAGCAGACAACTGACTTCCCGCAACGGCGCAGGCAATGAGGCGCGAAAAAAACGGTCCGACTCCCGGGAAAAGCAGAATACCTCCCCGCCGTAAGAAATGGCCCACAATCCGCCGTACGGGTCCTCCTGAAAAGAGAAATTGCGAAAAATATTGTTGTTCGTTCCCAGGTCAGGAAGGGCGTAGCGGAAGATCCGGCCATCCGCAAAGCGGCTGATGCCGTCATCTTCTCCGATCCAGACGTCGCCGTTTTTATCCTGAAACAGACTTTTGGGGAAGTAAAATGCATCGTCCGTACGATCGGCGGTATCGGAAAGGAGGGGCCGGAAAACGGGCGTGTCTATTCGCGGATCGATCTCGGTCAGACCGTTATCGTGCGCCAAAAGCAGGCGCCCGCCTTGCAGGCGCAGCAAGTCTTTGGCGAAGCCGCCTTTCAGTTCATCTTTATAGTACGCGGAGGAAGCCCCGTCGTACCGAAACACCCCCTCGTCGGTAGCGATCCAAACGTATCCCGTCGTATCGACCACCAGTCCTTTGATCAGGCCCTTGGCAACGTCTTCGTAGACGTGGTAATTGCCGATCGGCAAATCCTGGGCAACCACCCCAGCCGCCCCGAAGGAAAGAGATAGCACCAGCACGCATAGCGACCGCGCGGTCTGCCCGCCGGCGCCGGCAAAACCCTTCTTGCCGGGAATGCGGTTACTCAATAGGCGCTGGATCATTTTATCGGTTGTTTCGGAAAGATACCTGTCAAAATATCCGAACGACCGACAAAATGCAATTGTTCTGCGGCATTGCCAAAGAAGATTATTTGCCGATGAGGGAATCAGTCATCGCCGTTGCTGAGCATCATTCGCTCCATCGGAAACACCTGGTTGAGTTTTTCGCCGCCTTTGATACCAAAATCGAGGGTGCGGATGGGGAAAGGAATGGTTATTCCGTTCTCGTTGAAGCCTTTTTTCAACGCCATGACCACTTCGCTCCTCGCCGCCAGGTAGCTCGGCTGCCGGCACTGATCCATCCAAACGTGAATGGTAAAATTGATGGAGCTGTCGCCGAATTCCCGGTAAAAGAGCTGCACCGGTTTGTTTTTATCGTAGGAAACGTACTGCTCTACCGAGCTGATGGCCACTTCCCTTACCTGCTCCAGGTCTTCGGCGTAGGAAATGCCGCAGGCCAGATCGATGCGGCGTTCTCCGGAAATGGTGTAGTTGATCAGTGGCGATTGGTAGATCAGCTTATTGGGAATGATGACCTCCTGCCCCTGGAAGTTGCGAACAACCGTTGACCGCAGGTTGACCTGGGTGATGTAGCCCATAAACCCGTTGGTCTCGATCAGGTCGCCGATATTGAAATACTGGCGGGTCGACATCAGGATGCCGGAGAACAGATTGACCAGCGGTTCCTGCAGGGCAAGACCAATGGCCAAACCGGCTACCCCGGCGCCGGCAAGCAATGATTTCAGTGCGGTATCCAGGTTGAGGATGCCCAGTATCAAAAACAGCATGAGCATCATGAAAGCGGCCGTGGCGATGTTCGTCAACAACCGGATGATCGTTTCCTGATGGGTAATGCGCCGGGCCACCCGGGAAAAGTACTTGCTGATGAGCCTGGAGAACACCAGAGCTAGTACCATTACCAGCGCCGCCAGGATAATATTGGGCATGGAAGTGATCGCGCCGTCAATCCACCCCTTCAGTTTTTCCAGCAAATTGCCGAATGAGCGTTGGAATTGCCCCAATAACTGGTCCATGTGTTCATTTCTTTTAAGTCAGAAAAGCAGTAGTTGCTTTTACAACTCGCAGAAATGACGGCATGTTCGTTCAGGGCGACCGGCCGGCCGTTCCAAAACGGGAAGATCACACCCCAAGCTTGCCGTACCTTTCTTCCCACAATTTCTCGATCTTCTCCAGCGATCGCCCTTTCGTTTCCGGAATAAACCGCCAGGTGAAAACGATGATGATCAGAATGAAGAAGATAAAAATGAAGTACGGCAGGGAACCGCTCCACATGCCTTCCAGGTTGGTTTTGCTTTCCGCAACGATGGGGAAACTCTGGGAGACGATGTAGTTGGACCCCCACTGCGCGGCAACGGCGATCGACATGCCGATGCTGCGGATCGAATTGGGGAACATCTCCGAGAGCACCACCCAAACGATCGGCCCCATGGACATGGCGAAAGAGCCCACGAAAAACAGGATGCCGATCAGGGAAACCAGTCCGACCTGATTCGTCATCAGCGTGAAGCCCAGTAAGAAGAAACCGATGAGCATGCCCAGGGAGCCCCACATCACCAGGGGTTTCCGTCCCCATTTATCCACGGTGAACATCGCCAGGAAAGTGAAGGCTACGTTGACGCCCGCCAGCAGGATCTGCTGAGCCAGCACGTCTTCCTGTCCGAAGCCAAGCGCCTTTTCGAAAATATCCGCTCCGTAGTACAGCACCGCGTTGATGCCGGTAAACTGCTGCAGGGCGGAAAATACCGTGCCGATCAGAATAATCGGAAGGATGCTTTTTTTGAAGATCTGGCCGATAGAGACCCCGCTGTCCTGATGGATCGACTCGCGGATCTCTTCCAGTTCCGAAGCCGCCATTTCTTCGCCGTGTATCTTCAGCAAGATCTCTCTGGCTTCGTCCTCTCTGCCCTGCAGCATGAGCCAGCGCGGGCTTTTGGGCACCAGGAACAAAAGCAAAAAGAACAGGATACAGGGCACGAGTTCCGACCAGAACATCAGGCGCCAGCCCCGGTTCAGGTTGTACTCCGCCGCTTGTCCGCTGCCGATGGAATACGTAACCAGGAAGACGATAAAAAAGCCGATGACGATCGCCATCTGATAGAAGGTCACCATCTTACCGCGCACGCCGGGCGGCGACAACTCGGCGATGTAGGTCGGCGCGTTCATAGAAGCGATGCCGATGCCCAGCCCGCCGATCAGGCGAAAGACGACCAGCAGGGAAACGGATTCCGGCAGGAAAGCGGGCAGGCCCGAGCCCCAGGCCGATACGGTAAACAGGAGGGCGGACAGAATGAGCGAACTTTTGCGTCCGAACGCGCGGCTCACCGGCCCGGCGATAATCGCCCCTGCGAAACACCCCAGCAAAGCACTGCCGACCACCCAGCCCTTGAGCGCCGCCGACAGGTCGAAATACTTGCTGAAGTAAAATTGCGTCCCATTGATCACGCCCGTATCATAGCCGAAAAGGAAACCGCCCAGTGCGGCGATACTGCTGATCATGATCAAAAATCCCTGACGATTCATACGATTGATGGTTAAAGGTGATTAATCTGAGACACAGAGGCGCTTAGCAGGGGTTGAAGATACAAATGTCCTCGATGACGCCAAAGAATTCGCAATTTTCCGAAGGTTTTTCTTCGCGAAAGCAAATTTTATGGTACAGCCCTTCCTTTTTCGGATTTCCTGTTAACTTTCGACCATGAAAAAGCACGCCATTCAGGTGCCTCGCACCGCGCACTACGCCACCCTGGGCGAGCCGGGGCCCCAGGTTCGCTACTGTTGGATCGCCTGCCACGGCTACGGACAGCTGGCCAGCCGCTTTATTCAGAAGTTTTCGGTGCTGGAAGCAAGGGATACTTTCATCATCGCCCCGGAAGGGCTTTCGCGCTTCTACTGGAGCGGATTTTCGGGCAATGTGGTGGCGTCGTGGATGACGCGCGAAGATCGACTGGACGAGATCGCCGACTTTTGCGGTTACTTGTCGATGCTCTACGAAAAACACATCCCCCAGCTGGCTCCCGACGTGCAGATCATCCTGTTCGGCTTTTCCCAGGGCGTAGCTACCCAACTGCGCTGGATCACCCGGGTGCAACCCGCCTTTCACCACCTCATATGCTGGGCCGGCACCATTCCGGAAGACCTCGATTACCGGCCCCTGAACGATTATTTCGGCCGCCGGAAGCTGCACTACCTCTACGGCCTCGAAGATCAATTCATCAAACCGGAATGGATCGCCGTACAAAAGGAATTGATGGCTGCGCAACAACTGCACTTCGACATCACTACTTTTCAAGGAAAACACGTGGTGGAACCGTCGGTGCTGAAAGCATTGAATGCACACATCCGGACCGATTCGTAGAACTGTAGAACTGAAAAAATACTACGAAATAACTTCCCCCCCACACCCACACCCACACCCACACCCACACCCACACCCACACTCACACTCACACCCACACCCACACCCATTCAATCAGTGCATCCGATCCCCCCGCAGCGCCAAACCTTCCATCACCTCAGCTTCGTACGCCAGGTATTCCTGCCATCTTTTTTTGACGGCGGATGCTTCATTATAGCGTTTGGCCAGGTCGATAAACAAGCGGTAGTGCCCGGCTTCCGCCACCATGAAACGGTGATAAAAACCGCGTAAGTCGGTATCGCTGATGTGCAGGGAAAGCAATCGGAAGCGCTCGCAGCTGCGGGCTTCGATCAAGGCGCAAACCAGCAACTTCTCCAGCAGCCGCTCCTCGCGGGAGCCGCCTTTTTTCTGGAAGGCCAGCAGAGCATTGACGTATTCGTCTTTACGTTGGCGGCCCAGTTTGAGTTGGCGTTTTTCCAGCTCCGCCAGCACCAGGCGAAAGTGCCCCCATTCTTCGGTGACGATGGGCGCCAGTTCGCGCACCATATCTTCTTTTTCCGGGAACTGCTGGATCAGCGAGATGCAGGCGGTAGCCGCTTTTTGTTCGCAGTAAGCGTGGTCGGTCAGGATTTCCTCCAGCTCTTTTTCCGCCAGGTTTACCCAGCGGGGGTCGGTCGGAAGCTTGAGGCCAAGCATCTTAACCTGCTGTAACTCTTGCTCTTGTTGATTCATATTTCAATTTTCCAGACAGGCCAGTTGGTTGATGAAAAAACCGACCTCATAGACATCGTATTCTTCGTAGCCGCTGCTCCAGAAAACCAGCAGGCTGTCCAGCTCGCTGCGGCGCAGGATGTTGAGCTGGCTGCGATCCACCGGGTAGTGGACCGAGTACGTGAGCAGTTCGCGTTCCGTATCCCAGCGCCCGCGGTCCATCGTCCCGGAGCGCAAAGTTACGAAGTCGCCGTTGAGCAGCCGCACCATGAGGTAGCTCCCTTTTTCGATAAAGCCGTAAGCTTCCCTTGCATTGGGATAAGCAAAAGTAAACTGCAGGGTAAAAAAGCGATAGCCGCCGGCGAGCGACGACATGAAGCCTTCGCACGTCATGTACTCCTTATCTTCCAGATACGGGCGCAGGCGTTCGTCGGTATGGGTGAAGAGCAGCTGTTTCTGAACATCGCGCCGGCGCTGCTTGGTGTACTCGTCGACGCCTTCGTAAGCCAGCCGGCAGTTGTTGCCCGGGGTGGTGTGCGGGTAATTGGCCGCCGGATTGTCCAGCCCCACGATGCTGTTGAAAAAATCGTCGTTGAGGCGGTCGGTGCCGGTCGTGCGCGCGCCGGCGCGGACGGAAGACTGCTGCTGGGCGACGATCTCTTCCAGAAAATCACCTTTTTGGATCAGCTCTTCGGTGCGCTCGGCTTCTTTTTGAGCGAAGCGCGCCTCCTGTTCCGTCTCCTGCTCGGTGCGGCGGGCGAGATTCAGGCGGGCCTGCAACTCCCGGTACTCGGAATCCTCTTCGCTGAGCCGCTTTTTCACTTTTTCCATCTCCTCTTCCAGGCGGGTGCGCTGCCGCGTCGCCTCCTTGGCTCTTTTTTCTGCAATAAAAACGGCCTCCCGCGCCAGTTGGGCCTGCCGGGTGGCAATTTTACGGGCGTGTTCTTCCGTTAAACTGTAAGCGGGGTGTTCCATCGATTCCACCTCCCCTTCGAAAACGGGATAAAGGTTTTCCGCATCCTCCGAATCGGAAGGAGTGTAGATCTCGTCCCCGCCGACCAGAAAGTTGGAAAAATACTGCCAGCTTCCGTCCGGATAGACGATGATCTTTTCCTTTTTTTCATTGGTTCGTATTTCCTGCGCCAGGGCAGGATAACCAGCGGAAAGCGCAAGAGAAGAGAACGCCAGGTGAAATAAAATTTTTCTAAATTGCATTTTGTTGTCATGTTTCTAAGAGGGAATAAACGGCCCGGTCGGAGGGCTGGCCGGGATTACAATTTTTTCAATGTACAAATTTAGACAATTCTTCTTTGCTTGTAAAGCGCCCGGACGGAAGCGATCCGGCAAATACCTACCCTTATGAACCGGCGATTCCTTTTGATCGGTCTGGTTTTCCTGTTTGCCGCCACGGCCTGCCGCAATGATGGGACGCGCGGGGCTTTTGCGACCAATAACCTCACCTACCCGCCTGCTTTTCGCGATACTACCGCAAAACAAGATTATCACGGCCTGCCGGTAAGCGACCCCTACCAGTGGCTGGAACGAGCGGAGGCCGAAGCCGGCCGGACATGGCTGGCCGCCCAGGAAGAACTGACCAGGCAGTATTTCCGGGCCTTGCGAATCCGTAAAAAGGTATACGAACAAGTCCGGGAAAGCTACCGACACGAAAGCTATTCGGCGCCGCTGGCGCGGGGCGACTTTTTTTTCGTACAAAAGCGCGACGGCAATAGCGACTACGCCCGGTTTTACCGCATGGAAGACCCCTATGATACGCGACTTCAGGAAGTTTTCGATCCCAACCGGCAGCTGTCGCCGGGAACGCGGCCGGCCGCCTACCATCCCTCCACAGACGGCCGGCTACTCGCGGTACAACTGGCGGAAAATAACTCCTCCTGGCGGGCCGTCCGCACGCTGGACGCCGCTTCCGGCGCGCTCTTCGACAACCAACTGCAATGGCTGCAGGGCCCGGCCCTCGCCTGGTGGGGCAACGGCTTTTTCTACGGCCGCAGCCCCGAGCCGCCGCCCGGCCGGGAGAGCATCGCTCCCCGTCCCACCCACGAAGTTTATTACCACCGGATCGGCGATGCCCAGTCCGATGATCAGTTGGTATTCGCCAACCGGGGCGCTGCTTTTGTTTACTATCAGCCCGTCGTCATGGAAAAAGCCGGCTTGCTGACCCTGCTCGCCAGGCAGACCAGCGCCGGGAACGCGCTATTCGTCAAAGACCTGAACCAGCCCGAAGCCTATTTCTCCGAACTGGTCAGCGGGTTCGACCACCGTTTTCACCCCATCGCCGTCATCGACCGCCAACTGCTCGTCCGCACCGATTACAACGCCCCCAACTACCGGCTGCTGCTGTTGGACCTGCGCGAAAACCGCAACGATCCGCGCTACTGGCGCACCTTCGTCGCGGAAAAGGACGAAGTGCTGACGGGCGCTTATCCCATAGCCGACAAGCTGGCGTTGATCTACCAGCAACAGGGACTCCAAACCCTGCAGTTGTACGACCGGCGGGGCAACTTCGAACGCGAGGTACGCCTGCCCACCCCCGGCGCCATCACGGAGTTCAGAGGCGGCGTGGAGGCGGACTACGCCTACTTCACCTTTTCCGCCCTGATCCGGCCGCCCACCGTCTACGAGCTCGATCCCCGATCCGGAGAGACGACGGTCTACCGTTCGCCGAAACACCGCTTCGACGGCGCCCGCTTCGATCTCCGGCAAGTAGCTTACGAGAGTTATGACGGCGCCCGCATTTCCATGTTTATCGTTCACCGCCGGGATCTGGCGCTGGACGGCGCCCACCCTACCCTGTTGGTGGCGAGCCAGGGCCCGCCGAACCGGTTTGCGCCCGCCGGCCTCGGCCTGGCGGAAAGCTTCCTGCAGAACGGCGGCGTCTTCGCCATCGTCAACGTCAGAGGGAATGAAGGCTTCGGCGCCGGATGGCGGGCCGCCGGTCGACAGAGCAAACTGCAGGCTGCGTTCGACGATTTTCAGAGCGCCGCCGATTATCTGATCGCCAACCGGTACACTTCGCCCGAAAAACTGGCCATCTACGGCCACGGCCGCAATGCCCTGATCGTTGCGGCCTGCCTGATCCAACGCCCCGAACTGTACCGGGCGGCCGTCGCTTCGCAAGGGTATTACGACCTGCTCCGCTACGCCGAATTTGCCGCCGATCGACAGCGGGCGGCCGAGTTCGGGCTGGCTGCCGATCCGGCGCAATTCGATCAACTGTACGCTTATTCGCCGCTGCACAACGCCATACCCAACCGCTACCCGGCCACCTTATTGCTCGCCGGGCCCCAGAGCGATGCGCCGCCGGCGCTCCATGCTTACAAGTTTGCCGCCTCGCTGCAAGCCAACCAACAAGGGGAAGCTCCCGTTCTATTAAAAACAGCACCGGTAAGCGGCCATGACGACCACTATCCGCTTTCGCAAAAAGCCGAGGAAGCTGCCGACATTCTGTCCTTCCTCTACCACAATCTGCAAGCGGACCTAAGCACTCGCGCGAATGACTGAACCCGTTTTATTAATATTTGAGATCGGTTTCCTTCCCGTTCGGCTCTGGGACTTGCTGGATATCCTCATCGTAGGATACCTCATGTACCAGATATACAAGCTGCTGCGCGGCAATATCGCCTTTAACATCTTCATCGGCGTATTGACGCTCTACGTAGTATGGTGGCTGGTCAACGAGCTGGAGATGGAGCTGCTGTCGGCGGTGCTCGACCAGTTCGTCAGCGTGGGCGTCATCGTCATCGTCATTATCTTTCAGCAGGAAGTCCGGCGCTTCCTGTTGTTCCTGGGCAACACCACCGTTCGCCAGCGCTTCAACTTTCTCGGCCGCCTTTTCGACCGCAGTTTTGAAGCCCCTGCTCCGGAAGACCGGCAGATCAACGCCCTCAAGGCCGCGCTTCTGCGCATGAGCCGCCGGAAGATCGGCGCGCTGATCGTTCTTGCGAAAAACCTCGACCTGAACGGGCTGACCAGTCCGGGCGTCATGCTGGACGGCAATATTTCCGAACCGCTCATCGAGAGCATCTTCAACAAGTCGAGCCCCCTGCACGACGGCGCCGTCATCATCGCCGACGGCAAGGTGCGGGCCGCCAGCTGCGTACTGCCGGTTTCGGAGAACCCCAATTTGCCGAAAAGCGCCGGCCTCCGCCACCGGGCGGCGGTAGGCATCACCGAGCGGGCTGACGTCGCCGCCTTCGTCGTTTCGGAAGAGACGGGCAAGGTATCCATCGCCTACGAAGGTAAGCTGCGCATGGGCATCGGCGAGGAAGATATCGGTGAACTGCTGCGCCTTCACTTCAATTAAACGCGCTGAGCATGGTCATCGAACGCATCGAAGAATTTCAAATAGACGCCCGCAAAAAAGCGGCCATCCTGCAACTACTGAGAAAGAGCTTCACCGGCTATCCGGACGGCCGCACCTACTACAAGCAACTGCCCGATTTTCGCTACCTGGTGTGGGAAGGCGAGCTGCTCGCCGGCCATATGGGCGTCGAACACCGCGTGATCAATAATGACGGTCAGGTGGCGCGGATATTCGGCATCGTCGACCTGTGCGTCGCCCGCTCCTTCCAAAACCGGCAGCTCGCCAAGCTGTTGCTGCAAAAGCTGGAGCAACTCGGCGCCCAGAGCGGCATCGACTTCCTGGTGCTGCTGGCCGGCGATCCGGCCTTTTATCTTAGCTGCGGCTACCAGTCGCAAAACAACCTCTGCCAGTGGGTCATGATCCACGCCCACCAAACCATCGGCGCCACCTCGAGGCGGCTGGACCACAACCTGATGATCAAACCGCTGGGCGACAAGGAATGGCTCCCCGGCCCGGTCGACTTCCTGGGGCCGCTATTTTGACGACGGCCCGGCGGCGTTCTGCGTATTCTTTTGTACATTTAAGCCATCACATCTCTTCGAAAAAAAGACAGCAATATGCAAAAGGTACAAGCTTTCATCCGGGAGAATCAGAAGCGCTTCCTGGATGAATTATTCGATTTGTTGCGCATTCCCTCCATCAGCGCCGACCCGGCGCACCGCGAAGACGTCGCCCGCGCCGCCGAATTTGTCGCCGACAGCCTGCGCAGCGCCGGCGTCGACAGCACGGAGGTTTGTCCCACCGCCGGGCATCCCATCGTCTATGCGGAAAAGATCACCGACCCCGACCTGCCGACCGTGCTCGTGTACGGCCACTACGACGTGCAACCGCCCGACCCGCTGGAGTTGTGGACTTCGCCGCCCTTCGAGCCGGTAGTCAAAAAGACCGAACAGCACCCTGACGGTGCGATCTACGCCCGGGGTTCCTGCGATGATAAAGGGCAGTTCTTTATGCATGTCAAGGCTTTCGAGGCCATGCAAACCGCCGGCGAACTGCCTTGTAACGTGAAGTTTATGATCGAAGGCGAGGAGGAGGTCGGCTCGGCCAACCTGGCGATTTTCTGCCGGGAAAACCGGGAGCGACTGGCCTGCGATGTCATCCTGATTTCCGATACTTCCATGATCTCCAACGAGACGCCCTCCATCACCGTCGGCCTGCGCGGACTGAGTTACGTCGAGGTAGCCGTAACCGGCCCCAATCGCGACCTGCATTCCGGCGTATACGGCGGCGCCGTGGCCAACCCCATCAACGTACTGTGCGAGATGATCGCCTTGCTACACGACGAGAATCACCATATCACCATTCCCGGCTTTTACGACGACGTCCTGACCATCAGCGACGAAGAACGGGCGGCGATGGGCCGCGCGCCCTTCGACCTGGCGGCTTACCAGGCCGACCTCGGCATCAATGCCGTACAGGGCGAAAAAGGATATACCACGATCGAGCGCACTTCCATTCGGCCCACCCTCGACGTCAACGGCATCTGGGGCGGCTATACCGGCGAAGGCGCCAAAACGGTGCTGCCCTCCAAAGCCCACGCCAAGATCAGCATGCGCCTGGTGCCCAATCAGGATCCTGACCAGATCACCCGCCTGTTCGCCGAGCATTTCACCCGCATCGCGCCGCCATCGGTTGACGTAGAAGTTCGCCCTCACCACGGCGGACAAGCGGCCGTCACGCCTACCGATACGCCCGAATACCGGGCCGCCCACCAGGCAATGGCGGCCACTTTCGGGAAAGACCCCCTGCCCATGCGCAGCGGAGGCAGCATTCCCATCGTCGCCCTCTTCGAAGAAGTCCTGGGCGTCAAAACGGTATTGATGGGATTCGGGCTGGATTCCGATGCGATCCATTCCCCTAACGAACACTTTGGTTTGTTCAACTACTACCGGGGCATAGAGACCATTCCCCACTTTTTCCGCTACTATGCCGATATGAAAGGCTGAAAAGCAAAACAGCTCGCCTTCCCTTTGCGGGAAGGACGAGCTGCCGTTATGCGCTAGGTAAAAGGTAGTTGTCACCGGAGCCTGAAGGGTTTCCGGGGAAGTATTTAGCGCATTTTCGGACGACCAATATCGCCGTAGGCCTTCACGCGACAGAAGGGTCATCGCAGCGAACGGAACGGGCGATTTAGATTTAGGTCGTCAGGAAAAATGGACATTAATAATGAGGCTACGCAAACCGATTTAATCCTGATCGGGGGAAAGGGCTGCCATTAGGAGGGGCGCCACTAGCGTTTTTTTTTTTCTAATCGGAAAGATTTGCAGATACCGGTCTTAGTAGTCCGTACGGCGGAGGGGACGCCTGTCGATTGTTCGGTTGTGCAAAAACACTTTGCACTTAGCGTGGGCTAAAAATACATTTATTCTCATTATTACGCAAATTCCTGCCCCTCGTGACGAGCTTACCGAAGGCCCCGGCGCCGTAAATTGCGCTGGTAGCTCGCCTTGTTCTGGTTGTGCCCCCTCAGTGTTTTCGCGAAAGCGTGCAGGCCCGAGCCGTCGCCCCGTGCGCAGAAGTACAGGTAATCGTGTGTTTCGGCATTGAGCACGGCATCGATGCTGGAAATGGACGCCATACTGATCGGCCCCGGCGGCAGCCCGGGATAGCGATAGGTATTATAAGGAGAATCGATCTCGAGGTGCCGGTAGGTGACCTGCCCGGTCGAAAAATCGCGCGTAGCGAAAACGACGGTGGGATCGGCCTGCAGAAGCATCCCCTTTTCCAGCCGGTTGAGGTAAACGCCGGCCATGCGCTTTTTTTCTTCGCCCCGCAGCGTCTCTTTTTCGACGATGGAAGCCAGGGTGTAAACTTCGGCGGGAGTCATTTCCAGAGCAGCGGCCTTTTTCGTACGGTCCTGCCGGTTCCAGAATTTTTCGTGTTCGCGTTGCATGCGCTCGACGAAATCCTCCGGGCCGGTATTCCAGTACAGCTCGTAGGTGTTTGGGATGAACAGGCTCATCAGGGTTTCCGGGCGGTACCCGATCTGGTCCAGGAAAGCCCGGTTCCGGAATAACGCGAGGAAGTCGAGGGAATCCGGCTCCAGCACGTGGGCCACTTTCCCGGCTACGTCTTCTACCAGTCGTTCGTTGGTGAGCACTACCTTCACCGGTTCCTGGGGGCCGCCGCGCAGGTGGCGGATCAGCCTGATCATCGACCAGCCCGGTTTTACGGCGTAGCGACCGGCCCGCATCGGATTGCGCACGTAGTTCATCCGACGGGCCAGCATCCTGAACACCACCGTATCTTCCAAGATGCCCTGCTCCACGAGCTGAGCTTCCACTGCTTCGTAAGCGGCGTTGGTGGGAATAGTGACGCGATACGTCTCCAGGCCGGCGGGCACCGCCGTTCTGATCATAAACCGATAATAGACAAAACCGGCGGCGACCAGGAGGACGGACAACAAGATGAGGCCGGCATACCAAAAAATACGTTTCTTCATCGGGGAGAATTGCTCAGTATTGTTCTTTTTCGTTCGGGAAATCTTTCGACTTCACATCAGTTATATACTGTTCGACGGCCCCTTTTATTGTGTCAAAAAGATCGAGATAGCGGCGCAGGAAACGCGGCTTAAAATCTTTGGTAACGCCAAGCATATCGTGAGTGACCAGCACCTGCCCGTCTACGTCCGGCCCCGCGCCGATCCCGATCACCGGAATGTCCAGTTGGGTGGCGGCCTCCCGCGCCAGGCGGGCGGGTATCTTTTCCAGCACCAGGGCGAAGCAGCCCAGTTCCTGCAACAATTGGGCGTCGGTCAGCAATTTTTTGGCCTCCGCTTCCTCTCTGGCGCGCACGGTGTAGGTCCCGAACTTATAGATGGACTGCGGCGTGAGGCCCAGGTGGCCCATCACCGGCACCCCCGCCGAAAGGATGCGCCGGACCGATTCTTCGACTTCCGAGCCGCCTTCCAGTTTGACGGCATGGGCCCCCGATTCCTTCATGATCCGGATGGTCGACTCCAGCGCAATGCGCGAGTTGCCCTGGTAAGAACCGAAGGGCAGATCCACCACCACCAGCGCCCTTTTTACCGCCCGCACCACCGAAGAGGCGTGATAGATCATCTGGTCGAGCGTGATCGGCAGGGTCGTCTCGTGGCCGGCCATCACGTTGGAGGCGGAATCGCCCACCAGGATGACGTCGACCCCGGCTTCGTCCAGGATGCGCGCCATCGAAAAATCGTACCCTGTAAGCATGGAAATTTTTTCTCCTTCCACCTTCATGGAGTGCAAAACGTGGGTCGTGATCCTTTTTACATCTTTATTTACCGACATACAGGCAAGGCATTTTTTACAAACGAGACCCAAGATATCAACTTTTCTGATAACCCAAAGGCGGTCGGTCGGCCGTCATATCTATTCCGTGCCGGTTCCGTTTTTTTTAATTACTTTTGGCCTGTTTGAAACCAAGCTGTTTATGAAGCTGATTGCACCCGTACTGACCCTCACCGCTGTCTTGTTATTCAGCACCTGTTCCACCGATTTCCAACTCGAATCCGATTGGGAGGACATTCCGGTGGTCTACGGTTTCCTTTCTCTGCAGGACACCGCGCACTACATCCGCGTCGAAAAAGCTTTTCTCGAACCCGGCGGCAATGCGGAAGCGATCGCCCAGGAGCCCGACTCGCTCTACTACGCGGAAGACCAGATTACCGTACAACTCGAAAAGATCGCCACCGGCCAGGTATACACGCTGGAGAGAGTAGACGGCAACCTCGAAGGTTATCCGCGGGAGGAAGGGCCTTTCGCCCAGTCGCCCAATTACCTCTACAAGATCAAAGCGGAAGATATCGAACTGGAAGGCGGCGACCGCGTCCGGCTGATCATCAACCGCGGGGACGAGCTCGACGAAGTGACGGCCCAAACGGAGATCATCGAAGCCGTCGGCCCCCGCTCCACCAGCCCGCCCGACCAGATCAGCACCTGGCCGTACAACTCTTTCCAGAGCATCTCCTGGAACGCAGGCCCCAGCGCCAAGCTGTTCGACATCCGCATGTTTATCCGTTACCGGGAACTCGACCCCGCCGCGCCGGGCGGCGAAGTACCCAGAATACTGGAGTGGACCATCCAGC
This sequence comes from uncultured Saprospiraceae bacterium, assembly GCA_964419545.1. Lineage (GTDB taxonomy): Bacteria > Bacteroidota > Bacteroidia > Chitinophagales > Saprospiraceae > CAYQQU01. Next base: position 13,677 of record CAYQQU010000031.1, on the reverse strand, counting down.
GCAGGCTGCTGCGCACCAACGACGACCAGACGCGCTTTTCCGTGGATCTGCTGGGCGAGGATTTTTACCGCTTTATCGGCAGCGCCATCGATGAATCCGTCCAGCGGGAACGCATATTCGAAAGCATCGAACTGCAAATCGCCGCCGGAGGACAAGAACTGGTCGAACTCAATCGCGTTTTGCAGGCCAATACCGGTATTACCAGTTCCCAGGCCATACCGACCTACACCAACTTGTCGGAAGGCCGCGGCATTTTTACCTCCCGCTTTATCGCCACCCGTACCGGCATCGAGCTCACTTCCATGGCGCTCGACTCCCTGATCGGCGGCATTTACACCGAAGACCTGAATTTTCGCCGGCCGTAAACCAACTCGGCCGGTTCCACTCCCCTTTTCGGCTCCGCCGGCCACCGGCCCCGGCGATCCATTCCTGCCTTTTTGTCACCTCGCCAACGCCGCCCGTTGTCAGTTATTCGCTGATCTGACAGCTCCGGGCCCCTTTTTGCACAGATTGTCAGCCCAAAACGGCTTGGCACATCCCTTGCAATAGAGAAGATTGAAAAATTGATTTTAAACCAAACTAGATAACATGGGTAAAATTATCGGGATAGACTTAGGTACTACGAACTCTTGTGTAGCAGTAATGGAGGGAAATGAGCCGGTAGTTATTCCTAACGATGAAGGCCGCAGGACGACCCCTTCGGTCGTTGCGTTCATGGATAATGGCGAAAGAAAAATCGGCGATCCGGCCAAGCGCCAGGCCATCACCAACCCGGGGCGGACGATCTCATCGATCAAACGCTTCATGGGACAACGGTATGGCGAAATCAGCTCGGAGATCGAACACGTTTCCTATAAAGTGGTAAAAAGCGATAACGACACGCTCAAAGTCGTCGTCGACGATCGCAACTACACCCCGCAGGAAATTTCCGCTATGGTGCTTCAGAAAATGAAGAAGGTAGCGGAAGACTTTCTGGGCTCCGAAGTCACCGAAGCCGTCGTTACGGTGCCGGCTTACTTCAACGACTCCCAGCGCCAGGCCACCAAAGAAGCCGGAGAGATCGCCGGGCTGAAGATCTGCCGGATCATCAACGAACCGACGGCCGCCGCGCTCGCCTACGGCCTGGATAAGCGCAATCGCGACGTCACCATCGCCGTGTACGACCTGGGCGGCGGTACGTTCGACATCTCTATTCTCGAACTGGGCGACGGCGTCTTCGAAGTCAAATCCACCAACGGGGACACCCACCTGGGGGGCGACGACTTCGACCGGGTGCTCATCAACCACCTCGCCGAGGCTTTCAAGAGCCAGGAAAATATCGACCTGCGCAAAGATCCGATGGCGTTGCAACGGCTGAAAGACGCTGCGGAAAAAGCTAAGATCGAATTGTCGGCTTCTTCGGAAACCGAAGTAAACCTGCCCTATATTACGGCCGTCGACGGCGTACCCAAGCACCTCGTGCTGAAAATTTCGCGCTCCAAGTTCGAACAACTGGTTGACGATCTCGTGAATCGCACCCTCGAACCCTGCCGCAAAGCACTGGATGACGCCGGTATGTCGAAAAGTGAAATCGACGAGGTCATCCTGGTCGGCGGCTCCACCCGCATCCCGCGAATCCAGCAGGCTGTAGAAGAATTTTTCGGTAAAAAACCGAACAAAGGCGTCAACCCCGACGAAGTCGTCGCCATCGGCGCGGCCATTCAGGGTGGCGTGCTCAGCGGTGACGTTCAGGACGTACTCCTGCTCGACGTCACACCGCTTTCACTGGGTATCGAAACCATGGGCGGGGTCTACGACGTGGTCATCGAATCGAACTCGACCATTCCGACCAAAAAGTCGAAGATCTACTCGACGGCTACCGACAACCAGCCCTCGGTGGAAATTCACGTCTTCCAGGGCGAACGCCCCATGGCGCGCGACAACCGGCCGATCGGCCGGTTTATCCTCGACGGTATTCCGCCGGCGCCGCGCGGCGTACCCCAGATCGAAGTCACTTTCGACATCGACGCCAACGGCATCCTGAGCGTATCGGCAAAAGATAAAGGCACCGGAAAAGAGCAATCCATCCGCATCGAAGCTTCCACGGGGCTTTCCAAAGAAGAAATCGAACGGATGAAGGCCGAAGCGGAAGCCAATGCCGAAACGGACCGCCAGGCGCGCGAAAAAGTCGACAAACTGAACACTGCCGACACGCTGATCTTCCAGACGGAAAAGCAGCTGCAGGAATACGGCGACAAGCTGCCGGCCGAAAAGAAAACGGCGATCGAAGACGCCCTGAAAGAGCTCAAAGCAGCGCACCAGGCGCAGGACCTCGACCGGGTAGAAAGCGGTACGCAGAAGCTCAATACCGCATGGCAGGCCGCCAGCCAGGAAATGTACCAGGCCTCGCAGCAAGCTGAAGGCGCCGGCCAGTCTACTACCTCCGGTCAGACCGGAGAGGGCGGCGACGGCCAGGGCGGCGCCGATGACGTTACCGACGTCGAGTACGAAGAAATCGACGACAACAAGAAGTAGTAATGACCGAGAACCGGCAGCCGGTTTTCGATGAAATAAAAAGCCTTCCCGCTCCGGCGGGAGGGCTTTTTTTGTGGGCCGGCAGGTTAGCTTGGGTTAACGGGCAAATTCCCATTCCGCGAGCACCCGCGCGGCGCCCGGTTCCCTTTTCAGGATAAAGAGGACGTAGCGGATGTCCACGAATATGCTCCGACAGATCGTCGGGTCGTAGCCGTAATCGGCGAGGGCGCTCTCCGGGGTGCGCCCCCAGTAAAAACCGACCAGCCGGCCGCGGCCGTTCAACACCGGACTGCCCTCCTGCCCGGCGGCGGGGTGTAGGTCGGCGTAGGCGGCGAGCGGAATATCCGGATACAGATCGAGGAGTTCTGCCGGGCGGTTGCTCAGGTCCTGAAGTTCGATTACCGAGCTGCCCGCTTCTTCGGGATCCTCGGGGTTTCCCGGGCCGGCGATCGTTCCGTAGGTCAATCGCATGTCCCCGGCGGCGTCCGGGAAAAAATATTCTTCGGGAAAAGCATACCGCCAGGCGGCCTGGTAACGGCGCCGGGCGACCGCCATCCGGCTCTCCAGGTCCCTCAGCGGCCCTTCCACGCGCTGCCGGTTGTCTTCGCGGATAGCTTTCCACAAGCGGTAAGCGTAATCGTTGATAAGCAGGTCGAACGCCCGGTCGAGGTCGCCGGCACGGAACCGGGCCGGCAGGTCTTCCCCGTCGTCCAGCACCGACTTTTCGAAGACCAAATCCGCAAAAGCGCCGTAGTCCTTGCCTGCCTGCATCAACCCTTCCAGGGCGCCCCGGGATAAGTAATCCGGCCGCATCCGGTTGAAGTAGGGTTCGGCCAGGGAAGCCAGCAAACGACGATCGGCTCCCGGCTGATAGCTCCGGAAGAAGTCTTCCAGGTATTGCACCAGCCTGGGCCTGCGCCCTGCAAAACCGGCTTTCCCGACCCGCTCGTACACCATCCGGTACTGGTCCAGGACACCGATCAGCTGAAACAAACGAACGCTGCGGCTGGTGAGCTCGCGGTTGAGCCAGGCTGCTTCCTGCAGCGGCTGGGCGCGTTCCAGGTTTTGGCGCAAGGTGGGCAGCAGGTCGCCGAAGCGGGTCTTCAGATTGGTATCCCGTTCGATTTTTTCCAGTAGCCTCAGCTCTGCGTTTTTTCTGTCTGCGATCAATCCGGAGACAGCCAAACCGGTCAGTAGCCCGCTCCAGTTGCGATATTCTGTGGCGAGCCGTTCTTTGTCGGCCACATAAGCGGCCGGTGGCGCCGCCAGCTGCAAGGTGGTTTCGTTCATTACCGCGAGGATGCGTTCTCGCAAGGCAATGCGCAACGGTAAGGTACGATCGCGCAGATATTGTAAAGCAAGCGCCGGCTCGTAGCACTCGGTGTGGTCAGGGAAACCTATGTGCATGACAAAATCTCCGGTTTCCGCGCCGCCTGCAGCCGTGGCCAATGCGCTTTGCGGGCGGTAGGGGCGGTTGTCGGGGTGATACGCGCGGGGAAGGTTATCCGGGCCGGCATAGACGCGGAAAAGCATGAAGTCGCCGTAAGGTCCGGGGCGGGACGTCCCCGCCTGCGGCGGCGGCGCTCCTACCAGGCGGAGGTCGCGATAGGTTACGGTGACGATCGACAGGTATTGATTGCCGCGGTTGAGCGGGAGGAATTTGAGATCCTGATGCGCAGCCAGCGCAACGGTGTCCCGAAGGCCGTCGAGATTGCGACGGATGCGCGCCTGCCGCTCATTTTCCACCATCTCCGGCTTAACTCCTGCGAGGGCGGCTTCCGTAACATCGGCGATCCGTACGATGAAGGTGGCGTAAAGGCCGGGCGCCGGTCGTTCCTGATCATAATCAGCGGCCCAAAAACCTTTTTCCGCCGGCAAGGACCAGTCCCGGCGCCCCTGCAGCACCGGCGCGACAGTCTCGTAGTGGGTGAGCAGCAATCCCTGACGGGAGACGACTGCGCCGGCGCCCCTGCCGGCGACGCGCGCTACGGCGTCTTTCAAGCTCGCGGAATCGGCGCGGTAGATGGCTTCGATGGGAATTTCCAGGCCTAAGGCCTGCATCTCGGCTTCGTTGTACTGCGCCAGTAAAAAAGGCAGCCAGAGACCGCCGTTCGCCCAGGCAATACGGCAGAAAAAGAATACCGCAAGTAGTAAAAACCATCGCTGAATATGCATACCTTCAAACAAGCTCTGCAACGTTTGAACTCAGGAATGCCTAAAGAAAGGTCAATTTTGCCGGCCGAACAAATCCTTGGTCCGATTATCTAAAATCGGGCTGGGGCGGGGCGCTTCGTCGGAAGTCTGATTGAACACTTTATCGACGTACCGCCAGAGGCCGTCTTCCAGGCGATAAGCTTCATAGCTTCCGTCGGGATAAAAGGTAGGTCCTTCTCCGTACTTGCCGTCGGCGGGAATCAGGTGATCGAAAATGATGAGCTCCATCAATTCGTCGTAGTTGAGCCGGGTGCTCACCTCGGCCGAATACGTGCGCAGGATGCGCGACCGCACCACTTCCGGTTCGTTCTCTTCACCGGCCTTTATAAATACCGGAGCGCCGAAGACCGGCTGCCCATCTTTGAAAGACAGGACATCGATCAGCTTTCGCTTGCGGTACAGCTCGTTGCCGTCAAAGCCGAACAGGAGGTAATAAGGACCCGCAGGGCCTTCTTCCACGGCCAGCAGATTGTAATAAACGGCCCCGTACCACTGGTCGGCGGTCAGTTGGGCCTGTTCCGGATCTTCCACTTCAAAGGAACGATCCACCAGCGGAAAAAGCTTCAGGTCCGGCGTGTTCATCTGGATGGCGCCGTAGTATCGGTATTCGTTGATGTCTACGTAGAGCTGCCAGGTAAAGATGCGGAACGTACTGTCGGGCGGATACAGGATCGAAACCGCCCGCAGGCGTTCGAAAAGATATTCGAAGGAATGCGGTTTCTGCAGGGCTTTCACCAGGGTGGGAATAAACTGGCGGCAGGCGCCGAAGCGGTGTTCAGGCAGCGAATCGTTGACGATCGCGTACGCGAGCAGGGCGAGGGTATCCTCCAATGCCGTTATAGCGTCCCAGTCCGCCGGCTCGATAGGAGTATCCGGGCGGGGAATGGAATCGGCCTGCCCGAAGGCGGCCATCGTCAACGACAGACAAAAGAACCCAAGCAGAATACGCTTCATGCGGACGTATGATTTTGCACCAATAACGCCGCGGGCAGGGTCTAAATTGTATGAGCGATCGGCGGAACCCCGCTTTTGATCCCGCTACCGGTGCCGGCGGCCCTTATTGTTTTTGTAATCCCGGAAAATGTACTCCCCGAGCCCCTGCAGACTGCTGTAAAAAGCCTTGCCGTTATTGGCCTGGGTGAACTGATCGACAAAACGCACCAGGTAAGGGTCGCGTGCGATCATAAAGGTCGTGATGGGAATATCCAGCTTACGACAACGGGTAGCCAGGTTGAGGGTGCGATTGACGATCTTGCGGTCCAGGCCGAAGCTGTTCTTGTAGTAGCGTTTTCCTTTTTTAATGCAGGTAGGTTTGCCGTCGGTGATCATAAAGATCTGTTTGTTGGGATTGCGGCGGCGGCGCAGCAGGTCCATCGCCAGCTCGAGGCCGGCTACGGTATTGGTATGGTAAGGCCCCACCTGGAGATACGGCAGGTCTTTGATCTCTACCGGCCAGGCGTCGTTGCCGAAGACGATTACGTCGAGGGTGTCTTTAGGATAGCGGGTGGTGATGAGTTCCGCCAGGGCCATGCCTACTTTTTTGGCGGGCGTGATGCGGTCTTCTCCGTAGAGGATCATGGAGTGGGAAATATCGATCATGAGCACCGTGCTCATCTGGCTTTGGTATTGGGTCTCAAAAACCTCGAGGTCGTCGTGCGTGAGTTTGAAATCGTCGATGCCGTGATTGATCTGGGCGTTGCGCAGCGTTTCGGAGACGGCCAGGTTATCGAGCTGGTCGCCGAACTCAAAGGGTCGGCGATCGGCCGTTTTTTCATTGCCCATGCCTCCGAAGCGCGTATCGTGGTTGCCGCGTCGTGACTTTTTGAGCTGCCCGAAAATATCTTCCAACGCCTTTTGCCGCAGGGCGATCTCCATTTTAGAAGAAGGCACGAAGCTCGGGTTCTGGGGGCCCTCCTGTTGAATATACCCTTTGTCGATGAGGTCCTGAATGAAGTCGGCCATGCCGTATTCGTCATTCGTAAGGCCATATTCGCGATCCAGTTCATTGAGCCAGGCCAAGGCTTCGCTCACGTCTCCCGAGGTGTACACCAGTAGTTCCTGGAAAAGTTTAAACAATTTATCGAAAGTAGACCCTTCCTGTTGGCGGGGGTCAAATTGGGAAAATCGCCATCCGATCATAAAAAAGTTTGGTTTAACGGACCCAGTGTAGATGATGCCGCACCGGTCTTTACCACTAAAAATAGAAACGCCTTGAAAAAAGTTCAAGGCGCAGCGTTGCTATTTGAATTTGTTTTTGTCCGGGATCGCTTTTCAGCTCTCCATCACGCAGCACTTGACCAGTTCCTCGTAATCCGGCCGGTCGGACGCCAGTTTATGGATAAAGCTCTCCCTGATCTCTCCGTCTTTAATGACGAATACGCCCGGCATCTGAAAGCCGTCGCCCAGCAGCGGGCCGACGCCGTGCCCTTCCAGTACGCCGGCTTCGAAGCCGCGTATCCAGGACTGCAGCCCGAAAAGCTGGGTCAGGTTGCCGCGTACGAGTCCGAAGGCGGCGTAGTATTTGCGTTCGGGATCGCTGATGTGGGTCGCGCCCTCCAGTTTGTAGCGCATAAAATAACGCTCGGCGATTTCGTTTTCGGTCATGTGCACGAAGACGATCTGGGTGCCGCCCGCTTCAATATCCTCGCGGCGGTTGGCGATGTCGGCCAGGGCTTCCCGGCAGAAGGTGCAGCCGAAGTGGCGGAGGAAAACGAGAAGAACCGGTTGGCGCTCAGATAACTCCAGTAAGGTGGCCCCGGTATTGGTAACCATTTTATCTAAAACATCGACGTTGAGATTGACCACGGCCATTGCTAAAAATTTTGCGGTGAGAACTGAAAAATAGAACACGCAAAGTCTTAAAAAGTTCAGAAAACAAAAGAGCTCCGACGAAGGCGGGAGCTCTTTTGCCTCTTTCTTGGCGCGGGGCGTCAGACGCCCATCTTATCATAAACCTCCATGACGTTTTTGACGTGTTCCGCCGAAGTTTTCAGCAGGGCCATCTCTTCGTCGTTGAGGTCGAGTTCAATGATTTGCGCGATGCCCGACTGGCCGAGTTTTACCGGAACGCCCAGGAAAATGTCCTTCAGTCCATATTCGCCGTCGAGGCGCACGCAGCAGGGATAAATGCGGTTTTCGTCGCGCAGGATGGTTTCCACCATCTGAGCCGCGGCGGCGCCGGGCGCATACCAGGCCGAAGTGCCCATCAATTTGACCAGTTCTCCTCCGCCCATTTTAGTACGCTTCACAATAGCGTCGAGTTGGGCCTGATCGATGAGTTCCGTTACGGGGATGCCGGCCACGGTGGTATAGCGGGGCAAGGGCACCATCGTGTCGCCGTGCCCGCCCATCAGTACGGCCTGGATATCCTTGGGCGAAACGTTAAGCGCTTCGGCCAGGAACGCCCGGAAGCGCCCCGTATCCAGAATACCCGCCATGCCGAAAACCTGCGAGGAAGGCAGGCCGGCCGACTGGAAGGCGGCGTAGGTCATCACATCCAGCGGGTTGGAGACGACGATGATGATGGGATTGTCGGAATGTTCCATGATGGACTTGGAGACCATATTGACGATCTTGGCGTTGGTCGAAATCAGATCGTCGCGGCTCATGCCCGGCTTACGCGGCACCCCGGCGGTGATAACCACAATGTCCGAGCCGGCCGTATCCTGGTAATCGTCCGTACCTTTCAGTCGCGTGCTGTAATAGTCGATCGGTGCTTGCTGCCAGGTGTCGAGGGCTTTGCCCCGGGCCAGGTCGCCCTGAATGTCGAGCAGCACGATTTCCTTCACCAGATCTTGGTGAGCCAGAACGTTAGCCACGGTAGCCCCCACGTTTCCGGCTCCAACCACGGTCACTTTACTCATAATTTTAAGTTTGTTTATTTTAAAATGATTGGTTTGTTCGCCGCTGAACGAATCCGCTGATGGCTGGCCGGCTTTCCCACATCAAGGCTTGCCGCCTTTGGCAATTGCCTTTTCGAAGCGGTGCAAAAGTAGCTAAATTTTAGCAGCTTTGTGCACCTTCCGACCAAAGAATTCCCGGCGAGGCCCCGGCTCGTCGCAACGATTTTTGCTAATTTTGGTTTCTCTTAATAAACCCTTTTTCCTGCGAATGAGCGCACGAAAGGGGTAAATTCTTTCGAATCGTATGAAGGCCATGTATTTTCGTTTTGCGTTCCTGCTGCTCTTCGGTCTGCTGCCCCTGCTGCCGGAAGCCCAGCCCGTCTGCGGCACCGTCGGCGAGCGGGAAGAAGCGCTCGTTCCCAGATTGCAACGCAATATCGCCGCCCGGCGGGCATCCTCGGAAGTGCAGCCGCGCAGCATCACTTATTTGCCCATCACTTTCTTCCTGGTGGCCAGAGACGAAGGTTTCGGTCGCGCCGCTCCGGGCAAGGTGATGGATATGCTGTGCCGGCTCAACGAAGATTTCACCGGCATGGACATCCAATTCTACATCAAGGAATTCGTTTTTCTGAACCATACCGGCATCTACAGCAACCATAACGACTACGAGTTCCTGATGCTGGCGTTGCGGGACCCCGCCGCCATCAACGTATGGGTGCTGCAGGACGCCACGCCCGATATTGAAATCGAAGGACTGGTGCAAGGGTACTACATCCAGGACAATTACCAGCGCGATTGGATCGTGATGCGCACCAGCGAGGCCAACGAAGACGCCACTACCCTGTCGCACGAAATGGGCCATTTCTTTTCCCTGGTGCACCCTTTCCGCGGTTGGGATACCGAACCCTATGACGCCGCCGTTCACGGCGACCCGGCTCCGGCCGTCTCTCCGGGCGGGCAGGACACCGAACTGATGAGCGGGGCCAATTGCGAAACGGCCGCCGATATGCTCTGCGATACGCCCCCCGACTACAACTTCGGTTTCGGCTGGATGACCTGCGAATACCAGGGCGCACTGGACCCCGAGGGCGAACCCGTCGACCCGGAAGAACGCCTGATCATGAGCTATTTCAACCAGTGCGAAAGGGACGAGTACTTCTTCAGCGACGAACAACGCGCGGTGATCCTGCAGGACCTGTTCACCGAACAGCGCGACTACATCCGCGCAGCCGGCCCGCCGGCTAACCTCGGCCCCGTAGCCGGCCCGGTGACGCTGCTCGCCCCGGCCGACGAATCCGGCATTTCCGACCCCGGCTCGGTAGATTTCAGCTGGACCCCGGCCGCCGGCGCCGACGCCTACCTCCTGGAAATCGACGTGGTGGTGACCTTCAATACGCCCTTGCTCAGAAGACTGATCGTCACCGACAACAACTGGACAGTAACGGGGCTCCAGAACGACCGCACCTACTACTGGCGCGTGCGGCCTTTCAACAGCTACCAGGCCTGTACCGAATTTTCGGAGTTGAACCTTTTCTACACCGGACAGACCGTAGGCCTCTCGCAAGCCGGAAGCAACCTGAATTGGTCCGTTGCGCCCAACCCCGCCGCTCCGGGGGGGCAGCTGACCCTGGACCTCGCGGCGTCCACGGCCTTCACTGCCCGGATCGAACTGACTTCGGTCTTGGGCCGGCCGATCCAGGATTGGGGAACATTCCGGTTCCAGGCCGGAGCTAACCGGCGACAGCTGTCGCTGCCCGCCGACCTCCCGCCGGGATGGTACCTCGTCAACCTGCATGGAAAGGAACAGCGGAGTACCCGTAAGCTGGTCATCAGCCGCTGATTTTCGGCAGCTGACAGACGGAAAACAAAAATGACTTCCGTTTGCCTGCCGCAATCCCCACTTTTGAGGTAAATTTGCTGGTAATGGTTTTCCAAAATAAACGATTATGAATAAAAAACTTGTACTGCTTACGCTTTTGCTTACTGCTGTCATCAGCGGGATCTACGCTCAGCCAACCAAGCCCTGCGGCGTTGAAGGCGAGTTGCGCGACCTGCTGCAGGAGCGCTTCCTCGCCAACAAAGCTTCTTTCCTCGAAGCGCCCTACGTTCAACAAAGAGACATCACCTACGTGCCGGTTACCTTCCACGCCACTGCCCAGTCTACCGGCCTGGGCCGCGTTTCCGTCTCCGACATCCTCGATCAGCTTTGCGAGTTGAACGAAGACTTCCTGGGCATGAACATGCAATTCTACATCAAGCAAATAAACGAAGTCAACAATAACGCCATTTACGATAACCCCGGCGCTACGGCTTCCAATTTTCTCATGGTCAACTCGCGCGACGATTCCGCGGTGAACATCTGGGTCACCCAGAACGCAACCAACTCCAACGTCACCCCGCCCGGCACCGTCACCCTCGGTTATTACGATCCCGACCCCACCGCCGACTGGATCGTGATCCGCAAAAGCGAGACCAACGGCGCTTCGACGACCCTCTCTCATGAGATGGGGCATTTTTTCAGCCTGCTGCACCCGCATAACGGCTGGGAAGTCGATCCCTGGGAACCCGGCGATATGAACCCGGTGGCCACCTTCGCCCCCAACGGCTTTGCACTCAACGAAAAACAAGATGGATCGAACTGCGAAAACGCGGGTGACCTCGTCTGCGATACGCCGCCCGACTACAACGGGATCTTCTGGCCGGACTGCGACTTTACCGGCGGCGCCATGGACCCCGACGGCGTATTGATCGATCCAGAAGAAAGCAACTACATGAGTTACTTCGGCAATTGCCCGCTCGATGACTACCACTTTTCCGATATGCAGCAGGCCCTCATGATCCAGAACCTCAATAGCTCGGAACGCAATTACGTCAACCCGGGCAATGTTCCTTCCCTGACCGAGATCACCCAAACACCGGAACTCGTCGCACCGGCGAGCGGCGAAACGATCGACGGCTTCAACTTCGTCGTCTTCGAATGGGCGCCTGTATCCGGCGCCGACCGCTACCTGGTGGAAGTGGATGAAACGCCCGACTTTGCGGGCAATGATCTACGCTCCTATATTTCTTTCGGCAATACCAAGCTGGTGGAAGACCTCGACGCCAACGAGAGCTACTTCTGGCGCGTACGCCCCTTCAGCCCCTACCGCACCTGCACCAACTTTACCCCTACGCGCAACTTCTCCACCGGCGAAGTCGTGAGCACCCGCACCCTGAGCCAGGTCAATCGCTGGACGGTGCACCCCAACCCGGTAAAAACGGGCGATGAACTGACCGTCAGCATCGAAGCCAAGGAAAGCTTCGCCGCTCAGGTGCGCCTGTTCAGCCTCAGCGGCCAACTGTTGCGCACCGGGCGCGTCGAACAACTGGCAGCAGGCGAAAACCGGCTGCAACTACCGGTCGAGGCCCTCAAAAGCGGCGTCTACCTGCTTTCTCTGCGCGCGGGCGAACAGGAAATGTCCACCCGCGTCATTATTACTGAATAATCGGAATTTTGGCAATCAAACGCTACTTTCTCGTGTTGATACGGTTGACGGCCAAATTGGCGGCCGTCAACCGTTTTGACACCAATAAATATTTTTGGACATGAAAAAAACGCTCGTCAGCCTGAGCCTGGCCCTGTTTGCTGTGGCCCTGACCGCTCAGGAGCCCCTTGCTCCCTGCGGCACCCCGCCGGGAAAAACGGAGCGCCTGCTCCATTACCAGGCCAACCGTGAAGATTATCCGAAAACGAATCAGATGCTCTACCTGCCCCTGCAGATCCACAACGTAGCCAACGGCCTCGGCTTCGGCGCGCTGCAGACGGAAGACGTCTTCACGGCCTTTTGCAAACTCAACCAGGATTTTGCCGCCACCAACATTCAGCTTTATCTGGCCGATGATATCAACCTCATCGCGAACTTCGATTATTTTGACCACGATTACAGCACGGGCGCCCAGATGATGTTCGAAAACAATGTGCCCGGCGCCATCAACTGCTACATCGTTAAAAACCCCGCCGGCGCCTGCGGTTACTATTACGGATGGCCGGACGCCGTAGCGCTGGGCAAGAACTGCATGGGCCCCGAAGACAAGACCTGGGCCCACGAGATCGGCCACTTTCTGTCGTTGCCCCACCCTTTCTCCGGCTGGGAAGGGGTCGACTATGACGCGGAGAATACCACCCCGCCTTTCGTCAACGGCAACGCAGTCGAAAAAGTGGACGGCAGCAACTGCTTTCAGGCAGGAGACGGCTTCTGCGACACCTCCCCCGATTATCTGAGCTTCCGCTGGAGCTGCAACGAAGACGCCCAAAGCTATACCCAACAACTCGATCCCGACGGCCAGCCTTTTCAATCAGACGGTACGCTATTGATGTCCTACTCCAACGACGCCTGCGCCAACCGCTTTTCGGAAGAGCAGACGATGGCGATGCGGGTAGATGCGGAATTCCTCCGCCCCGATTTGCCCGTTACTGCTACACCCATCCCGCCGGTAACCGCAGAAGACATTACGATACTGCAACCTTTGGAAGGCGACCACATCGCCACGGTCGACGAGGCGACCTTCAGCTGGGAGCCTGTCGAAAACGCCACGCACTATCTGGTGCAGTTTTCGCTCACCTCGAATTTTATTTATGTTATCCACGAATATTTCGTAGCCGGCACGAGCTTCAACACCGACGAACTGCGGTCCAATCGCGACTATTACTGGCGCATTTTACCCTACAACCCGTTCAATACCTGTCATGGGTTTTTCCCGCAACAAAGTTTTACGACCGGCGACCTGACCACCGGTATCCGCTCGCTGACAGCAGTGGAAAACCTGTCGATCAGTCCCAACCCGTTATCCGCCGCCACTCCCCTGCGACTGGATTTTACTGCCGCCGAGCGCTTTGCTTTCCAGCTGCAGCTGCACCACGCTACCGGCGCCCGCGTGCTGACCCAGCAAGGCCGGGCTGTCGTAGGGGCCAATCAGGTATGGCTCGAAACCGGCAACCTTAGCCCGGGCGTTTACCTGTTGGTGATGGAAAGCGAGCAAGGCCGGCTGGTTCGCAAAATTACCGTTCAATAAAAGTAACTACTTAGGTCAAAATAGCCAAAACCCGGAATAATCATCGTATTTTTTA
>CAYQQU010000030.1:0-64555 GCA_964419545.1 uncultured Saprospiraceae bacterium | reverse complement strand
TCCGCATGAGCCTGCTGCCCGCCAGCGGATTTCAGTCGGCCCAATACCGCGAGATCGAGATCCTGAGCACCGATCTCTACCGGCTGGTGCAGGTGGATAAACGGCCGACGGTGGGCCCCGAAACGCCGGTGGAGGAATTATATCCCATACTGTACTGGAAATCGGGCGCCACCGAGCTGGCGACGGGCAAAAAGACCCTCACGCTGCGGCAGTTCGAGAAGAAATATTCCGGCAAGTTCATCCGGCTGGCCCGGCAGGTGCGCGACACCAACTTGTGGCAGTGCTACCGGCGCCTGGCCCCGGAACAGCGCGAAGACCCGAAGCTGATCGATCTGATGCGACAACACGACTTCAACGCCAACGTACGCTGGCCGCTGGCCCACCTCGCGTCAGCCGGCCGCTACCTCGACCGCAAACCACAGGTGATCCGCGCTACCGGCGGCACCAACTGGCAGGAGTACCTCCCACCCCGCAAACAACGCATCATCTTCTACCCGGCACTATGGACGGAAGCCGAAATGAAGCAATGGGGCGGAAAAACTACTTCTTCGCCTGGATGATGCGCTTCCAGTCGACATCGCGGTAGGTATCCAGCAATAAGACGCCGATGACCGAAAAGAGGAAGGCCACCGCCGTGGCGCCGATGACGATCATCGACCGCTTGGGGCGCGACTTGACAATGGGCGCCGAGGCCTCTTCCACCAACAGCACCGTGGGAACGTCCGACTCATAGGTCGCCCGGAAATACTTCAGGCGCTCATTGTCTTCCCCGAGCCGCTGATTGACCTCCGCGTACTGTTTTTCGAAGATCTGAACAATCGGAATGCCGGCGTTGATCTTATCCATCCGCCCTTCCAGTTTTTTCAACTCTTCGCGCGTGCCGCTTACCCGCGCCGACAGGTACATAATGGTGTCGCGCGGGGCTTTGCCGGTGAGGTTTTCCAGGCGAACGCTATCGCGAATGAGCTTGCCCTCGGTTTGGGAAATCTGCGCGCTCAGCGATTCGGTCTGGGAAATGGTATTGTAAATATTGTACTCCCGGCGCAAGGTAGCTAAGGTATCGCCCAACTTTTGGACCCGCACCGATTTGTCGTACACTTCCTGGTCGTAAGTCTGGATTTTTTTCAGCAAGCTTTCCTTGAGCAGCCGCTTTCCGATGTCGTTGATCTTTTCGCGGGCGGCGTTGGCGACCTGCGCCGCAAATGCCGGGTCTTTGTCTTCCACCGACAGCTCGATGGCGTCGCGTTTGGTCTTTTCGATATCGTACAAACTGAAAAAGCGACGCTGCACAAAGTGGGGCGCTTTGGGATGTTCCGGGCTGATGTCGTAGTGTTCGTACAACTGGAAAGAGTCGACCAAGAAAGAAACCAGTTCCTGCGACTGCGCGATCGTCAACACGCGGTCGATATCGTTCTCGCTGCCGTAAAGATAACTGCGCTGTGAGCCCGAACGGTCGAAAAACAGCTCAGGCATGGCCTGATCGGGGCTGGCGGCCAGGAATATCGTAGTCGCCCGGTAATAATTGGGCAAAAGCAGGGAAATTCCAGCCGTGCCGAAGGCCGCCACGGCGCAAATGATCAGAACGGGCCTTCTCCATTTAAAAAGCGTCTCCAAGACACCTAACAAACTGTCCTTCTGCTCCATTGACTTAAATTATTCCGCAAATGTAATTATATCGGCCAAAATGCCTGTGTTTTTGGATTCAAATTCCACCGGCGGGCCGCTCCCGCAGAATACGCAGCCATTCCGGCAGGTGAATGAGGCGAAAGACCAACGATAAGCCCCCGCCTATCGCCAGGCACAACAAATACGCCCACCACCACGCCAGCGGCCATTGGTTCTTCAACAGGGCCATGCTCACGGAGGCGACCGTCAGGAACGCCGCCATGCGCAGCAGCATGCCCCAGGCCAGTGTGAGGTTCAGCTCCTCGCGGGCCAGCAGCACTTCCCAGAAAAATACCAGGTACTGCGTGCCGCAGGTAGCCGCCGCCGCGCCCAGCGCGCCGTATTCCGGTATCAGCCAGGCGTTCAGGGTGATATTGAGCACCACGCCGACCAGAAATATCCGGTTCATTCGCATGAGGCTGCCGTTGGCCGTCAGCAGGGTCCCGTAGATGTACATGCCGCTCACCGCGGGAAAGCTGGCGATCAGCAGGCCGAGCACCTGCCCCGAATAGGCGCTGCCTTCTGTGTAGAGGCTCACCATGATCTCCTCCCGAAACAGAACGGTAGCCGCCGCCAGGCTGAGCGCCCCCGCCCAGATGAGCTGAAAACTGAGGCGCACCAGGGGGGCTACGGGCGCCCGATCGCGCAGCAATCGCGCAAACATCGGCAGCAACAAACCGGCAAAGAGAAAGCCGATCATATTGACGGCGTCCAGCAAGCGGTACGCCGACGCGTAAATATCCGCCTCGGCGGCGTTGTCGTCGAGCAGCCTTTCCAGCATCACCCCGTCGATGCGGGTGTATACCGTCATCAGAAAGACTACCAGAGCGTAAGGATAACTCTGGCGGACCAGAGAAAGCAAAAAGGCCGGCCGGAACCGGATCCGTAGTTTCCCGATCCGCTTTTTTACGAATCCGAAAGCCAACAGAGCGGTCAGCGAAAGCGCCACGGTCTGAGCATATACGAACCAGGCTATCTCAAACTGAACCTCCAAACGCAGCAGATAGCTGCATAGCACGATCATGATCAGTTTGTCGAGCACCGAAAACAAGCTGTCGAGCCGGTACCGCGCCAGGGCGGTGATGTTAGAACGGAAAAACAGGACGAGGGACATCAGCACCTGGTTGATCGCCAGCCAGAGCAACAGCTGGTAGTGCGTGCTTTCGTACCCCCATAAGGCGGCGCCCCCGAAAACCAGCGCCAGATAGGCAAAAGCGAGCAGGCCTTTGATGATCAGTAAGTTGGGGAAGTATTTCGCCAGCAGCTGGCCGTGCTGGGCGATGTTGCGATTGTTGAAATTCTGAATGCCGAAATCGTTGACGATCTGGAACAGCCAGGTAAAATTGAGCATGGCAAAGTACAGACCATATTCCCCTTCCGGCACCCGGTTCTGCACCACCCGGTCGATACCGAATAGATAGACCGGCTTAATGAGCAGGTTGATGAAGACGAGCAGGAAAATGTTGATGAGAAATTCCCGGTTCATTGCGGCGACAAAGATGCAAAATTCATTCGTACCGCAGGGATTCGATCGGGTCGAGGCGCGCTGCTTTAAGGGCGGGATAGAGCCCCGAGATCAAGCCGACCGCCGTACAGGTGATGACGGCCACGGTGATCCAGGCCCAGGGGAACAGAAAGCTGCCGCCGAGGAAATAGGTAACCAGGTTGCCGGCGAGTACGCCGAGCAAGATGCCCAAAGCGCCGCCCAGGAGGCTGATCACTACTGCTTCGGAGAGAAACTGCGTCAAGATGCTGCGACGCGTAGCGCCGATCGCTTTGCAGATGCCGATCTCGCGGGTGCGCTCCGTAACGGAGACCAGCATGATGTTCATCAGGCCGATGGCGGCGCCCACCAGGGTGATCATACCGATGCCGATGGCGGCCAGTCGAAAGTAAAGCGTATTTTCTTCGATGATGCCGATCAGGCTGTCGCTCTTGGTGATCTCGAAGTCGTTGCTCTGAGAAGCTTTGAGGCCGCGTACGTTGCGCATCAGACCGGTGGCGTTGGCGATGGCCTGGTTGATATTCTCGGCGCTATTGACGGAAACGAAGATGTTGTAGTCGGTCGACGAGGTGCCGTAGAAGCGCTTGCCCGTCTGGAGAGGGATGAGGATGCGGCGATCCTCGCTTTGGTTCATACTCGATCCCTTGGATTTGAGCACGCCCACTACCCGCAGTTTGATATTGCCGGCGGAGATGACCGCGTTGAGGGCTTTTTCGGGTCTGCCTTTGAAAAGTATTTCCACGATATCGGCGCCGATCAGGGTGACGTTGCCGCCACGCAGGGCTTCGATGGCCGTGATGTTGCGGCCCATTTCGATGTCGAAGCCGCGCCCCGTGGTGTAGGTTTCGTCAACCCCGAAGATCATGACATTGGGGTTGGTCTTTTCGCCCTTGTACTTGATGGTGGCGGATGAAGTGCACCACATCGATACGGAGGTGCGCGCCGGAAAGTCGAAGCGCTCTTTAAAGTCCATGGCCTGCTTGTAACTGAACGGCTCGGCCCGCTTTTCCTGGCGCCCCCGGCGATTGCCCCGGATGTTTTCGCCTTTGGGGTCAATGTCGAAAGTATTGGCTCCGAGATAAGAGAAGTTGTCGTTCAGGGAATAGATCGCGCTATCGATGGCCGTAAGGATACCCACCAACGCCATAATGCCGAAAGCGATGATCAGTAGGGTGAGGACGGCCCGCAGCAAATTCGAGCGGACCGACTGAAAAGCGAGCGATATATTTTCCTGCAACTTCATAGAACCGGTACTTTGCGAAAGCGAAAATAGCGCATTTTCCCCAGCGGCCTGCCTTTGTTCGATAAAAGGCGTGCGGAAATAGACGGAATCAAAACTTCCCAAAAGCTTTCCCGATAGAAGCAAGCATAGCTTTGTGAACGCCGGGCGTAGCAGCGATGATTTCCCCGCCGAAAAGGTAATCGTTCTCCCCGGCAAAATCGGTGACTATCCCACCGGCTTCTTTCACCAGGAAAGCGCCGCCGGCCACATCCCAGGCTTTGAGCCCGTACTCGTAAAAGCCGTCAAAGCGGCCGGCGGCGACGTAGGCCAGGTCGACGGCGGCCGAGCCGAGCCGGCGAACGCCGCGCGAGTCGCGGGTAAACTCCAAAAGCACATTGAAATACTGATTACTGAATTCGAAATCGCGATAGGGAAAACCGGTAGCGAGCAACCCCTTGGCGAGCGATCCATTGTCCCGCACCCGGATGGGGCGGTCGTTGAGAAACGCCCCGCTGCCCTCCCAGGCGTAGAAGCATTCTTCGCGATTGACCTCGTAGACGATGCCGAGCACCGTTTCTCCCCGGCGCCGCAAGCCTACGCTTACCGAAAAGACCGGCAACTGGAAGAGGAAATTGGTCGTCCCGTCCAAAGGGTCGATGATCCACTGCCATTCGCCTTCCTGGTTTTCAACGGTGTCTTCTTCGGTGAGAAATACCGAGCCCGGGCGCAGCGGCGCGAGGCCGGCCACCAGGCGCTTTTCAGCTTGCCGGTCGACATAGCTGACCAGGCTGTTCAAGCCTTTTTCTTCGATCGCTTTTTCCTGGACTTTGCCAAGCTCGCCGCGAATAAAGACGGCCGTATCGGTGACGACGCGGCGGGCAGTATGGCATAATTGTTCCAGATCGCTCATGGTCTATATTTTTTAGTCTTTGGCTGCCGGTAGTTTTTTGCCCGGCGGCGCAAAACAATTTTGGCTTCTCATGACGAAGAACCCATGAATAATTCGGGTTAAGCCTCGCGTTCCGCCGGCGGACGCACCAGCTGGTAGACGCCGGGCAGGTTACGACCGAGGCCGTCGTAATCGAGCCCGTAGCCGATCACGAAATCATCGGGTATCTCGAAGCCCAGGTATTGCACCTCGAGCGGCGTCTGCAGAGCGTCCGGTTTGAGGAGGAGGGCCGCAATTTCGATCGAGGCCGGCTCGAGCGTCGCCAGGGCCGGCAGGAAGGCCGAAAGGGTCTTTCCCGTATCGATAATGTCTTCCACGAGAATGACCGGCCGGCCGGCCACCTCTTCATCCAGGCCGATGAGGGTGCTCACCGAACCACTCGATTCGAGCCCCCGGTAGGAAGAAAGTTTGATGAACGAGATTTCGCAGTGGAGCCGGCAGGCGCGGATAAGGTCAGCGGCGAAGACAAAAGCGCCGTTGAGAACACCGAGGAACAGCGGCTGCCGCCCTTCGTATTTCGCCGTGATCGCGGCGCCCAGTTCGGCAATGCGCGCCCTGATCTGGCTTTCGGTGAGCAGCGGCTTGAACGACAAGCCGTGCGCCTGGACAATATCCGACATAATATGCTGCCTTTGTGCCGGGAATATCGGGAATTTTGGCAGCCCCTCCTAATCCAGGCCGTACTTATCCAGCAAATAGACCAGGCTGGTCATGGCGGCGCCGCCGAGTTCCAGTTCCCGCCGGTTCACCGCCTCAAAAACATCGGTAGCAGCGTGGTGGTAATCGAAGTAGCGCTGGCTGTCGGGGTACAGCCCGAACAACAGGCTGCCCTGCGACTTGAGCCCGGAGATATCGGCGCCGGAGCCGCCCGTGCGAAAGGTAAGTCCGTACGGTTCCAGCAGGGGCAGCCAGGCCGTCACCTTGGGGAATTTTTCGTTGAATAACTCGGCTTCCGCCTCACAGGTAAACCCGCGGGGAGTAAAACCGCCGCGATCCGATTCGATAGCCGCCAGGTGAGTGACGTTGTTTTCGCGGGCGTACTGCCAATAGGTGCGCGCTCCGCGCAGGCCGTTCTCTTCATTCATAAAAAGCACGCAGCGAATGGTGCGCCTGGGCCGGTACCCCAGCCGGCGAAACAAACGCAGCACCTCCATAGCCTGTACGCAGCCGGCGCCGTCGTCGTGGGCGCCCTCCCCGATGTCCCAGGAATCCAGATGCCCTCCCACCAGGATAACCTCTTCGGGGCGTTCGCTGCCGCGTATTTCACCGATGACGTTGTAAGACTGCTTTTCCGCGAGCATGGCCCCCCCGGAACGCAAATAGAGAAACACCCGCTCTTCGGACAGCACGCTGCTCAGCCGGTCGGCATCATTGGTGCTGATCGCGAGGGCCGGAATTTGCGGCAGGTCGGGCAGGTAACTCATTCCACCGGTATGGGGCACGTCGTTTTGCAGCGTGGTCATCGAGCGGACGACTACCGCTGCGGCGCCGTATTTGGCGGCGCGGGAAGCCCCGCTGCTGCGCTGGTCGACCGCGCCGCCGTAGGCGTTAAAGGTGTTGATCTGCGTGGGGTCCATCGGCCGGTTGTAAAAAACGATCTTACCGGCGACGCCCGCTTCCCCGAGCCGATCGACTTCGTCCAGGCTTTTTACTTCCACCACTTCGGCGGTGATCCCGGCGGGGCCGGCGCCTACCGAGTTGCCCAGCGCCACGGCCCGGAGCTCCAGGCTGCCCATTTTCCGGGAGTTGACGATGCGCGCCACTGCTTTTTCGCCGCGCACCCAGTGCGGCACCTGGCACGGCTGGAGCCAGACCGAATCGAGGCCCAGCGTATCCAGCATTTGGCGGGTATAGGTCACAGCGGCGGCGGCCTGAGGCGAACCGCTGAGCCGCCCGCCGATTTCCCGCGTCAGCACGTACAGCCATTCATAGCTGCTGCCCTGAGTGAGCGCCACATCGTGAATTTTTTTTATATAAAAAGCATCTTCCTTCCACTGCCCCGCCAAACTAAGGGGCAATAAGCACAGCAGGCAGAGGAGGGCTAACGCAGAAAAGCGCTTTTTTTTCCGCCCAAAACCGTTGATGGGAAAAAAATTGACGTCTCGGCGACATAATTTTTCGACCGACATGTGGAATAGCTGCATTTTTTTGTCGAACCAAAAAATGGAATAATATTTTTTTACCGCTTCCATTTTTTTGCCAATCTGCCGAAAAAAAGCATTCAGGCAAATAAAATCTTCCTCCCGCAAAAACCGACTCCGGATTTATTGTCCGGCCCCAGGTAAGAAGCAGCGCACTTGCAAGGCCGATGTGGATAATTTCCCGGCCGCCTAATTGTAACTTTTACAATAAGTCCTTATATTTGTTGTGCAAGCGGAAAAACAATATTCTCTTTTGAGAATGGCAAGATAATAATTTGGTTTTATTTGGTTAGGGCTGAGGTAGTGCATAAGCGCTGCCTCTTTTTTATTTAAAAAACTTTTAATATATTTACCTCGCCGATAGGGAAAGCCCACCTCCCACAATGCGACTCGCTCCTAGCTGGACGGCAGCTTTTGTTGCACCTTCCTTTATCTGCCACTCACCCTTGAAGATTTTAGGTAGACAACAATGATTTGTACCCTCGCACTATGAGCACTAGCGAGGGCAGGCCAGGGTTTGCCGGACACTTTAAGGGAGTTGCCCCGAATTAATCCACGAAGCGAACGTTAATTTCCAGGTCCTGCTCTTTAGAAATGGTCGTTTGTTGACGACTTTGAATTTGATAGCCTTCATCGGGGCGGTATTCCAAATGCTGCCCCGAGCGGGCTACGATGTTGTCCGTTTTTTTGTCGATGATGACGGCGCTGACCTCGTCGCCGGCAAAATGGACCTGGATCTTGCGCACCCGCAGGTCGGGATCCTGTGCGGTGTATTCCAACCTCGCCAGTTGATTGTCTTTTCTGACGGAATCGATCTGATATTTGTCGTACCAGGCCGGCCGGTTGATATCTGAGTTGAGGAAGACCGACAGCTCCTGGTCGTAGGCCAGTCGGCTCAGGGTCTGGCTTTCCTCTTTGTCATTCACCATCACCGTTTTCTGCAGCCGGGGCTGTTTTTCGTTGAGGCGCTGGATTTCCGCTTCGAAAAAGGATTGCAGGTCAAAGAAAGGAAGCTCCGGCGCCTTTTCCGGAGCGGGGCCATTCGATTGGCAGGCCGCCAGGACGCCAATCAGGAAGAAAAAAAGAAACTGCTTCAAAGTCTTGTGTAGGTTTTTGAATATTACCGCCCTCACCGGCTGATCAAAACGTCGCCGTCCATTGCTTCGGGAACCGGCATACCGAACAGCTTGAGGATCGTAGGCGCCAGGTCGCCGAGTTTTCCGTCTTTTACTTCAGCGCCCGCCGCCCTTTTGCTAACGTAAATGCAGGGCACCGGGTTCTTGGTGTGCGCCGTATTGGGCGATCCGTCCTCGTTGACCATATAGTCGGAATTGCCGTGGTCGGCGATGACGATGGCCTCGTAGTCGTTCTCGAGCAGCACGCCCACCAGGCGCTCCAGGCACTGGTCGACCGCCTCGGCGGCTTTGACAGCCGCGGAAAAGACGCCGGTATGCCCCACCATATCCGCATTGGCGTAGTTGAGGCAGATAAAATCGGGCTGATGCGCCTGAATATCGGCCACGATCGCATCGGTGACCTCGTAGGCGCTCATTTCCGGCTGCAGGTCGTAGGTGGCGACTTTGGGCGAGGGGATCAGGATGCGGCGCTCGCCCGCGAAGGCCTCTTCGCGTCCGCCGGAAAAGAAGAAGGTTACGTGCGGGTATTTTTCCGTCTCGGCGATGCGCACCTGTGATTTCCCGGCGGCCGAGAGCACCTCGCCGAGCGTCTGGCGCAGGTCTTCTTTGCGGAACAGGATGTCGATATTCCTGAAAGTCTCATCGTAGCGCGTCATCGTCACGTAGCGCAAGTCCAGTTTCTTCATGTTGTACTCCGGCATATCCTCCTGGGTGAGGACATAGGAGATCTCCCGCGGGCGATCCGTACGGAAATTGAAGCAGATCAGCAGATCCCCTTCCTGCAGCGTAGCCAGCGGCTGTCCGTCGGCGCCGGTACATACGATGGGTTTGAGGAATTCGTCCGTTTCCTTCTGGTCATAGCGCTGCTGCACGGTGCGCAGGGCGTCTTCGGTTCTTTCCCCTTCCCCGTGCACGAGGAGGTCGTACGCCAGTTTGACCCGTTCCCAGCGCTTGTCGCGATCCATGGCGAAATAGCGGCCGATCACGGAAGCCAGCCGGGCGTTCGTTCCGTCGATATGCCGGACGACTTCCTGCAGGAAACCCTTACCGCTTTTGGGATCGGTATCACGCCCGTCGGTGAAGGCGTGTACGAACACCTTTTCCACGCCCTGCTCGCGGGCGATATCACAAAGCGCCAGCAGGTGGTTGAGGTGCGAATGAACGCCGCCGTCCGACACCAGCCCCATGAGGTGCGCCGCCTTGCCGTTGTTTTTGGCGTAGGCGAGGGCGTCGAGCAGTTCCTCGTTCCGGTGGAGTTCCCGCTCCCGGATGGCGCGGTTGATCCGCGCCAGTTCCTGGTATACGATGCGGCCGGCGCCGATATTGAGGTGCCCGACCTCGGAATTGCCCATCTGGCCTTCCGGCAGGCCTACGGCTTCGCCGAAGGTGACGAGTTCGGAATGGGGATATTTTTCGTACAACTGGTCTACGAAAGGGGTATTGGCCTGGGCGATAGCGCTTACTTCCGGTTTGGGCCCGTGCCCCCAGCCGTCGAGGATGATAAGTATGACTCGCTTGTTTTCCATGCCGACAAAAATAACACTTTAGCCTTGCCGGCAAAATGAGAAATGTCCCGATTGTGGAACGCCCGGCTCCGGCGACTGCAAACAAAAAGGGCCGGAACGTGAAATTTTTCGCCGCAAACGGTCGTTTTGCAAGAAAAAGCGGCAACCACCCCATTCGCGGCCTGTGCTAAAGAAATGTTAATCCCGCCGGCCTGCCGCCTTCACCCGTTACCATTGCGGGAACTTTTCGTCGAAAAGGTGAGTTTATGGCAGCGCTGAAGCTGGAAAGCCGGAATAAATTTTATTAAATTTGATATCGCTAAAATTAAAATATAGCATTGGCGCGCTGCGGCGCCGAAATGCTTAGCGGATAATCACCAAAAACAAACGATATGAAAAGTAGCTTCATTCTGTTGCTGTTCGTCCCGTTCTGGGGGACGCTGCAATCCAGCCTCGTGGATATTACGCAGGCGATCGGAAACGGCAACGCGGATAAGCTGGGGATGTATTTCGATGACAAAGTCGAGGTGGCCGTTCTCGACCAGGAGGACGTCTACAATAAGACCCAGGCGGTCGGGGTGGTTAAAGGTTTCTTCAGCAAGAATCAGCCTCGGTCGTTCAGTCAGGTTCATCAGGGCACTTCCCCGGGCAAAGACTCGGAATACTGCATCGGCAATTTAGTGACGAACGGTGCGACCTTCCGTGTGTACATTTACATGAAAGTAGAAGGGAACAAACACTTCATACAAGAACTGCGGTTCGACAAAGAATAGCGAACCGGTTGAGCCAAATCTTAATAGCGGGGGCGCCTTCATTGCCATGGAGGCCCCCCTTGTTTATTTTGTCCTTTCTCCAGAACGCCCATGCCGAACAATGCGAAATCGTACTTCACCGGGTCTTCCGGAGCAAACGCTCGCAGTTGCGCCGTCAGTTCCAGTGCCGCGCGCCAATCGGTCTGCTTGCGGGTCAGCAATCCCAGCCGGCGCGCCACCCGCTCCACGTGTACGTCGAGCGGGATGACCAGCTGCCGGGGCTGAATGCGGGTCCAGCATCCGAAATCGACCCCGCGTTCATCCTGCCGCACCATCCACCGCAGGAACATATTCAATCGTTTACAACTCGAGCGCCGGGCCGGAGTGGCTACGTGCTTGCGGGTGCGCAAGGGCGCGTCGGGCAGCGAAAAGAAATAGCGATGAAAACCGGTGAGGGCCGGCTCGACCGTATCATCCTCGGGGCGAAGAAAACGGGCGAAGGCGTCCTCCAGGCTGTCGTGGCGCCGAAAGTGGTACTGGAGGAACGTCAGAAAATAGAGGGTGTCGGTCGGCTGAAAAGTACGGTGTTTGAAAGCCAGAAAGCGGCGGCGATCGGCTTCCCGGTGCCCGACGATAAACTCGTACGGGCGCCCCTCCATCAGCTCGATGAGCGCTTCGGATTTGCGAATGATGGTTTTGCGCTGCCCCCAGGCGAGCATCGCCGACCAGAAGCCCATGATCTCGATATCTTCCTTGCGCGAGAAACGATGCGGAATGCTCACCGGGTCGTCCTCGATAAAGCCGGGCCGGTTGTAATGATCAAAAGCAGCATCGAGAAATTCCCTGAGCTCGGTCCGCATCAATATTGTTAAAGTTTATCAATCGTACGCTAATCTGCCGCGATTGTCGTTTCTAAGAAAGCTACCAAGGGGCCGCTGCGCCGGTCAGGCAAAAATCCAGGACGGAATATGACAGCAACACTCACTTACACCCTCGTACTCGCAGTTATTTTTTTGGGTCGGAAAGCCGTTAATTTCATCGAATAACCGCTTCCGCCGGTTTTTCGTACATCCTGAACTGCGCCAATCCCCAGCGCTGCATCAGGTGGTAGACAGAGACGCGCAGCACGCCCAATCCGTAGCGCACGCTCCGTGCAAAATTGATCGACGAAGCTTCTTCGAAGTACTTCGTCGGGCAGGTCACCTCGGCGATGGGAAAATCGGCGTAGATGATCTGGGAAAGCATTTCATTGTCGAAGACAAAATCATCCGAATTTTTATTGAAGTTGATCGACAACAGCACTTCGCGGCTGAAAGCCCGGTACCCGGTATGGTATTCGGACAGCTTATGGTTGACGAGGATGTTCTGTACAAAGGTCAGTAGGCGGTTGGCGATGTATTTGTAAATCGGCATCCCTCCTTTCAGCGCGCCGTTGCCGAGGATGCGCGATCCCAACACCACGGAATAGAGCTCGTCGCCGATGATGTTGACCATCGCCGGAATGAGTTTCGGCGTGTACTGATAATCGGGGTGCAACATGATGATGATGTCACCGCCCAGCTCCAGCGCCTTATTGTAAAGCGATTTCTGGTTGCCGCCGTACCCTTTGTTCTGCTCGTGGGCAATCACGTGGTGCACGCCGATCTCCCGCGCCAGGTCGGCAGTATTGTCGCGGCTGGCGTCGTCGCAAAGCACCACCTCGTCCACCAGGTCAAACGGGATTTCCCGGTAGGTCTTTTCCAGCGTCCGGGCCGCATTGTAGGCCGGCATCACGACGATTACTTTTTTATCCTGGTACATGTTCGCTCAATTGTGGCGGCAAAGATAATACAACCACGGTAACTATTAAGGTCCCTCCTTTTAACCTGCAGGGCAATCGCATTTAAAAGATGCTACCGCTCAATTGCCATAAATTCATATGGAACGGAAGGAAAAATCCTCGTTCTTCCTTTAGGATCGAGGTAAAAACGAGGATTTTTCCTACTTTTTCGAGAGCCAAAAATTAAATGCGATTGCCCTGTTTTAACCCGATCCTAACCCGGATTATTCATCAATTCATCTATTGCGAAGCTAAACTGCCTTGCTTTCCAAACCTTTTGCCGTTTCCGGCATTTCTTGGAAAAGATTGCTCATGAAAAAGATACTCAAATGGCTGGGGATAAGCCTGGTTGCGCTGGTGGCCGTGCTCGGAATCGCCGGCTGGATCGCCCACAAACCACTGCCGGAGGGTAAAACCGGCCCCGCCGCCGAACAGCTGGCCCGCCGAATGAACGAAGCTGTCAACAGCGCCGCCTGGGACAGCACGGGGGCCGTGCGCTGGAACTTTCAGGGCATGCACGACTTCTTCTGGGACCGAAGCCGGCATTTCTGCCGGATCACCTGGGGAAATAAAGAGGTTTTGCTGAATTTGAACACCGGCAAAGGGATCGCCCGCAAAGACGGCGCTGAGCTGACCGGCGAGCAGCTTGACGCCACGCTGAAAAAGGCGCACGCTTTCTTCTTCAACGATTCGTTCTGGCTGAACGCCCCCGTCAAAGTCTACGACCCGGGCGTCACCCGCATGGCCGTAGCGCTCCCCGACGGCAAAACCGGCCTCCTCGCCAAATTCGGAAAAGGCGGGGCCACCCCCGGCGATCACTACCTCTGGGAACTGGACGAGGACGGCCTGCCGCGGCGCTGGCGCATGTGGGTATCGATCCTCCCCGTCGGCGGCGTCGCTTTCGAACCGGCGCAGTGGGTCGACCTGCCGACCGGCGCCCGGATCGCCACCCGGCACCGCGGCAGCCTGTTCGAAGTAAAGATCAACGATCTGGCCGGAGCCGCGCACTGGAGCGACCTGGAAGCGGAAGACCCCTTCGCTGAGCTGACCCGATCCGGCGTGAAGCCTGGCAATTAATCCGGATCATTCATGAACCCAGATCATGAGCGCCGTACCCTCCAATTCGATGGATAGCGGTTGTCCGCCGTTCAGCATCTGCTTTGCGGGATCGGCTTCTACGCCGTTGACGTGGTCTATCGCATTGGTATCGGCGATGAGGCGCCACTCGCCGGGAGGCAGGTCGATGTTTTCGAAACGGTTCGGCGCCTCGCCGGCATTCAGCAGCACCAGCACTTTTTCGTCGACGACGTACCCGAGCAGGCTTTTGTCTTCCGGCGTGATCCACCGGTAGTAATCCTCCGGCACGGCTTCCGCTACCCGGAAAACTTCGCCGTATTCCGAGAGGCGGAAAGCGTTCATGCCCCGCCAGAATTCATACATATTCTTGTAATCGTTGCGGTTGTCCCCTTCCGGTCGCTGCCCTACCGTTTCCCAGAGAAACTGGTTGGCGGTGCGGTGGTTGTAAGTGTCGCGATAACCGTGCAGATAAATGGTATAGCCGGCTTTGGTTTGCTTGACGACTTCCTTCAGGGGGGCGGCGGCTTTGCTGCGCATGATCTCCGAGCCGCCGTGCGTAACGATGGGCCCCAGGGAAGTATACAGCAGCGTGACGGCGATCTTGTATTCGTCCTGATCCACATTGCGACGCCCGTCGAAGTCCTCGCCGCCGAATTGATCGGCCAGGGCGAAATTGTCGTGAATATCCAGGTAATTGATGCCGCTGAGCGGCGTTTTGTCCTCGTTGAACCGGTTGGCCAATCCTTTCATGACGTTTTCCCGTTCGGCGAAATTACCGCCGGGCCATCCGCGATCCTTTTCGGGGTCGTTCAATTCGAAAACCGGCCCTTTGAAAGCATTTCGCGCATCGTCCTGGAAAAAAGTGATGGGGGCGTCCGCCTTGTACCAGTCCCAGTCCGGATTTTCTTCGTAAGCCGGATCGTTAGAAGCGATCCAGGGTTCGCCGTACACGATCTTGTCGGGTCCGAGGGCTTCGCGCAGAGCGATGAGGGTCTGCTCGTCGATCTGTCCGGCCAGGTCGATGCGAAAGCCGTCGATGCCGAATTCATTGATAAAGTGCCGGCACTGGTCGATCACCCACCGCTGGGTCATCGGCCGGTTTTCCGTTTTGACCTCATTGCCGAAGGCGCCGATATGTTCGAAGTTGTCGGTGCGGTAATAATAGAGTTTATCGAGCACGTTGAAGTTGAAGTACCACTGGTTGCCGTCCATATTTTCGGCCGTGTGGTTGGGAACGATATCGATGATCACGGCGATGCCCTTGTCGTGGAAAGCCTGCACCAGGTCGCGAAATTCATCGCGCTCCGCGCCCGGCTCGCTGCCGGCGGAGCGGTATTTCGATTCCACGGCAAAGGCGTGGGAGGTGCGGTATCCCCACTGGTAATTCTCTTCGCTGATGCCCTGGCTGATCATGTAGGGATCGTTTTGAAACGACGCTTTCCAGTCGTCGTCCGGGAAGTGCACGTACTCCTGCACCGGCATGAGGTGTACGGTATTGATGCCGAGGTCGAGCAGGTAGTCGAAGCCGATCTTTTCGCCGCGGGTGTTGGTCAGGCCGGGGGTGACCATTGCATTGAAAGTTCCCTGGAGCCCCTCGTCAACCGGCAGCCGGTCGGTGAAGTCCTGCACATGCACTTCGTAGGCGATCACGTCTTCCAGTGGCGGGACGCCGCCGGCGAGCGGGGTGGCCGGTTCGGTGCGGCGCCAGGTCCGGGCCTTTCCCCAGGTATTGTCGCTCACCCGGGCGTAGGGGTCGGTAATATGCACGGGATTGGTCTGATAAAAATGATTGCCGGGGTCAGAGGGGCCGTGTACCGTAAAATCGTAGTACACCCCGTGGAGGTCTTCTTCGAACGTCATTTCCCAGACGCGGTCTGCGTCGCGGGTCATATCTCCGGACCAGTAGGCGGCGGTGTCCTCCTTTTCTTTATACAGGTACAGGCGCACGCGGTCGGCGCGGGGCGAGAAGATCCTGATGGTGGTGACGCCGTCGTCGATATTGGCGCCGAGTTCTTTATCGGAATAGACATTGCGGAACCAGCCGTCGAAAGCGCAGTGGGTTTTGAGGCCGAGTCCGGGTATTTCCAGGAAATAAACGCGGTGCGGGTTGAGCGGGGCAGCCGGCCGGATCAGCGTGACTGCGGCGTCGCGGGGCAGTACGCCGGCTACGGGTATTTCCGTTCCGCGGGCGTCGGTGATGCGGTAGGCGCCGGGATCGAGCGGCCGTTCGCCGGTCACGGTAGCCAGGATCAGCCGGGCGTGGCAAAGCTCGGCCTGCAAGCCGGCCACTTCGGCGTCCGGCATAAACACCAGATCGCCGCCTTTTTCGTTGGGGGCGTCGGCGGGGGGCTGCATCCAGGCGCCGTCATCCGTGCGGAACTTGAACTTGGTATTGGGCGACAGAACGGAGAAGTCGGGGTTGGCGATGGTCAACAGCCACAATTCGCCCGTTTTTTTGAGCGACCAGTCGGGGACATCCATATGGGTGTCCCAGTTCCGGAACGGGCCGGTGACGACTACGCGGGCAGGTTGTACCCCGTAAACGGTTTCGTCGAAGATGAAAGTCACCTTTTCCCCGAAGGCCGCATAGCCTTGTAATTTCTGGCCGCCGGTAAAAGACTGAGCAATGCAAAGCGCGGGAAGCAAAAAGCTCCACAGGTTCAGGCAGAAGATCCTCATAGATAACTTGGTTTGGTCGATGCTGGCCCGGATTATTCATGGGTCCTTCGCAAGAGAGGAATCCATGAATAATCCGGGCTAAAGCTATAAAAAGAAGGGCGTTAATCTAAATCGCGAACAAATAAAAAAGCCGCTTGCTCCGGTCGGAACAAACGGCTTTTCGGTTTTGCGTTTTTTTCGATCAGTTCATCGCGAAGGTCAGCTTTTGCCGGCCTACCTTGGAGCGGAGTTTGCGCAGGCCGCGGTCTTTGATCTGGCGAGCGCGTTCCCGGCTGATCCCGAGGTATTCGCCGATATCCTGCAGGCTCATCGGACGGCTGTCGCCGAGGCCGAAGAAGAGCGAGAGGACGAGGGCTTCCCGTTCGGAGAGCGAGCCGAGCAGTTCCTGTACTTCGATGCGCAAGGATTCGTCTACGGCCAGGTCATTGTCTGGGCTGGTAATGTTGGCGTCTTCCAGGAAGTTGCCCAGAGAAGACTCGCCGTCGTCGTCGATCGGCGCGTCGAGTGACTGGCAGAAGTTGCCGTTCATCATGTTGTTCCAGATATCGTCTTCCGAGAAGTCGCTGCCCTCGGCAATTTCGTTGAGCGAAGGTTCGCGTTCGAGTTCCTGGATCAGTGCTTCGCGCATGCGGTTGACCTTAGCCGACATAGATTGCTGGCTGTGGGGCAGGCGGATTTTGCGCGCTTTGTCGGCGATGGCCTGCAGGATGCTCTGGCGGATCCACCACACGGCGTAGGAAATGAACTTAAAACCTTTAGTTTCGTCGAAGCGGCGGGCGGCTTTGATCAAGCCGATATTGCCCTCGTTGATCAGGTCGTCGAGGCTCAGCCCCAGGTTCTGATACTGCTTCGCTACCGAAACTACAAATCGCAGGTTCGACCGGATAATTTTGCTGAACGCCAGCTCATCGCCCGTTTTAAAACGCTTGAAGAGCTCGAGTTCCTGCTCGGGCGTCAGCACCTCATATTTGGCAATGTCGTTCAGGTATTTCTCGATTGCCTGGCTATCTCTCCGCGTAATTGAGTTAGTAATCACTAACGCTTTCATCACAATACCGTTTTAAAGAGTTTACGCTTGGGTTTGATCTTCAGTACGAAAACGCCGGACGATCGAAAAACACGCGGCGCCGCTGGAACGAACAAACCATTTTAATAAACAACAGATTTAATAAAAACATTCCGCAAAGCCCACCCAAATTTTTCAGGCGTTGGCTTTACTTTTTTTCTTGGCATTTTTGCCGTTGCCGGCATGGGGCCGGTAAACGAAGCAGTCTTCTTCCGTGATCGGGAAAAAATAGTCTGCCTCTTCCTTCAGTACACCGGCGGTAGTCTTTTCCACCGCCGCTATTTCGACGCGCACCCCTTCTGATTTGAGGTGGCGCACCAGTTCTACGTAGTCTGCGTCGCCCGAAAGAATGATGATGGTGTCCACTTTCTGGGCGATCTGCGTCGCCTTGATAGACAACGGGATATCCGCAGATTTGTAGCAGGGAACAACCGAACCGTGATAGTGGTTGTGCAATCGTTCCGCTAATTTCGTCGATATGCTCCGGCCTTCTCTGAAATAGATGAGCCGGTTCAGGCCACGGTTGTCGAGCAACCGGGGTATTAGCGTATCAAAGTTCAACATGGCATTTTGATCGCCCACTAAATTGTGCAGGCTCAACTCAATGTTGTTGCCGTCTATCAATACCGCGACCGTTTGGTTGATCCTTACTTTGATTTGGGTCTGGCTTAAACTTTGGTTTTGATCACTCATGTTCATACTGGTCGAGAAGTTTCGTTGGGTGATCGGACCTTTGTCGTCACAGCTTTTTTCGAAACTCCAATAAGAAAAAAATTCTTGTTTGATAGTAAGAAGGAGATAAATCGCCTTTGGGCGCGCACCTTACCAGGGACTGGGACATGACCTTTGAAAAGTCACAGGGTGGTAGTTATTTGCTGAAATCCCCCTAGTTCTTCCTTTATTTAATACTTATAACGCAGCTTCCCCCGGAATAGTTTCCTTTTTACTTTCTCTTATGTTCGGCTGTCGATTTCTGAAGCCCGTGTTGCTCTTCCTTGCTAAACGAACAAAATCTGCCAAAGGTTACTCCCGCTGTAAAAAATTCCTTTTTTTCTCTTGAGACGCACAGGCGCCCGGCGGGTCACCGCATAAAAATGGGCGCTCACTACAAACTATTAATCATAAACCTACGAATAAAATTTATAAATATACAATTTGAAGCATTAAAAACCCTGGCGGCGAGGGGATTATTTTTATATCTTCGCCCCTGCCTGTATGTACTAATCCCTTTCAAAAAACGCGATGCGGCAAACGCCCTTCGCTCTTTCCACTGTATCAACACTCCTCACCCAATCCACAACGGATCAGAACACTTTTTCCAGGTGATCCATCTGAGGCTATCGGCTTATGCCCGTCACTGAGCAATCTGTGTAATTAAATTCTTTTGCGTTTTGGTTTTAACCCGAATATTCATGGTTAAAACCTCCGAATAAGCGCTGCAATCACGGAGCGATTATTTCCGGTGACTGGCGGAACATTTCATTGCGTGCATTTACTGTCAATAAGTTATAATCTCAAGCCGATTTAACTATGCAAGTTGTAATCCAAATCACCTTTGTTCTATTGATGGTCGTCGCCGGCAGTCTTTTCACGACCACCCAGGCGGCGCCATCTCCGTTATCGGTCGATTGCCCATCGACCGTCAATCCGGTCTGCGGAAGCAACGGCCTGACCTACCTCAATCCCTGCTTTGCGGAAGCAGCCGGGGTGAGCGATTATACGCCCGGCCTTTGTTTCGGCGGATGCATCGATGCGTCCCTGATCGACCCTGCGGCCGATTGCGGCGCCAATTATGAGCCGGTCTGCGGCTGCAACGGCCTGACCTACCTCAACGCCTGTGTAGCCGAAGCCCAGGGCGTAATCAGCTATACGCCCGGCCCCTGCGCCACCGACGATTGTCTCGACCCGGCGCTGATCGTCACCGGCCCGGGCACGACTATCGATTACGATACGGGGATCATCACTCTCACCTGCGGGGACGAGGACGAGCCGGTCTGCGGCTGCGACGGGCTGACCTACGCCAATGCCTGCCTGGCCGAGGCCAACGGCGTCGCCCGGTATACCCGCGGCCCCTGCGGCGATTGCGTTGATCCTGCCTCGATGACGCCCGGCGCCGATTGTGAAGAAGAGACTTTCGATCCCGTCTGCGGCTGCAATGAGGTCACCTACGCCAATGCCTGCATCGCGGAGGCGGCAGGCGTGACGAGCTATTCGCCCGGCATTTGCGGAACGGCTTCCGGCTGGTGCGCCGAGGCGACGCCCGTGCCCTGCGGCGCCTTCCTCGCCGGTGAAACGACCGTCGGCGCCGGGAACCAGATCCTGAGCTACCCCGGATGCAGCAACCATACTTTTACGGGGCCGGATAAGGTATACCTGATCAACAAACCACAAGCCGGCGACCTGCAAATCGGCCTGGAGATCCTGACGCCCGGACTGGACCTCGATCTGTTTTTGCTCAGCGGCGATTGCACAACGGTATCCTGCCTGGCGTCCAGCACCACCAGCAATACCCAGACTAATAACGAAGGCATCATCTATGAAAACGCACCCGCAGGCGCCTATTACCTGGTAGTAGACGGGCAATACCCCGCCAATCAGGGCGATTTCAACCTGGAGGTCAGCTGTGGCCACCTCGATTGTACAGACGCCGTCGCGCTGGAGTGTGGCGTTCCCTTCACCGGAAACAACCTCGACGGCGAAGACCGCGTTTCCCTCTACAGCTGCGAGGGCAACGTGCTCAACGTCGAAAACAACGGCCCGGAAAAGGTGCATCATTTTACCCTGACCCAGGCAGAAACCGTAACCATCACCCTGAGCGACCTCACGGCCAACCTGGAGCTTTTCTTGCTCGGCGACTGCGACCGGGGCGCGTGTATCGACTTCAGCGAGGCCGCCGGCCTCCAGGAAGAATCGATAACCGCCTCGCTCGATCCCGGAACTTATTACCTGGTAGTGGACGGGTACAACGGCGCTACTTCCGAATATACCCTGACCGTAGATTGCGCCTCGGGCTGCGACTTGTCTTTCGACGCCATCACGACCCAACCGGCCGCCTGCGGGCAAGCCGGCGGCGCCTTCACTGTTTTTGCTTCCGGCGGTACGCCTTTTTTCCTGCTCAACTACGAGGGCCCCGTATCGGGCACGCTGGTAAGCGCCTCCGGCAACGCCTGCGCTTCGGGGCTGCCATCCGGAACCTACCACCTCACCCTCACCGACTTTTACGGGTGCACGATTACCGGGCAGGCGCTGATCGACGACCAGGAAAGCGATCTGGACGTAGCGGCCACCGCCCTGGCAGGCACCTGCGCCGAACCCGGCGACATCGAACTCAGCTTTTTCGGTGGCAATGGGCCTTTCACGGTGAACTGGGACGGTCCGGTGACCGGCGCGACCAGCACCTTCGGGGGTGATTTCACCCTGACTCAGCTGCCCTCCGGCGCCTACCAGATCACGGTGACCGATAATCACGGTTGCTCGATGATCACCAGCGCTTCGATCTACAATCAAGGCGATTTCGAGCTTACGGCTACCCCATATCCGGGCGATTGCGAACAGCCCGGCTCCCTCTTCATCGACGCCGTCGGCGCCGCCGGGCCCTTCACCTATCTGTGGAGCGGACCGGAAAACGGCGAGATGCTGACCGGTGAAGACTGGATCTCCATTCCCGGTCTGCCGGCCGGCGATTACCAAATTACCGTAGTGGACGGCGCGGGCTGCGCGGATATGACGAGCACTACCCTGGCCAGCGCCGGCGGACTCGAAGCCAGCGCCGTACCTTACCCCGGACTTTGCGGCGCCAACGGCAGCCTGTTCTTGGACGCCACCGGCGGATCGGGCCCTTTCACCTACCAGTGGATCGGCCCGGTATCCGGTTCGCTCACCACTGAGGAAAACTGGATCTCCGTGCCGAACCTGCCCGCCGGCGCCTACGCCGTGGTCATCACCGACGGCGGCGGCTGCACCGACATGGCGGTTGCCTCTCTTGCCGCCACCGAGCCCGTCAGCGTGGCGGCCTTCGCCCAGGAAGGCGACTGCGGCGGGAACGGCGCCATATTTATCGACATCGTTACCGGCGGAACGGGCCCCTATACATACATCTGGAACGGCCCGGCCAACGGCGAACAGGTCAGCGACCAGCCCGGCATCGTGCTTACGGATCTGCCCGCGGGCAATTACACCGTGGTCGCCACCGATGCCGACGGTTGCGGCGACTCGCAGCACATTACTGTAGAAGCGGGTATCCCGCTGGCGGTCAACACCGTTTCTTTCCCCGGCAACTGCGGCGCGACGGGTACGGTTTACGTAGAAGTCGTCGCAGGCTACGGCCCGTTCACCTACGAATGGACAGGACCGGTAAGCGGCGCTACCAATACCATCAACACCTGGCTGACGATACCCGGCCTGCCATCAGGCAATTACACGATCACGGTGACCAATGCCGAAGGATGCACCGAGACGACAACCGTTTCCCAGCAAAATACGCCGGGCGTTAGCCTGGCGGCGAACCCGGCGGACGGCAACTGCAGCCAGTCCGGACAAATTGATTTGACGATTACCGGCGGCGTCCCGCCGTTCAGCCTCGAGTGGACGGGCGCGGGCGCAGGATCAATGACGACCAGCAATTTCGACCTGACCCTGCCGGGGCTGCCGGCGGGCGACTACCAGTTCACCATCACAGATGTTAACGATTGTACGGCTGCCGCAACGGCGAGCCTGAATTCCACGAATGACTTTGTAATCGTTGTCGTCCCGGAGCCCGGCGTCTGCGGCCAGGGGGGTAACCTGTGGCTCGACTTTATCGGCGGCGCCCCCCCGTTTTCCATCGCCTGGAGCGGAGCGGCGACGGGAACGGCAACGATTAACAATTTTGGGTACAACATCGGAGGCCTGCCTTCCGGGGACTATACCATTACGGTGACCGATGCGAACGGCTGCCAGCAAACGGGAAGCGCCACCCTGCAGAACGAAGCTTACGACCTGCAGTTCTCGGTCGACCCGCAGCCCGGTCCCTGCGGCGAAACAGGCTTCCTGACCTTCTCTGTATCCGGCGGAGCCCCTGAGTATATGGTGAGCTGGACAGGGCCGGTGAGCGGCAACACTCTGGTCAATGCCGGCGTCTTCAGCCTCGACGGATTGCCCTCCGGCGAATACCAACTGGAAGTAATAGACGCCAACCTCTGCACCGCCCATGAGACGGCCACCCTGGATAATTCGGTCAATCTGTTCGAACTGGTCCCGTTAGCCGAGCCCGGCATTTGCGGCCAGAACGGCAATATCTGGATGGACTTCCTGAATGGCGTTCCGCCGTTTACCATCACCTGGGAAGGACCGGATAGCGGAACGGCCGAAACGACCAGTTTTGGGTACAATATCGGCGATCTTCCCAGCGGCCAATACACCGTGACCGTCATTGACGGCAACGGTTGCAGCGATACCGCCAACCTGCCGCTCGACAATCCGCCCTACGAGCTGCAGCTCAGCCTCGTCCCGCAGCCTGGCTTTTGCGGACAGCCCGGCGCGATAGCCATTACCGTATCCGGCGGCGCGCCCGGCTTTGCGGTGAGTTGGGACGGGCCCGTTACCGGGTCCACGACGGTGGGAGCAGGGACTTTCCTGCTGGAAGACCTGCCGGCGGGCGATTACCACTTCACTCTCGTCGACGCCGGATTGTGCACGGCTTCGGAAAGCATCACCCTGGACAATAGCGGCGACAACCTGGCGGTAACCGCCCAGGCCCAGAGCGGGCCCTGCGGCGCCCTCTTCGGCGATATCCAGCTGGCCATCGACAATGGAACGCCGCCGTACGAGATCATCTGGACCGGCGCCGATGCCGGCAACGCAACGACCCAGGACGGTGATTTTATCATCGAAAATATCCTGACGGGCAATTACCTGATCGTCGTCACCGACGCCGGCGGCTGTGGCGACGATACCGCCGTCAACCTGGAAGTCGTGGGCGCGCCGTTGGAATGGACCGCAACCGTAAACAACGGCGCCTGTGATCAGCCCGGCTCTTTGGTGCTGAATATTACCGAAGGAATGCCGCCATTCACTGCTAGCTGGACCGGCCCCGTTTCCGGCTCCACTACCGGCAGCGAAACGGTGATCACCCTGGAAGATCTACCCTCCGGCGCCTATAACCTCACTTTGACGGACGCCGCCGGCTGCGCCGCTATCGACACTCAGGCGATCGATAATGCCGAAAACGATCTTGCGCTGACCGCCGACGTACTGGCGGGCAATTGTGGAGAAAACGGCGAATTAGCCCTGACCATCGCCGGCGGCGATCCCGTCTACACCGTGACCTGGACCGGCCCCGTTTCCGGATCGCAGGCAACGGGCAACGGATCGGTGACTCTGACTGACCTGCCGGCCGGCGACTACGAAATAACGGTGGTCGACGGCAATGGCTGCACCTACCAGGAGCCCTTCACGGTGACCGGCGGCGACCTACTGGATTTCACCGTCCTGCCCGTCCCCACGGGCTGCGGCCAGGGCGGGATGATTTCGGTCGATATGCCGGGCGGCGCGCCGCCCTTTTCTATCGTCTGGGACGGCCCCGTTTCCGGCGCCGATATGACGAGTATCGACTGGTACAATATCGAGAACCTGCCGGCCGGCGATTATACGGTGGTCGTCGTCGACGCCAATGGCTGCGGCAACAGTGAAGTAGTGACGGTAACCAGCGACGGCGACCTGGACGTTGAGCTGTTCGCTCACGACGTATCCTGCGGGCAACTCGGCGCCGTAGACGTGCTCCTCAACGCCGGCGCCGCCCCCTATCTGATCACCTGGTCGGGGCCGGTAACCGGCGCCCACACCACTTCGGAAAGCCAGTATCCCATCACCGACCTGCTGCCCGGCAGCTATATTGTAAAAGTGATGGACAATAGCGGCTGCCTCCACGCCGAAACGCTGGTCATATTGAACTTCCCCGATGATCTTTCCTTCAACCTCACGCCTTACAGCGGCAGCTGCGGCGAACCCGGAACCATAGCCCTGGCCATCGACGGCGGGCAATGGCCTTATGACATCAACTGGTCGGGGCCCGGCATCAACGGTGCGACCACCATCAACAACGCGAATTACAACATCGGCTACCTGGCCACCGGCGCCTATCAGGTAACCGTGACCGACGCCAACGGCTGCCTGGCCATCGACTCGATGCAGCTGTTCAACTCGGGCGAACCGATAACAGTGGCGGTGACGCCCTACGCCAGCGACTGTGTCGACCCGGCGCGCATCGAGGTCGTCATCGACGGCGGCGTACAACTCTTCGATATCAGCTGGACCGGCCCCACTGCCGGTTCGGTTTACACCGCCGAAAGCTACCATCTCATTGAGGACGTAGCGGTCGGCGACTACACCGTGACGATCGTCGACGGCACGGGCTGCACCATTGAAAGGGAAGTCGCGATCACCAATACCGGCGACCATACCTCCGCTGTTTTCGACTACGCCGCCGCCGGCCTGGCGGTCAGCTTTATCAACAGCTCTCCCCAGGGGACGTACCACTGGGATTTTGGCGATGGGTCGGTGAGCAATGAAGCGCATCCCACCCATACCTACGCAGAAGCCGGCGGCTACCAGGTATGCCTTACGGTGAACAGCAACTGCGGCAACTCGATGTACTGCGAATGGGTGGCGGCACAACCGGCGCCCGCTGCCGCTACGCTGATCGTAAGCGACGCCGGCGGCGTTGACGGAGAGACGGTGCTGGCGCCGGTTACCCTGGAAGGGCTGGACCTGCTGGCTACCCTGGCCGGCTCATTCGCCCTGGCCGACCCGGATGTCGCCACGATCACCGGTCTGTTGCCGGGCGCCATTGCGCCTTTTTTCAACCCGGCCAATCAGACGTTCAGTTATTACGACCCGAACGGCGCGGGTATCGGCGTTTCGGACGGAGAGATCCTGTTTTACCTGCAAATACAACTCCACGGCGGAGCAGGAGCGACCACGACGGTAAGCCTTACCAGCGATCCATTGCCCATTGAACTGGGCAGCATGGTCAACGACGCCCCGGTCGCCATTCCATATACCACTATTGACGGGCAGCTAACCATCGAGACCGAGATGCCCCTGGTTACCGGCGCCATCCACTCTTTCTGGGGCGAAGGCGTCGGTGAGGTGATGGTCGACATCAGCAGCCCGGCCTACAGCGTACAGCAGATGACCAATGCGGGGGGCTGGTTCGATCCCGCCGGCGTTCCGGCAGGCGGCGTTTACACGGTGACGCCATACCGGGACGGCGACCCGGCCGCCGGCCTGTCGAGCTACGCCCTTTATCAGGGGCAGCGGTTCATCCTGGATCTGCCGGATTCCGAAGTGCAATCCCCTTACCAGGTCATCGCGGGCGACGCCAACTGCAATAATGAGTTCAGCACCCTCGACCTCTTCATCATCCAGCAGGTATTGCTTGGCCTGACGGACGGTTTCCCCAATTGCCCGACCTGGGTTTTCGTGGCGGAGAACAGCCCCATGCCCGCTGATTTTGATGCTTACAACGTCTTTCCCTACCTATCGGAACAAACCTTGCAGGTAATGCAGGACACTGCGGTCAATTTTACGGGTGTAAAAGTAGGAGACCTCCTCGGAGAAGCGCTGCCCGGCTTCCAGTCGGCCCCGACGACCTTTAGTTCGGAGATCCTGACGCTGCAGATAAAAGATCGCAGCGCGTCCGCCGGCGAATGGATAGAAATACCGGTTTACGGCGCCGACTTCTCGGATCTGGTCAGTTATCAGCTGGAGCTGGCGTTCGACACCAACCGGCTGGCCTTTCAGGGCTTCGCAGCCGGAACGCACCCGGAACTCAGCAATGTCAACGCCGGGCTCAGTGATGCGCTGCAGGGGCTGTTGCGGTTCAGTTGGTTCAACCTGCAGGGCTACAGTACGAGTGTCGGCCTGGAAGAACCGTTATTTTATTTGCAGGTGAAGGCCCTGACGGATATACCGAGCCTGGACAACCTGTTCTGGATCACTACCGATGGACGTCTGACCGCCGAAGCGCACGATGTATCCGGCAATGAACGCGATATCGAATGGGCGCTTTTGACCAGCACGAATACGGCCTCCTCCCAAACGGAAGGATACCGGTTGGGGCAAAACGAGCCGAATCCGTTCCGGGACCGGACGATTGTCCCCTTCGAGTTGCCGGAGCCCGGAAGAGCGGAGTTAACGGTGCACGACCAATACGGACGGGTAGTCGCCCGGCAAACGGGATGGTATCAGCGAGGCGCCAATTTCTTATTGCTGCAACGGGCGCAACTGACCGCCGGCGTTTATCACTATACCCTGCGTTGCGGCGAGTTTTCGGAGACGCGGAGTATGGTGGTGTATTAGAGCACGTTTGGAGCTTGCTTCTATTGCAAATCAATACTCTCGGGGTAACTTGGCAGCTTGCCGGGTCAATGCCAGAACGGCGTAGAAAGGGATCGGCGTATCGACTCTAAATACCGGAGCTTTACGGTTGCGTTTGAATTAAAACGC
Source organism: uncultured Saprospiraceae bacterium (assembly GCA_964419545.1). Lineage (GTDB taxonomy): Bacteria > Bacteroidota > Bacteroidia > Chitinophagales > Saprospiraceae > CAYQQU01. The sequence continues at coordinate 37,554 of CAYQQU010000030.1, read as the reverse complement.
CCAGATTAAGGGTGAGGGTTCGCATTCCCTCTACCCGGCGCGTATAAGCAGTTGAAGGCATGTCATCGGGAACAAAATCATAGGCAATCTTACCGCTATGGGCGTAGCTCAGGCCAATTGTCAGGAATCTCAGAAAATGTTGCTGCAGCCCGATCCGGAAATACCAGCGATCCGAGCGGCGAAGGTTCTCAGAATATTCCCCAACGCCGTCCGTGGAATAACCGTTCCTGACAATATATCCGCCGCCGCTATCGAAAGACCATTGCTCATGCTGGTAGCGGTATTGAAAACCTATGCCCGTAGCATTTCGAAAATGAGTATCCAAGGCATTGGAAAAGGAAGTTCGAGTTGCCCCCAAAGAATGCTTTTCGCTGAATCGATAACCGGCACTCAGGTGTAGGTTAGTGGAAAAGTAAAGGGCTCCGAAGAAAAGTACAGGATGAGATATCCCGGCCTGCCCTTCTATGTAAAATCGATCTGCGATAGATCGTAAAGGCGCTCCGGTTTGGCCAAAAAGGATAACCGGAGATGGAAAAAGGAAGATTATGGCAGTAGTTACCAGGAGGTAGCGTTTCATCTTTTTAACGTTTTGCAACTCTTTTCCTTTTTGCCAAATTCTTTGTTATTTTCGCAAGAGCGCCAAATAAGATAATAAAAGTCGAACAGTCGGGCGACGCGTATTCGGGAATTCATACAATTGCGTAATTTTCGCGTTCGACATCGACGCCGCCACTCCCGCCATACCCCGTAAAATCACGACACTGTCATAAATCAACGGACTAGTATGAAATTACGGCTATTTACAACCATGGTCACCGGCCTGTGCCTATGCCTGGCCCCTGTACTCACCGGACAAGAACCTTCGGCGGATGACCCGCTGAAAAACCTGGAATGGCGCGCCATCGGGCCGGCCAATATGGGCGGACGAGTAACGGACATCGTCGGCATTCCCGGTGATCCGAGCACCTTCTATTTCGGCGGCGCCGACGGCGGGGTATTCAAAACGACCAACGGCGGCGTCACCTTCGAAGCCCTGTTTACCGATCAGCGATCGTATTCGGTGGGCGCCCTGGCCATCGCTCCTTCCGACCACAACGTCGTCTGGCTGGGCAGCGGAGAAGGCGATCCGCGCAATAGCGTGGGCTACGGGCACGGCGTCTACCGCTCGGTTGACGGCGGCCGGCGCTGGGAACACCTCGGATTGGCAAAAACCGAACGCATCAAACGCATCGTGGTGCATCCCGACGATCCCGACGTCGCCTGCGTCTGTGCGCTGGGCCGGGAATGGGGCCCTAACCCGGAACGCGGCGTATTCCGCACCACCGACGGCGGACAAACCTGGGAAAAGGTGCTCTACGTCGACGAAGATACTGGCTGCTCCGACCTGGCCATCGACCTCAACAACCCTCGCTTCCTCTATGCAGGAATGTGGACTTTCCGCCGGCGCCCCTGGCGCTTCGACGGCGGCGGGAAAGAGACGGCGGTTTATCGCTCCAGAGACGGCGGCAGAACCTGGGAGAAGATCATGAACGGACTGCCGGAAAAACCCATGGCCCGCATCGGCATCAGCGTCGCCCAGAGCCAACCGGAAACGGTCTATATGATCACTGAATTTCCGGAAGCCGGCGGCACCCTCTTTCGGTCCGACGATCGCGGTGACAACTGGCGATTGATCAACGACGATCCCAACATCAACTTCCGGCCGTTCTATTACAGCGACATCCGCGTCGATCCCAATAACCCGGACCATTTGTACTCCTTGTCCGGGCGCTTGTATAAGTCAACCGACGGCGGCAAGACCTTCCAGCACATCGCCCGCGACGTCCACGGCGATCACCAGTCGCTCTGGATCGATCCCCTCAACTCCCAGCGCGTCCTCAGCGGCAGTGACGGCGGCTATCAGGTGAGTTACGACGGCGGATCGACCTTCGACATCATCAATAATGTGGAACTTTCCCAGTTCTATCAGCTCTACGTCGACGAACAAAGCCCGTATAACGTCTACGGCGGTCTGCAGGACAACGGCACCTGGGTCGGGCCCAGCAACTCGCTCGACGAGCAGGGCATCCTCAAGCGCCACTGGCGCAGCCTCGCCGGCGGCGACGGTTACTACGCCATCCCCGTTCCCGGTCAGGAACACGAGGTGTACGCCAACCTGCAGGGCGGCGTGATCTTTCACGTCAACGACCGCACCGGCAACGTCCGCAACATCCACCCCTACCCGAAGATCATCGGCTCGGCCGGCGACGCCATCGAAGATCATAAATATCGCTTCAACTGGGACTCGCCCATCCACATTTCCCCCCACGATCCCAATACCGTTTACTTCGGCGGCAACGTCGTCTTCCGCTCGCGTGATAAAGGTTACAACTGGGAAGAGATCAGCGGCGACCTGACTACCAACGACAAGCGCAAGCAAAAAACTTCCGGCGGAGCAGTGTACCAGGACAATACCGCCGCCGAATTCCATTGTGCGATCCTCACCATCGCCGAGTCGCCCGTACAAGCCGACGTAATCTGGGTCGGCACGGACGACGGGAATGTGCAGCTGACCACCGACGGCGGCAAATCCTGGAAAAACCTCAATAAAAACATCAAAGGCCTGCCCGAATTCGCCTGGGTGGCCAAGATCCATGCTTCCGAGCACGAAGCCGGCGCCGCCTTCGTCGCCGTCGACCACCACCGCAGCGACGATTTCCGGCCTTACGCCTTTATGACCCGCGACTTCGGTAAAACCTGGACCAAAGTGAGCGACGGGCTTCCGCAAGACGACTACGTAAAGGTGATCCGCCAGGACCCGGTCGAACCCAATCTGCTCTACGCAGGAATGGAGCACGGCGTATTCTTCTCCCGGGATATGGGTTCCTCCTGGACGAAACTCAACCACAACCTGCCGCCGGTATCCGTACGCGACCTGCACGTGCAGAAAACGGAAAACGACCTGGTAATCGGTACACACGGGCGCGGCGCCTGGATACTGGACGACATTACGCCGCTCCAGCAAATGGCGCGTGCGGAAGACAAAGCGGTGCATCTCTTCGAGTCCCGCCCCGCCGTACGCTGGCACCTTAGCGACAAGATCGAGAACCTGGGGCAGCGCGTCTACCGGGCCAAAAACCCGAAATACGGCGCGTACCTCAACTTCATGCTCGCGGAAAAACCGGAAGCGCCCGTAAAAGTAGAGATCAAGAACAGCGCCGGCGACCTCATCCGCACCCTGGAAGACAGCACCGCCGAAGCCGGCCTCAACCGCATCGTTTGGGACCTGCGCCACCAGGAGGGTACGCAGCTGGACGAACCGGAAACCGGCGGCTGGCGCTCGGGGCCCTTCCGGCCGAAAGCCGCTCCCGGGGAATATACCGCCGTACTGCACGCCCGGGGCGAAACCCAGGAGACGAAAGTGACGGTCAGGCCCGATCCGCGGATCGACATGAGCGAAACGGACTACCGGGCGGAAGAAGACGCCTTGCTGGGGCTCAATGAGCTGCTTTCCCAGACCAACAAGATGATCAACCATTGCGAGCAACTCGAAGAGCAACTCGGCGCGCTCAAAAAGAAACTCGGCCCGTCGATGGCGGAAGAAAAACACAAAGCCATCGCAGCCGCTATCGACGAAGCCCTGGAAAAAGTGGAAGCGCTGGAAAACGAACTGCGCCGCCCGCCGCCCCGCATGACCTACCGGCAGCGTCCGCGCCTGCGGGAAGAGATCCGCAGCCTGATGTGGGCCATCGACGGCGCTACCGCCCGACCGACCGCCTCCCAAATGCAACGCATCGAGGCCCTGCGCGAGGAAACGGGACAGCGCACCGAGCAAATGAATCAACTGCTGCTCAACGAAATTACCCGCATCAATAAAATGGCGGTCGAGTTGCCGCAGGTGACGGTCAAAGTGCGGCAGTCGTAAAAAGGCAGTGAAAAATTTTATCAAAGCGACTGTTTATTCCAGCTAATGGCGCGGAACAACTTTGGTTGTTCCGCACCACTAAAGTGAACAAGCATGAAAAAATGTACCATCCTGCTGATCGCCTTTTGTTTATTGGGATTGCCGGAATGGCTTCCCGCCCAGAAAAATAAAGCCCCCACCAACCAAAGCTACGACGAGGCCCTTTACGAAGGCATGCGCTGGCGCCTGGTCGGTCCTTTCCGGGGCGGCCGCGCGGGCACGGCGACGGGGGTGGCGGGTCAGCCCAACCGCTATTACCTGGGCACCGCCGGGGGCGGCGTCTGGCAGTCGACCGACGGCGGCAACACCTGGAGCTGCATCTCCGACGGCTATTTCGGCGGCTCCATCGGCGCGGTGGCCGTAGCCGAAAGCGACCCCAACGTGATCTACGTAGGCGAAGGCGAGCAAACGGTGCGCGGCAACGTCTCTTCCGGCCGGGGCCTTTGGCGCTCTACCGACGCCGGCCGCTCCTGGACGCACATCGGCCTCAAAGGCTCCGAACACATCGGCCGCATCCGGGTGCACCCCAAAGATCCCGACCTGGTGTACGTTGCAGCAATGGGCAACCTCTGGAAACCCAATGAGGTGCGCGGCGTCTACCGCTCCGAAGACGGGGGTAAGAACTGGGAACGCATCCTCTTCGAAAGTGAAGAAGCCAGCGCCGTCGACCTCATCCTCGACCCCAACAACGCCCGCATCATCTATGCGAGCACCTGGCAGATCAGGCGCAACGGCTACCGCATGGACAGCGGCGGCCCGGGCAGCCACCTCTGGAAAAGCACCGACGGCGGCGACACCTGGGTGCAGCTCGACGACAAGCCGGGGCTCCCGCCCAAAGTATGGGGCATCATCGGCGTCACGGTATCGCCGGTCAATTCGGATCGGATCTGGGCCGTCATCGAAGCACAGGAGGGCGGCGTTTTCCGCTCCGACGACGGCGGCAAGTCCTGGATGAAAGTCAACGAAGACCGCGCCCTGCGCCAACGCGCCTGGTACTATTCCCGCATTTACGCCGATCCGCAAAATGAGGATATCGTCTACGTGCTCAACGTCGGCTTCTGGCGTTCCAAAGACGGCGGCAAGACGTTCGAACGCATCCGCACGCCCCACGGCGACCACCACGACTTGTGGATCGCTCCGGAAGACAACCAGCGCATGATCATCGCCGACGACGGCGGCGGCCAGGTGACCTACGACGGCGGGGAAAACTGGACCACTTACCACAATCAGCCGACCGCCCAGTTTTACCGGGTCACCACCGACAACGCCTTCCCCTTTCGCATCCTCGGCGCCCAACAGGACAATAGCACCGTCCGCATCTTCCATCGCACCCCCGAATCGGCCATCACCGAACGACACTGGGAGCCTTCGGCCGGCGGCGAGAGCGCCCACCTGGCGCCCGACCCCGAAATGCCCGACATCGTCTACGGCGGCACCTACAAGGGGTACATGATGCGCTACGATCATCGCACCGGGCAGGAGCGCTCCACCAACGTCTGGCCGGACAATCCGGCGGGCTCCGGCGTAGCCGTCATGAAGTACCGCTTCAACTGGAACTATCCTATCTTCTTCAGCCCGCACGATCCGGACAAACTCTACGCAGGGTCCAATTACCTCCACGTCACGACCAATGAAGGACAGCGTTGGGAAGTGATCAGCCCCGATCTCACCCGCGCCGACCCCGAAACGCTGAAGTCGTCAGGGGGGCCGATCACGCAGGACAATACCGGGGTGGAATTTTACGCCAACCTCATGGCCGCAGCCGAATCGCCGCTGGAAGAAGGCGTGATCTGGGCGGGCAGCGACGACGGCCTGCTGCATATCACCCGCGACGGCGGTGACAATTGGACCGACGTCACCCCGCCCGACGCACCGCACCACCTCATGTTCAACTGCATCGACGTCCATCCTTTCACCCCCGGCGGCGCATACGTGGCCGGCACGGCCTACAAATTCGGGGATTATACGCCTTACCTCTATAAAACCACCGACTACGGCCAAACCTGGAAGCGCATCACCAACGGCATCGATAAGCACCACTACACGCGCGCCATCCGGGCCGACCTGAAGCGCGAAGGGCTGCTGTATGCCGGCACGGAATGGGGCATGTACCTGAGCTTCGACGACGGCGACAACTGGCAGCCCTTCCAACTCAATTTGCCCATCGTATCCATACGCGACCTGCACGTGCGCGACGAATACCTGATCGCCGCCACCCACGGCCGCAGTTTCTGGATGATCGATGATGTGACGCCGCTGCAACAGCTGAACGAAGAAATCGCCAAAAGCGCTTTTCACTTGTACCAACCCAAACCAGCCTACCGCATGGCCGGGGAAGACGGATGGCGGTCACCAAATTCTAAACTCGTCGGGGAAAACCATCCCAACGGCGTGATCTTCCATTACTACCTGAAGGAAGCCGGGGAAGCAGACACGATAACACTGGAGATCATGGAGGCCGACGGCGACCTCATTCGAAGCTTCTCCAACCAGGCTGAGGAAAAAGAGGACCAACTCGAAGTGAAAAGCGGCGGCAACCGCATGGTCTGGGATATGCGCTATCCCGGTTTCCTGGAGTTCCCCGGCATGGTGCTGTATTCTTCTCCTAATCGCGGACCGCGGGCCGTACCCGGAGCCTATCGGGCGCGCCTCACGGTAAACGGCGAATCGATCGAACAGCCGTTTACCATCATCAAAGACCCGCGCCTGCCGAATACGGATGAAGACTTCCGGGCGCAGTTCAACTTCCTGATCAAAGTGCGGGATAAAGTCAGCGAAGCCCACCAGGCCATCCTGGATATCCGGAGCGTGCGCAAAGACCTGGAACACCTTAAAGAAAAGTTCGGCGGGGACGACGCCAACCAGGACCTGGTGCAAATGGCCGAAACCCTCGAAAAAGAGATGTCGGTGATCGAGAACAACATCCACATGACCAAAAACAAAAGCCGCCAGGACCCGCTCAACTACGGTATCCGCATCAACAATCGCCTGGCTTTCCTGATGGCCGATCAGCAACGCGGCGATTTTCCGCCCACCGATCAGGCCGAAGCCTTCCGCAAAGAAGTATCGGCCGAGCTGGACCAGGAACTGCAGTCGCTGCAAGCATTGTGGAAAAAACACCTGACGCCGCTCAACGAAATGATCGACGAAAGAGGTATTCGGATGGTGCAGGCGCCGGGGGAATGAGTGTGGGTGTGTTTTCCAAAATCGAAAAAAAGTTGCATGATGAAAGGATTCGCAAGCGGATGGCTCAGTTTAGTGATCAGCTTATACGGCTCGGTAATGATGGGGCAGGCGCCGCGTTACAGCCCGGCTCTGATCGAAGCACTCAAAGCAGAGGCGCGATCGCACGTAAAAGCCAACGCCAAACAGGCCCAGGTGATGGTCGATAAGGTCTTCAGCTTCGCCGAGCTGGGCTTTCAGGAAACGGAGTCCTCGCGTTACCTGACGGATATCCTGCAGGAAAACGGCTTCGAAATCGAACACGGCATCAGCGAGGTGCCAACGGCCTGGTGGGCAAGCTGGGGCAGCGGAAAGCCCGTCATCGCCCTGGGCAGTGATCTGGATTGCATCCCCAAAGCGTCACAGAAGCCCGGCGTAGCTTACCACGCCCCTATCGTAAAAGGTGCGCCGGGGCATGGAGAGGGCCACAATTCCGGCATTCCGCTCAACATCGTAGCCGCCCTCGCGGTCAAGGAGATCATGGCGCGCGAAAACCTGCCGGGCACCCTGATCCTCTGGCCGGGCATTGCCGAGGAACTGGTGGGCACCAAAGCCTATTTCACCCGCGACGGTTATTTTGACGGGGTGGACATGTGCATTTTCACTCACGTCGACGACAACATGAGCGTCTCCTACGGGCAGGCGCGCGGCACCGGCCTGATCTCGGTGGAATACACCTTTGAAGGAGAAGCCGCCCACGCCGCCGGTTCGCCCTGGCGGGGCCGCAGTGCGCTTGACGCCGTGGAGCTGATGAGCATCGGATGGCAGTACCAGCGCGAACACCTCGACCCGCTGCAGCGCTCCCACCACGTCATCAAAAACGGCGGCGACCAGCCCAACGTCGTGCCGTCGGAAGCCTCCATCTGGTTCTACCTCCGGCACGTGACCTACCCCAAGATCATGGAGAGCTTCAAAAAATGCAACAACATCGCCGAAGGCGCCGCCCTGATGACGGGCACCTCAGTCAAGCGCCGCGTACTGGGTTCGGCCTGGCCGCGCCACTTCAACGAGGTCATCGCCAAGACGATGTACGAGAACATCAAAGAAGTAGGCCTTCCGGAATGGAGTGAGGCCGACCAGAAGCTGGCCGTGGCCCTGCAACGGGAGGTGAATTCCCCCAAAGACTCCAACGGCCTGGCCACCAAGCTGGACACCATCGGCCTGCCCGTGATCCGGCCGGTGAGCGGCGGCAGCGACGATATCGGCGATATCTCCTGGAAACTGCCCACCGTCACCCTCCGCTATCCCGCCAATATTCCCGGCCTGCAGGGCCACCACTGGTCGAACGCTGTCGCCATGGCTACGCCCATCGCCCACAAAGGCGTAGTGGCCGGCGCCGAAGTGATGGCTATGACGGTGCTCGATTTCCTGCTCCGGCCAGAGCTGGTCGAACAATCCTGGAGCTATTTCCGCAACGAACAAGGCATGAAGCAAAAGTACATCCCCATGGTTACCGAGGACGACGAGCCGGCAACCTACCTCAACAAGGAGATCATGGCGACGTACCGCCCTGAGTTGGAGGCCTATTATTACGACGAGAACCGATACGATACATATCTGGAACAGCTGGGGATTGAATATCCGACGGTGAGGGAGAGGTAGGTTGAGGAGCCTTTTCCGCCGATTGACAGGGATATTGACCAGGGGCGTTTATTGATTTTTCGGCCGGTAAGCTTATCTTTCCATCAAAAAATGAGTGATTGTATCTTTTGTAAGATCATTGCCGGCGACATCCCGGCCACCCGTGTTTACGAGGATGAAAAAGTGCTGGCCTTTTTGGATATTCAGCCGGTCAATCCCGGTCACCTGTTGGTTTTACCCAAAGGCCATTTCGCTCACCTGCACGAGATGGACGAAGAAACGGGCGCGCATGTTTTCCGGGCGGGGATGCGCCTGGAACGTGCTTTGCGCGGCAGCGGGCTGCGTTGCGAGGGCGCCAACCTATTGTTGAATAACGGCAAGGTAGCCGGCCAGGAAGTTTTTCACGTCCACCTGCACGTTATCCCCCGCTTCGCCGATGACGGCAATCGTTTTGTGTTCAACCGGGAAAAGCCGGGCGGCGATCAACTCGCCAAAGTCGGCGCCGCCATTCGCGAAGCGCTGGTTTAGTCCGGCCGGCTCCGATTGCTCCCAGCACGTGCTTATTGCGGTCGCCCGGCATGCCCCGCCTACGCATCAGCCTTTTCGGAAATTGGTAGCATAATTCCCCACGTAGTTCTATATTAGCTACGCTCAAAATGAACCTGATTATATGAATTTATCCCATAAGATCGTCATCGCCGGCGCCGGCGGTATCGGACGCGCGGTCGGCCTCATTATGGCGGAAGGCAGCGAAACGCCGCCGCAACTATTCATCGGTGATCGCCATCTACCCATGGCGGAGGAGGCAGCCCGCTGGATAAAAGGAGGCTCCACGCACGAAGTACGCATCGAGCCTTTCCGCTTGCCGGAAACGGGCATCAACGACACCACGCTGCGGGTGCTGAAAGGGGCGGACGTACTGCTCGATTGCCTGCCGGGCTCGGAGGCGCCACGCATGGCCGGCCTGGCTTATCAGTACGATCTGCACTATGCCAACCTGACCGAGCACGTAGAGGAGACCGTGGCCATCACCAAAATCGCCGAAGGCGCTTCTCGCGGCTTCCTCCTGCAAACGGGATTGGCGCCGGGCTTCGTCAACGTACTGGCCCACGGCCTTTTTCAGCAGTTCTGCGACGCCTATGAAGTCAACTCCGCCGACCGCATCACCATGCGCACCGGCGCACTGACGCGCCATGCCGCTGCTCCGCACTACTACGGTTTTACCTGGAGCCCCGTCGGTGTCGCCACCGAATACCTGAAAGAGACCATCTGCATCCGCGAAGGCGAGCGCACCGCCGTGCCCCCGCTCTCCGAACGCGAACACCTGCTGATCGAGGGGCGCGCCTTCGAAGCCGACCTCACCTCGGGCGGCGCAGCCGACCTCCCGACCGCTCTCGCCGGAAAAGTACGGCAACTGGATTACAAATCGCTCCGCTATCCCGGCCATTACGATTGGGTGGCCGGCCAACTGGAAAGCCTGCTGCCGGGCGAAGATCCCGTCGCCACGCTCGAAAGGCACATGCGCCTGCATATTCCACACGTCGAGGACGACCTGGTGGTGATCTACGCCGCCGTAGAAGGGGCCGACGCCCGGGGAATGCGCCGGCGCAAAGAAAAAGCTTTCTTCATCGAACCCCGCAAGGTAGGCCGTCACTGGCTGCGGGCGATCCAAACGACCACCGCCGCCGCCCTTGCCGAATCGGCGCGACTCCTGCTGACCGGCGCGCACCAGGGCGTCGTCATGCAGAGCCGGCTCGACCCCGACACCTTCCTCAACGGCCGCTTCATCAAAGCGGTATACGGGGAGTGGTCGGGGTAATCTGGGGCTGCGCCATAGCTGTCAGGCAATAGCAAAAGGGCGGGGTATTTCCATTTGGAAAACAGCGATTCCCGGTTTGGCAGTAAGCATTTTTTAGTTCGCAGCACCGGAGGCGCAAGATGGACTTCCGTGCCGAGGTACGGAATATACGCTGCATTCTTGCCATCTTTCCGATTCCATACCTCGGCACGGCAATCACTGCGTACAAAATAGGCTACCGGTAGTTCATCCCGCCGGGACGTGAGCACCACAATGTTTCAAACCGAGAATCGCTGGTTGGAAAAGAAAGCACTGCAGAAGTCCCCTTCCGTCAAAGTCTTACGGTTGCGGCCTTGCCGCTCTCGTTTCACCCGGGTTATTCATTGGGTTTTTCGCAATATGAATAATCCGGGTTAAAGCACTGCGCTGAGCGCTTCCAGGCAGTAGTTCACGTTTTCGGTTCGGGCGCTGTAGCCCATCAAACCGATGCGCCAGATCCTGCCCGCCAGGTCGCCGAGCCCGCCGCCGACTTCCAGGTTGAATTCGTCGAGGAGGCGCCGGCGCAGGACAGCTTCGTCTGCCCCTTCCGGCAGGAAGACGGCGTTGAGTTGGGGCAGGCGATGATCTTCGTCGACGAGGTAGCGGAAGCCGAGGGCTTCCAGGCCTTCCCGCAGCGCCAGGTGTTGATCGCGGTGACGCCGCCAGCTGTTTTCGAGTCCTTCTTCGCGCAGCATCAGCAGGGCTTCGTGCATCGCGTACAGGGCGTTGACCGGCGCCGTGTGGTGGTAGGCGCGCTTGGCCGAGCCGTTGCCCCAATACTGCATAACCAGGGAGAGGTCGAGGAACCAGCTTTGTACGGGCGTCTTCCGCGCTTTTACCGCTTTCACGGCCCGGTCGCTGAACGAAACCGGCGAGAGTCCCGGCGTACACGACAAGCACTTCTGGCTGCCGGAATAGATGGCGTCGATACCCCACTCGTCGACCAGCACCGGGATGCCGGCCAGGGACGTCACGGTATCGACGATAGTCAGGCAGTCGTACTCCCGCGCCAGGCGGCACAGGGTTTCCGCATCGGAGCGGACGCCGGTGGATGTCTCGGCATGCACGAACGCCACTATTTTGGTGTCGGGATGTTGCTTCAGCAGGCTTTCCACCTTATCGGGATCGACCGGCCGGCCCCAGGCGTCTTCCACCATTAGCGCCGTGCCGCCGCAGCGTTCCACGTTTTCTTTCATCCGCCCCCCGAAGACGCCGTTGCGGCAGACGATCACCTTGTCGCCGGGCTCCACCAGGTTGACGAAGCAGGTCTCCATGCCGGCGGACCCCGGAGCGGAAACGACCATGCTGAGGGGGTTTTCGGTTTGAAAGGCGTATTGCGTCAGAGTTTTCACTTCATCCATCATCCGGACGAATTCCGGGTCGAGGTGGCCGATGATGGGGCGGGACAAGGCCGCGCTGACGCGCGGATGGACGTCGGAAGGACCGGGACCCATGAGGCGCCTTGCCGGCGGTGCGAAAGGGGTGACGGCCGGAGTGGCCGGGAGCTTGGTTTCCATAAGCTGACATTAGTTGTTAAATACTTGCCGGGGCGGTCAATTTAGGGAAATTTACCCGGATTATTCATGGGTTAAACCATTTCGAAGCCAAACCGGGCGCCATTATTGCGTTTGCTCGTTGGTCGATAAGCAAGCCTGACAACGGCCATGACGAAGAACCCTATGATAATCCGGCGCAACAAATTGTAAGGCGGCTTGTTTTGCCCATAATGCAGTTTGAGATCATCCCATACATGCGGCGGGCCATCGCCGCCGCCCGGGCGCAAAGTACGCCCTACGGAGCAGTCATCGTAGCGCCCGGCGCTGAAAAACACCTCGTCGTCGCCAACGAAGTCAAAGCATCGGGCGATCCGACGGCCCATGCCGAAGTAACGGCCATCCGGCGCGCCGCCGAAGCCGGGCTTCCGCTGCGCGGCGCCACCCTGGTCACCACCTGCGAGCCTTGCCCCATGTGCGCCATGGCGTCCGTCTGGGCGGGTATTGAGACCATTTACTTCGGAGCCTCCATCGATGACGCGGCGCGCTACGGCAACCAGGTGAAGATCTACAGCCGGGAGATCGCTGCCGCCGCCTGGTATCCGCTGCGGATAGAAGGCGGCATCCTGGCGGAGGAGTGCGCGGCGCTTTTTGAAGTGGTGCGGGGTTGATAATAGCATTTGGGTTTTGTTAACCCGACACAAAAGCGTAGAAATATGGATCATCCCATCGTCATCATCGGCGCCGGCGTAGCCGGATTGACAGCAGCTATTCACCTGGAACAAGCAGGCTTCCAACCCCTGTTGCTCGAAGCCGCGGACCGCGTCGGCGGTCGGGTCAAAACGGAAGAAAAAGCAGGTTTTAAGCTGGATCACGGCTTCCAGGTGCTGCTGACGGAATACCGGGAAGCCAGAGCCTATCTCGATTACGAAGCCCTCGACCTGCGGCGGTTCAATACCGGAGCGGTCATTCTCTCCGGCGGCCGCCGGTACCGGATTGCCGATCCATTCCGGGACTTCGCCCAATTGCCGGGCATGGTCTTTTCCCCGGTGGGGACCATTAAAGACAAGCTGCTGGTCTGGCAACTGACCCGCCAACTTAGAAAAGCGTCCAACGAGCAGCTTTTTGAAACCAACGGCCAGTCGACGCTGGCCTATCTGCAGCGCTTCGGATTCAGCGAACGGATGATCGAACAGTTTTTCCGTCCTTTTTTCGCCGGTATCTTCCTGGAAGACGAGCTGAGCACGCCCGCCGCGATGTTTCGCTTCGTTTTCCGCACCTTCAGCCTGGGAGACGCCGCTGTTCCGAACGCGGGGATGGAAGCCATTCCGAAACAGCTGGCCGCTCGGTTACAGCAAACGACTTTCCAGTTCCACACGGAAGTAGCACGCATCGAAGCCGATGCCATCCACACCGCCGGCGGCGAAGCGATCCCTTTCCGGCAGGTTGTCGTAGCCACTGATCCCTACCGGCTGATCCCTCGTCTCGGGGGCGCTGGGCCTGCTTATCATCAGACCGAGAACCTCTATTTCCGCGCTGATCGCTCTCCGCTCGCCGAGCCGAGCATCGCTCTGGTCGCCGAGCCGGAAAGCCCGATCAACACCTTCTGTGTCATGACGGATGTGGCGCCGGGCTACGCTCCGGAAGGAGAAGTGCTGGTTTCCGTCACCATGAAAGCAAAGGCGCTGGAGCAATCGACGGATGCCGCCGCTATCGCCGGGGAACTGCGCCGCGTGACCCGCATGCCGGACTTGTCGCTGGCTTTCATCGATCGATTTTGTATTTCAAAGGCGCTGCCCGCGCTCGATGCGCTGCGTTACGACCTGCCGGCCACCCAGTTCCGGATCACCGAAAATATCATACTGGCCGGCGATCACCTGCTCAACGCGTCCCTCGACGCCGCCATGCGCAGCGGCCGGAGAGCAGCGGAAGAAGTGTTGAACGCGGGTTGAAGACCGGTTCGCAAAGTAAAAGTTGCCGGAAAAAGTTTGACAGGAAGTGACATTGTAAGCAAAAAAGTGCATTTTGGGTGTAGCGCGATCCAAAAGGCCTTGGCGCGTGTTTTATGAAAATAGCTTGTTCGGGGCATGCCTTGATTGCAGCAGCCTGGTTGATTGTGGTAACGAGTCCGGTCCGAACGAGCTCAACGACAAGCAAATTCGCCTTATGGCTGAGAATATTTTAGACGATGCGCCGGAGTATCGCCGGCAATTGAATGAACACGAGCGGGAGCGCAAATTGGAGCTGCAGTGGGACCTGGAGTTTGCCCAGCGACAGATCAGCCGGGCGCGCATCATCTTGTACCTGCTGATCGCTTTTCAGTTGCTGGGATTGATCGTGGCCATTTCCGCGGGCATGTACGGATCGCTGGAGATCGCCATCCAGATCGCCCTGACCCTCGTTTTCGGCGTTTCGGCTTACTTGAGTATCGAATACCCTTTCCTCGCCTTTGTCGGCTCGCTTTCCCTTTATCTGCTGCTGGTATTTCTGGCCAGCCTGATCAACCCTTTTTTCCTCCTCCAGGGAATTCTCTGGAAGATCGTAGTGGTGCTCTTCCTGGGCATTGGGATTTACTACGGCTACGAACGCCGCCGGCTGATCGGTGAGCTGGAGGAACTGTAATCAGCTTCTGCTCTATAGCCGTCAGGCGATGGTAAGATTGAGTAAAAAAGCATAGCTAACCCACTTTTACTCCGTAGCGTACGTCCGGTTCCACGCAACGGTCTGCCCGGTTTCGGCGGCTTTTTTCGCCGCCTCCAGGATCTGCATGACCACCAGGTTGTTTTCCAGCGAAGCAAGACCGAACGGCTCGACGGCGTGGCCTTCCTTGACCACTTTTGTCAAAAAAGCGAATGGATCGTGCAGGCCGGGCGTTGCGGATAGCGCGAAGGGGCCATCAGCTTCCTTTTCCATAAGCAGCATATCGCGGTCGTTCTGGCAGATCAGGTAACCGGTCGTACCGTAAATCTCCATGTCCTTGCGGTTGTGCGACCAGTTCCAGGAAGCCTGGATGATGACCTGGGTTTGGGGATAGGTCAAAATGACGGTAGCTTCGTCTTCCACTTCGGGATATTTTTCCGGTTTGATCTGCTGGGTGAGGATGGTAAAGGTGTGTCTGTTCACTTTTCCCGAGCTACTTTGCAGTGGGCGTTTCAACATATCTTGCTATTTTGGAAGGAAAAAATACGTAGCTGCAAAATGAAAATCCGATCATCCGCTATTCTTCTTTTCCTATTTTCTTTTACCCTGGCTGCTTTTGGCCAGAGCCGACCGTCGGAGTCCGGCGCCGTCGTTGCCGACAGCTTTTTTCAACCCGTCAAGTGGCGCTGTATCGGCCCTTTCCGCGGCGGCCGGTCTGTCTCGGCCTGCGGCGTGATCGGCGACCCGCTCACCTACTACATGGGCGCCACCGGCGGCGGCCTCTGGAAGACGACCGATGCCGGTCAGCACTGGCATAATATCTCCGACGGTTATTTTCAGACGGGCTCGGTAGGCGCAATTGCCGTAGCGAAAAGCGATCCCAATATCGTCTACTGCGGCATGGGGGAACACGCCCCCCGCGGGGTGATGACGTCTTACGGCGACGGGGTGTACAAATCTACTGATGCGGGTAAAACCTGGCAAAAGGCAGGCCTGGATGCTTCCCAGCATATCGCCCGGATAATCATCCATCCGCGAAACCCCGATATCGTATACGTAGCAGCCCAGGGGGCGCTCTACGGACGCCATGAAACGCGCGGCCTCTTCCGGTCGACGGATGGCGGGCGGAGCTGGTCGAAGATCCTCTACGTCGACGATCGCACCGGTTGCTCGGAATTGTCGATGGACCCCAACAACCCGCTCGTGCTCTACGCCGCTATGTGGGAACACCAGCGCCTGCCCTGGAAAGTGATCAGTGGCGGGCCGGGCAGCGGCCTCTACAAATCGACGGATGGCGGCGACACCTGGAAAAAGATTCATAACGGGCTGCCGGAGGAAAAAGGGAAGATGGCCGTTTCGGTATGCCCTTCCCATCCGGACCGGGTCTACGCCCTGATCGAGAGCGATTCGGAACAGGAAAAGGGCGGGCTTTTCGTTTCTACCGACGCCGGCAAAAACTGGAGCCGGGTGAGCAAAGACCACCGCCTGGTGCAACGCGCCTGGTACTATACCGAAGTCTTCGCCGACCCGCAGGATGAATTTACGGTCTACGTACTCAGTGCGCCCGCTCTGCGCTCCATCGACGGCGGTAATACCTGGGAGACCCTCTCCGGCACCCACGGCGACTACCACGATCTGTGGATCAACCCCGGCAATCCTCGCAATATGGTCATCGCCAACGACGGCGGCGCCGCTATCACCTTCAACCGCGGGGAAAGCTGGTCGACTCAGGAAAATATGCCGACGGCCCAGTTTTACCGGGTTGCCGTAGACAATGCGTTTCCCTACCGGATCTATGGCGGGCAGCAAGACAATACCTCCGTACGCATCGCGCACCGGGAATTCAATAGCAGCGGCATCTACGAACCGAGCTGGACTTCCTCCGCAGGCGGTGAAAGCGCTTTCCTGGCCTTCGACCCCGACGATCCGCGTTACGTCTTAGGCGGTAGCTACCTGGGCGCCATCGAGGTATTCGATTCTGAAGCTGAAGCCGGCACCAACATCATGGCTGCGCCCATCCAGTACCTGGCCATGAACGCCGGCGAGATGAAATACCGCTACAACTGGAACGCGCCGATCATCAGGTCGCAGCACGAACCTAACACTTTTTATCACGCCGCCCAGCACCTGCTGCGCACTCGTGATCAGGGCGTCACCTGGGAAGAAGTGTCGCCCGATTTGTCCAAAAACGAAAAAGAAAAACAAGGCAAAGGCGGCGGCCCCTACACCAATGAGATCGTAGGCGCGGAAAACTACGGCACCATCAGCTACGTGACGGAATCGCCGCACGAGGCCGGTGTCCTTTGGGTGGGCACGGACGACGGGCTGGTGCAACTGACCCGAGACGGCGGCCAGACCTGGAAAAACGTCACCCCGCGAGGCCTGTCGGAATGCCTGGTTAACGCCATCGACATTTCACCGCACGATCCGGCGACGGCGTACATCGCTACTACTCGCTACAAATTCAACGACTACCAGCCGGGCTTGTATAAAACCAATGATTACGGCCAGACCTGGGCGGACATCAGCCAGGGCATTCCCGAGGGGGCCTACACCCGCGTGGTGCGCGAGGATAACGAGCGCCGCGGTCTGCTGCTGGCGGGTACGGAGACCGGCGTCTATGTTTCCTGGAACGATGGGGAAGCCTGGCAACCGCTCCAACTCAACCTGCCGGTAACGCCGATCAACGACCTGATCATCGCCCATGGCGACGTGATCGTAGCCACCTCCGGCCGCTCGTTCTGGATATTGGACGATCTGGCGTTGCTTCGCCAGTACGAGGCCGCATCCGTTCCGGCCTTTCAATTATACCGACCAGAGGCCGCCCTGTTGGCCAACGGCCGCAGCGAACTCGACCGCAACGATCCCGGCTTCACCGGCAGCCATCCCCTGCGGGGCGTGAATCCCGCCAATGGCGCTGTGCTCTACTACCAGTTGCCGGAAGCGACGGAAACGACGGAGCTGACCCTGGAGATCCGCGACGAACAAGGGCGGTTGGTACGCACTTTCAGCAGTATTCGGGATTCTACTTTTCAATCGTACGCCGGCGGCCCGCCGGCCGTCCCGGTGCTCAGTAAAAACGCCAGGCTCAACCGCTTCGTCTGGGATTTGCGCCATCCCACCCTGCCCGGCGTACCTGAGGTGTATATCGAAGGCAGCTATCGCGGGCACAAGGTTTCTCCGGGCCGGTACAACATGACCCTGCAATACGGCGAACGAAAAGCGACGACGCAACTGGAAGTCCGGCCTAATCCACAGTACCCTACTACTAGCGAAGAATACCATACTTACCATCGGTTTATGCTGGAGATGGAAAGCGCCCTGACCGAGATGCACGAAACGGTCAACGCTTTATCCGATCTGCGGACGAAGCTCAACGCGGTACTGGCGCACCTCGCCGGCGAAAAACAACACGCCGCTTTGAAAAAAGAAGGGCATGCGCTGGTGCAACGGATCACCGAGTGGGACGAAGCCATGGTGCAGCGCAAATCCAAGGCCTATGATGACGTAGAAAATTTTCCCAACAAATTTACCGCCAATTACCTTTTCCTCATCAATCAAACCGAAAGCGATATCCCGCGTGTCAACCAGGCTTCGCGCGACCGGCGCGCGGAACTCGACGCCCGCTGGGCAGAACTCCGGGAAACAGCGAAGGCCCTGCTCGAAAGCGATATCCCTGCTTTTGACGAAGCCCTGTGGCAAGCCGGCATCGGCGCCCTCTGGCAGCGTTAAACTGGTTTAAGAGGCGAGTAAAAAACCGGCGATCGCGCCGATGACGGCTTCGGGCTTTTCTTCGATGACCAGGTGGCCGCTGTCGGGAATGGCCCGAAACACCGAGCCCGGAATGCGGTCTGCCAGTTCGCGCCCTTTAGCCACCGGTATCCAGGTGTCCGCTTCTCCCCAAAGGAGGAGTACGGGGTCCTGGATCGAGGCGTATTCCCCTTCGACCTCCGCCGTAAACTGCTCGTCCGCCTGGGCGATCTGCCGGTAGAAGCCGGCTTTACCCGCTTCGCCGAGCCAGGGCGCGAGGATGCCGTCGAGCGTCTCTTCCGGCAGCGGGTGGTGGGCTGCCGTTTGCACGTAAGCGCGCAGGATAGCCTCGTGGATAAAGTCGGGCGCGCCGGCAAAAGCCGCTTCGTATTGTTTGACGTGCCGGAAAAAGGGCGAGCCCCAGGGGCGCAGCGCCACCGGGTCGATCAGGATGATCTTTCCGTAACGCCGCCGGTTGAGCACACAGCTGCGCAGTACGGTAGCGCCGCCGAAGTCGTGACCGATGATCACCGGATTTTCCAGCTTCCAGTGGTCGAGCAGAGCATCCAGTAACTCATTTTGAACGCTCAGGGAGACGTCGGTCTCCGGTTTAGCGGACTGCCCGTATCCCAGCATGTCAAAATAGTAAACCGCACGCCCCTGGCTGAAATGCCGGATCAGATGGCGGAAGTTAAAAGAGGACCAGGGGGTGCCGTGGGCCAGAACCAGCGGAGCGCCGGCGCCCTGCCGGTCCCATTCTACCGGATGCCCTCGGAAATCGTAGGTGTTGGAAAGCTGCCACATTGGAACTTATACTTTTTTGAACAGGCGCTCTATCTGCCGCCGATGGCGTAAGATATGAACGATGGCGTGTTCGAGCAACTGTTCAAAGTCGTAAACCTGTCCCCAGGCAGCTTGAATAGGGTTGGCCAGGATTTCCTCAAAGGAAATCTCCCATTTGTCGGTCATGGTTTCCAGGGTATACGCCAGCATCTGTTCCAAGGCCTCACACGTTGCTTCTGGCGTCGGTAAGTCGTATTGTTCCTGGCGGGGTGTCCAGGAATCGCCAAACTGCTTACGGATGTAATTGGAATAACCGTATCCGGCGCGAACGACGTGGTTCATGATCGTTTGTACCGAACGGCAATCCGGATCTTCCGTGTACGGATCGATGATACGTCGATAGTCTTCGACATCGATGGTGCGCAGTACTGACTTTAGTTCCTCGATGGCCCGTTCGTACTCATCCATGAGGGCGCCTACGGGGCCGCTACGGTAGCTTTCAGGCATGGCTTTTAGTTAATTTGGGCGAGATCCGGTCATTGCTCCGGAGAAATTTTTATGGTCACCTGTGGAATACGCCAAGTATCGTTTTCCTCGTCTACCCGGCCGCCGAGTTGTTCGGTCACTACCCGGTCGACCACCGTAACGCCTTTACGGGCCATGGCCTCGAAATTGTCGAGGCCCTGCCCCGGGAACCCTTGCCGGGTGCGGTGGATGTTAAACTTGTCGGAGAAGGTCCTGCCGAATGCCTTTTCCACTCCGGCTTTGCCCAGCATAAACCCCAGCAGTCCGCCCCAGGTAGCCGTCGGGTTATCGGAATCCCAGCCGGCGAGCGCGCCGATCTTGATGGTCTCCCTGAGGTCGCCTTCCCCGTACAACAGGCTGACGATGCTCGCGGCGAAGTTGATGCCCGCGGCGGTGCAGCCGTTGCAGTAAAGGTCGCGCGCCGTCATATCATAGCCATCGGCCTGGTCGACCTGGTAGCGCCGGTACACCTCATCCCGGGTTTGTTCCCAGGGCGCGCCTGCTTGGTAGCGGCTTTTGACAAAGTCGTACATCTTCGCCGGATAGGTATCGTCGGGGAGGCGGCGGCGGGCCGTATCGGCCATCCATCGCAATTGTTCCCGGCGGGAAAGGGTGTCGGCGGCCAGCGGCGCGAGGGCGTGCATGATGACGTAAAACTCGGCGATCCGGGCGGCGTTATCCCGGGCAGTGGTCCGGATGGGAAGATAGGCCATTTCCAGAGCTACATCGGGGCGGGCAGGGGCGAACAGGCCAAAAATCTCGGTGGTGAGCTGGGCGTCGATCATCTCGAAGTGGGGATTGCGGTCGGGATGGCTCGTTTCCGGGGGCAGCACGCCTTCGCGCATCAGGTCGAAAGCCGCCTGGTTGGAAACCCACAGGTAATTTTCTTCCTCCGCCCGGATATGGCGCAGCCAGCCGGTACGGATTTGTTCCGGCGTGAGGATACTCGTTTCGTGCGTAAACAGGAGGTGTTGGTAAAGGTATTCGATATCCGTATCGTCATCGGCGCCCCAGATGCCGCCTGCCGGTTCCAGGACGAAGTCGATGGTGGGCGAGATATCGCTTGGCTGGCCTTCGCTCCAGATATTGGGCTGGTCGGGGCCGCCCCAGTCGGCGCGGGTGTAAAAATCGCCGGTTTTGAATTCGCCGATGTTGCCGATCTTGTCCATTTCGGTGATCAGACCCGTCCAGTTGGCGATGCACTGTCCGAGCCAAAACCCGTAGAGCCGGTCCTGATAGGTCGCCCGGGAGATGACCAAAACGCTATCCGGGGTGCTGTCCCCGGGCTGGTTTTCCGCTGGCGTATTGCCCGGCGCGCAGGAAAGAAGGCCGGTCAGCAGGAGGAAAAGAGATGTCGTTCGTTTCACCACAATTGATGGACTTCTTTTTTGATGAATCGATTGTAAATGGCGTTCATTTTCGCGAATTGTTCGTCGGAAAGGGGCGGTAGTTCCCGATACGACAAATTGGACACGACCTGTTCCGGGCGGGAGGCGCCGGGAATGATGCAGCTCACTGCGTTGAACTGTAATATCCACTGCAGGGCGACGGGCGCCAGGTTTTCCATGCCTGGAAAGAGGCTTTTCAACTCAGCAACTGCTTTCAGCCCGAGTTGATAATCGATACCCGAAAAAGTTTCCCCTTTGTCGAACGCAGCGCCGTCGCGATTGAAATGGCGGTGGTCGCCGGCGCCGAATGAGGTCTGCGCGCCGTAAAGGCCGGTCAGCAAGCCGCTGGCCAGCGGCACTCTTGCGATCACGCCCACATTGCGATTTCGGGCTTCGCGGAAGAACAACTCGGCGGGGCGCTGACGGAACAAGTTGAAAATGATCTGGACGGTAGCGACGTTGGGGTATTCCATCGCTTTCAGTCCTTCTTCGACTTTTTCGACGCTAACGCCCAGGTAACGGATCTTTCCTGCTTCCTGCAGCCGCTCGAAAAGCTCGAAAATTTCCGGCCGGTAATAGACCTCCGTCGGCGGGCAGTGCAGCTGGATGAGGTCCAGGGTCTCCAGTTGCATCCTGCGCAAGCTGTCCTCGACAAACTGCTGCAGTACTTCCGGCTGGTAACCTTCGCTGAGGTGCGGGTTGATCTTACGGCCACATTTGGTGGCGACGTACACCGCTTCGGAGCGGGAGCGCAGGACACGGCCAACCGCCGTTTCACTTAACCCGTCTTCGTAAACGTCGGCGGTATCGATGAAATTCACTCCATGGTCAATGGCCAGGTTGAGAATCCGGTCGGCCCGTTGGTGATCGAAGGGGCTGCCCCATTTGCCGCCTACCTGCCAGGTACCCAACGATACTTCAGATACCTGGAAGCCGGTTTTCCCTAACGTACGATATTCCATCACTTGTTATTTAAAACTTGATCAACGGAAAGATACAACGATACCGGCAAATAGCATTTCCGGGCCATGTTTTTTGGGTTTATTTTACTTTCATTCTGCTAAAACCTGTACTTTTCCCGAAGCGAAGCAATGCGCATGAGCAGACAGAAGAAATTCGGAGCCTTCGACGGCGTTTTCACCCCATCCATTCTCACCATTTTGGGCGTTATCATGTACCTTCGGATGGGATGGGTGGTCGGCAACGCGGGCCTATGGGGTAGTGTATTTATCGTACTGATCGCCAACATTATTTCCATCAGCACCGGGCTGAGTATCTCCTCCATTGCGACCGACAAAAAAGTGGGCGTGGGGGGCGTATATTACATGCTTTCGCGCAGCCTGGGCCTGCCGATCGGCGGAGCGATCGGGCTGACGCTCTTCGTCGGCACCGCGCTCAGCATCTCGTTGTATCTGGTGGGTTTCAGCGAAAGCTTCAACGCTTACCTGGGTTTGGAGACCGACACGAACGGGCTGCGCAGCACCGGCAGTCTCTTTTTGCTGCTGCTGACCATCCTGGCGTTTATCAGCACCTCGATCGCGATCAAGACGCAATTTATTATCCTGGCGGCCATCATCCTTTCCCTGATCTCAGTCTTCCTGGGGGCGCGAGGGCCGGTCACCGACTGGGTGCCGGCTTTCGGCGGGGAGGGGACGGCCTCTATGGAGACGGTTTTCGCTGTGTTTTTCCCGGCCGTAACGGGCTTCACCGCCGGCGTGGCCATGTCGGGCGACTTGAAAAATCCCAAAAAAGACATTCCCTTCGGCACCATCGCGGCCATCGCCGTCGGTTTTTGCGTTTACATCGGGCTGGCCGTCTTTCTAGGCCTCAATGTCGACCGGGAGCGCCTGCTCACTGATTACAATATTCTCACCAAGATAGCCCTGTTCGGCCCGGCGGTCATCGCCGGCATCTGGGGGGCGACGCTCTCTTCGGCCATCGGCGGCATCCTGGGAGCGCCGCGCATCCTGCAGGCCATGTCCATCGATCGCATCAGCCCCAGAATTTTTGCACGCGGCGCCGGCCTGAGCAATGAGCCGCGCAATGCCCTCCTCCTGACAGTGCTGATCTCGGAGGCCGGCATCCTGATCGGCGAGCTCAACCTCATCGCCCGCATCGTTTCTATGTTTTACCTGGCGGCTTACGGATTCATCAACATCTCGTTCTTTCTGGAAAGCTGGGCCAGCTCCGATTTCAAGCCATCGTTTAAGGTGACCCGCTGGGTCGGGCTGGTAGGCTTCATCGCCACCTTCGCCGTTATGTTCAAGCTGGACATGGTGGCCATGATCCTGGCTTTCGTCATCATCGGCGGCGTCTTTTTGTGGCTGCAGCGCAAGCAGATCAGCCTCGGCACGGGCGACGTGTGGCAGAGCGTCTGGTCTACCGTCGTCAAATCCGGCCTGAAGCGCATGGAGGTCGCGGAAGATCACAAACGCAACTGGAAACCCAACGTCATGCTCTTCAGCGGCAATACCGAGGCCCGGCCCCACCTGGTCGAATTCGCCAAATCGCTGGCCGGCCAGGTAGGTATGGTCACCAATTTCGACCTGGTGGAAAATACCTCGGCCGGCGCCCTGTTTCCCAAACAAAAACAAAACGTCAGCGACGAACTGCTGCAGCGGTACGGCATTTTCGGACGGCGCATCGAAGTCAATAACGTCTACAAAGGCATCGAGACCATCGCCACCACCTTTGGCTTCTCCGGGCTCGACCCCAATACCATCCTCATGGGCTGGGCCAAAAATACCCAGAACCCCATCTGGTTCGCCCAGATGACGGAAAAGCTGATCTCGCTCGATTACAACGTGTTGTATCTGGATTACGACAAGCGCTACGGCTTCCAGAAGCGCGAGCAGATCGACATGTGGTGGCGGGGCGTCAGCAACAATGCCGAGCTGATGCTGCACCTGGCGCGCTTCCTCAGCGCTTCGCCCGAATGGCGCAACGCCCGCATCCGGGTGCTGCTGGTCAACAATTTCAACATCGACCGGCGCATTATCGAAAACCGGATACAGTTGTTGCTGGAGGAATTCCGGGTGCAGGCCGAAATAAAAGTTTTCAACAATGCCGTAGAACAAAAGCCGTTTTACGAGCTGATGAAGACGATCTCCGCCCAGGCCGACCTCGTTTTTATCGGCATTCCCAATATCAAGGCCGGCGAAGAAGCGGCCTTCGTGAAACGGACCAACGAGCTGGTCGGCGTCATACGCACCACGCTGCTCGTCAAAGCTTCTTCTACCTTTGAAACCACGGAGCTGGGTCTGAAAAACCTGGCCGAAAAACCGGAATACGAACCCGACCGGAACGGATCGCTGGTGGCGCTGCAACTGCCCGATGACGAAGCGCTGGCCGGTCTGATCGAAAACTTTGACAAAGAGATGGGAGACGCCGCCGGCGAGCTTTGCCAGGGCGCTTTCTCCGTAATACAGCAACACTACCGGCAATGGCTGGCCGACCTGGAGCAGCGCATCGCCGAATTACTGGAACAGATCACCCTTGAGCCCGAGGCTTATTATCGCCGGATCAGCCAATGCCTGGAAGAGCTGACGATGCTTTCGCAGCAATTCCAGACGGAAGAGCTCAACGCCCTGGAACGCCTCCTCGCCGAGCGCATCGAAGAATACCGCCACCGCCGGTCGGATATTATCGCCGGCATGCCCGTTGCCGTAACTCATCCGGACAAGAGCGGGAAGGCGGTGAAAGCGCCCCTGCGGCAGGCGTTGGCTACCTTCCACGCCAATGAAGGCGAAGAGCAGCTGTTGGAGATCCTCTACGCCATGGGCGTCGCCAGCGCACAGTTGCTGGTCAGCAGTAGTCAGACCGTCCGCGCGTTTCACCAGGAGCTGTGCCGCCAGGCCGGTCAGTGGGAAAACGGCATCGCCCCCGTCCCGGCCGCGAAAAAGAAGCTGGCAATGGCCTTTCAGCAATTGCGACGCCGGACGGACCAGCTGGTCGAGACTCCCGCCACCGGCTTACGCAACGCCGATCGCACGATCTGCAACCGCCTGATCCGAAAAGGCAGAACGGCGGATCTGAAGAAGGCGATCCGGAACGAACAGCGGCGCCTGAAGCGGCGCGCCAAACGCCAGCTGCTCGACAATATTCAGCAGTACCACCAGTTCTGGTCGCGGAATCAGCGCCTTTTTCACAACCGCTTCGAAATCGGCGTACAACTTACCCGGACGGCCTGCCGCCTCAACGAGCGCAAAGCGCGTTCCATCGAAGAATTGCACAAAGGCTTCGCTGGCAAGATCCTGGAAGAGATCCGGCAGCTGCAACAGGCAACGGTGCTGGCCGGCGAGTGGATGCGATCGGGCGGCGATAAGGACTGGAACGACATTCCGGTGATCCGGGAAGAAACCGACCATGACAATACCGATGCCGTGCTCTGGCGGTTTATTGAGTCGATCAAACAACTCAACCAGGCCCTGCCTGCCCGCGTGGAACTCATGGCCTCGGAGTCGCACGAAAATATGCGCCAGGAACAGGGAAAAGACGTACAGACGGTCAACCTCTCTATCGGAGAGATCACCAACTACCTGATCGGCGCCCACTTCAGTAGCCCGTTCCAGGAACAGCTCGCGCTGCTGCGGCAGCAACTGAACCGCTGCGCGGAGCGCGTTTACAACCACAGCAGCCTGATCGGCTATGGCCTGGACCGCCTCCAGCAGGAGCACAATTACCGGGAATTCGACGAGATCCTCGAAAAGTCGCAGCACGAACTCGCAGGGCTCGCCGACGCCGTGGATACGGTCTTCAGCACCTTCGACTCCGAGGTCAAGGAGCGCTTCGAAGCCACCGAGTCCCTGCTGAAAGTAGATACCATGCTCCGGCAGGCGGAAGAGCTTTCTCAGTACATTCGCAAGAACAACCAGCGGCAGGGCCTCAACGCCTGGGTGCAGCGCGAAGGCGCCCGGCTCGCAGCGCTGCAGGAAGAACTGGCGGCGTTTATCGCCCAGAAACGCGCCGACGTCGCGACCGCCAACTTCGAGAAGCTGGAAGAAAAGCTGCTTGGCGACCGCGACCGGCTGCAGGGGTTCGGCGAAATCGTCAGCCCGGATCCGGCGGTCAAAGAACGCCTTCCTTTTTACTATCGCCAACTGTTCTCCGGCAAACATCTCAGCATGGGCCGCAAAGCCATCAGCCGCGCCACCGAGCTGGCGAAAGTGCGCAAAGGGCTGCACTACCACCAGGAAGGGATCCGCGGCGGGATCATGATCACGGGTGAACCCCTCAGCGGCAAAAGCTTCTTCATGGAGTACGCGGCCCGGCAGCTCAAAGCCAAAAAGCTTATTCGCGTGCTGCCGCCGCCCGGCGGCGCCTCCACCGTACAGTCGCTGCAACGCGCCTTCGGAAAGGCCAGCGGCCAGCGGGGAACGATAGCGACTACCCTGCAGCAACTGCCGGCCGGCAGCTGTGTGCTGCTGGAAGATATCGAGCTGTGGTGGCTGCGCCAGGAAAAAGGCCGCCGCGCCATTGATGAACTCATCGACACCATCGTCGACTTCAGCGCCAGTCATTATTTTCTGTTGACCGCCGGGCTGGAAGCGCTGGCCCACCTGCGCGAACACACCGCGATCAATCGGGCTATTCTGCATACGATCGTGCTTTCGCCGCTCTCCCGCGAGCAACTGCAAAACGCCCTCTGGTCGCGCCACAAAACCGGCGGGGTGCCCCTGCTGGTAGACGGCAAGGCGGAGGAGGCCCTCAGCGATAAGGAGTGGCGCAAGCTGTTTAACCGCTTGTACAAAAGCTCGGGCGGCAATATCGGGCTGGCGCTCTGCCAGTGGCAGGCGCAAATCCGATTGACCGATGATGGGCGGCTGGAACTGAATAGCGTGGCGCAACCGGTCGATTTTCCCGAACTGGAGGACGCGCAGTGGTATTTCGTCCTCCTGCAGCTTTACCTGCACAAGGCGCTGTCGCACCACCGGTTTTCCCGCCTTTTCAAATCGGAGGGGCGCGACTGGGTGGCCGACCGCATCAGTGAGTTGCAAAAAGCCAACCTGCTGGTCAAACACCGTCGCGACGTGCTGGAACTGCGGCCGGTGGTCCGCTATCACGTTGGCCGGATGCTCCGGGAAAGAGGTTTATTATGATCCGACTGCAAAGCATATCCTTATTCCTCATCGTTCTGCTGGCCCTGGCGGCAGTAGCGTTGTATCTTTTCTTTTGGATCTGCCGGCGCCAGGTCATCCCGCTGATCAAAAGCCGCAGTCGCCAGAATTACTGGCAGGCCTGGCTGTTGCGAGCCGAACTGGCGGCCTGGTCGGGCCTGGTCCTGTTCGGTCTTTATCTGTTCCTGCTGGAGGCGCCGGTGGTGACCGTCGTGCTCGCCGGCCTCGTGATCATTGCCGGGCGACAGTGGTGGCGTGATTTTTTCGCCGGCCTGCTCTTCCGTCTCGATCGCGATACGGATGTCGGGGATTATCTCTATCATCAGGGGCAGCAATACCGCATCGACGCCATCCGGTCGCGCAGCCTGAAACTTAATGACGACCAGGGAAAGACCCTGATCCTACCCTACCGGCTCATCGAAGAAGTGATGGTGACCAAAGTGGTTCGCAAAACGCCGCTCACGCCCTTTACTTTCCAGGTGGAAAACCCCAGTCCCGACGCCGCCGCCCAGATCGAACACCTGCTCGCCGAGTGTCCCTGGACGGCGCCGGCCCACCCGCCCAAGATCAAATCGCTTGGCGAGGGGCGCTACCAGATCACCTCCGCCGCTCCCAATGAGCAGATCCGGGAGAAGCAGCAGCGCTATCTGCGGGAACGGCTGGAATTACAGCGTAATTAGCCCTTTCCGTTATTCCCCACCAGCAATAGCGGATCGGCCGGTTGTTGCAGCCGGTGATAGAGCTTGGTGAAGCGAGCGGTGACCGCCACGATATCTTTGCTTTCCAGGAGCAGGCTGAAGAACAGCAAGCTGTTGCGGGCGCCGAAGCGCTGCGTTTTGATGCCGTTGACCTGCATGCCGAGCAGCTCTTCCAGTTGCAGGAAGAGGTGTTGTTTGTCTTTGATCAGGGCGGCGAAATCGGAGAAATCGCTTTGCTCCAGCACCGCAGCCGTGCGGTCGAGGTAGTCGCGTACACCGGCCGCGATCTGCTCCATAGCAGCCGATTGGGAACCGGCGAGGGGGGAGAGCACATTGGCGACGTGTTTTTCCGTTGCTTCGACGACGAACTCGGCTGACTGGATGATATCCTGTTCCAGATCGTATACCAACAGATAGGTACGGCTGCCCTCCGTGTGTTCTTCCTCGATGCGCCGGATATCGCCGAAGAACTTGTATTTGAATTCTTCATTCTCCCGCTTTAAGCGTTTGATCTCTTCGACGGCCTGCTGCAGCAGTGCGCGGTCCTCTTGGAGTAAGCCTTCGATGGCGGAAGAATAGGCTTTCCCGAGCGTCCGCAGCGTCCGGGCGGTGCTGCCCGCCGTTTCGCGCACCACTTCGCCGGCCGTCACCGCGTCGGTGCGTCGCTGGAACGACTGTATCTTTTCTTTCTCCTTTTCCTTTTTGCGGTGGTAGGCAAAGCTGCGGGCGATCAGCGTAATCGCCAGCAATACCAGAATGCCGATCGCCCAGACGCCGAAGCGGTGAATGAGGAATGCGAAACTGCCCGACACGGTAAAAGCAATGAGCGCCGTAGCGAACCAGCCGCCGATCACGTTCAGTACGCCGGCCACCCGGTATACGGCGCTGTCGCGGCCCCAGGCGCGGTCGGCCAGAGAGGTGCCCATGGCCACCATGAAGGAGACGTAGGTGGTGGAAAGCGGCAGCTTGTAGGAAGTCGCCAAAGCGATGAGAGCGCTGGCTACGGTCAGGTTGACAGAAGCGCGCACCAGGTCGAAAGCAGGCGGGTCGTATTCTTTCCCTTTCTCGAACTTTTCCGGAGTGGCCTCGAAGCTGCTCTCCGCTTTTTCCAGCCAGCTGTTGGGCAGGGCGCCGGCCATGCCGATTCCCAGGTTTCGGGTAAACCGCACGATGCCGCGGGAAAGGGCGTTGGGCGAAAATCGCTCCAGCCCTTCGCTCTGGCGGCCGAGGTTGACTTCCGTTTCGGTAACGGAACGCGCCTTGCGCGATAACCAGAGCGTAACGATCATGATGATGCCGGCCGCCAGGAGGAGGTAGGTCTTCGTGCGCACCGCCCGCTGCAGCACGCCCATGCTGAAGGTGTCGGCCGACTCGCCGGAAGCGGACCAGGCGTTGTAGGACTCGAAGCCCGCGATGGGCACGCCGATGAAGTTGACGAGGTCGTTGCCGGCAAAGGCCATAGCCAGTGCGAAAGTGCCGAAAAGAACGATAAGCCGGAGGATATTGACCTTAAAAACCGACAATAGCACCTGCATGACTACCGTCCAGAACACGAAAGACCCCAGCAGCAACAGCCAGGTGTTGTGTTTCGTCCAGTCGACAAAAGCCGTCGACACGAAAGACGCGCCTTTCAAGCCCTTGATCAGCAGAAAATACGTCAGCAGCGCCAGCGCCAGGCCGCTCCATACCACGCCGACGATGCGCATGCGCTTCTGGTAGTGGAACGTAAACAAAAGCCGGGAAAAATACTGGATCAGCACGCCGACGGTAAAGGCCACCCCCACCGACAGGAAAATGCCGGCAATGATGGCCAGGGCGCTGGAAGAGTTGATGTAATCGGCCATAGCGCTCCAGTCTTGCCCCTGCGCCGAAACCTTGATGAGCGCCATGATCACCGAAGCGCCGAGCAGTTCGAAGACGATGGAGACGGTGGTGGAAGTGGGCAGGCCGAAGGTATTGAAAAAATCCAGGAGAATGATATCCGTCAGCATCACCGCCAGAAAGATGATCATGATCTCGGCAAAGACGAAATACTGAGGGTTGAAAATGCCCTTGCGGGCTACTTCCATCATGCCGCTGGAGAAGGTGGCGCCCACCAGAATGCCCGCGCTCGCCACGATCATGATAATGCGTCGCGGCGCCACCCTGGAGCCGATGGCCGAGTTGAGAAAGTTGACCGCGTCGTTGCTGACCCCTACGACGAGGTCGCTGGCCGCCAGGATGAAGAGGAGAACGACGATGATGAGGTACAGTTCCGGCATGTGTTTTTCCTTTGCTTAACGGGAAAGGTAAGATTGTTATATTAACTGCAAGTTAAGGTATTACCGGAGGAACGACTTACTCCTCGTCGGTAAAATGCCGCTTTCCTTTTCCCCGGGCAAACTTTTTTTCGTTGTACGCCGCCGATGCGCCCTTGGGAATGGAGAGCGATTGCCAGGCCGCGCCGCGGATGTGTTTGGCTAAGAACACCAGTTGCCCGACGTGGTAGCTGTAGTGCGCCAGCTGTCGGTGCACGGCCTCCACCACGGTATGGCCTTCGTTGCGGATGTAGACGGTGCGGGCGAGGTCTTCCGGCTGCAGGTGATCCACCGCATCGAAAACGCAGGCCCAGCCATCCTGCCAGGCAGACAGGATGGCTTCCTTCGTTTCCAGCCGGTCTTCGAACTCGGCATCCCGCTGCCGCCAGGTTTTTTCTCCGTCGCTGGTGAGGAAATCGGTCCAGCGCGATCGCATATTGCCGTGAAGGTGATTGACGATGGTGGCGATGTTGTTGGCCTCTGGATCGGGCCGGAAGTGAAGCTCCGCTTCGGAAAGTTGCTCCATCGCCCGGGCGCCCAGCTTTTCGTAATAGCGAAACAACTTGCGGATGCTGGGCAGGAAGTGGTGCGGATCGTTGACTGCCATAAATTTTTTCCACAAAAATAACCCGGATTCTTCAGCGAGTCAAAATCATGCAATCCGGTCCAGGTACCGCTTCAATTCCACTTTCACTTTCGGGAATAACAGCAACAGGCCGATCATATTGGGAAAAACCAGCGCGAGGATCATGGCGTCCGAAAATTTGATGACGGCGTCGAGCGTAATGGCGGCGCCCAGGATGGTGAACATCAGGAAGATCAGTTTGTACGTCAGGTCGGAGTACTGACCTCTCCCGAAAAGGTATTTCCAGGCCTGCAGGCCGTAATAAGACCACGACAGCATCGTCGAAAAGGCGAACAACACCACGGCGACGGCCAGCAGATAGGAGAAGCCGGGCAGGACGGCGTCGAAGGCCATGGAGGTCAGGTTAACGCCGCCGACGCGCCGGCCGCCGTCCGTCAGCGCTACTTCGTTATTGACGACATCGCCGTAAGTGAACACGTCGCTCTGGTTGAAGAAAATGATGACCAAAGCGGTCATGGTGCAGATAACCACCGTATCGATAAACGGTTCCAGCAGCGCCACCAGCCCTTCCGAAGCCGGATAGCGGGTTTGTACGGCCGAGTGGGCAACGGCCGCCGAGCCGGCGCCGGCTTCATTAGAGAAGGCAGCCCGGCGGAAGCCCTGGATCATCACTCCGGCGAAGCCCCCGGCGATGGTCGCCCGCGGAGAAAAAGCCTCGCGGAAGATCAGCCCGAAGGCATCGTCGACGTAGTTGAAGTTGGTGATGATGACCAGCAGCGCTCCGGCGACGTACAGCAAAGCCATAAAAGGCACGACGCGCTCGGTGACCCGGGCAATCCGCTTGATGCCGCCGATGATGACGATGCCGACCAACAAGGCAAAGACAAAGCCGATGGCCGTCCCCGAAGTCGGACCGGCCACGCCGAACCGCTCGATGATCTGAGCGGCGGCCTGATTGGATTGAAAGGCGTTGCCGCCGCCGAAAGAGGCGCCTACACACATCAGAGCGTAAATTACAGCCAGGGTTTTCCCAAAACGGGCCATGCCGTTTTCGCGCAGCCCTTTCGACAAATAGTACATCGGCCCGCCGTAGACCTTGCCGGCTGCGCCGATATCCCGGTATTTGACGCCCAGGGTGCATTCCACGAACTTGGTAGACATCCCCAGCAGGCCGGCGACGATCATCCAGAAGGTAGCCCCCGGCCCGCCGATAGAGATGGCTACCGCCACCATCGCAATGTTGCCGAGCCCGACGGTGCCGGAAACAGCGGTGGCCAGCGCCTGAAAATGGTTGACCTCGCCGTATTGATCCGGGCCGTCTTCCCCGGGATCGTCGGGATCTTCCTTTTCCAGTTCGTCGTATTTGCCCTGCACCACCCGCAGCGCCAACGGGAAACGGGTAATGTTGACAAAAGAAAAGTATACGGTAAAGAACAGGGCGCCGAAGAGCAACAGGATCAGGACGACCGGTATTTGGACGCCGCCCAATGACAGGGACGCAAACACGAGGTCTTCCCACCATTGGGCGACGGGCATAAAGCTATCGTTGATCCGCTCGTCGAGTCCTTTCTGCTGCGGAAAAGCAGCAGCCGGGAGGATCAGCAGGGTTAGCAGGGCGCCGAGGCGCCGGAAAGCGGTGCAGCAATCGGGTGGTTTCATCTTCTCTGCCTTTTCACCCAAAAATTGGCGGATGCAGCGGTAGAAGCGGAGAAAGTCGGAAAAGTTTTGAAAATGTCAGAAAGGGCTCGCTGATCGTCAGAAAGGATTCCACGTCACAAACCACTGATTTTCAAAAAGAGGAAGCAATTAATTCTTTAGAAAGCCGAATATTTTCAACGGGCAGGCGCAGGCGGATCTTCCGGTCTCTTTTTTCGGACATTTCGAACAAAGCCGTTTTCAACGGTTGTTCGTGCAGGTTTTTCGTCCAGGACCCTTTGCCGAAAAGGCCGTCCAGGATAGCGGAAAGCAGCCTTCGGATCTCGTTGTAATCCTTGATGTCGTAATTTTTGGCGGAGCGATCGTCGTTTTTGGGTTTTATTTCCAGCCAATCGTCGCCTTCTGCGAATTTGTTGCGGGCAAATTTCAGGAACAGATCGAACAAGGCGGGCGTAAGCACGATCGTCAGGTCGCCCTTACCCGGAATACCGCGAAACCGGACGCGGTGTTCGAATTTGTCCCGCCCCTTTTTGTGGCGCTCGAAAGAGAGGAAAATGTTTTCCGGCCCGGGGATGACGTTCTCCGCCAGTTCTTTGACCCAGCTCAGGGCCAGGGCAAAAAACATCATGATCAATGAAGTCTTGAAGATGGCGGAAAACAAATTCAGATCGATATCGGAAGCCGTCAGTTTGTACAACTGGGCGACAAAAGTGACCAGGATACACGCCAGGGAAAGCCACGCCAGGATGATCAGCCGCCGGCGGAAGAAGGATTCCCACAGCACCAGTCCAAGAAAACACAGGGTCAGTATGGCGTAATACACATCCAGCTCGCTGATCAGGCCATAGCTTTGTCCGAACAACAGCTTGCTGGCGGTGGGCAGCAGCGAAAAAAGAAAAGGCAGGCCTACGATGAAGGGCCAGTATTTAGACTTCACGATGAGCTCGATCCGTTTGGGGATGTAGCGGAACCAAGGCAGCGCCAGCAGGATGAACAAGCTGTTGAACAAAGAAAGGATGCTGCGCCAGCCGTTCAATTGGTGGGACAATTGTTGTTCGTAAACTGCCGGTTGGCCGACCGGCTCTTCCGGCGGCAACCAGGTATCCTCCCGTGCGCCGGGCCGGTCGGGCTGCTGTTGGAATGCCGCGATCCCTGCTACCCGGAGCTGTTGGGCGAAAAACACTTCTACGCCGCCGGAGCAGCTCCAGCACAACACGGAGAGCGCCAGCCACACCTGCCCCGTATCGCCTTGCCGGCGGCCGATGTGCCACCAGATGGCCATCAGGGCCCCGAATGCGAAAAAGCAGGCCGCCAATTGCCAGACGCCGTAGAAAAAAAGCAACTGAGACTCCACCAAGACCTGATAAATGCCGTCGTCGGTTTCCATGAACAGGGAAAATCGTTTACCGAATGCGAAATTCCCCAAATTAAGGAAAGTTCTAAAAAATCCCGAACCCCGATTATGCCTGCTCCCGGCGCCAGGAAAAAGATTGGCGCCGGCGGTGCTGCTGCAATTTTTGTTATTATGGGAACGATAGCCACTTACAGATAGTTATCCCATTTGATTTGGCAAACCCGACAAATACACTCCCATGTTTTCCAATCCCTATTTTTCCCTTTTACGTACGGCCTGGCGTTACGCCCGCAGCGAACGGCGGCGCTACGTGCTGGCGTACACCCTGTTCGGGCTCAGCAATATCGTCGTATCCCTGAAGCCCATCGTCTGGGGGTTGTACATCAATGAGTTGCAGCGGGGCGAGATGCCCGTCCTGCGGGCCACGGCCTTCTACGCCGGCCTCTACCTGCTGATCGCACTCTTCAACTGGATCTTCCACGGGCCGGCGCGTTATATCGAGCGCATGCTGGCTTTTGATCTGAGCCGCAACTTTTTGCAAGACCTTTACCACCAGGCCATCCACCTGCCGGTGAAGTGGCATCAGGACCACCATAGCGGCGCCACCATCAGCCGTATCCGGAAGGCGTACGAGGCCCTCAAGGAGTTTTTCGACTTCGGCTTCGTGTACTTCCAGTCGATCGCCAGATTTACGTTTGCCCTTGGCGCCATGGTTTACTTCTCGCCCCTTTTCGGCTTGGTGGCGGTGAGCCTCGGCGTAATGGTCGTCTACATCATCCTGCGGTTCGACCGGCCGTTTATCCGGGCCGCCCGGGAGGTCAACGAAAAAGAGCACGTCGTATCGTCGACCCTCTTCGACAGCCTCGCCAATATCATCACGGTTATCACCCTGCGGCTGGAAGCGCGCATGGAAAAAGGGCTGTTGCGCAGGGTCACGGACGTGCTGCCGCCTTTTCGCCGGCTGGTGGTGGTCAACGAGTGGAAATGGTTTACGGTGGATATGTGCATCGCGCTGATCTACGGTATCATCATTCTGGGTTATGTCTATCAAAACTGGCAGCCCGGGGAAGTATTCCTGATCGGCGGGCTGGTGACGCTGGTGGGCTACGTCAACCAGTTTACGGGCGTCTTTTCGAGTATCGCCTGGCAGTATACGCGCGTCGTGCGCTACCATACGGATGTGAGCACCGCTGAGAACATCTTCGAAGCCTACCGGCAGGAGCATCTGCCCGACGACGGCCGGCGCCTGCCTTCCGGTTGGCAGAAGCTGGAAATTCGCCACCTCAGCTTCGCCCACAACGCCGACCGGGAAGCCGGAGAACACCCCCAGGGCCTGCAGGATGTCAGTCTGCAGTTGCAGCGAGGCCGCCGCATCGCTCTCATCGGGGAGAGCGGCAGCGGCAAGAGCACCTTGCTGGCCCTGCTGCGCGGCCTCTACCCCCCAGCAGCGGGCGCCACGCTGAACGTCGGCGGCCGCCCGGCGGCGGGGCCGGAACTGCTGGCCAACCACGTGACGCTCTTTCCGCAGGAGCCGGAGATCTTCGAAAACACCATCGCCTACAACATCACGCTGGGCCTGCCCTTCCCGGAAGCAGAAGTGGAACGGGTGTGCCAAACGGCGCGCTTTACGGAGGTGGTCGCCCAACTGCCCAGCGGCCTGGAGTCGAACATCAAGGAAAAAGGCGTCAACCTGTCGGGCGGCCAGAAACAACGCCTGGCGCTGGCCCGCGGCATCCTCGCCGCCCGCGACAGCGACCTGGTGCTGATGGACGAGCCCACCAGCAGCGTCGACCCCAAGACGGAGCTGAAGATCTACCGGGCGCTCTTCCAGGAGTTTCAGGACAAAGCGATCGTCTCTTCCCTGCACCGCCTGCACCTGCTGCCGCAGTTCGACTACATCTATGTACTCGACCAGGGCCGAGTGGTAGACGAGGGGACATTTGCGGAGCTGCGGGCTTCCAGTGCGGTGTTTCAGGAGTTGTGGCGGCATCAGGAGGAGGGGGTGCAGTTGGGGTGAAAAAAGGTCGGAAATAAGCCCATCTGTTCAGTTGGGTAAAAAAGGCGGAGGGCTTAGCCCGATTGAGCAGACGGATTTACCGCTCCGTTTGTTGCACATCGGGTATAAAGTGTGTAGCGGATGGGGCGTTGGCCAGTATCCAAGCCATCTTCCGGCGCGCCCGGGCCGCCGCCGGGCTCAATAAAAAAGCCACTTTTCATTCGCTGCGACACAGTTATGCTACACATTTGCTGGAAGCGGGTACGGATATTCGCCTCATTCAGGAGCTCTTGGGCCATGCGGATATCAAGACGACCTTGCGGTATACGCACGGGAGTCGAACCTTATTACAGCAAGTACAAAGTCCTCTGGATCGGCTTTTTGCGGATGAGCAGGACGGTGGAAAATGTGACAAAAACGGGTGATATTGTGGGTATGACCGAGTTCTTGCGCAAGAACGGCCACGGCTCGGCGCGCTATGCGACTGCTGGCCGTGGCCGTTATGTGCAACCCTGAAAAACGACTGTTGTACTAAAAGTCAACTGAAATCAAAGGACAATTATCCGATTTCTTTTCTTGTGCCGGACAAGAATTTAAACCGTCAAGAATCAGGTTTTTCATTTCTTTCAACTCTTTCATTTTAGCATCAATCAACCTTACTTTTTCAAACATTTTTTCAGATACATTTTCACAGGAAGCGGAATTAAATTCCAATAACTCCAAAAAATCTGAAATCTCATTCAATGTAAACCCAAATCCTTTCATTTTTTTAATGACAAGGAGCTTTTCCAAAGTTTCACTAGAGTAATTCTTATAGTTGTTAAATTCATTTTCTTTATGAGCTGTCGGAATTAAGCCTTGTTTTTCATAAAAACGTATGGTATCTCGGGAAAGCCCTGTTTTCTTGGATAATTGACCAATTAGCATAATTTCTGAAAATAAAATTCACTTTTTACTTGACCGTTGACTATACTCCACGGTTTATCTTTGCAAAGATAATTAAAAAAGAAAGAAATGAAACGGATACTACTATTACTATTTACAGCAACTCTAACTATGGCAAGTTGCAATAATCAAGGGAAAACATCGGACAAAAATTCATTGACAATGGCGGACAAAGAAAACAAATCAATTTGTACCAAAGAATGCAAAGCAAAAAACAAAACCAGCGAACTTTCCTGTAAACTGACAA
This sequence comes from uncultured Saprospiraceae bacterium, assembly GCA_964419545.1. Classification (GTDB taxonomy): domain Bacteria; phylum Bacteroidota; class Bacteroidia; order Chitinophagales; family Saprospiraceae; genus CAYQQU01. The sequence goes on along the minus strand of CAYQQU010000030.1, from coordinate 497 downwards.
CACCCGAACTCCAAAAACGAAAAGAAACCGTACTAAAGAGTTTGAGAGAACAAGTGGTTGCAAAAAAAGAACTGGAAAACGGTTATGCTTTCAAATTCCCAGGAACCGACAAGATACTTGACCAACTATCTGAATTTATTGAAACGGAAAGAGCGTGTTGTGATTTTTTCATTTTCGGACTTTCAGTCAGTGGGGACAAAAGCGAAATTTGGCTTGAATTGACAGGCCCTGAAGGAGCAAAGGATTTTATTGCAACCGAACTTGAAATATAAAAAAGGGCGTGCACATAATATTGTATAAAAGCAATAGGTAATTACCCAGTCAAAAAGTTAGGGTATTGAGATAAGGCAGAAGCCTGTAACCGTCTTTTTTCCTTCCTCTGCGAGTCTTAAAATTGACTTTTTACCCTATGCTCGGAAAAGCGATAGGCGGGATGATTTTGTCAAATATAAGGTATTGGGGCAGGAACGGACGTTTTATGATTTACGGCCGAGGAA
>CAYQQU010000029.1:0-64983 GCA_964419545.1 uncultured Saprospiraceae bacterium | reverse complement strand
AACCTTTTAGTCTTTAGCAGTTGGTCTTTGGTCTTTGGCGCCTCAACCTCAGCCTCAACCTCAACCTATCAAAAGACGGGTTTACCCGGCTTCCAAAAAGACGGGCTTCTGTTCCCTATCACCGCCAACTCCAGGGTACCAGCGATCCCCCAGCCACTCGGAACCCATTGCCCTTCTTTTTTTGTTATCTTGTTGTTGGTTTTCACAAACGTTTCCGATAAAGTTATGGAAGAACTACTTATAAAATTCAACCACTTAACCCCTTTTCAGCAGAGAGAATTGCTGGATTTTCTCGATTTTCTATTACAGCGTGGTTCGCAAAAGAAGGCCTTGCCCTTAAAACAATATAAAGAGGCTATTCTCCAGGTTTCGACCTGGAGTGAAGAGGATCTGGCCGTTTTTGAAGAGACGAAAAAGCAGTTCAATCAATGGAAGATCTCCGAGTGGTAATTGACACCAATATTTTCATACAGTTTCTACGTGCTCAGAAAAAAGAAAAAACCATTCTCTTTCAATGGTGTGTAACAAAAATTTTTGCTGATCCTTTCTTGAAAGGAAACGCTTTTAATTACTGAAAATCAACTTTTTAAATTGAGCACTCAGCAAAAATTTTTACAAGGAACTTGTGTTACACACCATTCAACTGCCTGACGAAATTCAATTATGTATTTCTTCCGTCACTCGCTACGAATTGATGATTGGTGCAAGAAATGAAGAAAAGAAAAAAGATGTAGCAATCCTTACTGATGGTTTAGAAATACTCCCGTTTACCGCCCAAATTGCAGATAATGCCGCGGAAATATATCACGATCTCCGCCGAAAAAATAAAATGATCGAATTCCGGGATATTTTTATCGGACCGACTGCAATAGTCAATGGCATGCCACTATTGTCTGCTAACCTCCGTGACTTTGAACGTATTTCAGGCTTAAGCTTTTTTGAAATATAAAAAATCAGTTTAAGTTGATCTTTACAAAAGTGAACAGATGGAAGGCATCCCTCAACCGTGCAAAAGCAATTCATCCGTTCTTCCGTTCATCCGTTCATCCGTTCTTCCGTTCTTCCGTTCCATTTCCCCAGTCGTCCGGCCAATCTTTCAACCCGTCTCCACATGCCCACAGCCTATTTCGCCATCTTTCCTGCCATTGATCGGACGCCGCTGCACACCGTTTTACTGAATATCCCTATTTGCGGTCAGCGACCCCAAGATATCACCCCCAGTCGGGAGACTGGGACGAGCGGAACAAAGACGCTCGCGGAGCCCTCAACCTCAACCTGAACCTGAACCTCAACCTCACTTCCAATGTCCACACCCACGCTCAAACTCAAACTCACCCCCGCTTAATCACCACCGCATACCCTTGCCCCACCCCCACACACATCGTCACCAACGCGTATTTCTGCTGCTGCTTATGCAACTCAATCGCCGCCGTCTGCAAGATCCGCGCCCCGGTCACACCTAATGGATGCCCGATGGCAATCGCCCCACCGTTGGGATTGATCCGCGGATCGTCGTCCGCCAGCCCCAGTTCCCGGGTGCAGGCCAGCACCTGGGCCGCAAAAGCCTCGTTGATCTCGATAATGTCCATCTGGTCGAGGGTGAGGCCGGCTTTTTTCAGAGCCTTCTGGGAGGCGTAGACGGGGCCGATGCCCATGATGCGCGGCTCTACGCCCACGACGGCAGAGCTGACAATACGCGCCAGCGGCTGGAGGCCGTATCGTTTTACTGCACTATCCGAAGCGACCAGTACGGCTGCCGCGCCGTCGTTGAGGCCGGAAGCGTTGCCGGCGGTGACGGCGCCGCCTTCTTCGGCGGATTTGAAAGCCGGACGGAGTTTGGACAATACTTCCAAGGTCGTGCCCGGACGGATAAATTCATCGTCCTTAAATTCAATCGGGTCGGCTTTGCGCTGAGGGATGGATACCGGGACGATCTCTTCCGCCAGCCGGCCGCCGGCCTGGGCGGCGGCCGCTTTGCGCTGGGAGTGGTAAGCAAAACGGTCCTGGTCTTCGCGGGAGATGCCGTATTTTTCGACCAGGTTTTCGGCGGTCTGGCCCATGCTGTGGGTACCGTAAAGTTCTTTCATCTGGGGGTTGACAAAGCGCCAGCCGAAGCTGGAGTCGTGCATCTGCGCGTCGCGGCCGAAAGGTTTGGATACTTTGGAGATCACCCAGGGGCCGCGCGTCATGTGCTCCACACCGCCGCTGATGAAAAGGTCGCCGTCGCCGGTGGTGACGGCGCGGTGGGCGTGGATGACGGCCGACATGCCGGAGGCGCACAGGCGGTTGACGGTCTCGCCGGGCACGGTGAAGGGCAGGCCGGCCAGCAGCAGGGCCATGCGGGCCACGTTGCGGTTGTCTTCGCCGGCCTGGTTGGCGCAGCCCAGGATGACGTCGTCATAAGCGTCGAGGGGGATGTCGGGATGGCGCTCCGTCAGGGTGCGGATGACGTGCGCCGCCAGGTCGTCGGTGCGGATGGTAGACAAGGCGCCGCCGAATTTGCCGATCGGCGTGCGTATCGCGTCGATGATGTAGGTTTCAGTCATGCTCGGTCAGGATTTTGCTTTAATATTTTTTCCTTTTGATGGCGATCACCATCCACACCCACAATTTTACGATATTTTTACTGCAGTCCGTTTTGCCGCCCGCCATAAACAATTGCCGAAAAAAATACCTTTGATTTATAAAACAAAATCCGACCTATGCAAACGAAAAGCATCATTTTTCTCCTGATCGGCCTCCTGGCCGTCGCTTGTAAGCCGAAGAGCGGAGAACAGAAAGCGGAGGTGGAAGAACAGAACATCGACCGCGGCAATATGCAAATCCAACAGAAAAAGTGGGAGGAGGTCATGGCCGTCCACGACGAGGTCATGCCCCGCATGAGCGAAGTGAACCGCCTGACGGAACAGCTGAAAGAACGAATGGAGACCGCCCCGGAGGCCGAAAAACAGGAACTGTCGCAGGCTGTTCAACAGCTGGAGGCGGCCGACAAAGGGATGTGGGACTGGATGTACGGCATCAAGCAGCTCGGCGAGTTGCGCGATTCGCTGGCGCACGAGGGCATCGTCGAGTACCTGAATACCGAAGAAAAGAAAATTGCCGAGGTGCGCGACCAGATCCTCAGCAGTATCGATAACGCAAAAGCTTTAGTGGATGATCCGAAAATGGAATAATTTCCTGCCGGGCCTGGCGCTGCTGATCGCTATGATCACAGCCTGCAGCGGCCCGCCAACCGAACAGACGCTGCCCATCCTGGGCTATCGCGACTTCGTTGACGGGGATACGGTTTACCACACCATTCCCGATTTCCGGTTTGTCAATCAGGACAGCCAACAGGTGACCAATGCCGATTTCGCCGGCAAGGCCTACGTGGCCGACTTCTTTTTCACCTCCTGCCCTACCATCTGCCCTATCGTGAAACGACAGATGCTGCGGGTGTACGAAAAATTCAAAGACGAAGACCGGCTGCTGCTGCTCTCCCACAGCATCGACACCAAAAGGGATACGGTGGGGCGGCTCAAACGGTACGCCGAAAACCTCGGCGTCTCCGCTCCCAAATGGCATTTTGTGACGGGCGATAAGCAGGAGATCTACGGCATCGCCGACGACTACTTCAGCATCGCCACCGAAAACCCCGACGCGCCCGGCGGCTTCGACCATAGCGGCCGCCTCATCCTGGTAGATTCCAACCGCTACGTCCGCTCTTTCTGCGACGGCACCGACCCGAAATCGGTCGATCAGTTTCTGAAGGATATCGATATGCTGCTGGAAGAACGGCCGGAGGGCGGCTCTTGAGATTGAGGTTTGTGGGGCTGAAGGTTTTTTCGTTTACCCGGATTATTCATGGATCAATCTATTGTGAACCCATGAATGATCCGGGTTATACTGAAGCCGTTTCTGCTAAAAGCGGTAAGCATACGGCTCCTTCGATCCGCCGAAGGGGAGCAGCACGCCGGCGTTGATCCCGAAGCTCTTGTGGCGGATCTGCTCTTCCACCACCTTTTCTTGCGTTAGTGATCTTTTAAAATTGGGGGGCGCATCCCTCTTTTCCCTAAGAAAGCTTAAAATTGCACCGCAAAGCAGCGATATCCGGTTTGGCAGTATGCATTTTTAAGCAATTGATCTTCATGCAAAACAGGAGTTACACACCAGGGGCCTCCGTGCCGGAGGTACAGAATATTCCCGGCATGCCGGCCATCTTTTCTATTCCGCACCTCCGGCGCGGCAATCACTGCGTACAAAACAGGCTGCCGATAGCTCGTCCGGCCGGGACGAGCGCATACAATGTTTCAAACCGAGAATGGCCGGCCGCAAATGTTATTGATGCGCAAAAACAACCAATATGATCCAACCCTGGGAAAAGATAAGCGAGCGCTACGCCTACCGCGGCTGGCGCGACCTGATCCGGCGGCGTTTCCGGCTGCCCGACGGGCGCGAGGCCGATTATGATATTTTCGGGAACGACTCGTTCGTCACCGTCGCCGCCCTCACCGAGCAGGAGGAGTTTATCCTGGTCCGCCAGTTCCGGCCGGGCCCCGAAAAGGTACTGACCAGCTTCCCCGAAGGCTATCTCGATGAGAACGAAACGCCCCAGGTGGCCGCCGCCCGCGAATTGCAGGAAGAAACCGGCTACGTGGCCGAGCGGATCACCCTGCTCAAAGAGGTGCGCAATTCCTATACCACTGAATGCCAATATTGTATGCTGGCCACCGGCTGCCGCCGCATCCAGTCGCAGCAGCTGGACCCACTGGAATTCATCGAGGTCTTCACCGTCAGCCCAACCGAGCTGCTGCAAATGATGACCGACCCCGAAGAGAAGAGCTTCGCCAATATCGGAAGCGGCTTCTTGGCCCTGGAGGCAATTAAGTTTAAATGAGCCTGAACCCACACCCACACTCATCCCCACACCCACACTCATCCCCCCCCACTAATCACCCCACCCCCCCAGTACCAGGGAGCGGCGGTTTCGGGGCGGCGCACCCATTCGGCGCGCAAGGTTTGGAGAGCAGCGGCTTCGGAGGGCTGCTCGGGCAGTAGTTGGTAGTAGCGCGCCCAGAAGCGGGACTGGTCGCGCGGGTCGTCGAACCAGCTGATCATCACCGAGCGGGCGCCGGCCTGCAGCAGGGGCGTCGCCAGCGCGGGCCAGCTGCCGGCCAGGCCCCAGTCTGCCGTTTCTCCTGTAAAACCGTCCAGCACCAGATGCCGGCCGCCGAGGGGCAGCCCGTAGAATCCTTCGCTGAATAGCGGCTCCATGAGCTCCTTTTTTTTGCGTTGGCGGTGCAGCAGCAGCCCTGAAAAAACGGGCGTGGTAGCGTCGACGAAGGCCGGCGCCCGCAGGTGCAGGTAGGTGTGCTTTGCCATCGCCGCCTCCCAGTCTTCAGCTTGGGCGCCGCTGATGAGCACTGCCTGATCAACGGAAAGGGTGTCTCTTTTGAAGGTCTCCAACCGCTGCCCGTCGCGCGATAAGACCCGCAAGCTGCGGGCGTTGCGTTGATAAAGCGTATCGAAAACGAACCGCCAGTCGGCCGGGACCGCCGCCGCCTCCGGATCGACCGTCAGGATGGCCAGGGTCTTGTCCTGGCGCGGCGTTTCGTTTTGCAACCAGTTGGACCAGGCGGTGAGCGAGGGGACCGTAAGCAAGGTTTTCTCGACGCCCAGGTAATCGAGCTGCCGGTGGTTGATGCGGCGCCCCCGCGGCGCTTTGCCCGGCAGGAGGGCAAAAGGCAGCGCGTACAGAGGGCCGTGCGGTACGACGAGCACGCGATCGGCTCTTTTCAGGTCGCGACCGACCGGAGCGAGGAGGGCCTCGGATAAAGTGGCGGCGTGGGCAACCAGCATCTCTTCCCGCCGGCGAGCCAGGCCGAAGCGGACGCTATCGACCAGCGCTGCGAGTGCAGCGGCGCCGACGGGCGCTACGTGCAGCGACAGGTTTTCCGCCCGCTGAGTAAAAATAAACGTCTGGTCTGTCCCGACGTAATAGGCGAGTAACAGTTCATCTTCCTGCAGCAATGCCGGCAGGTCGCGGTTGCGGGGAATGCTGCGGTCGTAGAGCCAGCGGTACAGTTCGGGCGCCGCTTCCCGGTAGCGGGCGATGCGCTCGTCGAGGAGGCGCTGGCGCTGTTTGACGTCGATCCACAAGCGCTGGTTCTCCGGGTCGCGGGCCAGTTCCTGCGTAGCCTCCTGCAGCCAGCGCCGCACCTTCCAGTCTTCCCGCAGCGGCTCTCCGAAGCGGCTTTGCTGGAGCAAGAGCAGCTGGTAGAGGCGCAGGGCCCAGTGCCGGCCGCGTTCGCCCCATTCAAAGGCCCGCCGCAGATGGGCTTCGTCGCCCGTGCGTCGATAGGCTCGCTGCCCGGCTTTTATAGCCGCAGTGAAAAAAGGATGGGCGACGCGGGTAGCGCGACGCCAGTTGAGTTGCGACTGGTCGCCGAACGCCAGAAAGTCGTCCAGTACGTTGACGCCGTAGCGCGCCGCTTCCAGGGCGGCGGTCAGCGAATCGACGGCGCCGGTGGCGGAGAGCCAGTCTATTTTCACCCCCAGCGCTTCGACCAGCAGCAAAGGGTCGAGCACCAGCGCGCCGTCGGGTGGATTCTCCAGGAAATCTTCGCCGCTGAAGCGCGGACAGAGGGTGCGGATCGCCATTTGCAGAAAAGAGCAGGCGGCTTGGCGGTCGCCCTCCCCGGCATTGAGGCGGGCCAGCGCCAGCTCCGTCTGTGCTTTGTCGCGGCGCGAAGCCTGGATATCGGCGCTAAAATAACGGTGCGCGCGCAACCACTGGTCGCGGGCTTCCACTGTCGATTCCTCGGCCGCGGCGCATTCGCCCAGGAGGTAGTACACGACCGGGTCCGTGCGGATGGCTTCCGCCCGCCGCAGGTAAGCCGCCGCCAGGTCCGGATCGCCGGCGGCCAGCGCCACGCGCGCGCCGTGCTCGTAATACGAAAAGAGGAACGGATCGTCGGCGCCGAACTCGATCTCCAGCAGGTTGATCGCTTTGCGGTAATAGGCAACCGCCTCATCGTGGAGCTCCATAGCGAGAAAAGCCTCCCCCATACCGGCATTCACCCGGGCGAACAGTTCCGGGAACAGGAAAGGCAGATCGCGGGCTTTTTCGTAATAGAAGAGCGCCCTTTCGTATTGGCCCATCGCCCGGTAGATCTCTCCGTACCGGAAAAAGTTGTCTGCAGTATCGTCCGCGCGCAGCTCATCGCGCAGCGCTTTGGAGCGCTCGTTCGCCTCCAGGGCGGCGGTGAAGTCGCCCATTTCCTGTTGTAGTTCGCTGATGCGCAGATAAGCCACCGAGCAGTCGTATTCGCGTTTCGGGAAATCGGCGATCAATTGTTCCAACTGCCGGACGGCGCCGTAACGGTCGCCTTCGGCCGCCAGGTTTTCCGCCTTTTGGAAAGCGGCTTCGGTCTGGCCGTGTAACAGGAAGGGTAAGCTCAGGAGCAGCAGGAGAAGACGGCGCATGCGTTCATCGTTTTGCCTGGCGAAGTTACGAAACAAAAACGGGGTTTGGTTAGCTGCTTGGGTCTCTTCGGCTCTTTGCTTCAGGAGAAATTCAGCCACCGGCGCAGGCTCGCGGTGACCCGGTAGATCAGCAGGAACAGCAACAGGGCCACTCCTTCCACTACCAGCAGGTAATAAGGCCAGGGCCCCAGGTAGTCGAGCGCCGAAGCCGTGGGCGGCTTGCCGAGGAGGTAGACGTAATTGGCGCCCAGCAGCAGATTGCCGGCCAGCACGAATAGCCCGTACCCCTGCAACCAGAGGAAAGCCCGCCCTACCGAACGCAGCGTGGGAAAAAGCTGAAAAGCGACGGCGAGATAGATGACAAAAACGATCAGCCCGCCGTGCACGATCCAGTATTTGAAGAACGTAAAATGCGGGAACCCTTCCTCCAGGTGGGGCGTAAGCACCGCCTGCAGGGTGCCGGCCAGCACCCAAAGGTGAACGATCTCGAATACGCGCTGCCGGGGGCGCCAGGCATAGAGGGGCGCCGCCAGGGCCAGCATGTTGCAGATGTCGAAGGGCAGATCGGTGCGATGATCGAAAACGCCCAGCCGCAGCCGCAGCAACGTCCAGCCGATCACCGTGCCGCTCAGCACCAGGCTCAACAGGCGGGCCAGGCGCAGGCGGCGCCGTTCCGAAGGCGTCCGGCGGCCCAGAAACGCCAAAAGGACGGACAATAGCACGGTCAGCGCCAACATCAGCAGATGTTGGTTGTTAAAAAGTCCGAAGTGGGTATTCGGCTGTACGAATGCCTGCCAGGTCAAGGTTTCGATTTTTTCGCAAAGCCCAAGATATGGAAAAACGCATTACCCTGGAAGAGATCCTCTCGGCCGACCGTTTCTACCGCATGCACCTCATCAATACCGTCGCCGGCCTGCGCAGCGCCTTGCTGGTGGGTACGATGGGACACCGCGGCGCGGCCAACCTCGGCGTCTTCAATTCCGTCACGCACCTGGGGGCCACGCCGCCTCTGCTGGGGTTCGTGCTTCGCCCGCTGACGGTGCCCCGCCATACCTACCACAACATCAAAGCCAAAGGCTACTTCACGCTCAACCACATCCATCCGGAGATCCTGGAGCGGGCCCACCAGAGCTCGGCCAATTACGACGAGCGCACCTCGGAATTCAGCGCTGTGGGGCTGACGCCTCAATTTTCGGAACGCCATCCCGCGCCCTACGTAGCGGAAAGCCGCGTAAAGATGGGCCTCGAATTCGTTGAAGAACACCCCATCCAGGCCAACGGCGCCCTCTTTATCGTAGGAAAAATCGTAGAGATCTTGCTGCCGGAAGACATGCCGGCCGAAGACGGCCACGTCTACCCGGAGCAGTCGGAAAGCCTGGCGGTGCTGGGACTGGATACTTACTACCGAGGGCAGCGGGACACCCAGCTCGGCTACGCCCGGCCCTGAACGGCCCTAGCGGCGAAACGAAAAACACCGTCCCCAATAACCTTGCGGGGACGGTGGTTATACATAGAACTGATTTAAAAAGAAGGCTTACTTCTTTCTTCGTTCCAACTGGTTCAGCGTAGCTTCGATCTCGCCGGCCACGTCCTTTAATTCGAAGCGCTGGTCGGGTTCGATCTTCTGGTGTTTCTTCACTTTGGCGTCGATTTTTTTCAGGGTCTTTTCGTCGAGCACTACCCGTCCGCTGAAGTCGATGGAGCCGGAAAGATCTGCCGGGTCGAGGATGAAGGGCAGGTTGCAAATCAGGAAAAGCGACTCTGATTCCGTGATCGTCATCTGAGCGCCGCCCGTGCTGGTAGGCATCGCGTACGCAATCTGGTCAAAGTCGAGGTCGGCGCCGCCGGGGTAGTTATTGTCGAGGAAAGTACCCCGGATTTCGGGCGTAAACAGCAGGTCGGCCGGCGCGGCGTCTACGGACACCAGCTCGAAAGTACCGTCGGGCCGGATGATGATGATGAACGAATCCAGCTGAACAAACTCCAGGTATCCTCTGATCTCCAGGGCCGGCTCGGGGAGGTTCACCGTCGGCGACACGATATCCGGCAACAGCTTGTAGGCCGCCGTCTGGCCGGGCGGGAGCCTCAGGTTTCTGGTGACGAAGGTGCGCTGGCTTCCGCCGAAGGTGGTGCGCCGGCAGCGCATCGGTTCGTAGACCAGCTGGCCGTTCTCGGGCCCGCCGGTGATGTCGTAGGTGTAGATGTGGTTGCGATCGGCCGGGCTGCCGTTGATGAGCTCCCGTTGCACGATGCGATCCGGAGAAGCAGGATCGATGACGGGGATGCGGGCCCGGATGCGAAAGAAGATGTCGCGATCGTTGGGATTGCTGATGGTCAGGAAGTACCCTTGCACCGCACGCCGGAAAGGCGCATCGATGAGCGGATTGCCGACGAGGGGCGCGATGCGCTTTACCAGCAGTTCGAAGGTGCTAATGTTAGCCATGTGGATTTTGGTTTTTTGGAAAAAAAATGTGTTTCTTATGTTTCGTTTTGCAGCAAAAAAGGTATACGCGGCGGCTGATATTTAACTTATAAATTCGCAGCATCCACTATGGCGAACCCAACAGATGCAACAACCTGCCGGGTAGCGGTCGTACAAGCCACGCCCGTCCTCTTCCGGCTGGAAGAGACCCTGGCCAAGGTCGGACGCCTGACTGCAGAGGCGGCCGGACAGGGCGCGCAGCTCATCCTGTTCCCGGAAGCTTTTATTCCGGGCTATCCGCGGGGGCTGAGCTTCGGCACGGTAGTCGGCAGCCGCTCCCCGGCCGGGCGCGATCAATGGCTGAAGTATTGGGAAAACACCCTGACCGCCCCCGGCGAAGCCGTCGACCTGCTCGGCGGCTTCGCCCGCCGACACCGGGTGTATCTGGCTATCGGCGTCGTCGAAAAAGAACCGGGGGGCGGGACGCTCTATTGCAGCCTGCTCTGTTTCGGCCCCGACGGCGCCCTGTTGCTGCGCCATCGCAAGCTCAAACCCACCGGCGCCGAGCGCATCATCTGGGGGGAAGGGCGCGGAGACGATCTGCAGATAGCGCCCACTCCCCTGGGGCGCCTCGGCGGCCTCATCTGCTGGGAGAACTACATGCCCCTGGCCCGCTACGCCCTTTACCAGCAAAACGTACAACTCTACCTGGCGCCCACTGCCGACCAGCGGCCTACCTGGCAGGCGACGCTGCGGCACATCGCCTGCGAGGGGCGCTGCTTCGTGCTGGGCTGCAACCAGTACGTCGAGCGTAAAGATTATCCGGAGCCGTACCGCGAAACGCCGGCGAACGGCCCGGAGGTGCTTTCCCGCGGGGGCAGCGTCATCTTTTCGCCCCTCGGCGATGCGCTGGCCGGCCCCTTATGGGACGAAGAAGGCATTCTCTACGCTCAGCTGGACCTGACGGAAACGACCAGCGGCAAGATGGACTTCGACCCCACCGGGCATTACGCCCGGCCCGACGTTTTCGAATACCGATGGAAATACGGGGCCGGTTGAGGCCCGCAGACAACTTTTTTCCGGACACCATTTTCACCTTTTCTACATGATGGAATCCTGGATTTTTCCTCTGACCATTTTACCCGGCATCGGCCTGATCATCATGTCGAGCACCAACTGGGCGACCGCCCTCGCCGGAGAGATCGAACGGATGCTCAATGACCAGAAGTGCAGCCGGGATATTTTACACCAGAAGATCCGGCAACTCGGCCGGCTCCACCACGCCCTGGTGATGCTCTACGTCGCGGCGGCCATCTGCGTGCTGGGCGGTTTCCTGGGCGCGCTGACGGTAAACTGGCAGGCCACCTATATCACCATTCTGGTGGGCATCGGACTGGGGTTCCTTTTCGTCGGAACGGCGTACCTGATCAGCTATGCCTTCCGGGCGACCTCGATCAAGCGCCGCCAGTTCGAAGAAAGGCTGGAGAACTAGTGGTTCCTTCTATTTGTTTGCTATATTGTAGCTTTGAATTGTTTGAGAGCTTGTTTGGAGGTAGTCATTTTGGCTGCAAAACCCAGCTTTTGGAACCTCCCTGTGGCATTTTTCCGACCCGTAGCGCTGCTATGAGCCGGAAAAATCCCTTCGGGAGAACCCAAAATCTGAGTTTTTCGCTTCAAAAGCACTACCTCCAAACAAGCTCTGAAAAAAAGAATATGAGCAGAAGAAGAAACTTTTTCGAATCGCATAATCCCGTAATGACGGAAAAAGCCCTGCAGGGCGCCCGGGAACAAGCCGGACCGGTCATTCGGGAAGGAGAAACCATGACCGTGCAGGGGGCAGTCAATAAAACGCTGCTCCTCAGCGCCTTGCTGTTCGCTACCGCCATGCTCGGTTTTATGTGGGGAGAAACCTATCCCTGGCTGATGTGGGTCGGCGCCATCGGCGGCCTGATCACCGTTCTTATCGCCGCCTTTCGCCCGCAGCATTCCCCGATCCTCGCGCCGGTCTACGCCGGGCTGGAAGGGCTGTTCGTCGGAGCGATCTCCGCGATGTACGCTTCGTTGTTGGAAGGCATTGTTTTTCAGGCCATAACGCTCACCATAGCGGTGCTATTCATGATGCTTTTCATCTACAAAGCCGGCATCATCAAGGTGACGCAGAAGTTCCGTTTGGGTGTCATCATGGCCACCGGCGGCATACTGGTATTCTACTTACTCAGTTTTGTGCTATCTTTTTTCGGTATCGATATCGGGTACTTACACGACGGTGGCTGGATGAGTATCGGCATCAGCCTGGTGATCGTAGGGGTGGCTTCCCTCAACCTATTGCTTGATTTCGACAATTTTGAAAAAGGAGAACAACACGGTGCGCCGGGCTATATGGAATGGTTTTGCGCGCTGGGCCTGCTGGTAACCCTCGTTTGGCTCTATGTGGAAATGCTGCGGTTGATCGCCTTGTTCTCCTCAAACGACTAAGCGGATGAATGCGGAAGAACGGCGGGAGCTGAAGCTGAAGATCGAGGCCGCTATCGGGAGCACGGAAGCAGAGCTGGTCGGATTAGAAAAAAATACCCAGCCTATTTCTCCGGAAAACGCCATCGGGCGCGTGAGCCGGATGGATGCGATCAACAACAAAAGCGTTGCGGAGGCAGCTCTGCGTACCGCTCGCCGCAAACTGACCAATCTGAAAATGGCGCTGAGCAAAATCGACCAGCCTGATTTCGGCAAGTGCGCCCGGTGCGGTCAGGCGATCCCGACGGCCCGGCTGATGTACATGCCGCAGAGTTCGCGTTGCGTTCGTTGCGCCGACCGGCCGTAACCGGGCAATCTGAGTTTTGGCTTTATCTCAATAAAACCCGAAATTTTTGGCTTTTTGCTATTGGCCGAGGGAAAAAGCTGTATCCCTTTGAAAAATCTTCAATACAAAAAGTCCATATTTACAAAAAAGCCATACAAAAAAAACAGGGCTCCAGTGCTTTGTAAGCTCTGGGCCCTGCATAACCCCAAAAAACCAAATGAAAACAATCTACGTATAAAATATCTTCAGCCGTCGCTGTTTTTTTAACCTATATCACTATAACAGTGTTTTTCCGACGGTTGTTTTTGTTCAAATTTATTTAACGAATAATTAACATGGGTGCAAATATCGTTTTTTAGTGGAAATTACCAAACATTTATTAAATAATTTAGCGCTCGAAAAGTTCGGCGGACTGAGCCGAAATGTAGCGGAGAATACATTATCTCATCTACAAATTAGAGGAATTTTTGAGAAAAATCAATCGGAAAAAGTGTTAAATGTAGCGAAACCGATTAGATGATTCCCTTAGGAAGTGGCGAACAACGGAAAGATAGAAAAAAACTAACGCAAAAAGTAATACTCTTGGCAAAAATTAAAAAAGTTTTTCTCTGCTCCCAGTGCGGGGCCTCTTCTCCCAAGTGGATCGGGAAATGCCCGCACTGCGATAGTTGGAACACCTATCAGGAGGAGGTCATTGCCCGCGAGACGAAGACGGAGATCAAGCAGCGCGCCTGGCAGGGAGAACGATCCGGCCCCAGCCCGGTAGCTTTGCCCGACATTATGGCCGGTAAGACCCGCCGCATTCCCACCCCCGACGAAGAACTGAACCGCGTGCTCGGCGGGGGCGGCATAGTTCTGGGATCGCTTATTCTGCTGGGCGGGGCGCCGGGGATCGGCAAATCGAGCCTGATGCTCCAGGTCGCCCTCAACACGCCGGTAAAAGTGCTGTACGTTTCCGGCGAAGAGTCGGAAGAACAAATCAAGATGCGCGCCGACCGGCTGGGGGGCGCCCCCGACCATTGTTTTATCCTCACCGAAACGAATATCGACAAAGTGCTCGGCCACGCCCAGAAGCTACAGCCGGACCTGCTCATTGCCGATTCTATCCAAACCTTATCTTCTCCGCACATCGAATCGACGCCGGGCAGCATCTCGCAGGTGCGCGAATGCGCCGGGCTGCTGCAGCGCTTCGCCAAAGAAACGGGCATTCCGGTTTTCATCATCGGCCACATCACCAAAGATGGCGCCATTGCCGGCCCGAAGCTGCTCGAACACATCGTCGACGCTGTGCTCCAGTTTGAAGGCGACCAGCATCATACCTACCGCATTCTGCGCACGATCAAGAACCGTTTCGGCTCGACCGATGAGCTTGGCATCTACGAAATGCAGGCCGGGGGGCTGCGGGAAGTGAGCAACCCCTCCGAACTCCTCCTCAGCCAGAAGGAAGAAGACCTGAGCGGCAGCGCCGTAGCCGCCACCGTCGAAGGGCTGCGCCCCATGCTCATCGAGACCCAGGCGCTCGTGAGCACCGCCGTTTACGGGACGCCGCAGCGATCCGCGACGGGCTTCGACCTGCGCCGCCTCAGCATGTTGCTCGCCGTGCTTGAAAAAAGGGGCGGCCTCCCTTTTGCACAGAACGACGTCTTCCTCAACCTCGCAGGCGGCATCCGCGCCGTCGACCCGGCAGTAGACCTCGCCATCGTCGGTGCGCTCATCTCTTCGCTGGAGGACATCGCCATTCCCAGCGATATTTGCTTCGCCGGGGAAGTAGGGCTGTCCGGGGAGATCCGCGCCGTAAACCGGATCGAAAACCGCATCACCGAAGCCGATCGCCTCGGGTTCAACCGCATTTTCATCTCCAAATACAACCTGAAAGGCCTGGATTTCAAACGCTACCGCATCGAAGTGACGACCATCGGCAAAGTGGAAGAGCTCTACCGCGAACTATTCGAATGAAGCCGCCAAACTTACTCGGCCCAATACTGTTAAAAAAAGGGTAACCATTTAGGTCCCTCCTTCTAAAGGCATTTTCGCCCTTTGTTTGCCCCGGCCCTAAATGGGAGCAAAGGGCGAAAATGCCTGGGCTCCCATTTAGGGCCGGGGCAAAACCAGGTATTTTCGCCTCTCAATCGGAGGGACCTAAGTAGTTACAAAAAAATGATGAAATCATCCAACACAATCGACGCCGCCCGCACCACCGAACATCCGGTGCTGCTGTTCGACGGCGTGTGCAACCTCTGCAGCCAGTCGGTCCAGTTCATCATCGAACGGGACCCCGCGGCGCGCTTTCGCTTTGCTTCCCTGCAATCGGAGGTCGCTGAACAAATGCTCAGCGACACCGACCTGACCGGAGAATCGCTGAAAAGCGTGGTGCTCATCGAGAACGGCCAGGTGTATACCCGTTCCGACGCGGCCCTGCGCGCCGCGCGCCACCTCAGCGGCCTCTGGCCCGCCCTTTACGCCCTGCGCATCGTTCCGCGCCCCTGGCGCGACGCCGTCTACAACTGGATCGCCCGCAACCGCTACCGGTGGTTCGGCGAAAAAGACAGCTGCTGGCTGCCGACGCCGGACCTGCGCGATCGTTTTTTGGATAATTGAAAGATGCGGCATTTGCCGTTTCTCGCCAAATGCTTTAATTTCGCAGCTTTCCAGGCGCCGGCGCGCCCCGTGGCCGCCGGGAAAAACGGTTCACATGATCCAGCGAACGGAAATTGCCAAATTGTTGCAGGCCCCCGCCATCGACGACACCGTCACCGTGATGGGCTGGGTGCGCGCCTTCCGGGCCAACCGCTTCATTGCCCTCAACGACGGCTCGACGATGAACAACCTGCAGGTGGTCGTCGATTTCGAGAATTTTCCCGAAGACCTGATCCGCCGCATCGGCTTCCACGCCTGCCTCGCCGTCACCGGCCGGCTGGTGGAATCCAAAGGCAGCGAACAACCGGTAGAGATACTCGCCGAATCCGTGGAGGTGATCGGAGAAACCAACCTGGAAAAGTACCCGCTCCAGCCCAAACGGCAAACTATGGAGTTCCTGCGCCAGAAAGCGCATTTCCGCATGCGCACCAATACCTTCAGCGCCGTCTTTCGCATCCGCCACGGCATCGCCTACGCCATCCACAAATATTTCAACGACCAGGGGTTTTTCTATCTCCATTCTCCGATCATTACCGGGAGTGATGCCGAAGGGGCGGGCGAGATGTTTCGCGTAACTACCCTGCCCTTCGACCAACCCCCGCGCGACGAAGCCGGTCAGGTCGACTGGTCGCAGGATTTTTTCGGCGGCCCCACCAACCTCACCGTATCCGGCCAGCTGCAAGCGGAGATCGGGGCGCTGGCGCTGGGTAAAGTATACACCTTCGGCCCTACCTTCCGCGCCGAAAATTCCAATACGCCCCGCCACCTGGCCGAGTTCTGGATGATCGAACCGGAGATGGCCTTCTGCGACCTGGAAGGGAATATGGACCTGGCCGAGGAGTTCACCAAATACCTCATCGGTTACGTCCTCGAACACTACGCCGAAGAACTGAAATTCCTCGACGCGCGCATCGCCGGCGAAGAGCAAAACCTGCCTAAAGAACAACGGCGCCCGATGGGGCTGATCGAACAGCTCCGCTTCGTATTGGATAACGAGTTCGAACGCATCACCTATACCGAAGCCATCCGCATACTGCAAAATTCCAAACCCTACAAAAAAGGAAAATTCGAATTTCCCGTAGAGTGGGGCAAAGACCTGCAAGCGGAACACGAGCGCTACCTGGTGGAGAAGAAGTTCAAAAAGCCGGTGATCGTCCGCGATTATCCGGCCGTCATCAAAGCTTTTTACATGCGGCTCAACGACGAGTCGCCCGACGTGCCCGGCCGCACCGTCGGCGCCATGGACGTCTTGTTCCCCGGAATCGGAGAAGTGATCGGCGGCTCCCAGCGCGAAGAACGCTACGCGGTGCTCCGGCAGCGCATGGAAGAAATGGGCGTTCCCGAAGAGGAGCTGTGGTGGTACCTGGAGCTGCGCCAGTTCGGCGGCGCACCCCACGCAGGCTTCGGCCTCGGCTTCGAACGCATGGTGCAGTTCATTACGGGCATGAAAAATATTCGCGACGTGATCCCCTTCCCGCGTACGCCGGGGAATGCGGAGTTTTGAGTGTTTTTTGTGTGGAACGCAGGTTTCGTACAGCAATTCAGGGTTGACTCCCTTTTCCATTGACCCCATCCGCAAATCCCGGGCCTATGAGGTGGACGTTGCTTTTCGTACTCGCCATGAGCTACCTGCAGGATTGTAACCTGCGGCTGACCAGCGACACTACCCGTATTTCCGGGGCGCTGGTCGATTTCCATACCGGCGATACCGTTCAGCAATCCGCCAAGTTATTCATCAACCACAAGGTGAGCAATCCTTTCGAGCCCGATCGGTATACGCCCTGGCGTGCTTTTTACGCCGCTTCCGACGGCACCTTTTCGGTGCGTTTCCGGCATCAGCCCGGCAATGACTACTACCTGTCGCTGCCGCCGGGCGAGCACTTCGGCTACGCTTTGCCGCAGTATTCCCGCATTCGCAAAGGCCGCAACAATTTTGTCGAGATCCGGGTCAAGCCTATCCGGCGCATCATCCAGGTCGGTATCTCGTGCCGCCATTCGCACCCCGACGGCATCCGCTTGCAAAGCAGCATCACCATTCCCTACGAAAGCCCGCAACGCCTGTTGTACGACGAATACTTTCTGCTCGGCCGCCCGGATACGACGGTGCTGCTGCCCGGCGTACCGGGAGAGCCGCACCGCGTGACCGCCTCGGCCTATTACTCCTTGCAGGACACAACGGTCATCTGGTCGCACGCGCTGCAGGTGCCGGAGGATACGATCTACATCGATTTTGATTTTTAACCCGGATTAACTTTTTTCTATTCCCGGTTCAGCAAAAGTACGCCGCTGCCCAGAACCCGGCCCTGCTCCATCAGCCGGAAATAGTAGCAGCCGCCCGGCAATGCACCGGCTTTGACCACCAGGCGGTTCCCGTTTACGACCGTTCTTCTCACCAGCTGCCCCTGTGCGTTGTACCACTCCAATAAAGCAGCGTCGAGCGGCGGCCCCGAAACTTCCAAAGTCGTTTGATCGACGAACGGATTGGGAAAAACCCGGATGGTGACCGGCGCTCGCCCGTCCGGCGGGGTCGGATTACTGGAAATGATGAAATCTTCGCCGATGGTGTGGAATACGGTATTGGTGATCACGGGCGGATTGAAGTCGAAGTAGATGGCGGCTTCGTTATCGATTTGCGCGCCCAGCGGCGTGGCGGCTTTGGGGGTTACCGCAAACCGGACAAAGCCGATAGAGCCTGCGACGTTGACGTTGCTGTCGGGCAGGGCGATGGGATCAAAAACGAATTCCAGAATGCCTCCGCCCAGGATGGAAAAAGAATACGGATGACTGCTGGCGCCGGCCCGCACCGAAGCCGGATCGAGCCAGGAGGCCAGGGTGTCGCGGATCACCACCCGGAAAGCCGTGTCGGTTCCGGTATTCTGGAAGCGGATCAGGTACTCCAGCTCGGTGTCCGGCTTGATAAAATGCTCATCGCCGTAGCCGGTGGGGAACGCCTGCTTGTCGTTGGGGTCATAGGACCCGATATTTTCCTGGCAGTCGAGATCGATGGCCGACGATCCGGTGTAATTGGGCAGCAGGTTGACAAAGCCGGTGCTGAAGAAGCCGTCATTGGCGCAGCCTTCGAGGACGGCGCTGATGCGTTTGGAGTCGGAAAAGTCGGGGCGCCGCAGGGTTTCCAGGCGGTAGGTAGCGCCGTTGGCCGGGAAGCGCACGGTGCGTTCTTCCCCTTCATCCAGTTCAAAGGGCTGGGTGCTGTACATGACATCGTCTTCGATGACAATGAAATTCGCCGCCCCCTGCATATCGGCCTCGCCGATGTTGCGCAACAGAAAAGCCACGGAATCGGGTTCGCAGGCCGGCTCGATATCGATGATCGCCTGGGGCAGGATATCAAAGCAGCTGGTATCGGGGAAAATATGCGCTTCGGTGCAATGCGTCTGGCCGAGCACCGTATTGTCGCAATCCAGTTCGGCCCTAAAAGAAAAGGCGCCGCATTCGTTGACGGGAAGATCGCCGATGTCGAAAGCGTACTGGTTGTCGCCTAGGTCCGTGAACGGCAGGTCGGCGCTCGTCAGGGTGAGAAAAGGATCCAGGGTAACTTCCACGTAGGCGTCGAGCGCCGTAGCGGAGCCTTCGTTACAGTATTGCACGGTATACGTATTCTCGAAGCAACGCCGCAGGAAAGGCGCGGAGATATCGACGGTGAGCAGCGGGCATTCGATGGTTTCGGCGGCTACCTGCAGGTTGACGTAGGTCGTATCGTAAAAATCGGGCAGATCGAGCGGCAAATCGCCGTCGCAGGCCGTCCAGAGCGCATTGGGCGGCATCACCCGGATGGCGTAATTGCCGGTATCGACCAGGAACCGGAATTGGCCGAGCGGATCGGTAAGGGTGTAAAGGGTATCCGTGTCGTCGTGGAGGCGCACCGTCCAGCCCGCCATCTGGCTGATGACGTCGTCGGTATCGCAGGTAGTGGAGCGGTAGACGGAGCCTTGTATCCAGTTGGTCAGGGAATTGCCCGCCGCATCGAAGCGGGTCAGCCAGGCCTGATTCGCCTTCACTCCGGCTACGACACCGCCGCCGCCGGGCAGCGTCACCATGTCGGCGCCGGAAGGCGTACCGGGTTGGTTGTAGATATTTTTCGACCATAGTTCGGTTCCCGCCGCATCTACCTTGCTGATAAAGCCGGTCGTCCCGGTCCAGAACGACCAGAAGTCGCCCGCCGATCCGGTCGTGATAAAGTCGCCCTGGGGCGTTTCCTCCACCGCGACCGGCACGCCGAGGCCGGAAGTGAGGTAGGTCGTCCATTCTTCGTTACCCTGCGCATCCGTCTTTATCATTAACGGGCCGTATCCGGCGAAGCCGTCGTAGGCGGCAGCGATAACGAACCCGCCCCCCGATGCTTCGATCGCGTCATAGCCGCCGTTGCTAGGCAGCGATCCGGTGATGTCCCACTCGATATCTCCGGCTTCGCTTAGCTTACAAAACAGCGTTTGCCCTTCCGAACGGCCGGTAGCCACGTAGCCCCCGGTGCTCACCGGCGCCAGGCCGAAGAAAACGCCTTCTCCGAATTCGGAATAGACGCGTTCCCACAGCAGTTCCCCCGTACTCGAATAGCGAACCAGTTTAGGCGAATTGATAGCAAAATCCAGGTTCGTTCGTCCGCCCAGCAGGAAGTCGCCATTGGGCGCAGCTACCAGGGACCGGGCCAGCCCTTGGACGATATCAGACGTCCACAGGGAGTCCCCAAAGGCATTTACGCGCAACAACCCCATATCCGACCCGAGCGATAATACGTCAGTGACGGCCAGCATATACCCGCCGTCGGCGAGTACGCTGACCCCGGAAACGGTTTTGTGGAGGATGTTCCCTTCCTGGTAAACCTGCTCCCACTGCAACTGTCCCCCGGCATCGGTCTTGATGAGTCGCACGTAATGCCGGATCGCCCCGGTAGCCAGGTCGACCTCACCGGCCAGGATGTAGCCGCCGTCAGGTGTTTTATTCAGAAAATGCGCTTGTTCGACACTGCCGGCGCCG
Source organism: uncultured Saprospiraceae bacterium (assembly GCA_964419545.1). Lineage (GTDB taxonomy): Bacteria > Bacteroidota > Bacteroidia > Chitinophagales > Saprospiraceae > CAYQQU01. The sequence goes on along the minus strand of CAYQQU010000029.1, from coordinate 44,668 downwards.
TTGGGCGCCTCGTAAGGGTAAGTGCGTTCCCAGCCCTGCCCCGTCGCGCTTGCCGGCAGGAATAAAGCGAAGAGTAGTATGAAAAGTAGGTTGCGGTTGATCATTGCTCTTTGTGGTTTACTTACGGTACAAATATTGGGGAGAAAGGAGCGGAAAGCAAAGACAAAAAAAGTGGTTTATAAGGAATGATTTTTGGTTTTTGGTCATTAGTCTTTGGTCGCTCGACGGTGCGGAGGGCAAAACATCGGTGAGTGATGGGTTCGTTGATGCTGGAGGGCTTTGGTCTTTGGCGCCTCAACCTCAACCTCAGCCTTTTAGTCTTTAGCAGTTGGTCTTTGGTCTTTAGTCTTTGGTCTTTAGTCTTTGGGCTTTGGCGCCTCAACCTCAACCTCAGCCTTTTAGTCTTTAGCAGTTGGTCTTTAGTCTTTAGCAGTTGGTCTTTGGTCTTTAGTCTTTGGTCTTTGGCGCCTCAACCTCAGCCTTTTAGTCTTTAGCAGTTGGTCTTTAGTCTTTGGTCTTTGGCTGCCTCCTTGAAACCAAAGACTAAAAAACCGTACCTTATCCATGTTTTAAAACAGCCCATTTATAAAACGAATTAATTATTTTGCAAATTGAAAAACAGTCGGCTACTTACCCTGCTGGAAGTACTTTCGCCCCGGCAGCGCGGCGCGGTGGCCCGTTTGCTGGACTCGCCCTTTTTCAACCGCCGGCCTGCGGTTACGCGCTTATACCACTTTTTGGAAGAACGGCTATTCGAGCTCGGGCTGAGGCCGACCAAGCAGGAAATGAGCGCCTACCTCTTTCCGGAAGAACCTTATGACGCCCAGCGGATCCGCCAGTTGATGAGCTATTTGCTGCAGCAGATCGAGCATTTTCTGGCGCTGGAACAGCTGCAGGCGGAGCCGCTCGACACCTGGCTGGCGCTGGCGGCGATGTACCGCAAGCTGGGGTTGGCCAAGCATTTTCAGCAGACGCTACGCAAAGCAGCAGCGCAGCTGGAGCGGCAGCCCTACCGGCAAGCCCTGTATTTCGAGATACAGTACCGGCTGGGCTGGGAAGCGTACCAGTTCACTTCCCGCGAACAGCGTTTCGGCGAGCAGCATCTGCAAGCTACGGCGGATCATCTCGACCTGCGATTCGTGTTGCAGAAGCTGCGGCAAAGCTGCTTGCTGCTCGCCCACCGCGCGGTCAACCCCACGGAGTACGATTGGGGCTTGCTGCCGACCGTTCTGCAACTCGTCGAAAAGCAGGGACTGGATCGGGAACCGGCCGTAGCCGTTTACTATTATGCGTATCAGACGCTGGCTCATCCGGATGCGGCGACGCATTTTCCTCACTTTCAGCGCGCCCTGCTCGCGCATGCCGCTCTTTTTCCGGAGGAAGAAAGGAGAGATTTGTTCTTGCTAGCCATCAACCACTGCATTCGTAGCCTCAACGCCGGGCAGGAGCAGTACGCGGCGGCCGGACTGAAGCTATACCGGGCCGCTCTGGAGCGGGGAGATCTGCTTACCAACGGCGTACTGTCGCGCTTCGCCTACCGCAATATCGTGGCGATGGGCCTCAAGGAGAAAGATTTCATTCGCACCGAGCAGTTTATCCATCAGTACTACCCTTACCTGGAGCCGGCTCACCGGGAAAGCATGTACAGCTTCAGTCTGGCGCGGCTGGCTTACTTCCGGGGGCGGCACGGGCAGGCGATGCAGGCTCTGCAAAAAGCCGATTACGATGATCCGCTGCTCAACCTGGCCGCCAAAACGCTGCTGTTGAAGATCTATTACGAAACCGAAGAACACGAGCTCCTGGCTTCCCACCTCGCGGCGATGCAAAATTTTCTGCGTCGCAACCGCAAGCTGGGCTACCATCGCAACAACTACCGCAACATCGTGCGGCTCACCCGGATGTTACTGAAAACCAACCCTTTCGATCGCAAGGAAAAGGAACAACTGGAGCGGGAAATAAGTGCAGAAGCGGTACTGACTGAGCGAGACTGGCTGTTGGAGCAGGTTAAAAAATTATGAATTTTTATATCTTTATTGTAACAATTTGAAAAAAAGCTCGTAGATTAGATTTAATTGTAAGCCCGGATTATTCATGGGTTCTTAGTCATAACGGTTGTCAGGCTTGCGTTCGCGCAGGCGACCGCCTGCTGCAGGCAGGTATCCCCGGATACGATGAGTGAGCGGGGCAGAATGGCGGCCGGCAAGAGATGAATCCATGAATCATCCGGTTTGGCAGCGAGCAAAAAAAAAAGCCGCGTCGTTTAGACGCGGCCTCTCGCTAATAACAAATCATAATCTCATGAAAAAATAAGACGACCTAATTCTTTAGTGTTTCAAAGTTATTATTAAAGCTCTTTTCTTTTTTGGTAAGTGAGGGTTCCCCGCTCGTTAGCGGGGAACCAATCGGCTTATGGGATTATGATTATCGCACTAATACCTTTCCAGTGTTAATCAATTGCCCTTCTGCGGTGAGGCGGTAGAAATACACGCCTGGTTGCAGATTGCGCCGTTGGAACTCGAACCTGTTGCCTCGGAAGGTCTTCGTACTGACCAAACGCCCGGTGGCGTCTATAAGTTCGAACATGACTTCTCCGCGAGGCAGACCCTCAATTTCGAAGGTGGCCTGTTCTTTAAACGGATTCGGAGCAATTTTTATTTCAACCCCCGGCACAAAAGTTTCCTGGCTGCTGACCGGAATTTCCGACCAGGGAAATTCCAGCGTGCGAACCCTGTGACGAACCGTGTTCGTGATGCGGGGTGCTTCGTTTTCAAAATAGATAGCAGCGCTATTTGTGATTTGGGCTCCGTCGGTGACGATGTCCTGTTTTTGGGATAATTTGAACTTGATAAATCCGTAAGCTTTCGGATCGCTCGCGCTGCTACCTGGCAGAAGTTGGATACCAGAGAAGGTAAATTTCAGGATACCTTCGTCATAGATTTGAAGTTGGTATGGATGACTGCTGCTTCCGAGCTGTAATGATTGCAAGTCAAGCTCGGGGGGCAAGGTATCCCGAATTACTACCCTGGTAATAGTGTCGGTTCCAGTATTGCTAAAGAAAATGGTGTATGTGATATCGGTACTGTCGTCTACGAGCCTCTGGGCGCCGTAGCCTTTGGGATAGCCTCTCAATTCTATTGGGTCATTGAGGGAACCGACTATTTCCTGTACGTCAATGGCTATGTATGCATCCCGATCGTTTTCGGGAAACTGTGTCACGTATTCTGTTGAGTATTCCACCGTGCCGTCTTCCGCGCAGCCTTCGATGACGAAGGTAGGGAAGCTCATACCCGGGTGGAATGCCGACTGTTGGGCGATTAGGCGGTAAGTGGCTCCGTTCTTCGCGAATGTATCTGCCTTTATTCCACCTTCCGGAAGTTTGAATGTATCCTGCAGCAGGAGGAAATCATCTTCTACCACAAAGAACGTTCTTGGCGTATCCATCGGCTCGCCAACATTCGTGATGTTGAAGCGAACCAGGTCCGGTTCACAGACCCCGCTGACAATGATACTCGAACCATCCCAGGCGGTATCGGGTTCCTGGCAGAGGTCTTGCGGGTAGATCTGAGCTTCAACCCAGCCGGCCTGCCCCTGCACAATGCCGCCGCACGCTGCTTCCGTGGTGATCGTAAACTGACCACACTCGGTAACCAGGATGTCTCCCAGATCGAAACGATAGAGCGTGTCTTCATCCGTAAAGGGAATGCTCGCGTCGATCAGGGTTAGCTCGTCGTCCAGCTCGATGGTAATCTCCGTCTCATCGGCTATCGCCGCTTCGGTGCCCACGTTGCAGTAGGTTACCGTATAGACGACCTCCGAACAAGGATTCAAAAAAGGAGCCGTTACGTCAATTTCAAGGTACGGGCACGGATCGCCGAGGGTATCCACCGGAAAATCCACCGTAATCGAATCGTAGAAAGTTTCAAAAGTGACCAGTGTCGAATCGAAACCTTCGCACGCTTGCCAGATGTCGGGGCCCGGCGGCATCAGCGTCACCAGAAATTCCCCGGTATCGGCGAGTATGTAGTAACGCCCGTTGGCGTTAGAACTTCCAAAGTAAGTAGCGTTGGCGTTCTCTGCTTTTACCAGCCAACCTTCGAGATTGTCGTCGAAGTTGAATTCGCAGTTTCCATCGAGATCCCGGAAGATGCGGCCTTCGACATAATTGGTGCGGATGTTGCCCTGGGCGTCGGACTTGACTAGGGTCAGGTTAGGAAGCGAACCGATCACTCCGGCCACCCCGCTTACGCCTACCGACATATATCCGCCGCTTATGGTTGAGACGAAATCGTTGGGCTTGTCGAAAAACTGATCTCCGACACTTTTGGTCCAAAGGGTGTCACTCCCGTCTGCAGCCACTTCAAAGTAAAGGTGGTTGATGTCCTCGTTGCTATCCTCGGTGAAGCCGGCGACGAAGATATTCCCGGAAAGCTTTTCTTCCAGAAAAACACCGCTGTCGCCGATCCCGCGGTCTACAAAGTGCTCCCAGAGGAGGTTGCCCGCTGCGTCGTGCGCTGCGACCACCGCATCCGGCCCGGAGTTAGCAGAACCGGTCCAGACAATGTGTCCCTGGGAACTCTCGATGACATCCAGGGCTTCGTCGGTTCGGTTTTCTCCGGGAACGACGCCTTGCCACTGCACCAGATCATCCCAGACCATATTGCCATCGGCGTCAATTCTCAGTACGATGACATCGACGTCCGTCGGAGTGACCGACCGGGTGCCGACGATGGCGTAGCCGTCCTGGAACCTGGTTACCGCGTTGGCTGCCTCATCAAGGGTCGGACTACCGTAGTATTTCGTCCAGATCGCTTCGCCCTGGCTGTTGATCTTAATGGCCAGCGCATCCTCATCGCCGTCGGCAGTTTCCCGGAACCCTGTGATGAGATAGCCCCCATCTGAAGTTGGTATGATATCGTTGCCGCGCGCCCTTAATACATCGGGGCCGGCCTCGAAATGATGATCCCATTCAAAATTCCCGTTCGGATCCACTTTGAGGAGGTAGAGGTCTGATCCTCCTTCCTTCTCCGCTTCACCAACGACCAGAAAACCGTTGTCTTCCGTTTCCACGACACCATAGGCGAAATCATCTCTTTCGTATCCTCCGTCGTAAACTTCCTGCCAGACCAGTGTGCCATCGACATCTACTTTAACCAGGTAAAAATCGATGTCCTGATCGAACGGGTTGCCGAAGGATTCGCTCCATCCGGCGAGCAGGAAACCGTGGTCGACGGTTTGGACGATGGCGTATCCTTCATCCTCTTTATCGTCCCCGAAAACCAGTTGCCATCCCTGTGCGTGGGCGCCGACACTCAGCGAAAGCGCCAGCCCCAAAAACAAAGCAACCTTCATTAAGGCGTTGCGGGCCGGTCGTGCAGCGTTCGATGAGATCATTGACGCAAGTCGTTTTTCATATTTCAATCTCGAATACGATACAAATATGCCGCTATCCCATTGCTTCCTCAAAGACAATAAATCGCATTTGTTGAAAAAAAACGCGTATTTTTGGATAGCAGAAACACTGATGAAAAAACGAAATAACTTGATAATCAATTTTTTAGCCATCACTTGCCTCGGTTTTCATTGTTGAAAAAACTTAATTATTCCAGTATGGAAAATAGTCATTTGGCCATTATTTTGTCTACCCTGACCAAGAAGGAGATTCGGGAATTGCGCAAATGGCTGCACTCGCCGGTGCACAACCAGCGCGAGGACGTGATCGCGCTTTTCGAGTACTTATTCACCGGCCGCCACTTACGGGAATCTAAATTTCTGCAAAAAGAACGGGTTTTTGCCAAGATTTTTCCCGGCGAGCCATTTGACGACGGAAAAATACGGCAGACCATGCATTTCCTGTTGAAGTGCGTGGAGGAGTTTCTGATCTACCACGAACTGCGCGAAGACGAGGTGCGCTCGCGCATGGGGCTGGCCAGCGTCTACCGGAAACGGAAACTGGAAAAGGCTTTTCAGAAGACGATGCGCAGCGTGGAGCAAATTCAGGAAAAATCGATCTACCGGGACGAAAATTTCATGCGCAATGAATACCTGCTGCAAATCGAGCACTACCGTTTTTTCGAAGAGAGAAAACGCAACATTAAAATGAATCTGCAGGAGGTGTCCGACGCACTTGACCTTACGTATTTTGCAGATAAACTAAGACAGAGCTGCCTGATGCTTTCCCACCAAGCTGTATTCAAAGCTGAATACAAGATTGGACTTCTGGACGAGGTGCTTTGTTACGTTGAGACAAACGAAGATTTTCTTTCAGTTCCCGCAATTGCTGTTTATTATTTTATTTACCGGTCATTTACCGATAGAGAGAACCCGACCCATTTCTATTCGCTTAAAAAACAGATTAACCAAAACGGCCATCTTTTTACTCCTTCAGAATTGAGAGATATCTATCTCATGGCCATAAATTACTGTGCCGCCAGGTTTAACGCTGGTGGCGAACAGTTTATCCGAGAAGCATTTGATTTATACCGGCAAGGATTCGAACAAAGGGTCCTCATTGAAAACAAAACCGTCTCCCGTTTCACCTTCCGCAATGTGGTAGCCACCGGCCTGAAGCTCGGCGAGTTTTCTTGGGTTCAGTCCTTTATTTTCAATAATCAAGACTATTTGCATGCCCAGTTCCGAGAAGATACCGTCAATTATTGCCTGGCTAAGTTGCATTATGAACAGAAGGACTATCGCCGGGCGATGCAACTCCTGGCCCAGTTCGACTCCGACGATATCCTCATGACCCTCAACGCCAAAACCACCCTCCTCCAAATGTACTACGAGGAGGCCGAGTTCGACGCCCTCGAGTCGCTTCTCGACAGCATGCGGACTTATCTGCAGCGCAAGAAAATGATGGGTTACCACAAAGACAACTTCGCCAACCTGATCCAGTACACCCGCAAGCTGCTGCGCGTCAACCCGTTCGATAAAAAAGAGCGGCAGAAGCTGCAGGACGAGATCGCCGTCGCCAAGCCCATGACGACCAAAGACCGCTCCTGGCTGCTGGCCAAGCTGGCTACCCTCTGAAAACAAAATGCAACAGATCGCGCCGGTTTTCAAAATTTCTGGCTAATTTCGCGCCCCGATACGGGCTGACGATCTAAATAGACCAGCAACATGAATGTAATTCAGGTAAATTCGCGCGAAACGTGGCGGCTGTTTCACCAGGCCCCTCATCGCGTCTACCAGGATGACCCCAACTGGATCGCCCCGCTGGAAGGGGATATTGAGTCCATCTTCGACCCCCGGATCAATAAAACCCTCGACAACGGCGAAGCCCGACTGTTCGTCGTACAAAACGACCGCCGGCAAGCCGTCGGCCGCATCGCCGCCTTCATCGACCACCGGCGCAACGAAACCCAGCCCTACCCCGTCGGCGGCATCGGTTTCTTCGACGCCGTCGACGACCCGAAAGTGGTGAACCTGCTCTTCGAAACAGCCGAAACCTACCTCGCCGAACAGGGCGTCCAGGCAATCGACGGCCCTATAAATTTCGGGGAACGCGACAAGTACTGGGGGCTGTTGGTCAAAGGTTTCGTCCCGCCACTCTTTCAGGAAAATTATCAGCCGGCCCGTTATCAGGCCTATTTCACCGAGCGGGGCTATATCCCGTACGAACAGATCCTCACCCTCAAAGGCCACACCCCGGATATTCCGGTCGAACGCATGAAAAAAGTAGTGGAACGCATCCGCCGCAATTACAACGTTCACCTCGAACAGTACAACCCGCAGCATCTCGAACGCTACGCCAACGACTTTTGCGAGATCTACAACGCCTCTTTCCGCCACTTTACGCACTTCAAACCGCTGGCGCCCCCGCAGGTCATCAAATTGATGCAAGAAGCCGCGCCTATCATGGACACCAATATCCTGTGCATCGCCTACTTCGAAGGAAATCCCGCCGGCTTCTGCGCCTTCTTCCCGGATATCAACCCCCTGCTCAAGCCGGCCAAAGGAAAACTCAACTGGATGACCCTGCCCGGCTTTCTGTTACGCCGCCGCCTGCGCCGCACCTTCAACGCCAAAGGGATCGGCTTCGGCATCCATCCCGACTATTCGAGTAAAGGCATCTTCGCTTTCATCACCGATTTTCTCTTCACCCCGCGCAACGTCAGCCGCTATCCGGACATGTACCTCACCACCGTGCGGGCCCACAACAAGGAGGCCGTACGCATCTACCAGAAACTCAACGTTACGGTAGACCGCGTACACATCGCCTACCGCAAAGCCCTGACGGAAGACATCACCCTGGAACCTTACGAGTTTATCGAGGTGGAAGAGTAGCCCGGGGCGGCAATCACTGCATGCAAAATATTCTACCCATAGCTCCTCCTGCCGGGACGAGAGCACAATAATGTTTCAAACCGAAATTCGCTGATTCGGGACTGTTGTAGAACGGAAGCGGTACACCTCCTTTCTCATCCGCGATGCAGCTCCTCGAGAAAGCGCTCGAGCTCGATCTCGTCGTAGATCAGCACTTCGCGGGCTTTGCTGCCTTCGCTGGGGCCGACGATGCCCATGGCTTCGAGCTGGTCCATGATGCGGCCGGCGCGGTTGTAGCCCAGTTTAAGGCGGCGTTGGATCATGGAAGTGGAGCCGTGCTGGTTCTGGACGATCAGGCGGGCGGCGTCTTCGAACATTTCGTCGAGGTCGGCGTAGGTCAGGCCGCTGGTGCCCGGCACCTCTTCGTCGTCGCCGTGGTATTCGGGCAGGTAGTAAGGTTCGGGGTACCCCTGTTGCTGGCCGATGAAGTCGATCACTTTTTCCACTTCCGGGGTATCGACGAAAGCGCACTGCAGGCGGATCATATCGCCGCCCACGGAGAGGAGCATATCGCCGCGGCCGATGAGCTGGTCGGCGCCGCCCGCATCGAGGATAGTGCGCGAGTCTACTTTGGCGGACACTTTGTAGGCGATGCGGGCGGGGAAGTTGGCCTTGATCACGCCGGTGATGATATTCACGGAAGGGCGCTGCGTAGCGATAATGAGGTGGATGCCGACGGCGCGCGCCAGTTGGGCCAGTCGCCCGATCGGCAGTTCGATCTCTTTGCCGGCGGTCATGATCAGGTCGGCAAATTCGTCGATCACCAGCACGATAAACGGCATGAACCGGTGCCCTTTCTGGGGGTTGAGTTTGCGCTGGACGAACTTCTCATTGTACTCCCGGATATTGCGCGCGTGCGCCCTTTTGAGGAGGTCGTACCGGTGGTCCATCTCGATGCAGAGCGAGTTGAGGATGTGGATCACCCGGTTGGTTTCGGTAGTGATGGGTTCTTCTTGTCCCGGCAGCAGCGCTAGAAAGTGGTTGAGCAGGCGGGCGTAGGGAAAGAGCTCCACCTTTTTGGGATCGATGAGCACGAGTTTTACCTGGGAGGGGTGCTTTTTGTAGAGCAGCGACATCAGGATGGCGTTGATGCCCACCGATTTACCCTGCCCGGTAGCGCCGGCGACGAGCAGGTGCGGCATCTTGGCCAGGTCGACCACGAAGACCTCGTCGGAGATCGTTTTCCCCAGGCCGATCGGCAGGTCCATCTTGGCGCGCTTGAACTTATCCGAGATGAGCACCTCGCGCATGGAGACGATCTGTTTCTTTTTATTCGGTACTTCGATACCGATGGTGCCTTTGCCGGGAATGGGCGCGATGATGCGAATGCCGAGGGCGGCCAGGCTCAGTGCGATATCGTCCTCCAGGTTTTTGATGCGCGAGATGCGCACGCCGGGCGCCGGTACGATCTCATAGAGGGTGACGGTGGGGCCGATGGTGGCCCGGATCTTGACGATCTCGATCTTGTAGTTGAGCAGCGTCTCGACGATCTGGTCTTTGTTGGCTTCCAGTTCGGCCCGGTCGATCTCGACTTTCTGATCGGAATAATCGTTGAGGAGGGCGACGACCGGATTTTCGTACGACGACAACTCCAGGGTCGGGTCGTAGGGCTCGCTATGCTGCCGGTTTTCCTGGCGGTAGAGCGGCGTATCCATGGAGGGCGGACGGGCGGGGCCGGGGCTTTCCCCTTCCGTTTTGGGGGTTTGTATTTCCATTTCCAGGCCGTCGCCTTTTTCTTGCTCCGGCGGCGCCGGCGCCTGCTTGTCCAGTTCGAAAGAAAGCTGGCTGGCCGGCGATTCCGTTTCGGGCGGCAGGTCGGGCAGTTCGTCTTCTTCGTCGGCCTCGCGGTTGCCCGGTTTCAGGGCGGGGCGTTCGCTGCCGGTCCCGCTCTTCCCGGCGGCCGGCTTGCGGCGCCGGCGGCGTCCGGTCAGGAAATCTTCGACGGAGTAGCGCGCCTCGGAAACCAGCTTGCGAAAGGTCAGTTCATTGAAATTGGGATTGAAGATCCAGACGGCGATGCCCAGGGCGATGAAGAAGAAGAGGACGATCAGCCCGGCCGTGCCTACAAAGCTGAGCAGCCAGTTGGCTACGCTCTCTCCGAAGGCGCCTCCCCAGGGGAAATCGGCATTGCGAAAGAGGAACTCCAGCAAAACCGAAAGGACGAGGACGTAAAACACCGACTGCCGGATAGCGCCGATGTACTGCCCCAGCGGTTTGCGCTGTATCCAGGCTACGCCCAGGCGCACCATTAAATAGACGAAAATGTAAGAAGGCAGGCCGAAACCCCAGTAGAAGAACATATTGGAGACGATGGCGCCCAGGCGGCCCAGCCAGTTGGCCATCTCCATGTCGCTTTCCAGCAACAGGCTCCAGGAAAAGCGCAGTACGCGATCCTGGTCGATCTGCCAGGTAAACAAGTACGAGGTGAAGGCAATGAAAAAATACAACGCAAAAAAAAGCAACAGCATGCCCAATAGTTTGGGCACCCGCTCGTCGTTGAGCCCTAACTGAAGCGACAACTGCCCTTTCTTTTTCTTCTTTTTCGCCATTTGGTTGCTCCTTCGGTGATGAGAGATGACGACGGCCGCCTCTCGTTCGGTAAATATCCGATTTTTTCAACAGCCGGCTATCTGTACGTTCCGAACCCCGGTCGGTAGTACTCCGGAACCTGTCAGTCTGCAAAAATAGCCATTTCCGTTCTTAATTGAGAACTTTCCGGTTTTCTCCTGCCCGCCGGTTTTCTTATCTTCATTCCAAACCAAATTTAATGTTATGCAAGCATCCGTAGAAATCAGCATGTATCCTCTTCGCTCCGACTACAAGAAATCGATCCTCGAATTCATCGACCGCCTCAATCAGCACGAAAGCCTCACGGTGCGCACCAACAACATGAGCACCCAGGTATTCGGGGATTACGACGTACTGATGGCGGCGCTGAACCGCGAGGTCAAACAAACCTTTGCGCAGGAACCGACCACCATCATGGTCTTCAAATTAATCAACGCCGATTTACAATGATTCGCATCCGATCCGTTTCTTTTCCCAAACAAAGACAATTTTTGTAGAAATAATTTGTTTTTCATCAACTTTTGTTTTAACTTGCCAACCAAATTATTTCGTATTGTTTGAAAGCCAAAAATACCCAACAAAATGATTCGAGAAGACCGTCGGCAGCTGAATGAGCGCTTCATCAAGGTATTCCGGCTATTGGAGGAACGGGGTGAAATCGTCAAGAACGACCGCAACGGCAAGGGCATGGGCGACTTTGCCGAAAAGATCCTGGGCAACCGGGCTTACGGCCATATCATCCGTGCTTTTCTCAACCCGGATGATAACCGTTGCCTGGATTACCGCCACGCCAGGATCCTTTGCCAGGAATACGGCGTCAACGAATCCTACATGCTCGACGGCATCGGCACGCCTTTCGGCATGGACCTGCCCCGCCAGGAAGCAGCCGAAGAAACGGAAGCGGAACCGGTCTACCGGGGAAATATCCTGTTCACCACCACCGAAGCTTTCGCCGGCGCCACCGTCGATCAAAGCTTCGCTACCGAAGAACTGGAATATTTCTCCCTGCCCGGCCTCGCCGGCAGCGGGCTCGTCGCCTTCCCCATCAACGGCAATAGTATGGAACCGGTCATCCAGAACGGAGACATCGTGATCTGCCGGGAAATCGGCGGCCCCCACGAAATTCGCGACAACAAGATCTACGCCGTCAAAAGCAACGGCTCCCTCTGGGTGAAATTCGTACAACGGATCTTCGACAGCCGCGGCCGGGTGGTCGGCCTGAAAATGATCTCCGCCAACCACCTCGAACACGACCCCTTCGAAGAGGACGTCAACGAGTACACCCGCCTCTACGAAGTCGTCCGCCGCATCAGCGATTTATCCTGAAAAGACAACATATCCTGCTGTTTTTTGATTATGCCTCCCGGCGCTTCGCCGCGCCGGGGGTTTTTTCCCCTTTGGGGTCTGCCCCATGTTTGGAGCGGGTTCGTTAGGAACCCATTGCGGGCTTGGTCTTTGAGCGCTCTGTGGGCCGACAAAGTACGACCCAGTTGCCTTTGTTGAATTCCGAGAATGTGCGGGCTTGGTCTTTGAGCGCTTTGTAGGCCGACAGAGTACGACCCAGCTGCCTTTGTTGAAGTCCGAGAATGTGTGGGCTTGGTCTTTGAGCGCTTTGTGGGCCGACAAAGTACGACCCAGCTGCCTTTGTTGAAGTCCGAGAATGTGCGGGCTTGGTCTTTGAGCGCTTTGTGAGCCGACAGAGTACGACCCAGCTGCCTTTGTTGAATTCCGAGAATGTGCGGGTTTGGTCTTTGAATGTCTGGTGAGCCGACCGTTTCCAGAGGGAAATCCAAGGCTCATTATTTGTCCCGGCCAGTTTGGCTTCGCAATAGATGAATCCATGAATCATCCGGGTTAGCGGGGCAGAATAGCGACCGGCAACAGATGAATCCGTGAATCATCCGGGTAAACTTTCAGGCTTGCTTCCATATTCCTCGCTGTCGCATCACTTCATAAAGCATGATCCCCGCTGCAACTGAAACGTTAAACGAATTGCTCGCTCCGGCCTGCGGGATGACGAACAACTCGTCCGCACATTTGCGCATGGCGGGGCTGATGCCGGCGCCCTCCGCCCCCATCACCAAACAGACCGGCCGCTTCAGATCCACTTCGTAAATCGGTTTTTCTGCGCCGAGGTCGCCCGCGACCACAGCAAGCCCCGACATTTGCAGCCATCCCACCGCCTTGACCAGGCTGCCCTCGCGGCAAACGGGAATATTGGCTAAGGCGCCCGCCGATGTCTTCATAGCCTCGGCGTTGATCTGAGCGCTTCCCCGGCGCGCCACCACCAGCGCATGGGCGCCGCTGCACTCCGCCGACCGCGCGATAGCGCCCAGGTTGCGCACGTCGGTCACGCCGTCCAGAAGCACGATCAGCGGCGTTTCGGAGCGTTCGTAGATCGTCGGCACCACGTCCGCCAGCTCGTAGTACCGGATCAGCGAGAGAAAACCGACGATGCCCTGATGGTTCCCTTTTACCAGGCGATTGAGCTTTTCCTTGGGCGCCACCTGTACCGGAATGTTGTGCGCTTTGCTCAGCCGGCGGATTTCTTTCTCGAAATCCCCGCGAATCCCCTGTTGTAATACCAGCTTTTCCATCGTCGCCCCCGATTCGATGGCATCCAGGACGGGATGACGCCCGTACACGATATTTTTATCTTGCATATTTCATTTGCGGATTTCCGAATGCAGGAATATCGACAAAAACACGCGCTCCGCCAAGCAACCGACGATTTGCCGCCGGAAAATAAATGGTAAATTTGCTTTTTAGATAGATATTTACGCCGCTCTAAACCGGATTATTCATAGGTTCTTCGTCATGACGGTTGACAGGCTTGCGTTCGCACAGGAAGGCGACACGCCTGCTGCAGGCAGGTATCCCCCAAACACGGTGAGTGAGCGGGGCAGAATGGCGGCCGGCAATAGATTAATCCATGAATAATCCGGGCTAATACCCATACCCAAGCACCGGAAGCCGATGCGCCTGGGCGCGCACCGGCAAAGCGAATTCCCAAGACCGTATTTCATTACCCCTATATTTCGTAGTCCATGAATGCTCGCAACATCTACGCTCTTCAGGTGATCGTCGGCCTGTGCCTCCTTTGTCAGGGGCCCGTCATCCTGAAAGCTCAATCGACCGACTTCCTGAACGCCGCCCGGCTTCACCTGGAAAAGCAACGCACCGCCTGGGGGCTTACCTCCGGCGATATTGCCGACCTGCAACTCAACGATCAGTACCGCTCCCGGCACAACGGCGTAACGCACCTGTACCTGCAGCAACGCCATCAGGGTATTCCCGTACACAACGCCATCTCCGGGGTGCACCTGCGCCCGGACGGCGAGGTAGGCTTTGCGACCAACCGCTTCGTCGACTCGCTGGCACAAAAGATCAATGCCATCGAGCCGCTGCTTTCGGCCGAAGCGGCCCTGCGCGCCGCCGCCGGCCACCTGGGCATCGCGCTGTCCGCGCCTCCCCGCCGCATCGACACTGCCGCAGAGCAGCGCTACCTGTTTTCCGGCGCCGGCTTCGCCCAGAATGACGTACCCGTCGAACTGGTCTATCAGTATTTCCCGGATACCGACCGCGCACGCCTGGCCTGGTCGCTATCCCTGAACCCCATCGGTTCGTCCGATTACTGGAGCCTGCGCATCGACGCAGTTACCGGCGCGATGCTGGAAAAAGACAACTGGACCCTGTACTGTTCATTCGGTCATCACCATGCCCATTCTCCGGCGCACGCCTGCCGCTCCGGCGCGATGCCGGCGCCCCGCCCTCCTTTAGTGACCGACGGTGCAACATATAACGTATGGCCGCTGCCGCTGGAGAGCCCGATCCACGGCGAGCGGGAGCTCGTCGTCAATCCCGCCGATCCCCTGGCTTCGCCCTTCGGCTGGCACGACACGGACGGCGCGGAAGGTTTCGAATACCGGATTACCCGCGGTAATAACGTACACGCCTATCTCGACCTCGCCGACGTCAACTTCTCCAGTGATGATGAGCCTGACGGCGGCGACGCCCTCCTCTTCGATTTCCCTTATGACCCCGCGGCCGAACCGAGCGAAAATCAGGAAATATCGGTCACCCAGCTGTTTTACCTCAACAACGCCATGCACGATTTTGCGTATGCGTACGGGTTCGACGAAGCTGCCGGCAACTTTCAGGAAAACACCTACGGCAATGACGGCAACGGCGGCGATTACGTGATCGCCGAAGCCCAGGATGGCTACGGCGCCGGAGAGAATATCAACAACGCCAATTTCAGTACGCCCCCCGACGGCGGCAACGGCCGCATGCAGATGTACCTCTGGAACCGCGTAGGCGGCGAACTGCTCACCGTAGTGGCGCCGGAAGCGATCAGCGGCAGCTACCTCACCGGCACCGCCAGCTACGGCCCGCCCGTCAGCGAAACGCCGGTCACCGGTGAAGTGGCGGAAGCATTCGACGAGACGCAGGCGCCTTCCCTGGCCTGCGAGCCCATCGTCAATGCCGATGCCGTAGCCGGCAAGATCGCCCTCATCGATCGCGGCAGTTGCTTTTTTGAACAAAAGACCGCCAATGCGGAAGCCGCCGGCGCGATCGCCGTCATCATCTGCAATTACGACAACGCGGTCGTCGGCATGGGCGGCGTCGCCGAAGTACCCAATCCGGGAATACCCTCCGTGATGCTGAGAAGCACCGACTGCCAGCTCATCCGGCAGCGAATCGCCGAAGGCGTGGTCGCTACCCTGCAATTGCCGCCGGGCAGCAGCGGCCCTGAGTTTACCGACGGCACCCTGGATAACGGCATCATCGCCCACGAATACGGCCATGGCATCTCCAACCGCCTCACCGGCGGGCCCAGCGCCGCCAGCTGCCTGACCAATGACGAACAGATGGGCGAAGGCTGGAGCGATTTTTTTACGCTCATCACTACCGCCCGGCCGGGCGATACCGGGGAGATGCCCCGCGGCATCGGCAACTTCGCTACCCGGGCCGGCGTCAACGGCGCGGGTATCCGGCGCTTCCCGTACGCTACCGACCCGGCGGTAAACAACCAGGTCTACGACGATGTGATCGCCACCTCGGCGCCCCATCCGCTGGGCGAGGTATGGACCAGCCTGCTTTGGGACCTCTACTGGCGGCTCGTCGAGGAATACGGCTGGGATGAAGACCTCTACTACGGCGCGGGCGGCAATAACATCGCCATCCAACTGGTGATGGACGGCATGAAACTGCAGGCCTGCACCCCCGGCTTCATCGACGGCCGCGACGCCATCCTCGCCGCCGACGAGCTGCTCTACGACGGCCTCCACCAGTGCCTGATCTGGGAAGTATTCGCCCGGCGCGGCTTCGGGATAAATGCTCAGCAGAACAGCCCCTTCGACCGCACCGACGGCGTACAGGACTTTTTCGCGCCGCCCACCTGCATCAAAGAACTTAAGATCGCCAAGACGGTTACCGCAAATATCGAAGCAGGTGAAGAGATCGACGTCGAGCTGGTCGTTACCAATCATAAAGAAACGGCGGTGAGCGGCGTGGTCGTCACCGACCCCATCCCGGCCGGCGCTGCCTTTGTGGCCGGTTCCTACAGCGGCGAGGCCGAACTGACCACCGAGGGCGGTCTGTTGATCTTTGAAATCGGAGAAATCGCCAGCGGAGCTTCGGTAAACCTGAAATATACGCTGGCCAGCTCCGAAGCCCTCGTATCGGTGCGCCAATTCTACGACGATATGGAAACGGGCGACGCCAACTGGGTCTTCCTGCCGCTCTCGGAAAGCCTCAGCATCTGGGAGCTGGGATTCACGACGCAAGCCAATAGCGGCTCTTTCGCCTGGTTTGTGCCGGCTACCCCCGATGAGAGCGACCAGGTGCTGCAACTGGCGGAACCCGTCGTCCCCTCCGGCAACCAACCCGTACTGCGCTTCTTTCACCGCTACCTCACCGACCCGGTGCTCGACGGCGGCATCGTTCAGGTATCCACCGACGGCGGGCTCGCCTGGGAAGACCTGGGCGACTTGATGTTCAAGAACCCTTACCGCGGGCAGCTCAATTACCGGACCTTCTCGATTCCCGACCTGGAAGGATTCTGGGGCGATAGCGGCGGCATGGTCGATACTTACGTCGACCTGAGCCCGTACGCCGGGCAGGAGGTGCTGCTGCGCTTCCGCTTCGGCACCGAACTGGAAGAGGAGGGCGTCCCCGGCCTGGGCGGCTGGTACGTCGACGACGTGGAATTTTTCGACCTGGTCAACTACAATAGCGAGGCCTGCGTCAGCTCGGACCAGGGCGATCAGGCCTGCGCCGCAGCGCCGCACCGCGGGACCATCGTCGAGCCGGGTACGGTCTCCGGCGCGGAACCCGTCACCCCGGGAAAGCCGCAAGTCAAAATATTTCCCAACCCCGCCGGCGAATGGATTAACATCAGCCTGAACAGCCCGCAGGCCGGAACATTACAAATAGAACTTTTCCGGCCCGACGGGCAATGGCTGCAACAGCGGGAACGGCCGCTGCTCAGCGGTCCGCAAACCATTCCCTTTTCCATAGGCGATCTGCCGGGCGGCGTCTACTTGTTGCGCTTGCGCACGCCGCAGGGGACCATAGTGAAACGACTGACGGTACGTTAACCAAGTTTTAACTTTTTAAAATAACCGGCCGCAGACAAAACGAGGACGGGCGCAATGATTTATTTTTCGAACAAAACACTGTTCGATGCCCAATCCTTGCGCCTTCTTTATTCCTCAACGCCGGACCCCGGCGCTGATGCTGCTGTTTTTCGCCGGATGGTTTTTCGCTTTGCCGGCCGTCGTCGCTCAAAGAGCAGGTTCGCGTATCGCCGTGATGGCCTGCCACCGGCAGGACGAACCGGCGCCGGCGCTCCAGGCCTACTTCGAAGCGGAGCCCGACCTTTGCCTCTGGATCGGCGACAATGTGTACGCCGACACCGAAGACGATCCCGGCTTCATTCAGGCCTGCTACGACAAGCTGGCCGCCCGGCCTTATTTTCAACGGCTCAAGGCCGCAGCGCCTTTCCTGGCCACCTGGGACGACCACGACTTCGGCTTAAACAACGCCGGCAAAGAATATCCGCTCAAGGCGGAAAGCAGACAACTGTTCCTGGACTTCTGGGAGCTGAACGAAACGGTGCCCGCCGAACGCCCCGGCATTTATTACGACCACTTCTTTGACGCTGGCGGCAACAGGCTCCAGGTGATCATGCTCGACGTCCGGTACAACCGCGATGCGCCGGGCACGGGCGGCGATGTCCTCGGCGAGGCCCAATGGCAATGGC
This sequence comes from uncultured Saprospiraceae bacterium, assembly GCA_964419545.1. Taxonomy (GTDB): domain Bacteria; phylum Bacteroidota; class Bacteroidia; order Chitinophagales; family Saprospiraceae; genus CAYQQU01. The sequence continues at coordinate 26,511 of CAYQQU010000029.1, read as the reverse complement.
TGGCCGAGGCGCTCCGAAAGCCGGCCGACCTCCGCCTGCTGGTATCCGGCTTCCAGATCCTGCTCGACGCCGACTCCGGGTCAGAAACCTGGGCGCTGTTTCCCGAAGCCCGGCAGCGCCTCTTTGATCTCATCCGCCATACCAATGCCGAAGGTGTGGTGCTGCTCACCGGCGACCAGCACTACGGCGAAGTGGCCCGGGCGCCGGGCGCGTTCGATTATGACGCCGTCGAATTGCAGTTCGCCAGCCTCAATCAGATCGAAGCGCCCGAACGCAATTCCTACCGGGTATCCACGGTATGTGAGTCGCTGCACAGCTACGCCCTGATCGATATTCAATGGGACACGACGGAACACAATTTGCCGCACCTGCTGTTCCGGGTCTTTGATGCGACGACCCGCCAGGCGGAAGTTATTTACCGCGTCAACCTGCATGAATTGAACCTGCATCTGGCTTTGACGCCCGCCAGCCAGTTTACCGAGCGCTTTACGGTACGCGCCACCCATACCTATCCCCGCCTGCAAGTGCATTATACGCTGGATGGAAGCAGGCCCAGCGCCGCCGCTCCCCGCTATACGGAGCCCATCGAACTAAAAGCAACGACCAGGCTCAGAGCCAGGCTCTTCGACGAAGCCGGCAACGCCCGCGGCCGGGAAGTATCCCGCACTTATCCGCGCACCCAGCCCCTGGAAGCCGTACCCGATCGGGCGACCCGCCCCGGACTGCGTTATCGCTACTACGAAGGGGCGTTCGCAAAGCTGCCCGACTTTCCATCGCTGACGCCGGTAGATACCGGCACGACCCAATCCCTGGCGCCCGCCCCGCTGGCCGGGCGGCCGGATCACTACGCGCTTGTCTTCGAAGGATTCGTTGCGGTGCCGCAAACCGGACTCTATGAGTTTTTCACCCTCTCCGACGACGGTTCCCGCCTGTACGTCCACGAACAGCTGGTAGTCGACAACGGCGGCTCCCATTCCGCCCGCCTGCGCTCCGGGCGACTGGCCCTGGCCAAAGGGCTGCATCCGCTTCGGCTGCAATACTTCGAGGATTATGCCGGCGAAACGCTGGAGATGGGCGCCTTCTTGATCACCGAGACGGGAGAGAGGAAGAAGGTGGACGTGGCGTGGAGGTATTGAAAAGTAAGGGGTGTCGGTATGAAAGTATTCGGGATTTTGGAATCCGGATCATTGATGGCCGTCGAGCCGCTATGCTATTAGTAGCAGCAGAACGGCAGGGCAGAGGCTATTTGATCATTTTCATAAAAGTGCCGACAAACCAGTTGGAATCGGCCTTGATGAGGGTATCGAGCGTGGAATCCGCCTTATTGGAGAAAAGCTTGATCTCTTTGATCACTTCGGTGAACTCCTGCGTTTCGTGGTCATTGCCTTCTACGCTGGCTAGTTCATCCAGCACTTTCAGCATAGGTTCCAGTTCTTTCTTTTTCCGCTGAACGATGATGTTCTTGACGACCTCCCACATGTCTTTTTCCGCCACGAAATACTCCTTTCGCTCCCCGGGTTTCAGCTCTTTGTAGACCAGGCCCCAGTCGATAAGGGCGCGGATATTCATATTGGCGTTTCCCCGGGAGATCTTCAGCTCCTTCATTATGTCTTCCGAGCTCAGGGCTTCGGGCGAGATCAAAAGCAAGGCGTGAATCTGGGCCATCGTACGGTTTACGCCCCAGCTTGATCCCAGCGCTCCCCAAGACTGGATGAACTTATCTTTTCCTTCAACAACCGTCATGGTGTAATTGTCATTTGGTGACGCCTTAGGTATCCGAAACAACACCAGGCTTTTTCTTTCAAAACTTACTGAAAGTATTTATCTGTATCTAAATGAAAAATATCTGCTTTTGTTTAACCTTCCGCCGTCCTCGCCGCATTTTCATCAGCGGAATTTCATACTAACTTCCGGCAGCGGGCTTACTTCGCTAGGAAGGGCGTCTTCGCCACGGTAGCGGCGATCAGCTTTCGGCCGGCCAGGATTTTGATCTCCGTGCCGGGTTCCCGAAATGCTTTTTTGACGTAGCCCATGCCGATGGGATGGCCCAGGGAAGGCGATTGGGTGCCGGAAGTGACCTCCCCGATGTTGTTCCCTTCGGCGTCCTGGATGGCGTATCCCTGGCGCGGCACGCGGCGGTCGTTTACCGTAAAACCGACGAGCCGGCGTTCCACGCCTGCTTCGCGCTGCCGGACGAAGATCTCGCGGCTGATGAACGGTCCTTTTTTCGTTTTGGTGATCCATCCCAGCCCTGCTTCCAGCGGAGAAGTTTCGTCGGTGATATCGTTACCGTACAGGCAATAGCCCATTTCCAGGCGGAGGGTGTCGCGGGCGCCGAGCCCGACGGGTTGAATGCCGTACGCCTGCCCGGATTCGAAGACGGCGTCCCAGACGGCTGCGGCGTGGCGGCTGTCAACGTAAAGCTCAAAACCGCCGGCGCCGGTGTAGCCGGTAGCGGAGATCAGCACGTTTTCCACGCCGGCGAAGGCGCCTTTGGTAAAGGTGTAGAATTTCATGGCGGCAAGGTCCACCTCCGTCAGCGGTTGCAGGGCAGCGGTAGCTTTAGGGCCCTGCACGGCCAGCAATGCCGTCTGATCGGAAATGTTGATCAGCTTTGTGTCGAAAGTATTGTGTTCACTGATCCACGCCCAGTCTTTTTCGATATTGGCGGCGTTCACCACCAGCATGAAGGCCTGTTCCCCTTCGGCGCATTGGTCTTCCGGCAAGCGGTATACCAGTAGATCGTCGACGATGCCGCCCCGGTCGTTGGGCAGGCAGGAATACTGAGCGTCGCCGATAGCCAGCCGGGCGGCATTATTTGAGGTTACCTTCTGCACCAGGTCCAGCGCTTCTTTTCCGCGGACAATGAATTCGCCCATATGCGAGACATCAAATACCCCTACCGAGCGGCGCACGTGCAAATGTTCTTCTTTGATGCCGCCATAGGCTATGGGCATGTTATAGCCGGCAAATTCGGTCATCCGTGCGCCCAGCGCGAGGTGCTTTTCGGTTAGCGGAGTACTTTTCATCGGAGTAATAGTGGTTTTATCCGGCTGCCGGCAAGGCGATATCGGTATTGCCCCGGCCGCCGTTCGGCTGTTTTATTGAATAATCAGGCTTTCGATCACGTCTCCCGGCTGCAATCGGTGCACGACGTCCATGCCTTCGGTGACGCGCCCGAAAATAGTATAATTTCCGTCGAGATGGGGCGCCGGAGAATGTGTAATAAAGAACTGCACGCTTTCGGTATGGTTCCCCGCGGAAGCCATGCCCAGCAGACCTTCCCGGTCGTAATGCAAAGGCGGCAGTTCCGACCGGATGGTGTAATCGAGGCTTCCGTAGCCGTCGCCGCGCGGGCAACCGCCCTGCACTACGAAATTGGGTACGACGCGGTGAAAGGTTTTTCCGTTGTAATATCCGGAGCGCCCCAATCGGATAAAGTTGATCGCGCTGCCGGGGGCCAGCTTCGGCCATAATTTCAAGCGCACGTTGCCGCGGTTGGTGCGCACGATAGCCGTGGGCTCGACCACTTGCGGATCGAGCACCGACCAATCGATGGGATGGTTGTACTCCGGACGGCGAGGTTGCGGGTCGCGGTTGCCGGCGAACCACGCGATGGTCGCCTGAATTTCGTTATAGGTTTCCAGGTGGCGCGGCAGTTCCAGTTTTTCGAGCGCTGCGCTCAGGAAGCCCAGGCTGTCGAACTGCGTCTGGTAATCGTATTCGGGATGCCGTAAGGCCGAGGCGGCGACCGCGGCCATTCCGGCGTCGCCGCTTTCGATCGCTTCCCGAAAGAAAGCGGCCAGTTCGCCCCGCATCCGGCGGGCGCCCAGGCCGAAGAAGCGATCGAAGTCGGGGCGGTCGCTGATGCTTTTCAGGGCGGTCACGCTGCTTGTGCGCAACAATGCCGATTCCGCGGGGTAGCCTTCTCGCTGAATAAACCGCAGGTTCCATCCGAACTCCGCGAGAGCCAGGAGAGCAGCGGCTCGCTCTTCGTCGGCAGGCGCCTGGCGGAAGCGCTGCCGCAGTTCGGTATTGATGCTGTTGCGAAAATCGGCGAGATATACCGGCAGGTGCCGGTTGGCGGCCCGGTAGAGTTCCACCTGCACGAGGGGCGGCAGCGAATCTTTAGCGGTGCGCCAGTAAAAGGTTGCGTCCGGCGGAATGCCGTGAGCAGTGAAGTACTGGGCGGCGCAGGTAGCGACGTGCCAGTTGGGATCGCGGAGGCTGGGCAGGACGGCTTCCTGGACGTCGGCGTAATTAAAATTGCCGAGCGCCCGCAATACATTGCACCGCACCCGGTAATCCTGATCGCGTTTAATGATCTTCAGCAAGGTATCCAGCGCGGTTCTCGTCTTTGTCTTTCCCAATGCAATGGCGAGCGCCATGCGAACGCGGGCGTCCCCGTCGATGCCGGCGCGTGCGGCGAGGCGGTTGCCGGCCAGGCTGTCGAGGTTTAGGTTCTTTGCCCGGTAAAGGTAATTTGCCGCGATAAAGCGCACCGAAGCAGGCATCTCCGCATCGGTAGCGAGGTCGACCATGCGATCGGTGCCTTCGGGGCTGACGAGCCCCCGCAAAGCAAAGCGGTAGATGCTCCAGCATTGCCCCTCCAGCAGCGCCGTATCGCGGGGCTGATAGGTAGTGACGCTGCTGATCTGCCGGAGGCGGTTTTCGGGTCCGCACTTGCCGATGGCTTCCAGGATCGCGCGGTTGGCCCGGCGGAAATTGCCCGCCGTATCCAGCTGGTCGAAAGCCTCCACCAGGGGCTGTTCGGCCCGCGGATCACCGATCTGGCCGATGGCGTAGGCGGCGGCGGCGCGCACCTCGTCCACTTTATCGCTCAGCAACAGAAAGAGGCTGTCCAGCCCGGCAGGGTCTTTCGTCGATGCGAAAGCGAGCGCCGCTGCGTAGCGGTAGGTGGGATTCTTGTCCCGAAGGTAAAGATAGAGGCTGTCGCTGATCTGGCGGTCCTGAAAATCATAAATGCGCCGGAACGTCTCGTCTTCCAGATCAATGCGGATGTCGGTGATCACCTCTTCCTCGTACGGCATACAGCCGGCATACAACAATACCGCCAGGGTCAGATAAAATAGGAGTAGTTTATTCATATTCATTGGTACAAGATACCTACGGGGAGCAAAAATAGTCGGTTTTGCCCGTTTTGAAAAACTTTGCACGTTTGCTAAGTTTCTCCCGAGCTTCTCAGGGTCGCCATTTCCTTGCGTACAAAGACAAAAAAAGCGTAGCCCGAACCCGTCAGCATCAGCCCCTGGCGCAGTATTTCGAGGGCCGGCCCCGTGCGTATGGCCCGCAATAAGGACATTAGCAGCGCGATGAGCAATAAGAAAGTGAGGATCGCGAGGAGGTATAGAACCAGGCGGTTTTCTTTGCGCAAAGGTGGCGTCGACAAAGCGAAGAGCAGGCCGAACCCCACGGGTATGAGGGCCGTAGAAGAAGACTCGGAATGCTGCCAGGCGTCCCAGAGCCCGCAGGCCACGAGCACCAATGCATTCACCAGGTTCGCCTGAAAGGGCTTCATCGGTCGGAAAGGTGATCCTGCAAGGAGTGATTAATACGATTCATCGCCGAAGATGTCTTCGGCGAACTCGTCTTCAAATTCGTCATCTTCTGTCGGCAGCATCTGGCGCTGGTATTCTCCGCAGTCCATTTCGATCCCGAGGTCGCCGGGCGGCCGGTAAAAGCGATCCTGGGAATCGTAGTCGATGTTCTTTTCTTTTTCCAGTCGCTGGATAAGCGAAATGAAAAAGGGCTTCGCCATGTAGGCGCCTTGTCCGTAGAGCAAAGACCGAAACCGGATCCAGCGGTATTCGCCGCCCACCCAGGTGCCGACCACCAGGTTGGGGGTTATGCCCATGAACCATCCGTCGGCGTATTCGTTGGTGGTTCCCGTTTTGCCGCCGGCGTCGCTGTTGAACCGGCGTCCCATGCCGCCGGCGTACCTCAGCATTTCGACCATGACGTAGTTGGCGTTGGGCGGCAGCGCCTGCCGTTCTTCCGGCAATTCTTCGTAGATCACCCGTCCGTTGCGGTCTTCGATGCGCAGCAGGTAAATGGGGCGGTTGTAGATGCCGTTATTTGCGAAGGTGGTGTAGGCGCCCGTCATATCCATCACGGTGAGGTCGGTAGCGCCCAGGCAGATCGACGGCGCCGGCGGCACCTTACTGCGGGGGACGCCCATCTGCTCGACGATACCGCGTACCGGTTCGGTATCGCCGAGTTGTTTCATGAGATAAACCGATACGGTATTCTTCGATTTGGCGAGGCCCTTTTTGAGGGTGAACGACTCGCCCGTGAATACGCCGTCGGCATTGCGCGGCACCCAGGGTTCGTTGAGGCTGAAGTTCCCGTCGCCGGGCATGATGGCCTGTTCGACGTCGAGTACGGGAAAACAGGGCGAAAAACCCTGCAGCGCAATGGCCGTAGCGTAAACGAAGGGTTTGAAAGTGGAGCCCACCTGCCGTTCCGATCGCACGTGGTCGAGCTGGAAGTATTTGTGGTTGATCCCCCCGATCCAGGCTTTGACGTGCCCGGTAGCCGGCTCTACGGCGAGGCTGCCGGTTTGCAAAAACATGAGGTGGTACTTGATGGAGTCGAGCGGGGTCATTGTAGTATCCGTCTCCATCTGATCGTTATAGGCGAAAACGCGCATCTTCACCGGCGTTTTGAAAGCCTGCTCGGCGGCTTCCTGGAGCAGGTCCCACTGTTGCTGCAATTCCGGGAAATGGTCGCTGCGCATCACCTGCCGGTATTGGGCAGCCAGGGTGCGGCTGATGCGTTCCCGGGCCACCAGATCGTCGATCACGCCCCCCTGGCGTCGTTCCCGGACGATGCGGTCGATTTCGCGATCGTCGCGGTGGAAGGTAAAGCCCGGCAGTTCTTTGTTCATCTTTTGGAGCACCCCGTCCAGGTATTTCTCCCGCATCGCCTGGTAACGGTCGGATTCGCGAAGCAGATCATTGAACTTTTCCTTCCGGACGGCGACCGGGATGTCGTACTTGGAGTCGGTCTCAAACGTCCAGGGGTCCAGGTTTTTCCAGCGGCGCCAGAACACTTTTTGCACCTTGGCCATGTGTTTGGTCATCTCCTGTTCGGCGATACGCTGAATATCGCTGTCGATGGTCGTGTAGATCTTGAGGCCGTCCCGGTAGATGTCGTATTCCGAGCCGTCGGTTTTATGGTTTTCGGGCCGCGCCAGGATATTTTTCACTTCTTTGGCCAGTTCCATGCGGAAGTACGGCGCCAGCCCGTCGATATGCGTTTGTCGGGTGTAATTGATGCCCAGTGGCTTCTGCCGCAGTGTATCGTATTCGGCGGCGGTAAGCAGGCCGTTTTTCTCCATTTGTTTGAGCACGACCATGCGGCGGTGGAGGACGGTATCCTGGCGCCGCAGCGGGTTGAAGAGCGAAGGGTTTTTCAGCATGCCGACCAGCATGGCCGCCTCCTGTACGGCCAGGGAGTCCTGCGGTTTGCCGAAATAGATCTCCGAAGCTGCTTTGATGCCGTACGCGCCGTTGATGAAGTCGAACTTGTTGAGGTACATAGCAATGATCTCCACCTTGGTATACTTTCGCTCCAGCCGTACGGCGATGATCCATTCTTTGAGTTTCTGGAAGACGCGCTTGGTCAGGGAGGTGGCGCGGTGTTCGGTGAACAACAGTTTGGCCAGCTGCTGGGTGATGGTGCTGGCGCCGCCGGAACTGCGTTGTCCCAGCAATACAGTCTTCACGGCCACCCGGCCCAGCGCCGGGAAGTCGATGCCGCTATGCTCGAAATACCGCTCGTCTTCCGTGGCGATCAATGCGCTGATCAGGTGCGGCGAAAGCTCGTCATACCCTACCGGCACCCGGTTTTCGGTATAATAGCGCCCCAGCACCTTACCGTCGGCGGCGAAAACCTGGGAAGCGAGCGAACTTTTGGGATTTTCCAATTGGGAAACGGACGGCAGGTCCGTGAACGACAGGAAAATAAACAGCAGGATTACTGCCGCGATGCCGGCGAAGGTAAGCCGCCACATCCATTTGACGATATCCCGGTAAACCGGTTTTTCTTCCTGGTTGAGCAGGCGATCGAGCATACGTTTCTTTTTATTGCGCAGTAAAAGGGCTTGTTGGAAGCAGGTGGATAATACAGATCACCCCCCGTTTTGCCCATTCTCATAATAACGCTGCCGGTGAGCGAAATTATTGCAAAGATACGCCGAATACGGAAGCCGAACGCAAGGGCCGGTAAAATTTATACCTGGGAAAGATCAGACGGGAAGAGTACAGAACGCGGCTTCGCAGTTTAAAAATCCAGCTCGAAAGTAAACGGAATCACCTGCTCGTCGAGCAAATAGCCTCCTTCGTTGAGGTCCAGGACGACTACTTTTTCCGGATATTCGACTTCTACGCGGTAGAAGCGGTCTTCTTCGAGAATCACCTTAGCTGCCGCAGTGACGGCGGCTTCCTTGTGATTCAGCTCGACGTAAGCGATAACCGGATCGGGGCACGACCAAAGGGGGCGTTGGATATGCGTTTCCAGCCAGTTGCCGTCCTGGGCGAAGAGGGCTTTTTTAAGGCTGCGATAGTGCTTGAAGGTAGCGACGTGGCGTTCATCCTGAACGCTCCAGCGCACTTCTTCCGCTTTCGGAAACATTTTGGCGAATCGTTCCTGAACGGCCTGCGGCACCTGGCCGTCGACAGCTATGAGGAGGGAGAAAAAAGCGAGAAACAACAGGCTTTTCATTGTACGGGCGATTTTTGCGTATGGGTTTTTCCTGACTTCTCGACAAGGGTGTCAGGCAGGGTCGGGGCAGACAATGATAGGTACTATAACCTGCCAGGAGCGATTTTGTTCTTAAATAGAGGTGTTTTTTGGTAATAATCGAGGGCCTCTTCAATTAACGGCGCCGGCACGGGGCGATTGATGCAGGCCGCGCCCAGAGGGCCGATGAGGCTGAACAGCACCTGCCCGCCTTCGTTTTTCTTGTCGTTGCGCATCAGTTCGTGGTAGCGAGGGTAATCGTCGCGCTGCAAGGCCACCTTCCCGAAATGGCGGAAGATCAGTTCGACAACGGCCTGCAGCGCCCCGGCGGAAAGGAGTTTTTCCCGATGGGAGAGCCAGGCTTCTGCGACCATACCGACGGCCACGGCTTCTCCGTGCAGGAGGGGCAGATCCGATTGCAGCGCCAGCCCTTCCACGGCATGGCCGATGGTATGCCCGAAGTTGAGCGCTTTGCGGAGCCCGTGTTCATAGGGGTCGGCCTCGACAATGCGTTGCTTGATGCGCAGGGACGGCAGCAGCAGCGCCGGCCAGTCGACCTGCTCCAGGTCAGCGAGGGCCTGCAGTTGCCGCCAATGCCCGGAGTCGGCGATCAGCGCGTGTTTCACCATTTCCGCGAAGCCGCTGCGCAACTCCCGCTGCGGCAGCGTTTTCAGGAAAGCCGGATCGATAAAAACGGCCTGTGGGTCGGCAAAAAGGCCGATGCTGTTTTTGATACCGCCGAAATCAATTCCCAGTTTGCCGCCGATGGAAGCATCCACCTGCGAGAGCAGGGTAGTCGGGACCTGTACGAAGTCTACTCCGCGCTTGAACGTGCCGGCGCAAAAACCGCCCATATCGCCGATCACGCCGCCGCCGAGGTTGATGACGAGGGCGCGGCGGTCGGCGCCGGCGGCCATCATCTCCTGCCAGATGTAGCGGCAGGTATCCAGGTTTTTGCGCCGCTCGCCGGGCGGTACGACGATGGGGCGCAGCGCAGCTTCCGGCAAGGCTTCCCGCAACAGGGGCCAGCAGTGCCGGCGGGTGTTGTGATCGGCGATCACCAGCAGCTGCGAGTATTCCCGCTCGCTCAGCATACGCCGGAAAGCCGGCCATGGCGAGCCAACGTGAATGGGGTAGTTCGACAATTCGAGAACAGCGCTCATGCTACTTCATTTTATTCCGGATCGTTCCCCCGGGCCACTTCGACGGTCGACCAGGCTTCGGGCCGGCCGTCGAACAGCACCTTGGTGCGGGCCCAGGTATTGCGAAAAAGGTCGGACCGGCGGTATTGCTCCAGGGCGGCCTTGCTTTCCCAGAAGCTGTAGGTGAAAAAGACATTATCGGGATCCTCACAGCGCAGCAATGCGACGTAACGGCATCCCTCAAAAGCGCGGATCCGATCTTTGTTTTCCGCGAAAACCGCCAAAAAATCGTTGATCCGATCCGGCTTGAAAGTCATTTTTACAATCCGTTTGATCATGGTCGTTTTTTAACTCGGATTATTCGGACAGTATCGACTGGGCGCCCACGCCTTCGAAATCGATCTGCACCATATCTTCGACGTTGAGGCCCAGCAGGGTGCAGGCCCTGCCCATATTGACGGCGATTTCGAGGTATCCGGCCGAGTTGAACCGGCAAAGCGGCTCCCCTACCCCTACGTCGTGGAAGTGCGTCACCAGGTTGCGCAGGGGTTCGTGGCGTTTGAAATACAGGGCGAAGGCCCGTCCGCGTCCCACCTGTTCAAACAATTCCTTCGATATATTGACCACTGCATTCTCGAAGTTATCGATGTAAATGACCGAGCCGCGGATCTGAGAGGCGCTGATCACCGGTTGGAAAGTGATGCGCTGCACGATGCCTTCGGCCGGACGCCCCAGGGTATCGAATGACGCTCCGCCGGCGAGGTGGCCGATCGCCTCGCCATAGATGGCGCTCAGGGGGAACCGGCTTTCGCGGGGCGCCGGCAGCACGCGCACCTGCTGCAGAGATTCCTGAAAAACCAGTGAAAAAAGGCCGTTGTCGGGCCCGATAAAGTAATGCCCCTGGCGCTGGATCGCCACGAACCGGCCGTCGCGCACCGGAAAATCGTTGACGCTGACCAGGTGGATCGTACCTTCGGGAAAACTGGACCAGGCCTGCCCGAAAACGAAAGCCGCCTGTACGATATCGTAGTTGTCAATGTCGTGGGCTACATCGACGATCTGCCAGTCCGGCGCCGCACACAGTATCGCCCCCTTGATGCGCGCCAGGTAGTAATCTTTCCCCCCAAAGTCAGAAGTGATAGTGACGATGCCCATGCTGTATTGCCGGATTTTTAATTTTCAGACGCAAAAATAGGAAACGCCCGGCACAACGTCCCGCCCATGATTTTATCCCAATAAAATCCTACCTTTGTAATGATCGGAGCAAGCCAGAAGGCGCCGGGCCTTGTGTTCTGTTATTATTGATAATCAACCCTTTGAATATCCAGCCAAAGGAACAGAACTTTTCGCCCGCCTTCGGGGTTGTTTGGTTACTATTTTTCACCAAACAGAGGTCCAAATATTGAGCGAGATCATTTTAACCGTTGACGGAGTCGACCCGGTCGAACTCTACGGACAAAACAACGCCAAACTCAACCTGCTGAAAGAAGCTTACCCGGAAGTCACCATCACCTCCCGCGGCAACAGCTTAAAGATCGCCGGCGACAAAAAGTACACGCAAAAGGTAAAGAACAAATTCGAACTGATGGTGCGCCTGCTGCGCGAGCACCGGGAGTTGCCCATGCAGGTGGTGGAAGACCTGATGGCGGGCACCAACCCCTTCGATACGCGCCTGGGCAACGGCAAAGACAATAAGATTATCCTTTACGGTCGCGACGGCAAACCCATCCGGGCCAAAACCCGCAACCAGAAGAAGCTCATTCATGCTTCCGCCGAAAACGATATCGTCTTCGCCGTCGGCCCTGCCGGCACCGGCAAAACCTATACGGCCGTAGCCCTGGCCGTGCAGGCCCTGCGCAACCGGCTGGTCAAAAAGATCATCCTGACCCGCCCGGCGGTCGAGGCCGGCGAGAGCCTCGGCTTCCTGCCCGGCGACCTCAAGGAAAAAATCGACCCTTACCTGCGCCCGCTCTACGACGCGCTCGACGATATGCTGCCCGCCGAAAAGCTGGCCCACTTCATGGATACCCGCGTCATCGAGATCGCCCCCCTCGCTTTTATGCGGGGCCGGACGCTCGACAACGCCTTCATTATCCTGGACGAAGCACAGAACTGCTCGACCATGCAGCTCAAAATGTTCCTGACCCGACTCGGGCCTTCGGCTAAATGCATCATCACCGGCGACCTGTCGCAGGTCGACCTGCCGTTTCACCAAAAATCGGGACTGCGCCGCGCCATCGACCTGCTGGAACCGCTCAGCGGCATCGAGGCCATTTACCTCGACGCCACCGACGTGGTGCGCCACCGCCTGGTCAAGGAAATCATCCACGCGTACGAAAAATCGGACGAAGCCAAACGCCAGCGTCGGAAAAAAGGGGACGAAGAAGAATAAATTCTACTTGTATGCAGTTTGTCATCACCGTCGACAGCACCAAAGAAAAAGCGGTTGTCCAGATTCTGGAAAACCTGCGCAACCTGGGCGTTATCGAACAGATCACGCCGCTGCGGGAAGGGGCGACCCCGACCTCGCCGGAAAAGGATAAGACCTCGCGCGAAGTGGCCAGCCAATACCGGGATCTAGTGGATTGATCGCCGGGAATGGCCCCCGCTCCGGCGGGAATAACTTTTTTCGGCGACCGTTCTTTGCCGGCGAGCTTGTCCGTAAGAAGATCGCTTGCAGCGAAAACCAGGTTTCGAATGCGCGCTGCCGGATTTTCCCGCTAACTTTGTCAGGCCGGGGGATCATTTATTTCCGGGCGCACCCCGAACGACCTATCCGTGCGCCGGCGCCGCCTACTGCCTGCCGGCCCCAACTATACAGCCACCTTGGCGAAAATATTACTCCAGAAATGATCTATCGCATCAGCAGACCCGACCGGCGGCTCGTCGGGGCCATCGACCTGGCCGGTTCCAAGAGCATCAGCAACCGCGCGCTCCTCATTCGCGCACTTTGCGAACAGCCCTTTCCCATCGAACGCCTGGCCAACGCCAATGACACCCGCCTGCTTCAGGAACTGCTGAACAGCGAGACCGAAGAGCGGAACGCCGGGCCGGCGGGCACCACCTTTCGGTTTCTGACCGCTTACTTTGCCCTGCAACCCGGCGTCCAGATCCTGACCGGGACCCAACGCATGAAACAGCGCCCCATCGGCCTGCTGGTGGAAGCCCTGCGCACCCTGGGCGCCCGCATCGAATACCTGGAACGGGAAGGCTATCCGCCGCTGCGGATCGGGGAAGCAACCACCATGGGCCGCACCGACCGGCTCGCTATCCCGGCCGACACCAGCAGCCAGTACATCTCCGCACTGCTGATGATCGCTCCGGTGCTGCCGGGCGGCCTGACCCTGGAACTCGAGGGCGAAATCGTTTCGCGCCCCTACATCGAAATGACGCTGAACCTGATGCGCTACTTCGGGGTCGACCACTCCTGGGAGGGTCCTCACATCCGCGTGCCGCCCCAGGCTTACCAGGCCCGTCCCTTCACGGTTGAAGCCGACTGGTCGGCCGCTTCCTACTACTACGCCATGGCTGCTTTCGGCGAAACAGTCGACCTGCAGCTCAACGGATTATTTTCCGAAAGCGTACAGGGCGACGCCATACTCACCGAAATGACGGCGCGTTTCGGGCTCCGGTCGACCTTCAACGAGCAAGGCGTGCGTTTGACGCGTACGGGAGAGCCGGCCCAACTGTTCGAACGCGATTTTCTGCGGTGCCCCGACCTGGCGCAGACACTGGCCGTTATCTGCGGCGGGCTCGGGGTGCGCGGGGTGTTCAGTGGATTAAAAACGCTGCGCATCAAGGAAACGGACCGCATCGATGCGCTGCAGAAAGAACTGATGAAAGTGCAGGTCTTTTTTTCCGAACTCCCTCCTCGCCTCGCCGGCCGTTCCGACAAAAAGTTCTACCTCCTGGAAGGGAAGGCCGACCTTCGATACCCGCCGCGCTTCGCCACTTACGAGGATCACCGCATGGCTATGGCGTTCGCGCCGCTGGCGCTGCTGGGCCCCGTCGAGATCGAAGATCCGATGGTGGTGGTGAAGTCTTATCCCGATTTTTGGGATGACCTGCAAAAACTGGGCTTTGTGGTCGCGCAGCAATGAACCGGGGAGGTTTCAACAACCGGGCGGCCATTCACTCGAGCCTAGTCTTTTCCATCAGCGGCGCCTTTTTTCCGGATTAATCACCTCCTGGCAGCCCCGGGAGAAAACAGCAGATCAGCCGTCAAAGCCGAGTATCTTGATTTCCACTCTTTGGTTCAGCCGCCTGCCTTCAGCCGTATCGTTATCCGCGATGGGATCGCGTTTGCCGTAGCCTTTGTATTGGAGGCGATTGCGATCGATGCCTTTCGAGACCAGGTATTCGGCCACGGCTTTGGCGCGGTCGCGCGAGAGGCGGTCGCAGTAGTCGTGGGGCGGCAGCCCGTTGGTATGTCCGCCGATCTCGATAACGACATCGGAATTTTTGTTCAGAAAACGGTAGATTTCGTCAAGCACCTCGAAAGAGGTGGTGGTGATCATGGAAGAGTCGGCTTCGAAGTAGAGCCGGTCGATGCGGATGGTAGTCCCTTCGCGTAATTCGGCGCGGGTCAGGCCGGCGATGGTGACTTCTTCTTCTGCGGGTTTGGTATCCGGCTGTACGGCGGGTGCTTTCGGCTTTTCGTCGAGGGTGCGAACGGGCGGCGGCGAAGGACGGCGGGGCGGCGCGGGCGTGCGCTCGGTGAGCAGTTCTTCCTCCGGTTCGGTGCGCACAGGCGGCGGCAGCGGGGCGTCGGTCACCGGCTGATCGCAATCGATAGGCACCAGCGCCGAAGCCATATCCACCAGCACGTTGCCGTTATAAGGAAAGAGGGTTGGCGTTTGGTAAAAAGCTTCGATGATGAGGTGGGTGTAATTAGCGATGGGTTCGAGCTTAAAGCGGTATTCTTTCCACTCGTCGTTTTCGATCAGCACCGTTTCGTCGAGTTGGTATTGCTTGTCGCAGTAATCGAAGCCACCGTAAACCCTGACTTTGGCCGGCTTGACGTAATTGGCCGTCTCGTCGGTGCGGCGGCTTACGCTGACGTACATGGGCGAGCGGGCGAGATACAGGCGGAACTCGTAGCACTGGCCTTTGCGCATGGGGCGGCTTATTCTTTGGGAGACGGCCTCCCAGGTATCGTTATCGCGCACCACCATGCCCAGGTAGGTCTTTCCTTCGTAAGCCGGGCGCGTGACGCCGAACTCACCGCTCGGCTGCACGTCGGGCGGGGTTTCGCCCACGAACCCGCAGTCTTCCCAGGCGCGCGGCGGTTTGCTGTGCCGCGGCATATCTTCGAAGGAGGGATTGGTCAGAAAGATGGTGTCGCCGCTCTGGCCCCACGCGTAAGAAAAAAAGAGCGGCAACAATACTGGCAGCAATGCAGAAATGCGCTTCCTCATAAATCAACGGTTGTGTTACAAAGCAATTAACGAAATAACTCCCTCAATTTGTTTTGCTGTCCGCGAAAATATAGGCGTCTACTCCTTTCACGAGTACATTTTCGGGCTACTTCGGACAGAAAAGAGGCGTCTCCGGGGTCAGATTAGCCGGCAACTAATATGAAAATACTAGAATTGGCCGAAAAACCTGATCCGGGGCAAAGATATTAACGCTTTCTTAAGAGCCCGCGGCGGTTTTGCATCCGCTTCGATCGAAGGTCCAAGGAAAGCACAGAGAGGGGTTCCAGGCAAGAGGAGGCGCTGCAGGCAGTCGGCCCGGCGCCGCTCTGTGATCTTTATTTAAACGCGTTGATACCGGTGACGTCGTAGCCGGTAATCAACAGGTGAATATCGTGGGTGCCTTCGTAGGTCAGCACGGTTTCGAGGTTCATCATGTGGCGCATTACCGGATACTCATTGGTGATGCCCATGCCTCCGTGGATCTGACGCGCCTCGCGGGCGACCTCGAGAGCCATGTGGACGTTGTTCCGTTTGGCCATGGAGATCTGTGCGGGCGTCGCTTTGCCCTGGTTGGCGAGGGCGCCGAGGCGCCAGGCCAGCAGCTGGGCTTTGGTGATCTCGGTGATCATCTCGGCCAGTTTTTTCTGTGTAAGCTGGAACCCGGCGATGGGTCTGTCGAACTGAACGCGCTCCAGGGAATAGCGCAGGGCGGAGTCGTAGCAGTCGAGCGCCGCTCCGATCGCGCCCCAGGCAATGCCGTAGCGGGCTTTAGACAGGCAGGAGAGAGGCCCTTTGAGGCCTTGCACGTTCGGCAGCAGGTTGGCTTTGGGTACGCGCACGTCTTCGAAGACCAGTTCGCCGGTGATGGAGGCCCGCAACGACCATTTGCCGTGGATTGTGGGCGCCGAGAAGCCGGGCATGTCCTTTTCCACGATCAGGCCGCGCACTTTGCCTTCCTCGTCTTTGGCCCAGACGACCGCAATGTCAGCCACCGGCGAGCTGGTGATCCACATCTTGGCGCCGTTGAGGATGTAGGCGTCGCCGTCGTCTTTAATATGGGTAACCATTCCTCCGGGGTTGGAGCCGTGGTCGGGTTCGGTAAGGCCGAAGCAGCCGATGAACTCGCCGCTGCCCAGCTTGGGCAGGTATTTGCGGCGTTGCGCTTCGGAGCCGAATTTATAGATGGGATACATGACCAGCGACCCCTGCACCGACGCCATGGAACGGATGCCGGAATCGCCTCTTTCGAGTTCCTGCATGATCAGACCGTAGGCCATTTCGTCCATGCCGCCGCCGCCGTATTCCACGGGGAGGCTCGGGCCGTAAGCGCCGATTTCGGCCAGCCCCTGGTAGAGGTGCATGGGGCATTCCGCCCGCTCGGCATATTCTTCAATGATGGGCGACACTTCCTGCTTGACCCAGGTGCGCACGGCGTCGCGCGCAAGCTTGTGGTCGTCCTCCAGCAGCTCGTCGATGAGGTAATAATCGTGGCCCTGAAAGCGGTCTTCCCGGGCTTTTTTCTCGATCGTCTGCTGCGCGCCGTTGCTATAGTTTTCCATTCATTTCCTTTTTGGTTAGGAATAAAGCAAAAGTACGCATTTAGGCCCAATCTTACTATTTGCCGCGGGATAAGGGACCCAAATTTGACATGCCTTGCGCAGCGTTTTGTATTTTGCTGCAAAAAATTATGGCCACCATCGCCCTGGAAGGGGTCAAGCTTTACGCATATCACGGGTTTTACGCCGAAGAGAACAAGCTGGGCCAGGACTATGAGCTCGACGTCTACGTGCGGGTGAACATCAACCAGGCCGCCAATCAGGACGACCTCTTCAAGTCGGTGAACTACGAGACCATCTACCTCATCTGCCAGTCGGAGATGAAAAAACCCGCCAAACTACTGGAAACCGTGGTACAGCGCATCGCCTACCGGCTCAACGAATACTTCGAGGACGTCGTCGGCGTACGGGTAAAGCTGCGCAAGCTCCAGCCCCCCCTCGGCGGCAGAGTGGCTTGCGCCAGTGTCGCTTTCGGCACGGGCGTCCTGGGGGATGAGGAAGATCAAGAGGATTAACCCATGAATAATCCGGGTTAAGGAACTTTTCCGCCGATCTTCGTCATAATCAACAATTCATTCATCACAATCGTCTGCTATGAAAAAAATCCTGATTAAACTGGCTGCTACCGTACTCCTCCTGCAACTGACCGCCTGCACCCAGTCGGAACTGCAAAGCGCGCTGGAGACCATCCGGGGCGAAGGCGCGCTCACCACCGCCGAGGTCGCCTCGGGCTTGAAGGAAGCGCTCAACAAGGGCATCAGCAAAGGCGCTGAACGCCTGAGCCAGAAGGACGGCTACTACAAAAGCGTCTACAAGATACTCCTCCCGCCGGAAGCGCGCGAGGTGACCGACCGGCTGCAGGCCATCCCGGGCTTCTCTGACGTCGAAGCGGTCATTCTCGAAAAAATCAACCGCGGCGCCGAAGACGCCGCCAAGAAAGCTACGCCCATCTTCGTGGATGCGATCCGGCAGATGACCTTTCAGGACGCCATGGATATCCTGATGGGCGAAAAAGACGCCGCCACCCGCTACCTGGAACGCACCACTTCCAACGCCCTGTACCGCGAGTTCAACCCGGTGATCGTGGAATCGCTCGACAAGTTCAACGCCCGCGACTACTGGCGCGACGCCGTCAACGCCTACAACAAGATCCCTTTCGTGGATAAGGTCAACAGCGACCTCGACGACTACGTTACGCGCCAGGCCCTGGACGGCCTCTTCGGAATGGTCGAAAAAGAAGAGATCAATATCCGGCAGAATGTAGCTGCGAGGACGACGGAGCTGCTGCGACGGGTGTTCGCACGGCAGGATGGGTAGGCTTCGGCCGGCATTTTGCCGCACGGCCACCAGAGCAAATCCCGGAGCCGTCGGGCTATATCTTATTTTTCGAATGAGCCATGAATAATCCGGGGTAAACCGTACCTTGATCGCTGCATCACCAAATCCAAATCGCCATGTCTGAGCAAAAAAATGACGAAAGAAACTACCCCGACCTCGTTTCCGTATTCGATATCGGCAGCCTGTCCTCTGATCAGATCCAGGCCCTGATCAAAATAGGCATTCGCACCTTAGGCGATTTACAACGATACAACCCCTTCCACTACGCCCGCCTGCTTCAGGCCGCTTTCAGAGACGAGATCGGGAGCGCTATTGTGCTGGGCACTTTCGTAGACTTTAATTACGAAAGCAAATCTCCGGAAGAGCTGATCGACGCGCCTGTAGGCATTATCGAAGGGATAGGACCGGCGAAGGCCGAATTGTTTCAACAGTACTTTAACATTTATACCGTCGAAGACCTCGCCAACGCCAGCCTGTTTGTCGACAATCAGCCCTGATTAACAGACTTGTTGCGCAGGGGTGTTCCCCTGTGCAAAAAGTTTCATGATCATTGG
This sequence comes from uncultured Saprospiraceae bacterium, assembly GCA_964419545.1. Taxonomy (GTDB): domain Bacteria; phylum Bacteroidota; class Bacteroidia; order Chitinophagales; family Saprospiraceae; genus CAYQQU01. The sequence continues at coordinate 7,741 of CAYQQU010000029.1, read as the reverse complement.
CCGCTTTTGTTCTTCTTCCGCTTACGCTCTCTTTTTTGCTTCTCTTTTTCTTCGTCATCGTCTTCCGCGGCCTCTTTCTTTTCCTTGATCAGTTTGCCGTCGGGGTTGAAGACGAGCGTCATTTCCTCTTTGCCGTTGGAGATTTCCACTTCGTAAGCCAGGTCCCATTCCGGGCTGGTGATCTTTTCTGCTTCGGCGATCTTGTACCCGGCGTACTGGGCGCTGACGGCCTCATGGACCGCTGCCGGCAGGTCGGCGGTCGTGATTTCGGTCTTGGTATATACCCATTCCCCTTCTTCGGTGAAAGCGGACTCGTGTTCGGCGCCGTCGAGCTCGTATTCTACTTCGTAAATTTCCGCTTCCCAATCCGTGACGTTGGCGCCCGGATACATTTTGTTAAGGGCTTTCATGACCTCTTTCGGCATGGTGTCCTGCGCCAGTACAGGTGCGATGAACAGCAGCACGGCAGGTAGCAAAGTCAGTACTCTCATTGGTTGATGTTTTTGTTTTGAATGTACTAAAAATAAAGCAAGTAAGCCGGGAAAGGGTTCGCCGGGAAACCCTTTTTCCGACATACCGGAAGCCTTTTTCTTTTTTTGTTTTTACCAAAATTCTCTCCTACTTTGGGTTTGAATAAAAGCGGAAAAATATGCAATCCACCAAGATCGGCATCGTCGGGAGCGGCTCGATGGGCAGCGGCATCGCCCAGGTGGCGGCGGCGGCCGGCCACGAAGTCTTTTTATACGACAACAACCCCGCGGCGCTGAAGCGCGCCCGGGCCAAGCTGGAGCGCGTGCTGGCCCGCCTGGTGGAGAAAGGCAAAATGACGAGGGCGGATACCGAGGCGCTGCTGGGGCGCATTCATTTTGCCGACAGCCTTTTCGCGGTCAAAGACGCCGGACTGGTCATCGAAGCCATTGTCGAAGACCTGGAGATCAAACGGGCCGTTTTCGAGCAACTCGAAGATATCGTCTCGGAAGAGACCATCCTCGCCTCCAACACTTCTTCCCTGCCGATCGCGGCGATCGCGGGCGCCTGCCGGAATACCGGGCGCACCATCGGGTTGCACTTTTTCAATCCGGCGCCCCTGATGAAGCTGGTAGAAGTGATCCCCGCCATCCAGACCGCACCGGGAGTGCGGGAAAGCGCCGAAACGATCATGCGCAACTGGGGTAAAACCACCGTTCAGGCCAAAGATACGCCGGGCTTTATCGTCAATCGCGTAGCGCGGCCCTTCTACGGGGAAGCCCTCCGCATCCTGGAAGAAGGACTGGCCGATGCGGCGACCATCGACTGGTCGATGACCGAGATCGGCGGGTTTCGAATGGGCCCCTTCGCCCTGATGGACTACATCGGGCACGACGTCAACTACACGGTAACGGAAACGGTTTTTCAAGCTTTCTTCTACGACTCTCGTTACAAGCCCGCTTTCACCCAAAAACGACTGGTGGAGGCCGGCTTCCTGGGCCGCAAATCGGGCCGCGGCTTCTACGACTACCGCGAAGGGGCCGTCAACCCGGAACCCCGGCGCGACGAGGAACAGGGCAAGGCCCTGATGTGGCGCATCGTCATCATGCTGATCAACGAAGCCGCCGATACCCTCTATCTCAATATCGCCAGCCGCGACGATATCGATCGCGCGATGACCCAGGGCGTCAACTATCCGAAGGGCCTGCTGCAATGGGCCGATGAGGTGGGGATCCAATCCTGCGTCACCGCCATGGACCGCCTGCACGCGGAGTACCTGGAGGAGCGCTACCGGTGCAGCCCGCTGCTGCGGAAGATGGCGCGGGAGGGGCGGAAGTTTTATCAGGATGAGTAGGATGTAGGGATGACCGGGACTATTATCGGTTTCTGTCCCGGTTTTAACCGGATGAGTTGGAGGAATTATTTATGCAGAGGCATGGCGCGCGGTTTTTAGGGTAGTGATTAAACCACGGCGGGATCAGCTAGTCACAAAAGCCAAAGCTGGTTTATGGGTAAGCGGATATATTTTTTGGTTTTGTGGCTCGCATTAGGGCCCTGTTCATTCGGGCAGGTGAATGTGCATGATAGTTTGGAGCATCAAGCATTGCAGAGAAAATTCATCGTTCATATTCCACCCAATCCCGGTAACGGCGGGCCGGCGCCTCTGGTCGTCTTCCTCCACGGCGGCAGCGGCAATGCCCAGTCGGCGCAGGGGTTCACGCTGCTGAACCTGGTCTCCAACTTTTTCGGCTTCCTCGCGGTCTACCCCGAAGGCTACGCGCCGGTCGAGCCTTCCGGTTTCAGCTGGGCGGACGGCCGGGGTACTTCAGCCGACGATGCGGGGATCGACGATGTCGGCTTTATCAACAGCCTGATCGACACCCTCCTGACCGATTACGCCATCGATAGCGCCCGCGTTTACCTCAGCGGCTTTTCCAACGGCGGTTTTATGACTCAGCGCATCGCGTGCGAGGCCAATCAGCAGTTTGCCGCGATGGCCAGCCTGGGCAGCACCATGGATACGATGCTTTTTGCCAATTGTCATCCCGGTCGCCCCGTTCCCATGCTGTTGGTCATGGGGACGGCGGATCCGTTCGTGCCCTATGCCGGAGGTCCGATGCAGGGCGATGTAACGCCCGTTGTAAGTATGGATACGCTAGTCCAGTTCTGGACTGCCAATAATGACTGCCAATCGACCCTACCCGCCGAAGCAATTCCCGATACCGACACCACCGACCACTCGACCGTTACCCGTTTCGATAATACGGATTGCACCTGCAACGCGGATGTAAGATTATTCCGGATCAATAACGGCGGCCATACCTGGCCCGGAGTGGAAAATGCCAGTTACGAATTGCTGGCCGGAGAGACCAACGAGGATATGCAGGCCGGCGTTGAGCTTTGGCAGTTTTTCAGCGAACATACGCGCTGCGACCCGGCGGTAAGCACGGCGGAGGAAAACGAACCGGAATTGCCCGTTACCGTTTTTCCGAACCCGACGACCGGGCGGGTTACCATTGCCGGCCAGCAGGAGGTCCGCCATGCAACCATCACCGACTTTTCCGGCCGGGTGGTAATCCACCGGGTGGTCAATGCTTTTAATCCGGCCTTTTCACTGATGGATTTGCCCCCCGGCCTCTACTTGCTCACCCTCCAAATGCGAGGCGGCAACCGGACCGTACACAAAATTCTGAAGAGATGATTTAACTCACACCCACACCCACACCCACACCCACACTCACACTCACACTCACACCCAAACTCACACTCACACCCCTTCACTGATCATCCCCAAAAAACGCCAGTATCTTATCCGCCAGTTCCAGTCCGATATTCGCCTGAGCTTCCAGGGTGCCGGAACCGATGTGGGGCGAGACGGAGATCAGGGGATGGTTGAGCAATTCCTGGCGGGGCACCGGCTCGTTCTCGAAAACGTCGAGGGCGGCGCCGCCCAGCCGGCCTTCGTTGAGGGCTTGCAGCAGGGCGGCCTCGTCGACCGCGCCGCCGCGGGAAGTATTCACCAAGATGGCGGAATTTTTCATTTTCGTCATCTCCTCGGGGCCGATGAGCGGTCTGCCGCCGGTGAAGGGAACGTGGATGGTCAGGTAGTCGCTTTTGGCCAGCACTTCCTGGGGGTCGTAGGTTTGAACGCGCACGTGGAGGCTGACGTCCTCACTTTTAAAGACATTGATATCGATATCCGCTTCCCGGACGATCAGGTCGACCGGCATGATGGTCATCCCCAGGGCGGTGCCGATGCGGGCCACCTCCTGCCCGACGCGCCCGAAGCCGATGATGCCCAGCGTTTTGCCGCGCAGCTGTACGCCTTCGGAATAAGCCTCTTTGAGCATCTTGAAGTCCGTTGTTCCCTTAAGCGGCATTTCGCGATTGGAGAGGTGGAGGCGACGCGACAGCAGGAACAGGTGGGCGAATACCAGTTCGGCGACCGAATGGGCGGCGGCGGCCGGTGTATTGAGCACGGTGATGCCTTTTTCGCGGGCGTGTTCGACGTCGATATTATCGAGGCTGACCCCGGCGCGAGCGATAATTTTGAGGTCCGGACAACGATCGATCAGTTCCCGGTTGATGGAAGTAGCGCTGCGGATGATGATGACGTCATAGGCCGGCAATACTTCGGGGAGTTTTTCATCCGGTATCTTTTCGAAATCGATGTGGTATCCGGCCTCCTCGAGGAGCGTTTTGCAGTCCGGATGAATACCGTCGTTGGCCAGAATCTTGATCATGAGTCTTATATTTACTTTAATGCGAACATAAAGAAAAAAGGGAAGCCCCTGCCGGCGAACAGGGTGTATTTTTTCATCCTTTCAGCGGCATGGGGCAGCGATCACTCATCACCGACCCGCTGGGAGAAAGTCGGGAAAGTGGCGCCGGTGTAGTGTGAAAAAGGCTGATCGCTGGTTACCGGAAACTGGTAGCGCTTTATGAAAGAAGAAAGAAAAGCGGCGAGATCGGCATTAGGGATATTGCGGGAATTGGGCCGCAGGAGGAACCCAACGTTGTCGATATTGCCTTCCGGGCTCCAGAAAACGTGAAACCAGACGCTGACGCCGTTGAGGTCGAACCTGATCTTTTTGGCGTAAGCCTCCATGGCCTGCATCATTTCCAGCCATTTATCGAAAGCCACCTGCATGTCGTTGTCGCAGGCAGTAAGAAGCGACTGGCTATAGTCGCGCGTGAGTTGCTCGTATTTCTTTTCCTGTTCGCCGAGCACGAATACCGGCGAATCCTGCGCCAGCAGCGGCGCGGCCAGGAAGCTGACGAAAGAACAAAGGAGGATCATTTTTTTCATAATCGGTTTTGATTGATTATAAGCAAAATTAGTAAATCCGATCGGTATGATTAAGCAAATCAAAAAAGCAACTGAATGGATTAATGAGATGTTGATATATTCGTTTTGATCAAGGTGCGGCAGGCCTCCGGAAAACAGTTGATACAAAGTTACGGTCATTTTATCGAAAATACGCCCTAATTCTGTCGGAGTTGGCGTATTTTTAAACCTTAATCGGTTATTGCTGAATTTATTATGGCCATAGACATCATTTTCATCGCCGTTGCGGGTTTTGGTTTTTACCTGGGTTTCTCACGGGGGATCATCCAGACGATCTTCACCGTGCTATCCGTACTCATCGGCATTATGGCCGCGGTGAAGTTTTCACCGGCCATGACCAAGTTTCTGGAAACCGCCTTCGACAGCGAGAGTTCCTTTATGTTCCTGGCGGGTTTTCTGGTCACCTTCGTGCTCACCATGTTTGCGATCCGCATGCTGGCCCGCGGGCTGGAAGGAGTGCTGCAGGCCGCCAATATCAATGTCATCAACCAGTTGGCCGGAGGGCTGTTGCTGTCTGCGCTCAACACCTTGCTGTTCAGTGTATTGATTTGGTTCAGCGACCGTTCTCACCTGATTTCCCAATCGGTCAAAGCCCAATCCCAGACGTACGAGTACCTCATCGAATTTCCGGGTTATGTCTGGGATGCGGGCAAGGTGCTCAAGCCCACTTTCAACGATTTCTGGAACCATACCGTGCAGTTTATGGATGGATTGCAGGAAACCGTAGAACGCGAGGAGACGCCGGCTACCATTTTCGACAAACCGGATGATGAAGAAGGCAGTGGCGGCAGCTGACCGGCTACTTCCAGCTTGCGGTAGTTCACCTTTCGGCCATTCTTGCTGACGTTAAACCGTATTCAGGTTGCGCGTGCGCCATACCGAGACGATCAAGCGCAGCGGGAAGAGCACCGAGCTGATGATGCTGCCCACGCCGAAGAGGAGCATCTGGCTGTGAATGAAGCGCGCCATACCGTCGCGTTGCGCCAGGGGCAGGTTGCCGATCAGCGTGTCGAAGCCTTGTTCGTCGAGGAAAGTCTGGAAGTAATTGAGCTGCTGTACCTGGTAAAATATAAAGGGAAGAAAAAGGAAGATCAACACCAGCTTCAGGACCTGCCGGCGCGCCAGGAAAGTGTGGCGAAGCAGGAAGATATAGCGGGTGACGGTAATGAAAGTAATGATGTACAAGGCGTTATCGAAGGTAAAGGGGTAGTACTGCACCCGGGTGAGGATGGGGTACAAGACGCCGGCCGCGACCAGCAAAGTCGCTACCCACCAAATGAGTTCCAGGCGCAGGGCCAGTGACTGGTGTTTATCCATGGTAGAAAGTTCGGGATTTGCAATCGAACAACTCGCTTTGCCGGAAAGTTTTAATTTTTGAGCGGCGGCTGAATTCTTCGCTTTCTGCAACCTCTCTATTCCCCTTTTGTCCTTAAAGAATTCATTGCCGTACACTTTTAGTTCGGCAAAAAGTTCATTGAAAATTTGGAAAGAGAGACAAAAACAAAGGGTTTTCTGAGATTTTAAAATCTTTACAGAAAACCCTTGCAAAATGTCGTTCTGTAAAGATCTAAAAAATGGTTGATAAAACATCAATGTGAAGTGCCTCAAGGCAATGCCTTGCGTCGATTAACGGTATTAGCCGGCTTACTGGGTGCCTTGATCAAAGGTGGCCGGGCCTCTTTGTCAGAGATAGGTCGCCACCTGGAAGATCCTATTGACCTGGAAAGCCGGGTCAAGAAGGCCAAACGTTGGTTGCAGAACAAATGGACCGATGTCACGGTGCACTTTATACCCTATCTGCTTCCGATTCTACACTCCCTGAGTAAGACCGGGGAGTTAATTCTGGCCATTGACGGCTCTTGTGTGGGAAAAGACTGTATGGCGCTGATGGTTAGTCTGGTGTGGCGCAAACGAGCCATTCCTATTTGCTGGGTGGTTCGCAAGGCGCCCAAAGGCCATTTTCCCGAACACATGCATGTAGCCATTATCAAGCAAGTAGCCATGTTATTGGACAGCGTCCTGGAACGAGATTGCCGGATTATCCTGTTAGGAGATGCCGAATTCGACGGCCATCAGTTGCAACTGGCTTGCCTGGCTCACGGCTGGCACTATGTTCTCAAAACGGCTAAGGATACCCTCCTGGCCGATAATCCGGACATGCAAGACGCTTCGGCCTTTGGCCATTTAGCCGCAGGTGCAGGCCAAAAAAGCTTGTTTCTGCCCCAAATGTATGTGACCAAGCAAGGCTTCGGGCCGGTCAATGGCTTGTTCTGGCACGACAGGCGCCGTTATGAAAGGCCTTTGTATCTATTAACCAGTCTGGAATATGGCCCCCAAGCTGAAACTTATTACCGCAAGAGATACCATATCGAAACCTTTTTCGGGGATATAAAATCTCGCGGCTTCCACATTCATAAAACTAGAATTGAAGAGCCTCAGACACTTTTCAATCTACTCATCGTCGCTTGCCTGGCCTTTATCATCTGCATCTTGTTTGAGTTTGATGCTCGAAATTCGGCCATCTTAGGAAAGTTCTGCCGCAAAGACAGAATTGACAGCTTGTCTGTGTTCCAGATTGGCCTGCGGGCTATTCGATTTTATGCCAGACATGCACTTAATCTTTCTTTCCAATTTTCAAAGAACTTCCCGTAACTTAAAAGTGTACGGCAATGAAAGCACTCTTAACCCGGATTATTCATGGATTCTCATCACGAAGAATTCTAGAATAATATGGGTTAAGGGCTAAGGGTGGGGTTAAAACGCCCTGACTGGAGGGCTGAACTTCTCAGTTTGCGGTGTGATGAGCGGGAATAGAAGAACAGTAGAACGGAAGAGCAGTAGAACGGAAGAAGATTGGCCGGAGCGTAAATGCAAAAAGCCCCGTGGAGTGCTCCACGAGGCTTATGCTTGTGTAGATTGTGCTGG